>NZ_QTUQ01000001.1:0-118556 GCF_003435745.1 Alistipes sp. AM16-43
TGTCCCGTCCTGAAAAAGGTTTACAGAAAAGAGTAAATCTTATGCAGCAAACAACGAATTCAGACTTATCACGTCATTATTTACCGCGTCAGTTGCGTCATCTGATTTTACAGGAGTATTTGAGCGGAGTCAAGACGGCTCGCCAACTCTCCGAAGAACATGGTATTCCCATGTCTACGATTCATAAGATGGGTCAGCGCTGGAAAGCGAAAAATAGTTGTAGCTTTGTGAGTACCCCTAATCCTTATCCGATCATGTCCCGCGTTACGAGTGAAGAAGCCAGTGAATTATTATCCGAGAACAAAGCCCTTCGGCGGCGCTTGGAAGAGGCTTTATTACGTCTGGAAGGCTATGAGATCATGGGAGATATCCTCCAAGAAGAATACGGTATCGACCTGCTAAAAAAATCCGCAGCCGGACAGTCCAGCGTCTCAAAGAAAGACACACAGCAATGAGCCTGTCGTTTCTGTGCGGGTTGTTCGGCTATACCCGTCAGGCCTATTATAAACATTTACGGCGTAATAGGGAAGGATCCTTGTCCGACACCCTTCTTTTGGAGCGGGTGGGTTACTACCGGAAACTGATGCCCAGGCTCGGCGGTCGTAAACTGTGGCATTTGCTACAACAAGACGGATTTCCGGTCAGCCGGGATCGGTTATTTACGCTGCTTTCGGAAAACAATCTTCTGGTCAAACGTCGGAAGAAATACAGCGTTACGACCTGCTCGCGGCACTGGATGCGTAAATATCCGAATCTGATCCGGGGTTTCGACCTCGAGCGGCCGCATCGTTTATGGGTCGGAGATATTACGTACATTTCTTTGAAAGAAGGATTTGCATATCTGGCTTTGATAACGGATGCCTATTCCAAACGGATCGTAGGCTATGATCTGAATACGACATTGGAACGGGACGGAGCGCTCCGTGCACTGAGGATGGCCATAGACCAGACTCCGCAGCAAAAACGGCAAGGGTTAATCCATCATTCGGACAGAGGATGCCAATATTGTTCGAAAGAATATGTGAAATTGCTGACCGATAATGGGATTCGCATCAGCATGACTGAAAAGGGCGATCCGTATGAGAATGCCGTTGCCGAACGGGTGAACGGTATTCTGAAGAGCGAATGGATCGACGAGGAATGTTTTGAAAGTTTTCAGGCAGCAAAAGAACGCATCGACCAGATCGTTATCCTTTACAATTCACTCAGACCTCATGCCAGCTGCGATTGGCTTACGCCCTTGGAAGCGGAACTTAGAACCGGGAAACTCAAACATCATTGGGGCCGAAAGACGGTTGTTCGGAAGGCATATGTAAACTTATATCAGGACAATATTTTTTGAACCAAAATGTTTATCTTTAATTATCAATCACTGTAAACCTTTTTCAGGACGGGACACACGGTGACGCTGATGTCCGCCATAAATCGGCAAATGGAGTAATAAAAATCATATTTGCTTTTTTTATCAGATATTTCGTATATTTGTATAGAGTTGTTTGACAGGATGAACCTCGATGTAAGTTTATTCGAGACTTGCGTTTCTAAATCATTACCTCATAAAAAAGCAATGCCGTAACTCATTCAGTTACAGCATTGCTTTGTAAATCCCCGGAAACTAACTGAAAGCCCGGGATTTCCCATACTTAATACTTGACTGCCGGTTTATACGCAACCCTGCGCCAGCATGGCGTTGGCGACCTTCATGAAGCCTCCGATGTTGGCTCCGACTACGTAGTTGATGTAGCCGTCGGGCTGGGTGCCGTACTGCACGCATACCGAGTGGATGTTCACCATGATCGAGCGGAGTTTTGCGTCGACCTCTTCGGGCGACCAGGTGATACGCATCGAGTTTTGCGTCATTTCGAGCCCCGAGGTCGCAACGCCACCGGCATTGGCAGCCTTGCCCGGGGCGAAGAGCAGCTTGTGCTGCTGGAAGATGCGGATGGCATCGGGGGTCGAGGGCATGTTCGCCCCTTCGGCTACGCAGATGCAGCCGTTGTCCACGAGCGCCTGCGCCTGGTCTCCGTTCAGCTCGTTCTGCGTGGCGCACGGCATGGCGATGTCGCACTTCACGCCCCACGGGCGCTCGCCGGGGTAGTACTTGGCCGACGGATAGCGGTCGGCGTACTCCTTGATACGTCCGCGGAAGATATTTTTCAATTCCATTACATATTCCAGTTTTGCCTCGTCGATGCCTTCGGGGTCGTGGATGTAACCCGACGAATCGGAGAGCGTCACGACCTTCGCACCGAGTTGCGTCGCCTTCTGGCAGGCATACTGTGCCACGTTGCCCGATCCCGAGATGCAGACGGTCTTGCCTTTGAACGACTCCTTGCGCGTGGCGAGCATCTCCTGTGCGAAGTAGCAGGTGCCGTAGCCCGTCGCTTCGGGGCGCAGCGGGCTGCCGCCCCAGTCGCGTCCCTTGCCGGTGAGCGTTCCCGTGAATTCGTCGCGCAGGCGCTTGTACTGTCCGAACATGAAGCCGATTTCACGGCCGCCGACGCCGATGTCGCCTGCCGGGACGTCGGTGTCCTGTCCGATGTGGCGCTGCAATTCGGTCATGAACGACTGGCAGAATTTCATCACCTCGTTGTCCGAGCGCCCCTTGGGGTTGAAATCCGAACCGCCCTTGCCGCCGCCCATCGGCAGCGTCGTGAGGCTGTTCTTGAAGGTCTGTTCGAAGGCGAGGAACTTCAGGATCGACAGGTTGACCGAAGGGTGGAAGCGGATGCCGCCCTTGTAGGGGCCGATGGCGCTGTTCATCTGCACGCGGTAGCCGCGGTTGATCTCGATCTCGCCTTTGTCGTTGAGCCAGGGCACACGGAAAATGATGACGCGCTCGGGTTCCGCGATGCGTTCCAGAACTTTCATTTTCTGCAATACGGGGCTCGCCACGATGTGGGGAGCCAGCGATTCGGCGACCTCGCGGACGGCCTGGTGGAATTCCGGCTCATTGGGATTGCGGAGGATTAGTTGCGCCATGAAATCTTCGACGTACTGATGTGCTTGCTCGTTCATAGTCAATCTGTGTTTAAGGGTTTGTGGAATCTGTTCGGTGGTAAAAATAATGTATCTGTTCGAGTTTTGCAAGTTCTTTAAGAAATTGCTAAAATATTTTACTTATGCCGTTTGCGACTTCTGCACCCCATCTGCTTACTGTCCGGGGAAGTGCGGGGAGCGATCGGTAAATATCCGTAATAAAAAATGACAGATCCGCCGTGAATCTGTCATTTTGAAAAAATTATGAATTTTTTTCAACTATTTCGCATTTTCTCCCGTTTCCTTGCTGAATTCGAATCCGATGTATACGTTCTTGTACTGTTCGAGCAGGGCGACGATAGTCTCCATCGACGAGATTTTGCTGCCGTATGATTTGATGATCTCGATGAGCTTGCTGACCGGGAAGACCAGTACCATCTTCGTCCCGCTGAGGTAGACGTGCCCCGGAACCTCGCCCAGGTCGAGCTTTTCCTTGCCGAGCTTCTCCTTGGCGAATTTCATCGCGGCCACATGGGTCGAAGGGTCGAACGTATAGGTGCCCGACAATTTGTAATTGCCCATTTGGGTACTGAATGCGCCGTCTTTGCCGAACGTGACCGAACCTGCGCCGGGCTTGATGCCCACCGTTTGGTAGACCTTGTCGAGCTGGCTTTTGACGGTACCTTCGAGCGCCGATCCCCCGAGCTGGCTCAGCAGGTCGTTGCCTTCGAATTTCACGCCCGGAGCGGAGTAGTTCCATGTCCCGACCAGCGCATATTGGGTCAGTTTGCCGCCTGTCGCCTTGTCTGCGGCCTCCGTCGCGGCCTTTTTCAGTGCTTCCTGCCAGTCCTGTGCCGACGCGGTGCCGCCTGCGAGCAGCAGTGACGCGGCGATGGACAAAAGGGTTTTCTTCATTTTTATTTATTCGTATTTACGGTTTACAGTGTTTCGAGTTCCTTGAGCCATACGGCTGCCGAGGCGTCCGAAGGCATACGCCAGTCGCCCCGGGGCGACAGGGCCACCGAACCGACCTTCGGGCCGTCGGGCATTGCCGAGCGCTTGAACTGCTGCGAGAAGAAGCGGCGGAAGAATACCTCCAGCCATTTCCGGATCGTAGCGTGGTCGTAGCTGCCGCGGAATGCCTGTTCGGCCAGGAACAGGATCTTCGCCGGACGATAACCTCCGCGGATGAAATTGTAGAGGAAGAAATCGTGCAGCTCGTAAGGGCCTACCAGGTCTTCGGTCTTCTGGCTGATCCTGCCGTCCTTGTCCGCCGGCAGCAATTCCGGGCTGACCGGCGTATCGATGATGTCGAGCAGCGTGGCGCGGGCCCCCGCATCCGACTCGGTGTCGGCCACCCATTTTACCAGATGGCGCACCAGCGTCTTGGGCACCGAGGCGTTCACGCCGTACATCGACATCTGGTCGCCGTTGTAAGTCGCCCATCCCAGGGCTAGCTCGCTCAGGTCGCCTGTGCCGACCACCAGCCCGCCCTCCATGTTGGCGACGTCCATCAGTATCTGCGTGCGTTCGCGTGCCTGGCTGTTCTCGTAGGCCGCCGAGCGGTCTTCGGGGTCGAGCCCGATATCTTTGAAGTGTTGCAGGCAGGCGTCGCGGATCGGGATTTCGCGCACGGTGACGCCCAGACTGCGCATCAGCTCCAGCGCATTGTTGTAAGTGCGATCCGTGGTGCCGAACCCGGGCATCGTGATGCCGATGATTCCCGTGCGGTCGAGTTGCAGCTTGTCGAACGTGCGTACCGCCACGAGCAGCGCCAGCGTCGAGTCGAGCCCGCCCGAGATGCCGACCACGGCCTTCTCGCAGCGCGTGTGTACCAGCCGCTTGGCCAGCCCGTGCGACTGTATCTGGAAGATCTCCTCGCAGCGCTGGCTGCGGTGCGCTTCGTCCTGCGGCACGAACGGCATCGGGTCGATATCGCGGTCGAGCGCCGCCGCGCGCAGCCCTTCGGGGATTTCCATTTCGATCACGGTGTTCTCCGCCGCGCCTTCATTCACGCGGAACGAGGTGTTCCTGAGGCGTTCGAATTCCAGCCGCTCGATGTCGAGGTCGGCCACCACCAACTGCTCTTCGAGCACGAAACGCTTCGCTTCGCGCAGGATCTTTCCGTTTTCGGCGATGATGCCGTTCCCGGCGAATACCAGGTCGGTCGATGATTCGCCGAAGCCGGCCGAGCAGTAGACATAACCCCCGATCGTGTGTGCCGACTGCTGCGCCACGAGCTGCCGCAGGTAGGCGTGCTTGCCGACGGCCTCGGGCGATGCCGAGAGGTTGAAGATCACCTTCGCGCCGCTGAGTGCCATGTGCGACGAGGGCGGCACTGCCGTCCAGAGGTCTTCGCACAGCTCCACGCCGAACTCCGTGCCGTTGACCTCGAACGTGAGGCCCGTGCCGAAATCCGCAGCCTGCCCCGCAACGGGGATCGTCTCTTCGGAGATGCCTGCGCCCGATGCGAACCAGCGGTTCTCGTAGAATTCCGTATAGTCGGGGATATAGGTTTTGGGGACGACGCCCAGTATGCGCCCCTGCGTGAAGACCACGGCGCAGTTGTAGAGCGTCTGAGTGTGGCGCAGCGGTGCCCCCGCGATCATCGTCAGCGGCAGCTTGCGCGTGTCGCGTACCAGTCTTGCTAACGCCTCGTCGGCCGCGTCGAGCAGTGCGGGTTGCAGCAGCAGGTCGCCGCAGGTGTAGGCCGTCAGGGCCAGCTCGGGGAACGCGACGATCTCCACGCCCCGTTGTGCCGCCTCGTCGGCCATAGCGGCCATGCGCTCCGCATTGAAATCGCAGTCGCCGACCCGTACGTGCGGCACGGCTGCCGCCACTTTCAGAAAACCGAAGCTATCCATATATACGTTATGTTATTCCGCCCACAACTGCGCCAGGTTCAGGATCACCTGCTCTGCCTTGTGCATTGTGGTGAGCGAGCAATATTCGAATTTGCCGTGGAAGTTCATGCCCCCCGTGAAGAGGTTGGGGCAGGGCAGCCCCATGAACGACAGGCGTGCGCCGTCCGTACCGCCGCGTATGGGGCGTACGATCGGGTTCACGCCGGCCATTTCCATGGCCCTGAGCGCCTTGTCGATCACCTGCGGGTGCGGCTCGACCATCTTGCGCATGTTGAAATACTGGTCTTTGAGCGTCAGGGTCAGCACCCCGTCGCCGTATTTCTTCTTCAAAAGGTCGACGCAGGCCCACATGAATACCTTTTTCTGCTCGAATTTCTCCGCATCGTGGTCGCGGATGATATAGCTGACCGAGGCTTTCTCGACCGTGCCGTTCAGCCCTACGCAGTGGTAGAACCCTTCGTATCCTTCGGTGTACTGCGGACGTTCGGCGGCCGGCAGCAGCCCTTGCAGTTCGCACGCCACGTCGAGCGCATTGACCATCTTGTTCTTGGCGTATCCCGGGTGGACGTTGCGTCCCTGAATGTCGATTTTGGCGCTTGCGGCGTTGAAGTTCTCGTATTCCAGCTCACCCTCCATACCGCCGTCTACCGTGTAGGCGAAGTCGGCGCCGAAGGCCCTGACGTCGAAGAAATCGACCCCGCGGCCCACCTCTTCGTCGGGCGTGAAGCCGATGCGGATTTTGCCGTGTTTGATCTCGGGGTGTGCGAGCAGGTGCTCCGCGGCGGTCATGATTTCCGCCACGCCCGCCTTGTCGTCGGCACCCAGCAGCGTCGTGCCGTCAGTATGGATCAGCGTGTGCCCCTTGAAGAACTCCAGCTCGGGGAAATCCGCGACCCGCATCGTCAGCTGGCCGTTCAGTGCGATGTCGCAGCCGTCGTACTCCTCGATGACGCGGGGTTTGACGTCCTTGCCGCTCATGTCGGGCGAGGTGTCCACATGGGCGATGAACCCGATCACCGGGGCATTCTCGCAACCCGGCGTCGCAGGGACGGTGCCCATCACGTAACCGTACTGATCCATCGAGACCTCGGTCATGCCCAATGCCTCCATTTCGTCGCGCAGGGCGGCCAGCAGGACTTTCTGTTTTTCGGTCGAAGGGAACGTCGTGCTCTCCTCCGACGACTGGGTGTCGTAGGAGACGTATTTCAGGAATCTTTCTTTTAAATCCATGACAATATCTGTTTATGGTTTATTCCTCTTTTTTTGCCCGGAGCGTGTGCCATGCGAAATAGCCGATCAGTACGAGGTACATCGCCAGCCCCGTCCACTCGGCGGCGTTCGAGTCCGCCCAGCCGCTCAGGAACCAGTCCACCTCGGCGAACTTGAGCAGGGCGCTCACCACGCCCATCAGCGCGCCGCCGGCGATGAAGCCCGAGGCGATGAGCGTTCCGCGGTCGAAACGCGCCTTGTTGAGCCCCTCGTCCTTCGAACGGTTCGATACGAACCATGCCACCAGGCCGCCCACGACCAGCGGTGCGTTCAGCTCCATCGGGATGAACATGCCCAGCGCGAATGCGAGGGCCGGAACACCGATCGAGGTCAGCACCAGCGCCAGTGCCGCGCCGCAGAAGTAGAGCATCCACGGGGTCTGCCCGCCCGTCATCAGGGGCTGTATCACGGCGGCCATGGCGTTGGCCTGCGGGGCTACGAGGGCGCCTTCGCCCACGAACCCGTACGATTTGTTGAGGATGATCATCACGCCCGCCACGGTCGCCGCAGCAACGAACGTGCCGAGGAATTTCCAGGCCTCCTGCTTGCGGGGCGTCGTGCCGAGCCAGTAACCGATCTTCAGGTCGGTGATGAACCCTCCGGCCATCGAGAGCGCCGTGCAGACCACTCCGCCGATGATCAGCGCCGCCGTCATGCCCGTCGTGCCGCTCAGCCCGACGCTCACCAAAACCAGCGACGAGAGGATCAGCGTCATCAGCGTCATGCCCGACACGGGGTTCGTGCCGACAATGGCGATGGCGTTGGCCGCCACGGTCGTGAAGAGGAACGCGATGACGAAGACGATCAGGATGGCCGTGACGGATTGTATCCAGCCGTCCAGCAGGCCGAAGTGGAAGAATACGAAGACCGAGATGAGCGTGGCGATCAGGATCGTGAGGATCCGCTTCATCGTCAGGTCGCGCTGCGTGCGTTCTACCGCAGCCGGGGCGGTTTTGTTGCCCCCCCCCAATTCCGATACGGCCAGCCCTACGGCCTGGCGGATGATCTTCGACTGCTTGACGATGCCGATGATGCCCGCCATGGCGATGCCTCCGATGCCGAGCGGTTTGCCGATGAAGGCGAAGAGGTTTTCTGCCGTGAAGATGCTGGCGGGGTCGGCGAGGATGTCGGCGCGCGTCACGCCCAGCAGCGAGGCCATGGCCGCCGGGTCGATCGTGTCGGCCAGCGACCCGACGAGCGGTACGACGAGGAACCACACCAGGCACGAACCCGCCGTGATGATCATGGCGTATTTCAATCCGATGATGTAGCCCAGGCCCAATACGGCGGCCGACGTGTTGAGCGAGAATACCACCTTGAACTTGTCGGCTGCCACCTGTCCCCACGCACAGATGCGCGTCGATACCGACTCCGTCCACATGCCGAACGTGCCTACCGCGAAGTCGTAGAGGCCGCCTATGAGACCTGCCACGGCCAGCAGTTTGGCCTGGTTGCCGCCCTTCTCGCCCGAGATCAGCACCTCGGTCGTGGCCGTAGCCTCGGGGAAGGGGTATTTCCCGTGCATCTCCTTGACGAAATATTTGCGGAACGGGATCAGCAGCACGATGCCCAGCAGCCCGCCGAAGAGCGACGAGAGGAACACCTGGTAAAATGCCGCGTCGAGCCCGAGGATGTAGAGCGCCGGGAGGGTGAAGATGGCACCCGCGACGATCACGCCCGACGAGGCGCCGATCGACTGGATGATGACGTTCTGTCCCAGCATGTTCCTCTTACCCATCACGTTGCCCATGCCGACGGCGATGATGGCGATCGGGATCGCCGCTTCGAATACCTGCCCGACCTTCAGGCCGAGGAAGGCCGCGGCGGCCGAGAAGACGATGGCCATGACGATACCCATCGTGACCGAGTAGGGCGTTACCTCCCTGGGCGACGACGAGGCGGGCATGATGGGCGTGTACTCTTCGCCCGGTTTGAGTTCCCGGTAAGCGTTCTCGGGCAATGACGTAAGTTGTTTTTCCTGTTCCATTTATTGAGGTTCTTTGATGTACTTGTCCAGGTCTTTGAGAATGTAGTAGCGGTTCAGCGACGCCGGGGCTTTCTTTGCGTCGAGATAACTGTATATCGCGCCGACGGCAGCCGCGAGGCGCAGCCGTTCCGCGTGCTGCTCCGATGCGGCCGCCATGTCGAAGAGCAGTTCGGCGAACTTGTCCAGTTCCTGGTCGCCGAACCCGTATTCGTCCGTAAGCCGGCCGATGAAATCCGGCTCATCCAGCAACGTGTCGATGTCGATGTCCAGTTTCTCGGCCAGCTCCGTCTTGGCCGTCGTCCGTATCTGCTCCGGGGAGGCTGATTGTCTCATCAGCCCGATTTTATTCAGCAGGGCGGCGATCAGCTCCCCGATCCTGTTGATCTCCCGTAAGATATAATCTTCCATGTCCTTAGCGGTTGTCGCCGCTGCCCGAGATGATGTGGCGTTGCATGCGCGAGCGGAGTTTGTCGACGTTCATCTGCGCCACGTCGTCCAGTTCGTACCCCAGGTCGCGGGCGAGCGTCGCGCAGTACCACAATACGTCGCCGATCTCCTTGACGATCTCCAGCCGCTTCTCGTCCGTGAACTCCTCGTGGCCGTCGCGGATGACCTTTTTGACCTTGTCGGCCACTTCGCCCGCCTCGCCCGTAAGCCCGAGCGTGGGGTAGATGATGCGACGGTTTTCGGGATAGATTGCCGTTTCGAGTGCGTGCTGCTGGTATTCGTTGAGTGTCATGGTTTTGATTTTGAGCGTGAATATTGGGTGCTACCGAGGGCAAAAATAGCAAAATAATTTAAAAATACGCATAAAAAAGCCCCTGTTCCTGTGGAACAAGGGGCAAAGGATTTTTTGAGGGGGGGGGCTGTGCGGGCATTCCGTTGCCGGACATTGCCGAGTGCCGCATGCCGGCTGGCAGTGGAGGCCGGACGGTCTGCTGCCGTCCGCGGCCGTGCCGGGGTACGGGTTCAGCGCCGGCGCCGGCTGTGTGGGCCCCGGCATGATCGCCGTGCGAACGGCAAATCCCGTTATTTCAGCCTGCGGAGTTTGCGGTCTGCGTCGGTTGCCTCGCGTATGGAGATTGCAAAGCCTCCGCCGCGCGCCATCTCCACGTCGAGTTCCGTGCGTTGTCCGACCTTCCCGGTGCGGATGACATACGCCTGCGGATTGGTCTGGTAATCGGCATCGGGGGCATCGGCGTAGAGCGTCGCCACATACTCCTTGCCGGGGGCGAGGTAGTCGAACGGGAGCGTCACCGTACGGCGGTTCTCGTCCGTCACTCCGCCCACGAACCACTCGCCCGTGCCTTTGGCCTTGCGCGCCACGACGATGTAGTCGCCCGGCTCGGCCAGCAGGTAGCGGCTCTCTTCCCAATCGACGGCCACGTCCTTGATGAATTGGAACGCGTCCATGTATTTCTCATAGTGCTCGGGCAGGTCTGCCGCCATTTGCAGCGGCGAGTACATCGTCACGTACAACGCCAACTGGTTGGCGAGCGTCGCGTTGACGTGCGAGTGGTTGCCGGGGTTGACCTCCGCGACGTCCATCACGAAGATGCCGGGCGTGTAGTCCATCGGGCCGCCCTGCAGGCGCGTGAAGGGCAGGATCGTCACATGGTGGGGCTTCGTGCCGCCGAACGCCTGGTACTCCGTGCCGCGTGCCGACTCGTTGCCGATCAGGTTGGGGTAGGTGCGGCAGAGGCCCGTCGGGCGCACCGCCTCGTGGGCGTTGACCATGATCTTGTGTTCGGCGGCCCGGCGGACGGCATAGAGGTAGTGGTTGTTCATCCACTGCCCGTAATGGTGCTCGCCGCGGGGCAGGATGTCGCCCACGTATCCGCTCTTGACCGAGTTGTACCCGTATTTGTTCATCAGGCGGTAGGCCGCTTCCAGGTGGCGTTCGTAGTTGCGTACCGAAGCCGACGTTTCGTGGTGCATCATCAGCCGGATGCCTTTCCCGTGCGCATATTCGTTCAGCGCGGCGATGTCGAAATCGGGGTAGGGGGTCACGAAATCGAAGACGTAATCCTTCGTGTGCCCGAACCAGTCCTCCCAGCCGACGTTCCAGCCTTCGACGAGCAGCTGGTCGAACCCGTGTGCCGCCGCGAAGTCGATGTAGCGCTTCACGTTCCCGTTGTTGGCGCCGTGGCGGCCGCTGGGCGTGCACCGGGCGTAATCCGTCACGCCGAGCTGTACCGACGGCACGTCGCGCGTATAGGCCCAGTCGCTCTTGCCGGTGATCATTTCCCACCATACGCCCATGTATTTCACGGGCTTGATCCACGAGGTGTCAGTGTAAGCGCACGGCTCGTTGAGGTTCAGGATCAAATGCGAGGCGAGGATGTCGCGGGCGTCGTCCGAGACCGTCACCGTGCGCCACGGGGTGTGGCAGGGCGCCTGCATGTAGCCTTTCCATCCCTGTGCGTCGGGCGTAAGGTGCGAGGTGAAGATGAAATTCCGGTCGTCCAGGTCGAGGTGCATGCACGCATAGTCGACCAGCGCCGCTTCGTGGATGTTGATGTAGAGCCCGTCGTCGCTCTTCATCTGCAGGGCCGTCTGTACGCCCGTGGGCGAGAAGGGCGTCTGCGACGAGTTGGGCGTGATGGCGCCGGGCATCAGCTCCCGTATCTGCGAGAGCTTCGACTCCGTGTAGTCGTACTCCTGCGTGTCGTAGTCGCCCGGGATCCAGAACGCCGTGTGATCGCCCGTCATGGCGAACTGTGTTTTCTCCTCGCCGATGACGAAATAGGTCAGCGACTCCTGTTCGGGGAATTCGTAGCGGAATCCGAGCCCGTCGTCGTAGAGCCGGAAGCGGATCGTCATGTCGCGGCCTGTCGCGGCCTGCCGCAGCGTGACGGCCATTTCGTTATAGTGGTCGCGGATCTCGGCCTGCTCGCCCCATACGGGACGCCATGTCTGGTCGGACTCGCTGCGGGCCACCTGCCCGAGGGTGAACCCGTCGTAGAGCGATACCGGGCGCCCCGGTTCGCCCTTGCGGATTTCAGTCCCGAATTCCAGCTTCGGAGCTTCGCCGCGCAGTTCGAGCCCCATGCCGCTGGGTAGGATCACGGGGCGCTCCTTGTAATCGAGCGTATAGGTGGGGCGGCCTCCGTCCGCCAGGCTGAATTCCAGGCGGAGGCGGCCGTCGGGCGAGAGTAGCGTCTCCTGTGCCGAGCAGGCTGCACCGGCCAGCAGCGCGCAGATATATAAAAATATTTTCTTCATGGTTCGGTCTTGTTATTTACGTTTGAATTCTACGATCAGCGCCTGCCGCGGGCCGACCGTGGTGGCGTCGTCCACCTCCGTGGCTTCGCCCGTCAGGACGTTGCGCCCGTCGCTCAGCCCCGAGGCGATCTCGGCATAGTGCGACCACGGCACCTGTTTCTTGCCCCGCGAGTTGTTGATGAAGACGAATACCGCGTCGGTGTCGTCATAACGGAAATAGGCGTAGGTGTTGTCGCGCGAGAGGAAGTGCATCGTGCGGCCGTTGTGGATCACGGGCTTCGACTTGCGCCATTGGAAGAGCCGCTGCGTGTAGTCGAAGAGCCCCGCCTGTACCGCATCGCGCTGCGCGGGGTCGAACAGGTTCACCGCGTCGCCCTCCCAGCCGCCGGGGAAATCCACGCGCAGCCCGCCGTGTCCCTGCGAGAGGTCTTTCGAGGTGAACATCATCTCGTCGCCCGAGAATATCTGCGGGATGCCGCGCATCGTGGCCAGCATCGCCATCGAGAGTTTCAGCCGGTCGGGGTTCCCGCGTACGATGTCGCCGATGCGGTCGGTGTCGTGGTTGGCGACGAAGATCATCATTTTCGACAGGTCATGGTAGACGAAATCGTGCGACAGGCAGTCGTAGACGCGCGTCATGCCCTCGCCCCAGCGGAGCGAGTCGGTGGGCAGCGCCCGGCAGATGGCCTCCTGCAGCGGGAAATCCATGATCGACGGCAGGTGCGAGTCGAAGCCGTCCTTGTTGGGATTGCCGCCCTGCCAGTATGCCAGTTGCGGGATCGACGACGTCCAGCATTCGCCCACGATGTTGAAATCAGGGTATTCCCTGCGTACGGCCGCGCACCACTCGCTCATCGGCACCTTTTCGTTGTAGGGGTAGGTGTCGACGCGGAACCCGTCCAGGCCGGCATACTCGATCCACCACACGGCCCATTGCTTGAAATATTGCAGCACGTAGGGATTGTCGAGGTTCATGTCGGGCATCGACGGCACGAACCAGCCGCTCTCCTGCAGGTCGAGGTCGTAGCGCGAAGCGTTGGGATCCATGTTCGTCGAGAAGCAGACGTTCGTCCCGGTGTATTCGGGGAACTGGTGTATCCAGTCCCTGAAAGGCAGGTCTTTCATCCACCAGTGGCCCGTGCCGCAGTGGTTGGTGACGATGTCCATAATCACCTTCAGCCCGTGCTCGTGGGCTTTGCCGACGAACTCCCTATACAGTTCGTTCGAGCCGAACCGGGGGTCTATGCGGTAGTAGTCGCCGCAGGCGTAGCCGTGGTACGAACCTTCGGGTTCGTCGTCCAGCAGCAGCGGCGTGGGCCATACGGCCGTGGCGCCCAGCCCTGCGATGTAATCCAGGTGGTCGATTATCCCCTGCAGGTCGCCCCCGTGGCGGCCGAAGAAGGCGCTGCGGTCGGCGCGCTCCCGCGTGTGGGGCGTCGAGTCGTTCGACGCATCGCCGTTGGCGAAGCGGTCGGGCATCAGGAGGTAGATCATGTCGGCCGTGGTGAAACTCTTGCGTGCGGCCGAGCCTTCGGCGCGTGCCGCGATCTGATAGGGAACCTTGAACTGCCGTTCCCCCTGCGAGAATACGAGGTAGTAGGTGCCCGGCTCCGCGTCGGGCTTCACCTCCACGTCCACGAATAGGTAATTGGGACTGTCGGCCTTGTGGCGGGCCTTCACCCCGACGCCCTGTCCGCCTTCGATGCGGACGTCGTATGCCGCGATGCCGGCCCCGTTGACGAGCAACTGGAGCGGGGTCTGCATTCCCGTCCACCACGAGAGGGGTTCGACGCGGGTAACCTCGCCCGAGGCGTCTGCCACCGAGGCGGGGTCGAATGCGGACTGTCCTGTCCCTGTGCAGGAGAGCAGTCCGGCTGCTGCGAGTGTCATGAAAAATCGGTTCAAAATATCGTCGTTTGTAAAGTTAGCAAAAAATCGGTTTCCAGCGATTCCCGTTTCGCCCGGGGCATCCTTGTGCTTCTCATGCGCATCCCCGTGCTTCTCGGATGGTTTACTGTCTATTCCCGTCGGGTGCTATCGGGTTCCCGGCGCTGTTTCCGCGCATCCCCGGCGCATGTCCGCAACCCTTATCTCCTGTCTTGTGCGAAGACCAGCCACTGCCATGCGGGAAGCACGGTGCGGGTGCCGCCCGTGTATTCCTTCCCGGTGAAGAACTCGCGGCGCGAGCCCTCGAACGGCAGGTCGAATGCGACCTCCTCCGCGCTGAGGTTCGCAGCGACTGTCACCTCGTTGCCGCCGGCCGTGCGGGAAAACAGCATCAGGCCGTCGGGTGTTCGTTCTCCGAGCGGGTATGCGGCCTGCCCGCCGCGTTCTCCGGCCGCGAGCGCCGGGTTCTCGTGGCGCAGCCGGATCAGTGCGGTGTAGAAATCCGTAAACCCGTTATGTTCCCACGCGGGTACGGGGTCTTTCTCGAAGAACTCGAAGCGGTGGTCGAACCCCATCTCCTGTCCGGTATAGACGAGCGGCTGCCCGTTGGGCAGCGTGAAGGTCAGCAACGCCATCACGCGTGCTGCGTCGCCCATGCGCTCGAATTCCGTCCCGGCCCACGAGTTTTCGTCGTGGTTCGAGGTGAACATCAGGCGGAACGCCTCGCGCGGCATGGCAGCGGAGTCTCTGGCGACGTAGGCACGCAGGTCTGCGGCGCTTTTGCGTCCCTGTGCGATGTCGTTCAGCAGGTGGTGCAGTTCCCACGCATACGAGGCGTCGAACGCCCCGTCGTGCAATGCGGGGGCTTCGCCCTCGGCGAGCAGGTAGATGCCGGGGTACTCCTTCCGCAGTGCGGGCAGCGTCTGCTGCCAGAAGTCGATGGGTACCTCGCACGCCATGTCGCAGCGGAATCCGTCGATGCCGCGGTTGAGCCAGAAACGCATGGCGGCCGCCATTGCGGCACGCATGTCCGTGTTGCCGTAGTCGAGCTTGGCGATGTCCGTCCAGTCGTACTGCACGATGGTGTTGCCCAGCGAGTCGCGCACATACCAGTCGGCCGGATGCTCCTCGATCCAGCGGGCATCGGGCGAGGTGTGGTTGGCCACCCAGTCCAGGATTACGCGCAGCCCGAGTCTGTGGGCGTCGGCTACGAACCGGTCGAAATCCTCCAGCGTGCCGAATTCGGGGTTGACGGCTTCGTAGTCGGAGATGGCGTAGTACGAGCCGAGGGTTCCCTTGCGCTCCTTGACGCCGATGGGGTAGACGGGCATCAGCCAGACGACGTCCACGCCCAGTTCTCTGAGCCGGGGCAGTTCGCGTGCGGCTGCCGTCAGCGTCCCTTCGGGGGTGTACTGGCGCACGTTCATTTCGTAGACGACCGAGTTGTAACTCCAGTCGGGGTGGGCGGCCGGTTGCTGCGGCCGTGTGCCGCAGGCAACCAGTACCATTGCGAGAAGTAATGCGGGCAACCGTTTCATGGCGGGTCGTTTAGAGCGTGAACACGACCGACGACCAGGCACCCATGAGCAGTTTCGACGAAGCGTCGCCGCGCTGGAGCTTCACTTCACCTGAGACGCCTACGGCCTTGTCCGGTTGGTCGGTAAGGGTCAGTATCTGCTCCTCCCGGCCGAAGTTGTGCACGACGAGCATCCGTTCGCCGTCCAGCTCGCGGTACCAGGCCGCGATGGATTGCTGCGAGGTGTTGCCGTCGTTGTAGACCGGGTGTTTGACCATCTTGCCCTGCGCCAGCACGGGGTAGGTGTTGCGCAGCCGGGCGAACGTGCGGTAGAGGTTGAGCAGCGAACCGTCGTCGTCGGCCTGCGCCTCGACCGAGATCGCTGCGGTCAGCATCTGCATGTCGATCTTGCCTGAGAGGCTTCCCGAAGCCAGTTCGTTGCCCGCCTTGTCCCACAGGATCGGGGTGCGGACATATTCGTCGCCGTTGGATTTGGTGCCCCAGTACCCGAGCTCTTCGCCCTGGTAAATGTAGGGTGCGCCCTGCGCCGTGAGCAGTACGGCGGCCGCCACCTTCATCTTTTCGACGGACTGCCCCAGGTCGGAGCCCGTGCGATCCTCGTCGTGGTTCGAAAGTTTCGTGGCTTCGATGTAATCGCTGCGGTACTGTGCGTAGAGGGGCTGCACGTCGAGGATGTCCTTGACGAAATAGCATCCGATGCCGTTTTGCAGCGCCCATTTGAGCTTGTACCAGAACGTGAATTCGAACAGTGCCGGCAGCCCCCGGTAATAGGGTGCCGCCTTGTCCGCTTCGTCGAGCATCTCGCCCACCATGTAGAAATCGCCCTCTCCGCCGGCGGCCTTGTAGGTCTCGTTCATGCGGTCGTAGAATTTCTTGAGGAACGTGGGGTTCTCGTCGTTGTAGGCGTTGTGGTAGATGTGCTTCACGGCATCGAGGCGGAACCCGTCCACGCCCATGCGTACCCACTTGTCAGCCGCTTCGGCGACGGCCTTGAACGCCCCGGACTGCTCCGCCTCGGCGGCTTTGCCGTAGTTGAGGTCGGCGAATGCCGCCGTCCAGAAGTGCGAATGGTACATCGTCGGCAGCGAGAACTGCACGTTGGCCGGGTCGGCCGAGCGGTTCGATGTCAGGGTGAAGGGCTCCCCGAACCGGATGATCGTCCGGTTGTCCGGGGCGCCGTATTTGGTGCCTGCGGCCCACGACGTGGTCGAGGTGCGGACGAGGAATCCCCAGTCGGAATCGAAGTCGAGCGTCAGTTCGTAGCTGTTGCCGCCCCTGGTGTAGAAGCGTTTGCTCGTGCCGTTGCCGAAATAGAGGTACTTGTCGTCCGGGCCGCCCTGCGTGTTGTCCGCGTCCGCGGCGTCGGTCGTTTCGGTAACGGTCACCGTCGGGCTGTCGGCATTTGTCCAGTCGAGTACGAACTTGAAGCGCCCGGCGGCACCCGCCCCCGTGTCGGTCGAGAACCATTGTCCGGCATCGTAGCCTGCGGCGCCTTCCGTGGCGATCTGGTCGATCCGCCCGGCCGCGATGTCGGCCTGCGGGTCTTCGGAGAAGATATAGCGGTCACGGTAAGGGCTCCCTTCGGACGCGGCGGCCGATTTGAACCACGGGTGGTCTTTGCCCGTATGGTTGAGCACGTAATCCAGGTAGACCCGGATGCCGCGGGCATGGGCCGCGTCGATGAATGTCCTCAGGTCGGCGTCCGACCCGAAGGCGGGGTTGACTGCCTCGTAGTCGAGCACGTCGTAACCGTGGTACGAAGCCGCCGGATGGATCGGCGAGAGCCATACGGCCGAGGCGCCGAGTGGGTCGATGTAGTCGAGCCGCCGGGTCAGCCCCCGTAGGTCGCCCACCTTGTCGCCGTTGCCGTCGGCGAAGCTGTATACCAGCAGCTGGTAGCTTATGTCGGCGCGTTTGCGGTTGTCCCACGCATCGGGCTGGGCGACGACCTCTTCGCCCTCGAAATCCTGGGAGGCATCACCGCCCTGTGTCACGGTGACGACGACCGGATCGCAACCCGGGGCGGTGAAGGTAAGCGTCGCGGAGCGTTTCGACGACTCGTTTGCGATCGCCGTGACCGCGAACGACGTGGAGGTTTTGCCCGATGTGAGGGCCGGTGTGCACCATGCGGTATTGTCGCTCTGCGTCAGCGACCACGCGCCCGCATCGGTGCGCAGGTCGAGCAGCCGGCTGCCGCCTGCGGCTTCGAATTCTATCTCCGTGGGGGTCACGGAGAGCATACTGCCGCCGGTATCGCCGGTCTTGTCGTCGCTGCACGACACGGATACGGAAAGTACGAGTGCCAGCAGCAGGAAAAGAAATTTTTTCATAGCGGAATCTCGGTTAAAGTTCGTTTCGGGGCCTGCCGTCCGGTCAGGGGCGGCAGGCCAGAAACGGGACGGCAATCTCTGTGTGCCGTCCCGTGAAAGGGTGGCCGTTATTCGGCCTCTGCCGGGGTTTTCCCCTCGGACATGATGTATATCAGCGAATTCGTCAAGTCAAAATAGATGTCGTAGGTGCCGTCGAGCTGGACTTTCATGTTCTGTGAACCGCCGCTGGAGATGATGGCGACCGCCTTGTTGATGTCGACCGCACCGCCCGACGCCGTGCCGTAGTTCTTGGAGTCGTCCCAGGCGTTGTTGAAGCGGATCTTGAACTCGCTGGCGGTGGTCAGGGCTACGCCTTTGCGAACGAGGTAGGCGCCCTCCTCGCTCATGGAGAAATCGCCCAGGTCACCCCATCCGGTGATGTTGCCGACCAGTCCCCATGTGTCGGCGACCAGCTCGGGCTTGGCGCCTGCGGCCATCACGTAGGCGCGTCCCGCCTCGGGCAGCAGCCAGTAGTCGTACGTGCCGGCTTCGGCGATCACGGCATTGACCTTGTCGGCGGAAACCTTGAAGGCCGAGCCGATCGTGCAGGTGTAGGGGCTGCTGCCGGCGAATGCGGCGTCGGCCCCGATCCACTGCGACTCGTCGCCGCTCTTGAAGAGGAATTCCGAGTTGGCGGCTACCTCGACCCCTGCGGCCTTGTAGGCCACGATGTTCGAGCTGGCGCTCTCCATGGCCGTCGGGCCCCAGTCGGGGGTTGCGACGGTCTGGCCGTGGATGTACCAGTCGGCCTTTTCCGGCCCCGGGTCGGGTTCTTCGCCGCCGCCCGTGCCGTAGTCGCCGGCATTGAGTTCGTAGGTGATCTCCGCAGAGTTGTTCAGGGTTGCGTATACGCGGTAGTTGCCCGCCGTGGCCTTGATGTTGTCGCCGTTCTGCGAAAGGCGTCCGTCCGCCCCGCCGAAGTTTATCGCCCAGTCGTTGTCCGCACGGAATTTGAATTCCCCGGCGGTCAGTGTGACGTCGACCCAGAAACGCTGTTTTTGGGTGTCGAAATTCATCTCCGTGTCGGTGTCCCAGCCGCCCGGAGTGGCATCGCCGATAATACCCATCGAGTTGAACGACAGCTTATTGCTTAACGTTAATGTCGAACGGTCGAATACGAAGCGGTAGAAGCGCTTGGAATAGACCATGATGTTTCCGGAACCGCCGCTGGAGATCAGCGTGATCGACGGGGCTTCCGTTTCCGGTGCCGCAGCATCACCGTCGGTGCCCCAGTTGCAGGCATCGTTCCAACCGGCTTCGCCGCTCAGTTTGAAGCCGTTGGCGGCTTTTTCGCCCAAGTCAACGATAGCTTCGTAGGTGACCTCGTCGCCGGAGAAACAGAACAGTCCCTGTGCGTTGTCGAAATTCCAGCCGCAGTAATCGCCGATTACCCAGACCTGGGGATAGGTACGCTCGGCCGTCGTCACGGTCATGCGGACGGTGGCGGGGGCGGAGTAGAATTTCTCGAAGTCGGTGCCGATCGTGGCGCTGATGTAGAAATCCACGTCCGTAGGTTCGCCCGAGGGAACCCCCAGGCCGCCGTCTTCCACGGACAGCGCAAGGATGTTGTTGAGGCTTTCATAGGTCTGTTCCGACGAGGTGCCGTTCATTCCCGTGAAGAGCACCAGTTTCGCACCGTCGTTGTACGAGGCTTCGATCGAGTAGTTGATCTGGGTGCGGACGCCGAAGTCGGCGGCGTCCCAGGTGAAGGTCTGCGTCGAGCCCATGTTGTCGGGCGTAATGACGATCTCCCCGGGCAGCGCATGCAGCACGGGCGCCACGACCTTGTCGGGGTCGTAGGCCTTTACCTCGTCGAGCTTTTGGCAGGCGGAGAGGAGCCCCGTCGCAGCCGCCAGCATCATCGCATATCGTGTAATTTTCATAGTCGTACGATTTTTAGGGTTGGTTATTTATCGGTTGCGTTTCCGTAGCCGGGATTCTGGTGCAGTTCGGGGTTGGAAGCGAGCTCCGACGAAGGGATGGCAAAGATTTTCATGTAATCATCGAACCCCTGTCCGGTGAAGGTGCCGCCCTTGTATGTCCAGAGGAACGACGGGGTGGTGAACTTGCCGTAGCGGATCAGGTCGGTGCGGCGGTGCCCCTCCCACATCAGCTCGCGGGCACGCTCCTCGAGCAGGTAGTCGGCCGTGACCGACGAGGGGGCCGATACCCCGGCGCGGTCGGTCAGCTCCTTGAGCTTCGGCAGCGCGGTGTTGGCCTGTCCCAGGTTCATGCAGGCCTCGGCGTAGATCAGGTAGATCTCGCCCAGGCGGATCATCGGGAAGTCGATGTCGCTGTATGCCTTCGATGCAGCCGTGGCAAGGAATTCGTCGTTGGTCATGTCGTGGGGGATATTGTTGAACTTGAGGCAAGTCCACCCGTTGAGGAAGACATAGAGCGCATCGTTCATCGACTCCTGGCGGCCTTTGATGTAGAACATTCCGCCGCGTTTGTCGTTGACCGTATATTCGCCCGTGGTGTAGTCCGCGTTGCGGGCGTTGAAATATTTCTGTACGTATTCGTAGGGTACGCGGATGCCGGCCCAGCCGTTGTTCACGCCGTTGATCTTCTGTTCGGCCGTCACGTCGGTGGCGGCGATGGCTGCCAGCGTCAGGTACGACGTGCCGCCGTAGGACTGCGTCTGCTCGGCGTCGTATGCCACGCCGAAGATGATCTCCTTCAGGGCGTCGGCGTTCTCGCCGTTGTCGCCGCGGAAGAGGTCGGAATACTCCGGGCAGAGCGAGTAGCCCATGCCGAAGATCGCTTCGCAGGCGGATTTGGCCTCCGTCCACATCGGGGTGCCGGCATAAACCTCGGCATTGAGGTACATGCGGGCCAGCAGGCCGTTGACCGCACCCTTGTCGGCACGCGGGTAGTTCGAGCGTGCGGCAGGCATCGCGCTTTCGTCCGAAGCCAGGTCGGTCAGCTCCGAGATGCAGTAGTCAAAGACATCCTTGCGCGAGGCCTGTTTGGGGTTCACACCGCCGCCGAAGGGCGAGGTCTCGGTCGTAAACGGCACGTCGCCGAACACGTCGAGGGCGATCCAGTAGAAATAGGCGCGCAGGAAACGGGCCTCGGCACGGAAGCTCTGGATCCTGGCGGCCAGTTCGCTGCTCACGCCGCGGTCGGAGAGTTTGTCCGAGGCGGTCTGGCGCAGGTACTCGTTCACGTAGGCGATGCCCTGCAACGTACGTACGTAGACGGCGTAGGTCGCGTCGTTGTCGGCGTCGGACCACGTGTCGGTATTCATGGCGCGAACCCAGACGTCGTTCTCCCAGGCGCATTTGCAGGCGTCGGCCGTAACCTCCTGGATCGTCCAGAATGCGCGGATGAGCTCCGAGGCGCCGCCGTCGCTGATCTGCAGGTCGGTGGTGTCGTTCGAGACGAAATTGAAATAGAGTTTGGTGAGCCCGGCCAGGTAGCCGTTCTCGTCTTTCCCGTAGACGGTCTCCGAGGTCGAGTCGGACGGGTTGAGGGGCAGGGTGTCGAGATCCCCGATGCACGAAGTGAGCAGCATCGTTGCGCCTGCCGCCGCCAAGGCGAAATGTTTTATGTCGATTTTCATGGTTCGTTCGTTTTTAGAAGTTTACATTCAGACGCAGCGAATAGGTGCGCGGGCGCGGCCAGATCGAGCCGTCGATGCCGTTGACGCCCGGTATTTCGGGGTCTACGCCGCTGTAATCGGTGATGACGAATACGTTCTGCACGCCGAAGGCGACGCGCATCGAGCCCTTCCAGTTGCCAATCTTGTTGAACGTGTACCCGAGGTTGATGTCGTCCATGCGGAAGAACGAAGCGTTTTCGAGGAACATGTCCGAATACCACTGCTCGCCGCTGTTGGCCTTCGTAAAGCCGGTCTTCTTGACCAGCCGTGCGAAGTTGGGCAGGTTGCCGGCGTTGATGTCGATGTTGGACGTCGAGTTGGCCGAGGCGAAGTCGTTGAAGACCCAGTTGCCCGCCGAACCGTGGCCGTTGAAGCCGAAGTCCCAGTTCTTGTAGCTCAGCTTGAGGCTGATGCCGTAGAAGAAGTCGGGGTTGGGGCTCTTGTCGGTCATGTAACGGTCGCCCTGGTCGATCTGGCCGTTCTTGTTGCGATCCACCAATGCGTTCTGGATCGGCTTGCCGTCCTGGTCGTAAACCTGCTGGAAGCAGTAGTAGGTGTAGGGTGCATAACCCACCATGTGGCGCTGGAGCAGGTTGCCCGTACCCTTGGTGATGCTGCTCACCTGGATGGCGTAGTCGGGGTCGTCGGTGTTGTTGAGCTTGGTGAACTCGGTGTGCTGGAACGTACCGTTGAAGCCGACCGTGAGGTTCCAGTCCTTGGTCTGCACGGGGATGAAATTCAGGTTGAACTCCACGCCCTTGTTCTCCATCGAGCCGATGTTGGTGAGCACCGTGTTGCCGAAGTTCGAGCCCATGGGGGTGATGACGTTGTTCAGCAGGTCGTCCGTCTGGCGCAGGTACCAGTCGACGCTGCCGTTGATGCGGCCGCCGAGGAATCCGAAGTCGAGGCCGACGTTGTAGGTCGTCGTGGTCTCCCATTTGATGTTGGGGTCGTAGGCGCCCGGCGTGAGGTAGAACATGTGGCCGGCGCTGCCCATGTAATAGGTCTTATAGACGTCGGTCGACATGTAGTAACGCGCCAGATAGGGGTAGTTCGAAAAGATCTCCTGCTGCCCGGTCTGCCCCGCGCCCACGCGCAGCTTGAGGGCCGAGACGGCACGCGAATCCTTCAGGAAATTCTCCTCGGCGATGTTCCACGCAAAGGCGCCCGAAGGGAAGAGGCCCCAGCGGGTATCCTTCGAGAAACGCGATGAGGCGTCGTCACGCAGCGTGAAGGTGAAAAGGTATTTCGAGGCGATCGAATAGTTCAGGCGTCCGTAGAACGAGAGCAGGTAATTCTCCTGGCGGTTGAACGGGTAGCGCGAATCCTCGCCCTTCTGCTCGTGCGTCTCGTTGAAATAGGATACCGAGTGGTCGGAGCTGTAGAAATGCTGCCACGAATAACCGGCCATCACGTCGAGGTGGTGGATGCCCCACTCCTTATTGAAGTTGGCGTAGAATTCGAGCAGCTGGTTGCGGCGGAAGTTCGTCGTCCACGAATACTGTCCCCAGCCGCGGGCCTCGGTGTCGGTGTATGCCTGGAACGAGCCGGGGTTCACGCCGTCGTAGGTCTTGGCGCTCGATACGTCGAGGCCGAGGTTGAGGTTGAAGCGCAGCGCCTCGAAGCCGTGAACCTTATAGTCGATCTGGGCGTTGCCGATGAAACGCTTGGCACGCGCCGTATTGTCGCGGTCGTAGAGCTGCGAGAGCGGGCCTGCGCCCAGCAGGGTGTTGGGCGTGAAGTCCTCGCCGCGGCCCGATCCGTAGTTCCAGTATCCGTTGGTGGTCGTGTAGTCGACCGAACCGTCGTCGTTGCGGAAATAGGGGTCGATCGTGGGGTTGAAGAAGGCCGCCGAACCCACCACGCCGCCCGAGGCGTAGCGCTGCGACGTGATGACGCCCTTGGCGTTGAGGTTGACCGTGAGGTGCTTGTCGAAGAAGTTGGGCGAGAGGCTCAGGTCGAGCGTCCCGCGTTCGTATTTCGATGTTTCGAGCGTACCCTGCTGGTTGGTGTAGCCCACCGATGCGCGGTAGGGCATGCGGTCGTTGATGTTGCCGATCAGGCTGACGTTGTGGTCATGCGAAATGGCGGTGCGGAAGACCAGATCCTGCCAGTTGGTGTTCTTGTCGCCGAGCATCGACTGCACCTTGTCGCCCGTGGTCGTACCTGCGGGGTATACCTGGTCGATGTAGGTGCGGAACTCGCCGGGCGACATCACGGGCAGCTCGTCGGAGTTGGTCTGGACGCTCACGCTGCCGCTGTACGATACGCGGGGCGTGTTGCCGCGCCCCTTCTTGGTGGTGACGAGGATGACGCCGTTCGAGGCGCGCGAACCGTAGATGGCCGCCGCCGAAGCGTCCTTGAGCACGGTGAAGGATTCGATGTCGTTGGGGTTGATCGTCTCCAGCGGGTTGGCCATACCCTTGCCGCCGTCGACTGCGATGGGCACCCCGTCGATCACGATCAGCGGGTCGTTCGAGGCGTTGAGCGAAGCCGCACCGCGCACGCGGATGGTGGCGCTCGATCCGGGGCCTCCGTCGCCGGGGATGATATGCACGCCCGGAACCTTACCCTTGAGCATGTCCTGTGTGGAGACCACGGCGCCGCGGTTGAACTCTTCGGCCTTGATCGCCACGACCGAACCGGTCATGTCGTTCTTCTTGACCGTACCGTAGCCGATCACCACCACGTCGTCGATACCCATGGCATCCTCTTCGAGCGTGAGGTGCGCCAGCAGCGACGAACTGGCCACCAGGCTGACGGTCTTGTAACCGACATAGCTGACCTCGATGACCGACTCGGGGCCGGCGGCGCGGATGGCATAGTCGCCGTCGATGCCCGTCGAGACACCGTTGGTCGTGCCCTTTTCGACGACGGTAGCGCCCAGGATCGGCATCCCGGACTTGTCGACAACTACGCCTTTTACCTCATAACCAGCGTTTTGCGCCAGCGTGAGGGGGGGGGTAAATTGACATATGAGCAAGATACCCGCACACATAGTTAAAAATCGTTTCATAAGAATTTTGGTTAGTTTATAAGTTGATTTTATGGATTGTAGGTCATTGGGCCTTGTGTTCTTTGACCAGGAAGACCGACACGGCGGCCAGCAGCATGAATACCCCGGCGAGCGCCAGCATGTCGGCCGCATCGGAGGCGAAGCAGTACTTGACGATGGCACCGCCGGTCAGTCCGATGACGATCTGGGGGACGGTGATCGTGAAATTGAAGATACCCATGTATACGCCCATGCGGCGTGGCTCGACCGCGCGCGACAGGATGGCGTAGGGCATGGCGAGGATGCCCGCCCAGGCGATGCCGATCCCCACCATCGGGAGCATCAGCGCGTACTGGTCGTGCAGCAGGCACAACCCCGCGAAGCCCAGCGCCCCGGCGAGCAGGCAGACGGCATAGACGGGCTTGTTGCCGTAGCGCGCGGCGACGCGTGCGAGAAACAATGCGGCGATGCAGGCGGGGATGGGGTAGGTGCCGTTGAGCACGCCGACCCAGGTCTGCGTGGCACCGGCCGAGAGTACTTCGCCCGTGGCATGGTCGGTGACCACACCCGTGATGGCAGGTTTGAGGTAAGTCCACATCAGGAAGAGCGCCGCCCACGAGAAGAACTGCGTGACGCCCAGCCGCACCATCACGCCGGGGACGTTGCGCATGAGGCCGGCGAAGCTCATCGGCTTGGCATCCTCCCCGGAGAGGTTGTTGTAGCGGGCGAACTCCGCGGGCGGGTATTCCCGCGTCTTGAACGAGGTGACGAGCACCGTGAGCAGCAGGATCGCGCCCCCGGCGTAGTAGGAGTAGGCGATGTGCGGCGAAACATGCCCCGGAGCGGCCTCGTCCGACACGCCGAGCCATGTCATGACGAGCGGCAGGATAGCGCCGACGACCGCACCGAGGTTTATCAGGAAGGTTTGTACCACGTAGCCCTGCGTCTTTTGCGAATCGTCGAGCATGTCGGCCACCAGCGCCCGGAAAGGCTGCATCGTGACGTTGAACGACAGATCCATGAACAGCAGGATGAAAGCCCCCATGGCGAGCGGGGCGAAGGCGAGCAGTTTGGGGCAGTTGGGCATGAGCACCAGCGCCAGCGCCGAGATCAGCGACCCGCCCAGGATGTAGGGGATGCGGCGGCCCCAGCGCGTCCAGGTGCCGTCGGAAAAGAGCCCCACGATGGGCTGGACGATCATGCCGGCCAGCGGTGCCGCCAGCCAGAAGTAGCTCAGGTGGCTGACATCTGCCCCCAGCGATTCGAAGATGCTCGACGTGTTGGAATTCTGGAGCGAATATCCGATCTGCACGCCGAGGAAGCCGAAGCTGAGGTTCCAAATCTGCCAAAATGAGAGTTTAGGTTTGGTCATTTCGGTTTTTCGGTTGGTTTTCAGGTTATACAAATTTTAATAAAAAAATCCGGATGGCGAACCGCCGGGCGACGAACGGAGGGATCAGCCGGATGAACGGGCGGATTTTTACGACGAACGGTAGCCCGAGGGGGACGATTTGGAATTTACGCGGAAAAACACTACCTTTATTCATAAATAAACGAAACCCGTATATACTTAATACAGCCTCAGTCAGCCTATATGCGATCGCTCAAAGTGTCCGGAATTATCCACCTGTTCGCCGTGCTCCATGCCGTGGTCGCCCTTTCATGCCATCTGGCGGGGATCAACGACGAGTTGGTGCTGACGCTGCTGACGATCGTGCTGATCGTGCTGATCTGCCTCAAACGCGGCCTGAACGTGGAGTTCACTGCTGCCAGCGTGATCGTCGTCAACGTGATCGGCTACCTGCTGGGTACGGGCGGTGCGCAGTTGATCGAGCTGTTATTGCACGCCCCGCCTGTGGTGCATGCCGTCTCGACCTTCATCACCACCGAGATTCTGGGCTGGAGCATCGTCTGGTTCACCAAGTTGTTCCGCCGCGGCGACGACACGGCGAGCCGCTCCTCGGCCTGGACGCCCCGCATCGGGTTGCTGCTGCTGGCCGTGGGGGTGATTTTCGTGCTGAGGCTGGCCTATGTCGAGCTCTTCTCATCGCCTTCCTTCTCCACAGACCGCCTTTACCACATGGCCGACTTGCTGGCTTCGAATTCCGCGGCACTGATTATCCTGCTGTGTGTCAATATTATCTATGTCCGGTATACGCGCAGGCGTGAAACCCGGCACGGTCTGATCGCCGAAATCGCGGCGTTCCTCCTGTTCGTGCTGTTCACGTCGGCCTGCGTGGCGCTCATTACGGGGCTGCACCTGCCGTTCGCCTTCGACCGCTCGTTCTCCGCACGGGAGTTCCTGCAACTGTGGATCGTCACCCTGCTGGTCGAGGTAACCCTCTATTCGGTCGTATTTATGGTCGATTACGCCCTGGTCGCGCGTGCCGTGCTGCGTGCCGAGCGCGGTAAGGCGCACCAGGCGCAGTTCCGTTACATGAAACTCAAACAGCAGGTCAACCCCCATTTCCTGTTCAACTCGCTCAATATCCTCGACTGCCTGGTCTGCGAGCAGCGCACGGAGCAGGCCAGCGCCTACATCCATAAACTGGCGGGCATCTACCGTTACATGCTCCAGAACGAGGAGGAGACGCTCGTGCGCCTGCGCGAGGAGATGGCTTTCGTGGGGATGTACGTCGACTTGTTGCAGGTGCGTTTCCCCGAGGGGTTTCGCGTGGAGACCGACATTCCGGACGAGGCCATGAACCGCCATGTCCTGCCCTGCTCGGTGCAGCTGCTGATCGAAAACGCCATCAAGCATAACTCCGTGGGGGCCGACCGGCCGCTGGTGATCCGCATCGTCGCCGGGGCCGGAGCCGTGACGGTGTCGAACAACCTTCAGCTGAAGGTATCCGGCACTACCTCGACCCGTGTGGGGCTGAACTACATCCGCCAGCAGTACCTCGACCTGTCGGGCATCCCGATCGGGATACGCCGTACCGATACCGAATATTGTGTCACCTTACCGTTGCTGTAATATGAACGTACTGATCGTAGAAGACGAAATGATGGCCCAGGCAAACCTGGCGCGAGCGCTGACCCAGCATTTTCCCGACGTACGGATCGTCGGGACGACCGGCTCGGTCAGGGAGACGGTGCTCTGGCTGCGCACGCCGGGGAACAGTGCCGATGTGATTTTCATGGACGTGGAGCTCTCCGACGGGGATTGCTTCGAGATATTCCGCCAGGCGGACGTGACGGCGCGGGTCATCATGACCACCGCATACGACAATTACGCCGTGCGGGCGTTCGAGGTCAACAGCATCGACTACCTGCTCAAACCGATCGACCCCGCGGCGCTGCGGCGTGCCGTGGAGCGTTGCCGGGTGCGGAGCGGGGGTATCGACCCCGACGTATTGCTGAACGCAATCCGCAGCCCGCGCGAATACAAACAGCGCTATGTCGTGCGTTTCAACGACCGGATCGTTCCGGTACAAACCACCGACATCGCCTATTTCTACTCGGAAGAGAAAAACACCTACCTTGTCACGAGCGACAACAACCGCTATGTTGTGGATCAGTCGCTCGACGTCCTTTCGGACGAACTGGATCCCGGTCGGTTTTTCCGCATATCGCGCGGCTGTATGATCGCCATGCCGGCGATCGTCAGCATCGTGAAATACCTGGGCAACCGGCTGAAGATCACGGCACGACCGCGTCCGGAGTTCGAGATGGTGGTGAGCCGGTCGCGGGTCGACGACTTCCTAAAGTGGTTGGAGGGGAATGGCTGAGCCTTCGTCGCGGCGGCATGATAAAAAGGGGTACCCCGAGAATCCGGGGTACCCCTTTTTTGTAGCCGGGAGCGGCTGTGCGGCAGTACGCCCGTCAGCGGCGCCCGCTGCAGGCGATCATGTCGTGCAGCGATTCGTTGAAGGTCTCCTTGCGGAGCAACTCCTCGAGCGGGAGGTGCATCCGGTAGCGCCAGTGGTAGCGGGGGATGGACGGGACGTTGATGCGTTCCTTGGCCGGGTCGGGGTAGCGCAGCTCCCCGTCGGTCGAAAGCCAGTCCTGCAACGGCAGGATGGTAAGCATCGCCGGGGAGTTGAGGTGCATGTCGAGGATGCGCCGGCATATCCACGGCTCGCAGAAATAGGGAACGTCGCCCCCGATGCCGAGTGCTTCGTGGTAGAAGCGCGCCGTGAGTTCGCGGTCTTCCTCCCACCATGCCCGCAGCGGGTTCATGTCGTGCGTCGAAGTGGTGCAGACCGAGAAATAGGGGTAGTGCGCCGGGTCGGCGAAGAGTTCCCCCGGCGTCTTGGGCATGCGCTGGATTTCGAGCGAGAGGATTTGCAGTTCGTGCATCGTTTCGGGGACGCTGTCGGGGATCATCCCCAGGTCTTCGCCGCAGGTCAGCATCTCGGTCGCCGAGAGGAGTACCGGGAGCTTGCGCAGGGCGGATTCCTGCCAGAAACGGTTGTGCCGGTGGTAGAAGAAGTCGGTATAGAGCCGGTCGAAGGTCGCGCGGCGCTCTCCGTCGAGCCGGCGGTAGGCATGTGTCGAGTGGGGGGCGATGCGGGGGTGGAAATAGCCCTTGCGGCGCGGGTCTTCGATGAAGAGCACGTCGTCGAGCAATGCCATAAGCCCTTCCCGCAGCCGGGTCTGGTGTTCGTCGTCGCCCGGGAAGCGGGCTGCGACCTTGCGCTGTGTGGCGTAGGCGGGCAGTAACCGCCCCTCCTTCATGCAGGTGGCGCGGACTTCGCCGGCCAGGTCGCCGAACAGTTCCCCGAGCGTGTGCTCGTCGGGCGCCGGAGTGGTGTAGCGTCCGCCCTGCGTGTCGAAGCCCATGCCGCGCAGTTCATCTGCGGAATAGGGCAGGGCGGGGTTGAAATAGCCCAGCAACCCGTGTACGGCATGCGTGGGAATCTCCCAGATGCGGAAGAACCCGAGGATGTGGTCGATGCGGAAGGCGTCGAAGTATTCGGCCATCTTGGCCATGCGTGCCCGCCACCAGGCGTA
This sequence comes from Alistipes sp. AM16-43, assembly GCF_003435745.1. Lineage (NCBI taxonomy): Bacteria > Pseudomonadati > Bacteroidota > Bacteroidia > Bacteroidales > Rikenellaceae > Alistipes > Alistipes sp. AM16-43. Next base: position 29,673 of record NZ_QTUQ01000001.1, read on the forward strand.
GCCGTCGCGTGCCATGCGTTCCCAGTTGTAAGTCGGGAATCCCCAGTTCTGCCCGACGGCCGAGAATGCGTCGGGCGGGGCCCCGGCCTGCGAGTCCATGTGGAACAGGTGCGGGTAGAGCCATGCGTCGACGCTCGTGCGGCTGATGCCGATGGGCAGGTCGCCCTTGAGGACGATGCCGTGGTCGCGGGCGTAGGCGCAGACCTCGGACAGCTGCGTATGCAGGTGGTATTGGACATAGCAGTGGAATGCGATGTCGCGGCTGTGGCTGCGGCAGTAGGCGTCGATGGCTTTGCGGTCATAGCGGGCGAAGCCACCCCAGCGGGTGAAGTCGGGCGTACCCGTTTGGTCGCGCAGCGTGCAGAAGGCGGCATAAGGAATGAGCCAGTGTTCGTTGGCGGCGATGAAGTCCTTGTAGTCGCGGCGTGCCGCGGTGCGGGCGCCGTGGCGTTCGAACGCCCGGCGGAGCAGCCGCAGTTTGTGCCGGTTGACCCGCTCGTAGTCTATTTCGGGGAGGGCGTTCAGTTCGCTGCGCAGGGTGCGGTACTCGTCGTCCTCCACGACGCCCGCGGCGGGCAGCCGGATGAACTGCGGGTGCAGGGCGAAGGTCGAATTGGCGTTGTAGGGGTAGGAGTCTTCCCAGGTGCCGGTCATGGTGGTGTCGTTGATCGGCAGTACCTGGATGACGCGCTGCCCGGTGGCGGCCGCCCAGTCGATGAGCCGTTTCAGGTCGTAGAACTCGCCGACGCCGAAATCCTCTTCCGTGCGGAGCGAGAAGACCGGGATCGCCGTCCCGGCGCCCCGCCACCTGCGCTCGGGGAAACGCGGGTATGCCGCGGCGTCGAGGGCGTGTTCGCCGGCGCCGGGCAGCTCGCCCCAGGTGCGGTTGGCACCCTCCTCCCACAGGATGGGGGTGAGGGTCTTGCGGTCGGCGATCAGGAATTTGTATTCGAACCGGTGGGCGGTATGCAGCGTGAGTTCCCATTCCGGGAAGCGGCAGTCGTCCATCGGGACGATCCGTTTCCAGTCGCCCAGCTCACGGCCGCTGCCGGCGACGGCGAGCGTTTCGTCCGGCCGCAGGGTGGGCAGCACGACGCGCAGCGTGATGTTGCCCGTAGCCTTCTTCGGACTGCCGGTTTTCCCGCGGCCGAAGATGCCCCGGGTGAATGCCGAGGAGTAGAACGGCGTGTCGGAGGGCATCTCCTGCCAGCGGTCGCGGATGCGCAGCGTGCGCACCCCCTCCCGGGACGGGAGCCGCAGCGTGTGCGGCCGCCATTCGCTGCGGATGCATGTGCCGTCGCGTTCGATTTCATAGCGGTATTCGGTATCATCCCTCTGGGTATAGCGGTCGATGGCGCCTGTCCAGATGCCTCCGTCGGCGTATTGCAGCGCAATGCGCCGTTTGCCGATCCGCATGACGAGCTGTTCGCCCCAGCGGGTACGGTATTCGATGCTGATCAGGAGTTTCATGGTTCGGTATGTCGTTTGGTTCGGAATCGGTTTATACAAAATTAAAAAAATAATCCGGTTTTGTCTTTCCGGCAGGGAAAATTCAGAGACCCCGGATGAATTCCGTAACGACGGCCACGAGGTCGGGGTCGATCGGCAGCGTGCTGTCGCCGTAGGCTCCCATCTGGTCGATGCGCGTGCGTCCCGTGCATTTTTTGAGCGGGTGGGTCATCCCTGCGATGATTGCCTTCCGGGCCCGGGGCTGTGCCTTCGCCAGCGCCTCGGCATTGCCGGGCGGCACCTGCAGGTCGTTGTCCCCGCCCACGACGAGGATCGGAACCCGCACCTTGCGGATCTCCTCGCGCGGGTCGTAGCGCAGGCTGGAGATCCAGAACGTCTGTACCGAAGGGTGGAACAGCGCTTCGAGCTGCGGCGGGCAGGATTCGACCCGTTCGCCCCGTTTCAGGGAGGCGGTGATCGCGTTGGCCTGCAAGAGCAGATCCATGTTGTCGGGCAGGAGTTGTGAGGCCAATTGCAGCTGGAGTATCTCGTCGAGCGGGTAGCCGGCGCCGGCCACCGAGATGACGGCAGCGACCTTCGGGGTCTGTTGCGCCGCGCAGAAGGCGATCAGCGCCCCTTCGCTGTGGCCGATCAGTATGACACGGCGGAAGCCCTCGCCGGTAAGGTAGTCGGCCCATGCCGCGGCGTCGCCGATGAAATCCCCCAGTACGGCGTCGGCCATTTTTTCCGGCTCCGTGAACCGGCTCGCACCGATGCCGCGTTTGTCGTAGCGCAGCGAGGCGATGCCTGCCTTTTCGAGCGCCTGCGCCAGGTAGAGATAGCTGTTTACATTGCCGTTGCGCGGAGTGGGCCCCGAACCGGCGATGATGACAGCCACGGTTTCCGTACCTGCATCGGGGGTGAGCAGCGTGCCGTAAAGCGTTCCGAAATCGCGTTCGAGCGAGACGTTCCTTTCGCCGGCGGCGGTATGCGCGAAGGCCAGCAGGAGGATGGCTGTCAGCAGGTGTTTCATGGCTTATGGGTTTCAGGTTGTTCTCAGTCGGTGTTTTTTTGCCTGTGCGGCGTGTCGCTCCGGTCTGTTTGCCGGCGTTTTGTTCCTGCGTATCGTGCCGGTACCGGGTCGGTGCCGGGCCTGTGTCCGGCGGGTCGTGGCGGCGGGGTTACAGCTCCCCGACCGCCTTTTCCAGTCCGATGCCGCGCGAACCCTTGATAAGCACCAGCGCGTTGTCCACGGGGTGTGCGCGGAGCGCTGCGATGAGGTGTTCCCGGTCGGCGAAGAGCGTGATCCGGGCGGGTTGCGGTTCCATGCCGGCATGGGCCCTGGCGAATTCCGTGCCGACGAGCATCACTTCTGTCTGCGGAGCCTGCGCTGCGAGGCGGATGACAGCGGCGTGTTCCTGCTCGGACCAGGCGCCCAGTTCGAGCATGTCGCCCAGGATCAGCAGGCGGCGGGTACGCGCGCCGGGCGGCTCGGCGAGGAAATTCGCGACCGATGCCCGCATACTCGAGGGGTTGGCGTTGTAACAGTCCACGATGAGCGTGTTGCGCCCCGTCTCGGTGCGCTGCGAGCGGTTGTTGTCGGGGACATAGCTGCCGACAGCATGGCGGATACGCTCGTCGGCGACGTCGAAATAACGTCCGACGGCCACGGCTGCGGCGATGTTGAACCGGTTGTAATGCCCTTCGAGGTGGTTTTCGAGGCCCTCGGCCAGTGTGACGCTGTAATATTCCACGGCCAGCCCGTCGCGTTCGGCGGCCATGTTCGTCAGCGTCTCGTCCTCGCGGGGGACGAAGGCGCGGCCGCCGTTCGCGGCCAGGTAGTCGAACAGTTCGCCCTTGCCGCGGCGCACCCCCTCCGGGCCGCCGAAGCCTGCGAGGTGTGCACGGCCGATGTTGGTCAGGATGCCGTAGTTGGGCTCGGCGATCGAGGCCAGCAGGGCGATTTCGCCGCAGGCGCTGGCTCCCATTTCGACCACGCCGAACTGCGTGTCGCGGGTCATGGCGAGCAGCGTGAGCGGCACGCCGATGTGGTTGTTGAGGTTGCCGCGCGTGGCGTAGACCTCGAAGCGTTCGGCCAGCACGCGGTTCACCAGTTCCTTGGTCGTGGTCTTGCCGTTGCTGCCCGATATGGCGAGTATCGGGATCGCCAGCCGGCGGCGGTGTTCGCGTGCCAGCTCCTGCAACGCCCCGAGCGTGTCGCCGACCAGCACCATACGCTCGTCGGTGACGGCTGCCGGGTCGTCCACGACGGCATAGGCCGCGCCTTTGTCCAGCGCCTCCGCCGCGAAGCGGTTGCCGTCGAACGTCGCGCCGCGCAGGGCGAAAAAGATGGAATCAGCCCCGATGTCGCGCGTGTCGGTGGAGATGTGCGGGTGTTCCCGGAAAATATCGTATAGTTCGGACATATCAGTTCGCGTGTTTGGGTGTCCCCGAGGGCATGGGGTAGGGCCCCGGCTCTGCGGGCTCTCCGAAGCGGGGGTTGCCCGTGGCGTCGAAGTCGAAGCGTTGCAGGCGTACGTCGCGCCCCCAGTTGTGTACCGTATCTTTTTTCGAGTGGTAATAGATCCAGTATTCGTTCCCGTCAGGCGAGGTGGTGAAACTGGCGTGGCCGACGCCGTGTATGCGGTCGTTGCCGGTGAAGATGGGGCCGCTCTTGATCCATGATGCGGGATTCAGCGGGTCGCTGTCGGGGGTGCGCAGGCGCAGCTGCCCGAGCTTGTAGTGGCGCGACCACGAGCCGCGCGTGGAGTAGACGATGAAGAGGTCGTCGCCGTGCCGCAGTGCTGACGGGCCTTCCTGCAGGGCGATGTGGTCGCCCTGTTCCCACGGCTGGTCGGGTCGTGAGAGCAGGATGCGCGGCCCGATCCGGGTCGGCGATTCCATGCGGGCGATGTAGAGCAGCTGGTCGGTGGCGTCGGTATCGCGCTGGCGCTCCCAGCCGGACCATACGGCATAGAGCTCTCCCCGGTGTTCGAAGATCGTCATGTCGATGGCCCAGATGTTGTCCGTCTTGCCGTCGGGGTTGTCGCCGGTGTAGAGCATGCCGCGGTCGCGGTAGTCGCCCAGCGGCGTGTCGCACTCCAGCACGCCTGTGCGCTGCCCCGTGAAGGGGCTGCCGGGGACGGGTGCCGCGGCGTAGTAGATGTACCATTTGCCGCGGAGGCGGTGCAGCTCGGGTGCCCAGATGTTGAAGCTGTTCCACGCCCCGCTGTCGGCGGGCTGCCAGACAACACGCTCGCGTTCGAAACGCGTCATGTCGTCCGATTCGGTCACGGCGATGCCGCGTCCTGATTTGAAGCAGGTGTAATAGCGCCCGTCGTATTTGGTGATCCACGGGTCGGCGCCGTCGCGCAGCGGGTTGGTGAAGGTGGCCTGCGGCGCGGAGCACGAGAGCATCCCCGCCACTAAAAAAAAGCCCGCAGCGAATCGTCGCAGCAAGGCTGTGGTATGGAACGGCATGCGTTTCATAGGTGTCAGATATGTTTGTCCCCGTTGTGGAACTTTACTTCGTCGATGAATTTCTTGATGTTCTGTTCTTCGGCGCGGGGGCATATCATCAATACGTCGTCGGTGTCCACGACGATGTATTCCTTCAGGCCGCTGATGACCGCTACCTTGCCCTTGGGCAGCGAGACGATGCTGCTGCGCGTGTCGTAGACATAGCACCCCTCTTCGGGGACGGCGTTGGCGTAGCGGTCTTTGCGGGCGTGCTGGTAGACCGAGCCCCATGTGCCGACGTCGCTCCACCCGAAGTCGCCGCAGCGGACATAGACGTTGTCGGCCTTTTCCATGATGCCGTAGTCGATCGAGATGGCGCGGCACTCCGAGAAGACGATCTCCACGGTGGTCTTCTCGGCATCGGTGCCCAGCGCCTTCATCACGCCGCTGAACATGGCATGGTGCTCGGGCAGGTATTTGCGGAAGGCCTCGACGATGGCCTGCACCTTCCAGATGAAGATACCCGAATTCCAGTAGAACTCGCCGGTCTGGAGGAAGGTCTGCGCCAGCTCGAGATCGGGCTTTTCGGTGAAGCACTTGACTTTGCTGATGGTGTGGTCGTCCGAAACCTGGATGTAGCCGTAACCCGTATCGGGGCGTGTGGGTTTGATGCCCACGGTCAGCAGTGCGTCGTGCCGGTCGGCGAATTCGAGGCACTCGCCGATGATCGTGCGGAAATCGTCCTCGTTGAGGATCAGGTGATCCGACGGCGTGACGATCATCTCGGCGTCGGGGTTCTCCCTGAGCAGCGTATAGGCCGCATAGGCGATGCAGGGGGCCGTATTGCGGCCGATCGGCTCGCAGAGCACCTGTTTCTCCCCGATTTCGGGGATGTGCTGCAATACCAGATCCTTGTATTTGTGGTTCGTCACGACGAGGAAATTCCCGGCGGGGACGATTTTTGCAAAGCGCTCGTAGGTGTGGCGGATAAACGATTTCCCGGTTCCGAGGATGTCGAGGAACTGTTTTGGCATCGACTGCCGGCTCTTGGGCCAGAAACGCGATCCGATGCCGCCGGCCATGATGACACAATATTTATTGCTTGCCATAAGTTATAATATGGAATTAAGTGAGACAAAGATAAAAATATTTTGTAACTTTGCCGCCTATTGCAGGAATAATATTTTTGTACTCCCGATGAAGATAAGACTGTTCACCATACCCAACCTGCTGACCCTTGCGAGCCTGCTTTGCGGCTCGTTCGCGGTGGTTTCGGCACTGGTTTACGGCGATCTGGCGCTGGCTTTCTGGCTCACGATCGCCGCCGGTGTTTTCGACTATTCCGACGGTTTCGTGGCCCGGCTGCTCAAATGCCCTTCCGCCATCGGCGTACAACTGGACTCGTTGTCCGACATGGTCTCGTTCGGCTTCGCCCCGTCGGCCGTGCTTTTCGTCTTGTGGAACAATTCCCTGCCTGCGGATGCCGAAGCATGGCTGCGCTACGGCGGCAGTGCACTTTGTTTCGCGGTGGCGGCCTTCTCGGCGCTGCGGCTGGCGAAATTCAATATCGACGAGACGCAGCATACCGAGTTCTGCGGCCTTCCTACTCCTGCCAATGCGCTGTTTTTCATATCTTTGGGGTGGATTAAGGTGAAGACGGGTTTCGACTTGGGTTACTGGTTGCTGCTGCTCATTCCCGTGATGTCGTGGCTGCTCGTTTCGCCCGTGCGGATGTTCGCCTTCAAATTCCAGCACTTCGCCTGGAAAGGCAACGGGGTGCGTTATGTTTTTATTGTATCGGCGGCGCTCCTGCTGGCCGTGCTGGGTGTTCGTGCCGTGCCGGTCGTGATCGTCCTCTACATCGCAACCTCGGTCGTACGCTGGTTGTCGATGAAGGCAAAAGGCTGTGGACAAGCCGGATAGTTGTGTATTTTAAGAATTTTTATTAATTTTGCCCCGGATTAGCGTTCCATGTCGAGGTTGACGAATAGAATATTGCTGGCAGCTTTGCTCGGTCTGTTCCTTACAGCGCCCGGCATCGTCCGTTCGCAGGGTTTCAACGCCAGGACGCTGCAGCGTGCCCAGCAGCGCGGGGAGACGGGGAACCTTTACGGTACAAACCCTTACGAGCAGACCGGCGAGGAGGGAGAGGAGGGCCAGGACGGCCAGCCGCAGGATACGACCAAGAAGGAACGCCGGATCCGCAAGCCGCTCGAATCGTATTTTTTCAGCGATTCGATCCGCGCCCTGAACAATTTTCGCTGGAGCGTCAAGCGCGACTACAACCGCGTGGAGATAAGCCCGCTCGACACGACGCTGACCGACTGGCGGATCGACTACCCCTTCTTCCGCGAAGAGGTGGGCGACATCGCGCAGGGCGCCCTCGGGCAGACATCGCTGCCGATGAACTATTTCCGGCGGCCGCAGTTCTTTGATTTCAGTTTTGCGAGTCCCTACTATGCGTATACGTACGACATGGAGAACGTTCCGTTCTACAATACGAAGAAGCCCATCATCCGCATGACGTACCTCGAGTCGGGGCAGAAGCGTTTCCGGGAGGAGAACTTCAATATCATGCACGCGCAGAATATTTCGCCCACGACCGGGTTCAACGTCGACTACAAGGCACGGGGAACGCGCGGACAATATGTCTGGTCACGGACGAAGAACCACAACCTGTCGGTCGCCTTCAGCCATACGGGCAAGCGCTATTCGGTGCATGCGGCCTATTACAACAACCACATCGAACAGCAGGAGAACGGCGGCGTGGTCGGGACATGGGCTATCGCCGATACGACGTTCCAGATGCCTTCGGGCGTGCCGATGAAGCTGTCGGATGCCGAGGCGCAGAACACTTACCGCAACAACGCCTTTTTCATCACGCAGTCCTACGCCCTGCCGTTGCAACGCGTGACGGAGAACGACTTTTCGCTCGCCGACCTGTCGGCGGTCTATATCGGCCATTCGTTCCAGTACAGTTCGTGGAGCAAGGTCTATTCGGACAAATATGCGCGGTATATCGACGAAAGGGCGCACCGGGACGAACAGGGCAATTTCGTGCCCGATACGCTGGACTACTACCAGAACTGGTATATCAACCCCGACCAGACGCGCGACTCGATCTACGAGCGGGTGATTTCGAACCGCTTCTTCGTGCAGGCGCAGCCCTGGGATCGTAACGGCGTGGTAGGCACGATTGATGCAGGCATCGGTATCGACATGCATACCTACTCGCAATTCGAAATGAGGGATTACCAGACGGGAAAGTATACGAAGGTCAACAAGACCAGCTATTTCGCATACGGTTCCGTCGGAGGAAAGATAAAGAAATATGTCGACTGGGACGCGAACCTCAAGTTCTACCCGTCGGGATACAGAGGCGGAGACCTCACCATCGGCGCCCACCTGGCGCTGACGGGATATCTCCGCGGACACCCCCTGATTCTCGAAGGCCGGTTCACGATGGATCGGCGTTCGCCCAACTACTGGCAGGAGAATCTGTTCTCGAACCACTACGTGTGGTCCACTCCTTTGAATAAGGAGAATGAAACTCGGTTCGAGGTGAAGTTTTCAGTCCCCGATTATGCGTTTGAAGCGGGGGCATGGCAGGGCGTCGTCGGCAACAAGATCTTTTACGACAAGGAGAGCCAGATCGCCCAAAGCAGTGACAACGTAAGCCTCACGAGTGTGTACGCTCGCAAAGATTTCCGCTTAGGCGGACTTCATTTGGACAACAGGGTATTGTTGCAGTGGAGTACGAATCAAGAAGTTGCACCCGTTCCGCTTTTGAGCGCGTTCCTTTCGTATTATTACGAGTTCTGGGTCGTGCGCAACGTATTACGCCTTCAGATCGGTTTGGACGGACGCTATAACACGCGTTATTATGCGCCCAGTTACAACCCTGCGCTGTCGGCCTATTACAACCAACGGGACGTCGAAGTAGGCAATTACCCCTACATGGACGCCTTCGTCATGGGAAAGTGGAAGAGAATGCGGATATTCCTCAAATATCAGCATGTGAACAAGGGACTGTTCGGAAACGGGGAGTATTTCTCCGCGGCGGGTTACCCGCTCAATCCGGGCATGTTTAAAATCGGTATCTCATGGGGTTTCTATGATTAGCGTATTGTTCTGCGCGGTATGAACTGCCCGCAAAACAACATTTTATGTTAAAAAAGACAGTTTTAACTTTTGCGTTCTTAACAATCCTGACGACTTTTTACGGCTTTAACGCCCAGTTCAGCACACCCGTGACGGACGACATGCTGCTGAACGACGATGCGGCCGATTTCGGCAATTCGCTGCTCGGTGAGGGCGACTATGTGATCTCGGCTTATGACAATGTCATTCGCAACATCAGCGAAAAAGAGGGCCACGACTGGCGCCTGATGAGCGCCATCGCCTACCATGAATCGCGGTTCACGCCCGACATCACCTCGCGCAGCGGGGCCCGCGGGCTGATGCAGATCATGCCCTCGGTGGCACGCCAGTTCGACGTCCCGACCGAGCAGGTCTCCAATCCCGAGACCAACATATGGTTGGCCAACAAGCTGATGTCGAAGATTATGAACACGCTCCGTTTCCCCGAGGGGACTCCCGAGAAGGATCGGATGAGCATCATCCTGGCCTCGTACAACAGCGGGATCGGCCATGTGAACGATGCGAGGCGCCTGGCACGGCTCAACGGCGAGGATCCCAATTCGTGGGAGGTCGTGGCCCGCTACCTGCAACTCAAGGCGCAGCCCGAGTATTACGAGAGCGAGGCGGTCAAGTGCGGACGTTTCACCGGCAGCCGGCAGACGCTGGCCTACGTGAACGACGTGATAGGACGCTATGACAAATACTGCCGGATTGCTCGGAGATAACTCCGGCAGGAATTGAAAAGTCTGAATCTACAGCAAAAAGGCTGAACCCCTGGGTTCAGCCTTTTCTCTTTATATCTTCTGAGTTGCCGGCGGACTTGTCCGGCGCCGGGTCAATAGACCCACTGGAAATCGTCGACGTACATTACATTTGTCGTGCAGCCCACCATGTAATCGCCGTAGGCACTCGTGGAGCAGGAGATGATGATGCTGTACTTGCCGGTGGGGCGTCCCGCAGCCGGGTCGTAGAAGTTGAGCGGCAGGGTAGCCTCTACCATCTGCCCGCCTTCGGTCGACTTGTCGATGAACAGCGACCCGTAGGCGATGAGCTTCCCTTCTGCGGTCTGGGTGGTTTCCGCCGGATCCCAGGTGCCCGTGGGGGCACCCGTCCCGGATGCGACCCGGTGGCGGCTGCTCCAGTCTACGATGGCCACGAAGATACGCGCCTTGTCCGGATCGCCTTTGCCGACCGGGGCCCCGGGATGTTTGCTGGCGTCGATCGTGCCCAATGTTGCGTGGTATTTCACCTTCATGCCCGAAGGGCGTGCCGTCCAGTTGTAGGGCTGTCCGAATTCCACTACGCCCGTCGTCAGGCCGTCCTTGTAGAAGATGCCGGACATTAGGTTGCCGGCTGCGATGCTGACGATGGGCGGTGCCGCCGCGGCCAGTTTTGCGCAATAGCTGCCGCCCATTCCGGCGTAGGTGCCCTGCGTGCAGAGCGACCGGGCGAACGAGTTGTTGCCGCTGGCCCAGAACTCCGCATTGGTATTGTCCGAGGTGAAGCACGACAGCCCCGGGTTCTCCATGTTCGCGTCGGGAATCGTGTCGCCCGCGGGTGCCGTGTATTCGGCGGTTTCGGTTTCCTCCCCGCCGACGAGCAGCCGGAATTCATAGGTCTGTCCGGCGTAGAAGCCCTTGGTCGTGACGAGGCGTTTTACGGGGATGCCCGCATCGTTGGTGAGGCTTGTCCATTCGGGTGCGATCGTGCTCGTAAAGATACCGCTTTCGTCCTGTGCGCCCTTCTGCGTCGTCTGCCAGTCGGCGGTACCCTTCAGACGGTACTGGACTTCGGCGGTGGCGTAATCTTCGGGCGTAACCATCGTGGTTACGACGGCCGTGTTGTTCCAGAGGTCGATATCGCGGATACCGATCTTCACGTTGGTGGGCTGGACATGGAGCATCCAACGCTCCGTGCGGCCGTGGCAGGTGACGTCGACCAGACGTACCGTTTCGAAACCCGTGGCGGAAAGTTCCTCGGCCGTGGGCGAGTAGGTGGTGATGTCGGCAGGCCCCAGTTTGAGGCTGGAGACCGTGACGGCCTTCAGGTCGGTGCCTTCGGCGACATAGGCCGTGGCCGTACGCGCCTGTGTGTCGATCAGTGTCGATCCGATCTGCCCGGCGACGGTGAATGACCGCGCGATGGGCTGCTCGGCCACGATCGTCCACTCGTAGTCCTGATAGAGCGAGAGCGTGACGTAGAGCGGCGCCCGCAGGTCGAACTCCCCGCACAGCGGCTGCGAAGTCCTGATCTGGCTGATGAATTTCTCTTTGTCGGTCATCATCGGGTTGGACGTGGCGACGTCGAATTCCGCCTTGTCGATGGTGACCTTGCGGATATCGGTCTTCTCGTCCAGCATGAGCGTCACGGTACGGTTCACGAGGCTGATGCCGGCCACGGTGAACCCCTCGCCCTCGATGCTGCGGATGTTGAGCTCGATGGTGGGGTACGGTAGGTCGTTCTCGATGCACGACGCTGCCAGCAGGAGCGCCGCCGCCGAAAAGAGTATGCGTAGGTATTTCATAGTTTACTGCTTTTTCTTGTCCCACAAATGTATCGTCATACCGAAGTTGATGGCCGCGATATTGAGCCGGAAACGCATGTTCGAAGCCTTGCGTGAACCGATCTTGTTGCCGTCGGCATCCTTCTGGGTGATGCTCGTATACTGTATGCCGCCCAGCCCGAACGAAATCGTCGCGCAGACGTTGGGGAAGATGTATACGGCAGCTCCCGGGTTGAACGCCAGCTTTACCTGCGTTTTGTCGTTGTAGGTGCGGTTGGGTGCGCCGCCTTCGTTATGATCCGGGTCGTATGCGAAGCTCGAATGTCCCGTCGAGAGCGCTAGCTCGAACTCGGCGAAGAGTCCGAAGCGTCCTTTGGGGTCGAGCCCCGCATAAGAACGGTGGAAAATGCCGAATGAGTATTCGTCGCTCGAAAGATCGACGTAAGGGAGCTGCCCCGAGAGGTCATTGCCCTCGCCCGCATCGAAGTAGGTGTTGTCGAGCGTGCCGCCCATGTGGCTGTATCCGAAACGGATGCCGATGCAGTTGTTATCGCGGTAGAAATAACCGACGAAGGGTTTTACCGTTGCGATCGTGGCATCCGCATCGATGTTGTCGAAGATGAGCATGAGGTCGGTGTCGTCGCTCGAAACCGTACCGTAGGAGGCCGTAAGACCCATCATCACTTCTCCCTTGTAGGCGAATTTGAGTTTGTTGATCTCGCGGTCGATGCGGCGGCGCGTGGGCAGGAAACGCTCCACCTGGGGGCGCTTGTGCTTTTCGGCCGGCATGGCTGCGGGCATCGTCGCCGGGGAGGCCGCCGGGGCGCCAAGGGTACCCGCTGCGGCTGCGGTGTCCGTTTCTGCGGCGAGTCCCGAAGTTGTTTCCGCCGTGGCTTCGGTGCCCGTTCCGGGGGTGTCCGAAGTTTCCGGGGGCACGGTGTCCTCGTTGCCGGAGGGGGTTTCTTCGACTGCGGCCGTAGCGGCCCGCTGCACCGCGGGGAGGGCTTGTCCCGTCTCCGCTGCGGCGCCGAGCGTGATGAATACCGATAAAATGGAAAGTATGATTCGTTTCATGTGCGTGCCGTGTTTAGAGATAGAATGCCATGCCGAGCCCTATCGAGAAGATATTGACTTTGAAGTTCATCATGCTGGCGTCGCGCTTGCCGACCGTCACCTGGTTGTGTACCTGTTTGGTGTGGCTGTAACTGATGCCCATCACGCCGACGTTGACCTCGACGGCCATGTTGTTCGTGGCGAAGGCGATGATACCCGGCGAGATACCCAGCGAGAAGGTATAGCCCGTCTGGTAGGTGCCCTTCACCGGGGAGTCCTTGGCAAAGCGTGCCTGCGTGCCGCCGCCCGAGAGCTGCATCTCGTTGAAGAGCGCGAAACGCTTGTTGCGGCCCAGGGGGATGTACTGGCGCCAGATCATGGCCACCGAATAGCTCTGTTGCAGCGAGTAGCAGTCGTTCAGCTCGAAGTTCAGGTCGGAGTCCTCGCCGCCCAAGTTGAGGTCGGCCTTGTCCAGCTTGAGCAGCGAGCGCGAATAGATGAAACGGCCTCCGAGTGCCATGTTGTCGCGGAAGGCATAGGCGATCATCGGGCTGACCTTGAACGTGTAGCCCTTCGATTCGATGCCCTCGACGACCAGGAACCTGTACGTGTCGTTCGAGTGGGTCGAGTAGGAGGCCGTCCCTCCGAAGATCCATTGCCCGCGCGGGACGAAGAGGTTGTGTTTGTCGGTCAGGCCGCGCTGGCGCCGCATTTCGTTGACGGTCTGAGGATGCTCCTCGTGCAGCATACAGCTCGTGCTGTCGGCCTGCGGGGCGAGGGACGCCGTGGCGTCCGTCTGTTGTGCACGGCTCTCCGGCGCCGTGCCTGCCAGGAGCAGGAGTGCCAGGAGCGTACTGGTGGTTATCTTGCGCATTGTCGTGCGTTTGCGTTTAATCGTTAATATACCCATTCGAAATCGTCGACGTACATCACGTTGGTGGTGCAGGCATCCATGTAATCCCCGTATGCACTGGTGGAACAGGATACGACGATATTGTACTTCCCATCGGGAGCGGCGGCCGTGTCCTGGTAATAGTTTATCGGCAATATAACTTCTACCATTTCATCGCCCTGGGTCGTTTCTTCGATGAATTTGGAGGCATACCCGATGATGGGGCCGTTGGCCGCTTCGGTTTGTGTCTCCGGATCCCAGGTGCCCGTCGGGGCTTTTGTCCCGGCAAATACTTTCTGTTGGGCCGTCCAGTCCACGATGCAGACGAATATCCGGGCCTTGTCCATTTCGCCGACGGGAATTTTCCCGCCATGGAGATTGTAGTTGACTTCCCCGATCGTAGCGTGGTATTTGAACCTGACGGCTCTCGGGCGGGCGTTGTAAGCGAACTTTTTGCCGAAAGAGACGTTGCCGCCCATCCCGCCGAGAACCTGGATGGCGAAGTCTCCCGTGAATAGGTTGCCCGGTGCGGGAACCTTGGCCAGCGTATTATATGTCGCGGACAGTTTGGCACAGTATGTCCCGACGCGTCCCGGCATCGCCTCGTCACGGGTACAGAGTTCCTTGGCGAACGGGTTGTAGCCGCTGCCCCAGAAGGTATAGTTGGTGCCGGAACCCGGGAATTGCTGGGCGCTTCTCCACGATTCCAGGCTTCCGTCGGTCATGGGAGCGCCCTCGTCGGCCGTGAACCGGCCGCTGAGTTCCTTCGAGCCGACCGTCGCTTTGTAGTCGTACGTATTGCCTGCCGATATGCCGGTGCCCTTTTTGAGACGCGAATAGGGCAGTACCGTGGCCGGAGTGCTCCAGTCCGCCGTGGTTTTCTCTTCCCACTGGGGCGCATAGGTCGCCGTGATGAAATCGTCGCCCTGCGGCGTCCCTGCCATCGGCTGCCACTCGCCGCCGCTGCTGCGCAGGCCGAATTGCACGGTGGTGCCGGGCGTGAACGAAACCACGCGCAGCGTGACCGTATTGGCCCACAGGTCGTAGTCGTCCGCCGTTACGGGAACCAGTCCCTCCAGGCGGTAGGTCGTAGCGACCTCCGAGGAACCGCCGTTGGCGTCCTCGATGCGGAACGTCACCTCCTGGTCGCCGGCCTGGCACGAAGCGAAGAACGCATCGGAGAGCGTCAGCCGGACGTTGTATTTGTCGACCGGTTCGAGGGAGATACCCTCGGTCGTGCCGCCGAGCGCGTCGTAGCTCTCGTCGCCGACCGAAACCGTGAACCGGGTCAGTTCTGAGAAGGCCATGATCCGGTATTTCTTCTCTCCGGATCGGTACTTCTGGATTTCGGCGATGTCGAACCCTTCGCTGATGACGGCCGGATCGGGGCTGAAGATGATTTCGTCGTCCTTGTCGTCGGTACCGGGGTCGACGCTGATCAGCACGCAGTCGATATAACCGGGCAGATCGGGCGAATATTTGAACGTGAGGGTATACTTGCCGCCGGCTTTGACATTGGTGATGTAATCTTCCATTTCCACGTTCTTACCCTCGACATGCGTTCCGCGGAAGAGCCAGGCCAGCGACGTCGTGCCTGCGGGCAGGGTGTAGTAACCCGTCCCCTCGGTCGTGAACCTGAGCGCCGGGACACTGCCCGCTTCGGCGGCTTGCTCGTCGACCTTTTCCCCGCCGGCGATCCATACGGAATAGCCGGGGGCGAGGTTCTGGAGGATCGAATCGTCGAATTTCACCTCTACGACGGTGTTCACGATTTGGCAGACGACCGCAACGTTTGTGGTTTCGCCGGGTTTGACGGTGAACGTCTCCTCGCCCTTGTATAACCGTTTCGTGAAATCGGCGGGGGCTTCCTCTCCGGCTTCGACCGCTACGCGATAAGTGCCGGCCAACAGTTCCAACCGTTCGGGACAGGCCTCTTTCGAGGTGTATTTGCGCAGCAGGCCGCCCTCGTCGTTGTAGATGTAGACGGTCTGGTGCTGCAACGGGTCGTATTCGCCGGTGTCGGCCGTCTGCCGGGTCGAAACCGTCATCGCCATGAAGCCCGTGCGCCCGTCGGTGCCCGGGGCTGCGTCGTCTTTCGAGCAGGCCGCGCCGAGGAGCACCGCGAGCAGTACGGCAAAATATGAGATATATCGTTTCATTATCGGTCGGCTTTAGTGGACGATGAGTTTGACAGTCTTGTGCGTCAGTACATTATCGTTGTCCGTCACGTCGAGGACGAAATTATGCTCGCCCGGGATTTCCAGCAGTATCTCGACGAATTTGGTGATCGAGAAGGTCACCGACGTCCGGTTCTTTACCTGCTCGTTGATCGGGAACCCGAATTCGCCGTGCAGGACTTCGACCAGTTCGTCGGGGATGTCGCAGATGTCGAATTTCTCCGGCAGGTTGATCACCGGCAGCAGCGGCCTCAGCGTTTCGGAGTCGATCGTCACGAAGAACGACTTGATGCCTTTGTCGGCCTCGATGTCGATGTCGATCACCATGTCCTTCTGCACTTCGTATTGCTGGTCGATGTCGTAGCCGCGCCACGTGATCCGGGGGCCCGTCTGCCCCGAGCTTTTATCGACTACGAGCGTCAGTACGGCTTCGGACGAGACGCCTTTTGCATCGGTCATCGTGAAGGCGAAGGTGTGCGTACCGTCGAATTCATAGAGCGCCCTGATCTGCCCTGCGATGTTGAAACTCTTGGCCGTCTGTCCTTTGAGCTCGCTGCCTACGGGGTAGCCGAAGCCCTTGAGGATAATCCCTGCCACCGAAGATGCGTCGAGGGCGCAGAGGTCGAATGTTTCGGGCAACTGGATGGCGGCCATCGACGCCAGGAACTGGCTGTTGGTGGAGCCGACGGTCACTTGCAGCGATTCGATGCCGTTGCGCGAGGAGAGGTCGAATGCGAACGGCTCGATGCAGTTCCCCTCCGCGTCGAACATGGCGTCGGTCAGCGTGAAGGGCTGCGTCATGTCGTGCCCGGGCCAGGTGAGTGCCGGGGCGTTGGGGTCTTCGAGGAGCTCTTCCCCGAGGTTTTCCGTACCGTCGACGACGAACTTGTTGTCCTGGAGGATGCTGTTGTCGACTTTGACCGAGAAGAGGATGTTGCCCTTGTCGGCGTAGCCGATTACGACCGAAACCTTGCGCCACTGCCCGGCCTTGACCCCGGTGATCTGCTTGCTGAATTTAGCGGGGACACCGGTGTCGGCGAAGGTGCCGTCGAATGCGAAGTCCAGGGTGTTTTCCAGTGCCTGCGGTTTGAAATAGGCCGCCCGGGTTTCGGTTTTGGGGAAATCCAGGCTGGTGTCGCCCAGCGATACGGTGGCCTTGCTGGTGTCGGCCAGCATGTCGGCCAGTTCGGGCGAATATTCCACCGAGACCTTGATGTTCTGCAGGGTGCAGACCACCTCTTCGGGCGAGGTCGTCTGTGCCTTGGTGATCGTAAAGTCGCTCGTCGCACCGTAGACGGGGTGTTCCCAGTCCGCGCCGGGCATCGTGTCTTCCGAGCGGACTTCCATGCGGTAGGCGCCCACCTTCAGTTCCATCGGCGTCTTGAGCTGCTCCTTCAGCTCGGCATAGGTCATTTCGAGTACCTGCGCGTCGGCGTCGTCGAGGATCTCCACGATAAAGCTGTCCACGTCGGGAGCCGTGGCGCGCGTCCCGGATGCGGTGCGTGCGGCCTGCGTCTCATCCGACGTGTCGTCGGGACGGATTTCGGTTTCGTCGTAGACGACCGTCATCGAGAGGTTGCCGATCGACAGATAGCCGGTCATCCCGGCGGGCTCGGGGTTCGGATCCTCCTTGTACGGGGGCTCTTCGTTTACACAGCCGGTTGCGAAGAGTGCCGCAACCGCTAACATCGTGAGAAATTTGGTAAATGTTTTCATATCTTTCCCTGTTTTTATTTCTTTTCGGTATCGTCGATGGCTCCCTCGTTGACCTCGCAGTCGAGCGTCCGGGTATCAGTGTAGCTGTCGCCGAGTGTGATGGTCAGCGTGGCGCTGCCCGCGTTTTTTGCATCGTAGGTGATGATGTGGCAGGTGCGCGGCGTCGTGGCGTCGAGCGTCTGGGCGGAGAAAGTCACTTCGGGGCCTTCCCCCGTGCCCGTCGGGCTTTGGCGGCGTGCCGTGCCGGTCACCGTGAGCCGCGTGCCGCCCCTGACGAACACCGGTTCGTCGGCAGGGTCGCTGCCGGGCGTGAAGGCGAATTCATTGCCCGAGGCCGTCGTCACGGTGAACCTGGCGTCGTGGAAATAGGCGAGGAACTGCTCCGTGGCGCGGATTACCACCTGCGAATTGGCCACCGTGGCGGTCAGATCTGCATTTACCGTGCGCCGGGGCAGCACTTCGATCTTTTGTTCGGCATAATAGTAAGGTTTGCCGGCTCCTTCCGCATCGGGGTCGCCGTGGGCGATCGCGACGGTGTAGGCGCCCATCCGGAAGACGGTTTGGCTCTGCTCGAACTCGGTGAGCGTATCCCATTTCTGCGTGCCCGTTTCGCCTGTTACCGTGAGCGAGAAAGCCCCGGCTTCGGGCGCTTCGGGCGTGCCTGAAGCCTCGGCCGAAGCCGTGTCGATCGACGTGTCGGTCGTGCAATTGACGGACAGGGTGCCGTACCCCGTCTCGTCCGTCTTGTTTTCCGTGGAGCATCCGGCGGCCAGCAGGCACGCCGATGCCAATAGATATATAAGTTGTTTTTTCATAGCAGTCCGGATCGTTCGGTAAAAGATGTTGTCGGGATTGTCGGTTGCCTCGTGCGCTGCCGGGAGTACGGCGGGATGTGCCTCAGCACCGCCGGTCGGATTACCGGTATGTGAAATCTCCCGAGGCGTTTGCATGAGGCCGGATGTCCGGGATTTTATGCGCATGGGTACGAGTTTTTTATTGGCAATGTGCAAAAATAGCCATGCGGCGCGTATCTTGGAAATAAATTCAACGAACGTGCGGTTTTTCATCACGAACACCCTGTCCGGCGAGCATGCCCGTATCTCGTTTTCGCCTTTCACAACACCCGATGCACCCGATGGCCGCTGTGTCGCTTGTCCGTCGGTTGCGCGACGGCCTGCCGTGGCAGTCCCTCCCCGCAAGAAAAAACCTCCCTGCGATTGCAGGGAGGTCGGGGATAAAGGCCTCTGGCCTTCCGGATATTCCGGCGGGTTAGTATACCCACTGGAAATCTTTGACTGAAAGGGTATTTACGGTTCCATTCAGATAGTCGCCATAACGGCTTGTTGAACAGGATATGATAATCGTGTATTTCCCATTCGGTGCCGGGGCATTTTTGTCATAGTAAGTAAGAGGAATGCTCAATAATTGATCCGCACTCTTATCCTCTTCGAGATAGACAACGCCGTATGCAATTAACCCTGTTTTTTCGGTTTCACTCAATCCGTCCAGTGTTTCAGGGTTCCATACTCCGCTCGGTGATGCATTGTTTCCTGATGTTACATTGTGCCTTGCATCCCAATTGACAATGCATACCATAATGCTTGCCTGGTCATGTCCTGACGTAAGTTCATTGGCATGACTCCACTTTGTATAAAAGTCGGAACCGAAAGAGGTTTTGTATGTCAATTCGAGTGCGGTAGGTCGGGCTGTGTAGGTGTATGGCTGCCCGAACCCGACTGTCCCGTAAGAACTCGCGCCTAAAACTCCAGATTTGGTGAATGTAAATGTCCCTGTAAACAAGTTGCCAGGAGCCAGAACCTTTATGATATTCGCGATGTTCACTCCCGAGGCCGTCATTACCGTATAGGGAGTAGCGAAAGAGCAGAGAGTTTTAGTTCCATTGGTCATTATATTATTGCCGCTTCCCCAGAATGTTGCATTCGTATTATCTGTAGTGTAGCATGAGCTTCCCGCAAGGGTCGGTATTGTGTCTCCTGACTTTTTTGGGAATTCTCCCGATATTACCTGCTGGGTATTTTGGGCATCCGTGTATATAAGTTGGTATTCATAGTCGTTTCCGGCAAAAACACCTGTCGTATTGTCAACCGTATAGGTCATCTTGCCCGATGCATTGGCTGTTCCCTCAGACCATACAGGTTCAATCGTCCAAATGCCATTTCCACTGTCCGAAGCATCTTTCCAATCCGTTGTGCCTTTTATGCGGTACTGCACTTTGACGTTGGTCGCATCCGACGGGACATCGGTCACAGTAAACGTCGCCGTATTAGTCCATAAGTCAGCGTCGTTATTGTATGTAATAGGTGTCGGAATTTGGAACGTCAGTTTTTGTACGGTTTTCTGCCCGGCCAAATCTGTAACTTGGACTTCAAAGATATGCGTACTGCCAGGTGCAGCGCCTAATTTTACCAGTGGGACAAGGTTGGTAATATTAAAAATTGTAGATTTTTTGTATTGAATCTCTGATGTGCAGGCCAGCCCAAGATCTTTGAATTCGATTGCTCCTAAAATAGACGTTTCGTTGAAAAGGTCAAGGGTCGTGATGCCCATATCATTGTTGAGATAATCGGACGTTATATTTACCGAAAGGCCGGCAATTCCTCCCGGGACATTGATTGTTACGGCCGCAGAATAATTGAGGCTCATTCCACTTTCATCGGTGGTAATGTAATGCACTTGGTCGATTGTTTTCCCGTCTTCCTCCGGCCATACGAGCGACGGGGCGTCGATGGGGGCGAACTGCAGGTCGGAGACCGCTTTCGTATAGAGCGTTCCGGCTTTGAAGGCTTCGGTGCGGTTGACCGTGACCGTAGCCATCTGGTTGTCGGAGCCGATTACGTCGAGCGTCAGCGTGGGGTAGAGGTCGGCCGGGACGTTGAAGAAGGCTTCGACCTTGTCGGCGCTCGCCCCATCGGGCGTGTATTGCAGTGCGATGACGTTCGACTGGTCGGTTGTGCTGAGGGTGGCAGCCGTTTCGGCACCTCCGTTCTCGAGGGCGAAATCGAGGCTCGAGGCCGAAAGCTTTTGGGTTTCCCCGCCGGCGGTCAGCAGCAGGTATTTCACCTTGTCGGCCTGCGTGGCGATGGAGAAATCGAGGATCGACGTGAGGCGGTGCAGCGTGAAAGCGACGGGGTTGCCGTCCACTTTGCCCGCCTCGTCGGCTGCGCCGTATGCCTGGGGAGTAGCGACCAGCGCGTCGTAGGCGCTGTTGAAATCGTTGCCCGTCTGCGTACGCAGGTTCCCGAACGGGAGGTTGGCCGTGGTACCTGTGACCTGCGCGTGGGGGAAGAACGCATAGTAATTGCCGCCGCCCGCTACGAAATCGTTGAGCGAACCTTCGAATGCGGCCGAGGCGGTGTTGTAGTCGAACTTAGCGGCTGTGGCGGGTGCCGTGCCGCCGGTTTTGACCGGCAGGATGCCCAGGGCGTCGCCGGCTTCCCATTCGGCCGTGAAGACGCTTTCGCCGACATTGATGTTGGCGCGGGTGCCGTCGTTTTCGGCGACATTGGCATAGACTTTAATAAGCGAACCGTTGCTGGTTTCCGGAGTGGCATTCGCCTCGTCGAACTTGTTGCAGCCGGCCAGCGATACGATGGCGGCTGCACAGAAGAGCGGTTTAAGAATTTTTTTCATGGCGCTGCGGTGTTAGGCTTCGTCGGATTCGCTCATGAAGCTGTCGTCATAGGACATCGGACTAACAGGCCCGCTTGGATTTGATGTGGCAAACCCCTTTTCAGTCGTAATCTCGATTACTTCGATGGTAGGGACAGAGTACTTCCCCCCCCCTTGTTTGGCTAATTCAATTCCCATGATATGCAATAGTTTAAAGTTACGTAACAAAAGTAGATTCGCGTAGCCGTAAATGAAAATAAATTCAATGAACCGGAGGATTTTTCCAATGAATCAGCTGATTTGAGGGATGGCGGCCGGACTGAAATGATAAGATGAAAAACGTAAAAGTATGTACGGTGGACAAAAAAGGCCATCCGGGAAATCCGGATGGCCTTGTGACGAGGGTGCCCCTGTCTGTTATTTCACGTATTTGTCGAGCCAGCCGAAGAATTCGCGGTTCCAGACGAGCGAGTTCTGGGGTCTGAAGACCTGGTGCGCCTCGTTTTCGAATTCCACCAGCCGCGCCGGGATGCCGCGCACGCGGGCTGCCGTGAAGGCTTCGAGCGACTGCGTGTAGGGGATGCGGAAATCGTACTCGCCCGTGAAGATCAGAATCGGCGTGTCCCATTTGCTGACGAATTTGTGCGGCGAATTGGCGTAGGAGCGCTGTGCGACCTGGTTCGACCGATCCCAGTAGGGGCCTCCGTAGTCGTTGTTGATGAAGAACAGTTCTTCGGTCTCGCCGTACATCGACTCGAAGTTGAAGATGCCGCAGTGGGCGATGAACGCCTTGAAACGCTTTTCGTGGCAGCCGGCCAGGAAGAATACCGAGTAACCGCCGTACGATGCCCCGACGCAGCCCATGCGGGTTTCGTCGGCCCACGGCTCCCCGGCCACGTCGTCGATGGCCGAGAGGTAGTCGCGGATGTTCTGCCCCGCGTAGTCGCCCGATATCTGGTCGAGCCACTCCTGCCCGAACGAGGGCAGGCCGCGGCGGTTGGGCGCCACGACGACGTAGCCCTGTGCAGCCATCAGCTGGAAATTCCAGCGGTAGCTCCAGAACTGCGACACGACGCTTTGCGGGCCGCCCTGGCAGTAAAGCAGGGTGGGGTACTTCTTGGCCGGGTCGAAATCGGGCGGCAGGATCACCCACGTCAGCATCTGCTTGCCGTCGGTGGTCTTCACCCAGCGTTTCTGCACCTCGCCCATCCTGATGTTGTCGTAAACCGGTTTGTTGATGGCCGAAAGCTGCGTCAGCGTGCCGTCGGCGGGGTCGACGCCGAAGAACTCGGTGGCCATCGAGATCGTGCACATTTCGGCGACGATCCTATCGCCGGCCATCGAGAAGGCGTTGATGTCGTGGTCGCCGCGGGTTACCACCTCGACCTCGCCTACCGAGGGTGAGATGCGGCAGAGCTGGTGCGTCGCCTCGATCGGTGCGATGAACCAGATCGTGTCGTTGTCCTCCCAGACGACGTTCATGGCGTTGTAGTCGAAATCTTCCGTCAGATCCTGCATGTCGCCCGTCCGACAGTCGTAGAGGAACAGGCGTGCCTTGTCCGACTCGTTGCCTGCGCGGCGCTGTGAAAGGAAGGCGATTTTCGTATCGTCGGGCGACCATACGGGGTATTTGTCGTAACCGGCCATGACGGCCTTGTCGCTTGCGACGGGCTCCCCGGTATTGACATTGACCGGCTTGCAGATGTTCTGCGTCACGCCGCTTTCGAGCACATAGACGAAGATGTCCGAGTCGGTCGAAACGGCGTATTCGGTGCCGGTGAGCGGCTTACAGGTATAGGCCAGCATCGTGCCTGCGTTGTTCCAGGTGATTTCGGCCATGTCGAAATAGGGCGCCAGCGGGGCGTCCCACTGTGCATCGGGCATGATGTCCGTGCCTCCCGTCACGAGGCCCTTGCCCAGTTCGCCGATGAAGATATGACGGTAGGAGCCTTCGTCCCAGTAGTCCCAGTGGCGGGCCATCAGGTCGTCGTAGATGCGGGCCTTCGACTTGTCCATGTCCTCGTATACGTCCGACGATTTGCGCCGCGCCGTCTGCACGGCCTGTACCCACCAGATGTGTTTTTCATCGGGGCTGACACCGAATCCTTCGACGTCGGGGACACCCTCGCCCCCGCCGCTGCCCGTTATCTGGGTCGCGTCGCCGCCAGCGGCGTTCATCCGCCATACCTGCATCGAGCCGCTGCGATCCGACAGGAAATAGATTTTCCGCCCGTCGGAGCTCCACTCGGGGGCGGCGTTGTTCGAGGCCGTGTCGGTGAGCCGCGTTACGGCGCCCGATGCCATATCCTGCACCCAGAGGGTCGTCACGCCGCGGTTCTGGGCCATGTTGTAGTCGGTCTGCGCATAGAGGAGCGTCTTGCCGTCGGGTGAGAGCGATGAGGAGCCTGCACGGCTCATTTTCCACATCACCTCGGGGGTGAGCCTGCCTGCGGCGATTTCGTCGGCCGTCAGGGCGTTGTCGATCGTAAGTGGTTGCGGGCGCCTGTCGTCGCATGCGCCCAGTCCCACAGCTGCAATAGCCATAAAAAGGAGTAATTTTTTCATTTTGGTCGGGGTTTCTTCTATATTATTCGTATTTTCGCGTTCAAATCGAGCCAGCATGGACTATACCGTATATTTTGCAGATAAAGCCGTGGTTTTCACTGCGAAGACCCCTGGCGAGGACTGGTATGCCGTGACGCCCGCACCGGACGGCGGCATATCACGAGCGAAGGTAACGAAAATTCTCGAATCGTACAACAAGGCGGCTGTCGTCACGCCCGATCCCGGGGCAGCGTTCGGGGCCTTTGCCGCGGAGTTCGCGCTTATAGAGGCGGCGGGCGGCGTGGTCGTCAACGATTGCGGCCAATGGCTGATGATCCGCCGCAACGGCCGCTGGGACTTACCCAAGGGGCACCTCGAATGCGGCGAGCGGATCGAGGAGTGCGCGGCCCGCGAGATCGAGGAGGAGACGGGTGTCCGCGCCGGGGTGGTGCGACCCCTGTGCGATACGCTGCATGCCTATTATTTCCCCAAGACCGAACGCTGGGAGCTGAAACGCACCCACTGGTACGAGCTTCACACGGCATCCTGTGACCGGCTTGTGCCCCAGCTCGAAGAGGGGATCGAGCGGGCGGCGTGGTGTACGCCCGCGGAGGTCGCCCGCAACCTGCGGGATGCTTTCCCGACGATCCGCTGCGTGGCGGCGGCGATGGGAAAGTAGCGCGGCGGCGATCATAGGGTTGCGGTGACGCCGGGGCGTTCCGGCTGTCTTTTCTGGCCGGCGTAACCGGTGTGTTTCCCCGCCCTCCCCCGTGGCTTTCCCCGTGGCTTTCTCTTCGGAGCCTTCCCCTGACCTTCCCCTGACCCTTCCCCGGATACTTTCCCGGCGATGCCCGGCGGAGCCCCATCCCGGTTCCCGTCAGGCGAACAGGTCGTTGAGCGATTCGCTCATGCTCGGATGGGTGTAGATCGAATTGCTCAGGTCGTGTGCCGTGACGCCGTGCTTCATGGCTGTGGCGACGGTGTTGATGACTTCGCCCGATTCGGCTCCGAAGAGCGTGCACCCCAGTATCTCGTCGGTCTTGGCGTCGATGACGGCTTTGAGCACACCCTCCGTCGAACCCAGTATCCGCGAACGCGGGAATGCCGCGACGGCGATCCTGTTGACGCGGATGTCGCGCCCTGCCTTGCGTGCCTCCTCCTCGTGCATGCCCACGTGCGAGAGCGTCGGTTCGATGAAGACCGAATAGGGAACGGGGCCCCGGTTGGCCGTGGTACGGGCTCCGTCGCCCAGCAGCACGTCGCGTATGATCCGGAAGTCGTCCAGCGAAACATAGGTGAATTGCAGCCCGCCCGTCACATCGCCTGCGGCGAAGACATGGGGAGCCGTCGTGCGCAGGTGTGCGTCGACCCTGACGGCACCCCGGTCGTCGGTTTCGATTCCGGCGGCCGCGAGGTTCAGCCCTGCGGTGGCGGGGCGGCGTCCCGTGGCGAGCAGCACGGCGTCCCCGACGATTTCGTATTTTCTGCCCGTCTGCGTGTCGGCGACGGCGACCGTGACGCCCCCGGCGGTGTCGCTCACCGATTCGACCCGTGCGCCCATGCGGAATTCGATGCCCTTTTTTTCCAGCGCCTCCCGCACGGCGGCCGCAATGTCGCGGTCTTCGCGCGGGATCAGCTCCGCGAACCCTTCGAGCACGGTGACTTTCGATCCGAATGAGGCGTACATCGAGGCGAATTCCAGCCCGATGTATCCGCCGCCCACGATTACCAGGTGCTGCGGAAGCTCTTCGAGCTCCATGATCGAGGTGCTGGTATAGACCCGCCTGCTCTGCGCGATGCCTTCGATGGGCGGGATTACCGTCTCGGCGCCGGTGTTGATGACGATGTATTTGCCGCCGATCTGCTGTGTCCCCCGGGCGGTTTTCACGGCGATGGCTTCCGGTGAGGCGAAACTGCCTTCGCCCGTGTAGACGTCGATGCGGGCGTTGTCGGCCAGTTTATGGTAATTCTTGTCCCGCAACAGGTCGACCAGCGCCGTTTTCGAGGCGACGGACTCCCTGTAATAATCCCGCCGCTGCCCGAAGGTCAGCGGATGCCCTGCGGCTGCGAGCCCGGCGCTGTGGATCAGGGCTTTGGTCGGTATGCAGCCGATGTTGATACAGGTTCCCCCGTACATTTTGTCCGAGCGTTCGACCATCGCGACGCTCCAATCGTGTGCGGCCAGTTCGGCGGCGAGGGTCTTACCCGCTTTGCCGAAGCCGATGATGACGGCATCATATTGTTTCATAACTTTCCCTGTTTTAAGTTTCCCGGTGGCATGTGGCCTTCTCCGGCTCATTGTTCCCGTAATGCAAATATCGGGGTTTTATGCCGTCGGGGAAATGGCCGCACTGCCGGATGTGTTGGCAATAATTCCCGTTTGCGGGTTGCGGGGCGTTATTCGCCCGCAGGGGACTCGAACCGCAGCCGTGCGGTGTCCTTGTATTTGCGGGAAATTTCGATTTCCTGTCCGCCGACGTTGACCCGCGAGGGGTGGTATTCGCCGACGTTGCTGGCCGGCGGTTTCAAGGTGTCTTTTATCTCGGTCATGTACGGAATGCTGATTTACGGGGCGTCGCTGGTTATCCGGATGCTCCAGAAACCGAAAATCTGAAGCGGGAGCGGCGGCCTCTAAGGGCCGGCGCTCCCGCTTGTCGTTTGACCGTCATTCCGGTTTTTTCAGCAGCCGTTCCTGCACCGCATAGGCTTCGGCGATCAGTTCGGGCGGATAGTCGTACAGTTCCAGGATGCGGATTGCGTTGCGGGTCGTCAGCGGCCCCGTGTGCAGCTGGTAGTCGAAGACCAGCTGCCCGTCGACCACCTCTTCGCGGAAGTGGTGCAGTTCGTAGCCGTCGCTGTCGAGCAACTCCGCCAGCTCGATGTCGTGCGTCGATACCAGCACGATGTGCGGGCCGCGGTTGAGGTGCGCGAGGACGGCTTTCCCGGCGGCGATGCGTTCGGTGGTGTTCGTCCCCTTGAACAACTCGTCGAGGGCGATCAGGCAGGGGACGGAATCCTGTGAAGCTTCGAGGAAGCGTTTGACGGTCAGCACCTCCTGCAGGTAGTAGCTCGTGCCTTCGGCGATGTCGTCCGAAATGCGGATCGAGCTCAGCAGCCGCATGTACGGGGCCGTATAGGAGCCGGCGAAGCATATGTCGAGGGTCTCGGCCGTCAGGGCGTTGAGCACCAGCGTGCGGATGAAGGTCGTCTTGCCCGACATGTTGGAGCCGGTGAGCAGCAGCCCCGTGCCGTCGAGGACGAGCGTATTGGGCACGCAGCCGTCGATGAGCGGATGTACGACCTGCTCGGCCATGAGGTATTTCCCGTCGACGAACTGCGGGCGGCAGGTCTGGGTTTCGCTGCGCAGGCGTGCGACGGAGATTGCGGCATCGGTCTCCCCGATGAAGCGGAACATGCCGTGGATCGCATCGCGCCGGGCCGTGATGCTGCCGATAAAGCGCTGGAAGAGGATCACCTCTATATTGAAGGCGACTTTGGCCAGTTCGATGAAAAGCCATGCGATGGCGGCCAGCTCGTTTGCCGAGTCGCCCTGCGTCCCGACCACGCGGCTGCGGCGTTCGACCTCGGCGACCTGCCGGATTTGTCCGGTGGCCTCCTCCGTGCCGGGCACCTCTTCGACAGCCAGTTCCCGGGCTGTGCGCAATGCCAGCGAAAGTTGTTTTACGGCCGAGCCATAAAGCGAGACGTTGAGTTTGTTGCTGTAATGGATATAGAGGTTCACGGCGAAGATAGCCATGAACAGCAGCAGCGACAGCGGGTAGAACGGGGCGGCGAGCAGCGTCGCCACGGCGAGCAGGGTGAGCGGGTATACCCAGGCGAAATAACGGACTTTGGCCGGCGTGTCGAAAATCAGGCTTTGCAGCCCGTAGGCATCCTCGTCGGTGAGCCGGGAGAGGGACTTGGTACAACTGGCCGCAAGTTCCCCGTTTCGGGAGAAACAGTCCGTGCTGCGGCCGAAAGCCGCGGCATCCTCCTCTCCCCGGAGCGTGCGCATGCGGGCATAAAGGCATTGCTGCCCGACTTTCGAGGTCGTGCGGTCGATCCGCTCGAATACGGCGTTGAGGTCGAGGTCGGCCGTGGTTTCGGCGTCGATCGTGTGGCTGGCGTCCTCCGCCGGGCAGTTGTAGAAATAGCGGCTGATCAGGTCGAAGTCGTACGGCGGGCGTTCTCCGGCGGGAGGCGCCGAAGGCCGGAAAAGGGCTGATAGATAGCTTGTCGGTTTCATAATCGCGTGCGTTTATAGGTTTTCGTGTGCGCGTCGCGCCGACGAATGCTTGCGTGATCCTTGCCTGAACCTGCGGTACGGCGTCATACCGCCTTTGGCTGCGTATCCCCGGCCTGTGCCGCAAACATCTCTCCCTGCCCGGAATCATCACCCCGGGGCATCGTGCCTGCGGAACCGTGCCCGGTTTGCAGGGGCTATGCCGGACTTCGTCCGCCGTTTGTTCAGACCTGCGGGGCGGCGTTCATCGCCCGGGCGATCCCCTCGGCGATCTGATCCAGCGCCCCTTGCAGCTTGTTGCCGATCATCATCTTCATCATCATGTTCAGGTCGATGCGCAGCACCAGCCGCAGGCGGGTGTCCGCGGCGGAGACTTCCTGCAACTGGATCCAGAATGCGAAATCCATCGGTACGCCCCCGTCGTCGCCGACGACCTTGACGTATTTGCCCGGCTCGCGCTCCTCCATGCGGAGTTTCACGGTGAAGCCTTTGGCCTTGAACGAACAACTGTCCTCGGTCGCCTGCCACTCTTCGACCTTGTCGGCAAGGGCGGGCGTGAGGTTGTCGAAACGGCTGATGACCGCGTAAATCTGTTCCGCGGGACGCAAAACCTGTTGTTGCTTGGAGATATATTCTTGCATTGCGTGTGTATAACTTGTATGAAATGTGTTTCAGAAATCGGATGCGGTTTCGGGCGCTGTAAAGATAGCGTTTTTTTGCGTGACGCGCAAAACCGGCGCTATTCCGGTCGGGGAAAGAAGGCCGCCCGGTAGCGGGCGATGTCCAGGTCGTCGGCGATCTTGCGGGCGAAGAGGTACGGAACTTCCGCCGCCGTGTCCCGTGCCTGCAGCAGCCGGGGCAGGTCGTCGGTGCCGAATGTTTCCGGATGGGGCGCCCCTTCTCCGCCCCACCGGGTATAGACGAGGGGACGGCGCGTATTCGCACCGGCGAATTCGGAAATGCCCATCAGGGTCTGGAAAAAGATCTCGTCGCCGCAGTGCGAGTGTCTGAATGCGCGGATATAATCGGGGTGGGTGCGCAGATAATCGAACACAAAATCCCGGAAGCGGTCGGTGACGACGATCCAGTTGGAACCCTTTTCGAGCGGCGGCAATGTTCTGAAATAGGGGTTGTCCCCGGGGCGCAGCCGTTTGTAGAGCCTTTTGCGGAAATAGCCCGGCAGGTGCCCGATCCAATCGTTCCTGTCGGGGTAGTGGCACCACTGCATCTTCTGCGTCAGCTCGGTGATGTGCAGTTCGGGCTGCATGTCCGCGAACTGCCGCGGGTAGCACGCTTCGAGGAAATCGTGTATCTGCCCGCAGGGGCGTAGCGGCAGGGTGTCGCCCGAGAGAATGGCGATGTAGCGGTAGTCGCCGTTACAGGTGGCCCGGAGCAGTTTGAGCATGCAGTCGATCTGGCCGTATTCGCCCCAGTACACCTTGCTGCGCGGGTGGATGAAACGTGCCAGGGGACGCAGCGGCGCAAAATCCCCGATGTCGGATTTCGCATCGACATGGATGAAAATATCCGCTTCGGGGTGCTGCAACTGTCGGCACAACTCCTGCAGGACAGGGGTGTATTTATGGCATTCGATGCAGAATGCGATGCGGAAACCGTCTGCCATGGTCGTAGTGTCGCGGGGCGTTGGCCGGGCTTCAGTCGATTTCGAACGTGCGTGCCGTGTCGCTGTCGACGGTGATGCGCACCGTCATCACGTTCTCGGGCAGGAGCTGCTCGATCTTTTCGGGCCATTCGACCAGGCAGAGGTCGCCCGAGAAAAAATACTCTTCGTAACCGAAATCATAGGCTTCGCGGATGTCGTTGATCCGGTAGAAATCGAAATGATGGATACGGCGGTTGCCCTTGCCCTTGTACTGGTTCACGATGGCGAACGTAGGACTGGTTACGGTGTCCGTGGCGCCCAGTTGGGCTGCGATCTCGCGGATCAGCGTGGTTTTGCCCGCGCCCATTTCTCCGCGCAGTGCGACTACCGTGCGGCGGCCGAGCGCTTCGATGACCGCCTCGGCGACGTCCGGCAGTTCGTCCTGCGAGGTGATGTGGATCGTTTTCATATTACTGCTTGGGTTTTAAGACGATATAAGGTACGATCATTTCTTCCATCGAGATGCCGCCGTGCTGGAACGTGTTGCGGTAATAGCGGATGTGGCGGTTCGCATCGTTGTTGTAGACCAGGAAATCCGAATTGTAGGCGAAGATATAGCTCGACGTGAGGTTGCTCGACGGCAGCTGTACGTCCTCGGGTTTCAGGATCTCGTAGACGTCGCGCGAGTTGTAGGCCAGGTTGCGCCCCGTCTTGTAGCGCAGGTTGGCCGAGGTCTCGCGGTCGCCCGTCACCTTGACGGGGTTGTCCACGCGGATGGTGCCGTGGTCGGAGGTGATCACGACCGTGTGCCCCCGCTCCGAGAGGAGCTTGAGGATGGTGTAGAGGTCGGAGTGCTCGAACCACGAGCGCGTCAGCGACCGGAATGCCGCGTCGTCCTCGGTCAGCTCGCGGATGATGTCGGTCTCGGTACGGGCGTGCGAGAGGATGTCGAGGAAGTTGTAGATGATCACCGAGAAATCGGCGTCGTACACTTTTTGTATATTGTCGACCAGCCTGCGGCCCTGTTCGGGGCGCACGAGCTTGTCGAACGAGAATTTCCAGTTCTTCCCGTTCTGGGCCATCAGCCGTTTGAGGAACTCCTCCTCGTACTGGTTCTTGCCGCCTTCCTCGTTGTCGTTGAGCCATTTGTTGGGCATCAGCTTGTCGATGGCCAGCGGCATCAGGCCGGCGAAGATGGCATTGCGGGCGTATTGCGTTGCCGTGGGGAGGATGGCGCAGTAGAAATCGTCGAGCGCCACGTCGTAGTAGCCCCGCAGCAGCGAGGAGATCGACCGCCACTGGTCGTAGCGGAAGTTGTCGATCAGCAGCAGCGTGGTCTTCGGGTTCTCGTCCGCCACCGGGAAGATGTTGGTGCGCATGAGCGTGTGTGACATCACGGGGGTGTCGTCCGAGCGCTTGTTGATCCAGTTGTAGTAGTTGCGGCGTACGAACTTGCAGAATTCCTGGTTCGCCTCGGTCTTCTGGTAGGTGAGCACCTCCTTGATGCCCTGGTCGGTGGATTCCGAAAGCTCGACCTCCCAGTTGGTGAGCTTGCGGTAGAGCGAGCACCAGTCCGAAAAGGTCTCGGCCATCTGCAGCGACGAGGAGATACGCCCGAATTCCGACCGGTAGTCGGCCGTGGTCTGCTCGGTGACGAGCTGCTGCTGGTGCACGTTCTTCTTGATCGAGAGCAGCACCTGGTTGGGGTTGACGGGTTTGATGAGGTAGTCGGCGATCTTCGAGCCGACGGCCTTGTCCATGATGTTCTCCTCCTCGCTCTTGGTCACCATGATGACGGGCGTCGTGGGGCGCACCTCCTTGATCTTGGGGAGGGTCTCGAGCCCCGTCATGCCGGGCATCATCTCGTCGAGGATTATCAGGTCGTAGGCGCCTTCGGCCGCCATGTCGATCGCGTCGTAGCCGTTGTTGCAGGTGTCGACTTCGTAGCCTTTCTGTTTGAGGAACAGGACGTGGGGCTTCAAGAGTTCGACCTCGTCGTCCACCCAGAGTATTTTGACCATACGGTTATCGGATTTTAGTTCGCAAAATTAGTTATTTTATTATCAAACGCAAAAACCGGGCGTTTATTGGGTTGGCGGGATATTATCCGCGGTTCCGGGGTGTAAATCGCCTCCGGGACGGTTTGCAGCGGCGTGCCGGGAGTCTCGCGGGAGCGGAGCCCCGGCTCCGGGCAGGGCGAGGATGCCGTGCCCTCTGCAGCCCGTGTGCAGGATGGCCGCGCAGGTGTCGTCGGGCGCGGGGCGGGCTGCCGCACCGGCATCCGGGCGGGGAGGGCCGTGCCGGGACGCTTCGGGCGCAATGATGCCCGGAAAAGGCTTCTTCCTTTTCGGCGGGTTTGTGGTTAATGTGTTGATTATGAATGATTATTGTGCGCGGTTCGCTTCGGCGTGCCGTCCGGATATAATTGCCTGGCACATAATATTTTAATTTTCCGCCGAGTTTTGCCCGATATTTGTTATCCTCTTGTTCCAGTGGCTGGTAGGGGACTGCCGGAAAAATAATGAAAAAAAGTTGAGGTTTATTGGCTAAAATGTAAATAAAGCGTATATTTGCAGTCCGAATGTCTTCACACGAACTTAATAATTTAATACTATATAACTATGACAAAGGCAGATATCGTAAGCGAAATCGCTAAGAGCACCGGCGTTGAGAAGGTGCAGGTTCAGGCAATCGTCGAAGCTTTCATGGATAGCATCAAGACCTCTCTGACCAACAAGAACAACGTGTATCTCCGCGGCTTCGGCAGCTTCATCGTGAAGAAACGTGCAAAGAAAGTCGCACGCAACATCTCGAAGAACACGACCATCACCATTCCGGAACATAACATCCCCGCTTTCAAGCCCGCCAAGAGCTTCGCTGCGAAGGTGAAATAATTCAATAAATAAAGAACCTCTAAAATTTAAGGACTATGCCAAACGGAAAGAAGCATAAGCGTCACAAGATGGCTACCCACAAGCGCAAAAAACGTCTGCGCAAGAACCGCCACAAGAAAAAGTAGGGTAGCACCTTAGTGCTAAACGATAGATAAAGCTAAAGGAGCCCCGGGTTCTTTTAGCTTTACCTATTTTTTGCGGTTTTTTGCGACCGGGGCCCGTATCCCCGGGGGGAATGCAGATCCCCGGATAGCCGTTTGCGGACGTCAGGCCCTCTTGCAACGCAGGTTATGAGGCTGCCGCAGAGGCATTGCGACGCAGTGCCGCCGAAAAAACAGGGTATTGTCTTACCCGCCATGTTGCCGGCCGATGTGTCCGGACAATATTTTCCTTTGGAGTTCGCCGCCACTTCAGACCAAAATGCGGCCTAACCGGTTTCAGTATTCCGCAACCCCGTTTCCGGGGTGCGACACACGATATAGATGAACAGAGAATTAATCGTTAACGTCAACCCGACAGAAATCTCCATTGCGCTGTGTGAGGACAAGGTGCTTGTCGAGCTCAACAAGGAGCAGTGCCAGACGGGTTTTTCCGTAGGGGATATCTACCTCGGGAAAGTACGCAAGATAATGCCCGGGCTCAATGCAGCCTTCGTAAACATCGGGCACGAAAAGGACGCTTTTATCCACTACCTCGACCTGGGAAGCCAGTTTCCCTCGTTGCAGAAGCTGGTCGCTTCGCAGCAGCCCGGCAAGCGGGGAATGCGCGTCGAGGGCATGAAGCTCGAGCCGCCCGTCGAAAAGACGGGCAAGATCGGCGACTATCTTCAGGTCGGGCAGAACATCATGGTGCAGATCGCCAAGGAGGCCATTTCGACCAAGGGGCCCCGCCTGACCTCCGACATTTCGCTGGCCGGCCGCAACGTCGTGCTGGTGCCCTTTTCGTCCAAGGTATTCCTTTCGCAGAAGATCCGCTCGGCGGACGAGAAGAAACGCCTCAAGCGCATCGCGGCTGCGGTGCTCCCCAAGAATTTCGGGGTCATCATCCGCACGGCGGCCATGGAGGCCAAGGACGAGGACATCGAGCACGACATCCAGTCGCAGATCGACCGCTGGCGCAAGACCTGCGCCGCGATCAAGAAGAGTACGCCGCCCGCGCAGCTGATGAGCGAGATGAACCGCGCCAATACGATTATCCGCGATTCGCTCAACGGCTCGTTTTCGCAGATCGCCG
The DNA here is from genome assembly GCF_003435745.1 of Alistipes sp. AM16-43. Taxonomy (NCBI): domain Bacteria; kingdom Pseudomonadati; phylum Bacteroidota; class Bacteroidia; order Bacteroidales; family Rikenellaceae; genus Alistipes; species Alistipes sp. AM16-43. The sequence continues at coordinate 63,209 of NZ_QTUQ01000001.1, forward strand.
TCGACGACGAGGCGATGTACAACGACATCCGCAATTACATCCGCCTGATCGAGCCCGAGAAGGAGAAGATCGTCAAGCTTTACCGGGGCAACGTCCCCATCTTCGACAACTTCGACATCTCGAAGCAGATCAAGTCGCTCTTCGCCAAGTACGTCTCGCTGCGCCGCGGCGCCTACCTGATCATCGAACACACCGAGGCGATGAACGTCATCGATGTCAATTCGGGCAACCGCACCAAGGCCGAGGACAACCAGGAGCAGACCGCCATGGACGTCAACCTGGCGGCCGCGAAGGAGATCGCCCGCCAGCTGCGCCTGCGCGATTTGGGGGGTATTGTCATCATCGATTTCATCGACCTGCACAAGGCGCAGAACAAACAGGCGCTCTTCGACGAGATGGTCAAGCTGATGTCCACCGACAAGGCCAAGCATACGGTGCTGCCGCTCACCAAGTTCGGGCTGATGCAGATCACCCGCCAGCGGGTGCGTCCCGTGGCCGTGGAGGAGGTGTCGGACGTCTGCCCGACCTGCAACGGCACGGGCAAGATCGAGCCTACGGTATTGCTGGACAAGAAGATCGAGAACCAGATATCATTCCTCACACAAGACCGGGGACACAAGTATATCAAGCTGGTTGTCAGCCCCTATGTGGCTGCTTTCCTGCGGAAGGGCATCTGGTCGCTGCGCCGCCGCTGGGAGTGGAAATACAAACTCCGCCTGCGTGTCGTCGAAGACCAGAGCCTCGGCATCGTCGAGGTGCATTACCACGATGACAAGGATAACGACCTGATTAACAAGTGACGCTATGACTGCCAGCGAGCAGCTGGCGCAGTTCGCCGCCGGGTCGAAGGCCCTGCCGAAATTGTGCCGCGAATATAAGAAGGAGAGCGCAACCGTCCACCTGAAAGAGCTGGTCGGCGGTGCTCTTTCGTTTTATGCGGCGGCGGCAGTGGCGAAAACGGGGGGCGTGCATATCTTCATGGCCGAAGACCGGGATGCCGCGGCCTACCTGCTGAACGATTTTTACAACCTGCTGGACGAGAAGCAGGTCTATTTCTTCCCCTCGTCCTACAAGCGTTCGGCGGCCTACGGCGCCGAGGATGCCCAGGGCGTGGTGCAGCGCACCGCGGCGATGAACGCCGTGCGGGGCTTCACGAAGGGATATCTGGTGGTCTGCACCTATCCTGAGGCGCTGGCCGAACGGGTCGTCGACGCCGCGACCTTGCAGCGCGACACGATTGCCGTGAAGCTCGGCGACAAGATTTCGATCGCCGTGCTGGAAGACGCCCTTGCGGATGCGAACTTCACGCGCGTCGATTTCGTCTACGAACCGGGGCAGTACTCCGTGCGCGGTGGTATCGTCGATGTTTTTTCCTATTCGGAAAGCAAGCCTTACCGGATCGACTTCTTCGGCGACGAGGTCGACTCGATCCGCCGTTTCAATATTTCGAGCCAGCTCTCGGCCGACAAGCTCGACCGGGTGGAAATCGTCCCCAACCTCAATGCCGGCGAGGCACCCCGGGTGTCGTTCGTGCAGTTCGCAGGTTCTGGGGCAACCTGCTGGTTCTACGATGCCGACTATGTGCTGCGCCGCGTCAACGACCTGCGCCGCAAGGTGCTCGCGGACATGGAGGAGCCCGGGCAGATCGACCGCCTGCTGACCAGCCGCAACGTGCTGTTGCGCGACATGGCCGGCAACAGCGTGGTGGCGCTGCGCGACAACCTGCCGGAACGCCCCGCCACGGCGGCCGTGGTGTTCGACACGGCCCCGCAGCCCAAGTTCAACAAGAATTTCGAGATGCTGGCCGACGACATGATCCGCAATTCGCTGCGGGGCTATGCGACCTACATCCTCTCGGAGAACAAGGTGCAGGTTGAACGCCTCGAAAACATCTTCCACCAGATAGGGCGCGGGCAGGCCGCCGTGCGGTCGCTCTCCGTTACGCTGCACGAGGGGTTCGTGGACAACGACCTGAAACTGTGCCTCTATACCGACCACCAGATTTTCGACCGTTACCAGCGTTACCGTATCAACGGCGAGATCCGGCGCGACGAGCAGATGACCGTCGCCGAGCTGAACCAGCTCCGCCCGGGCGACTATGTGGTGCATATCGACCACGGCGTGGGGCGTTTCGACGGGCTGGTGAAGATCAACGAAAACGGCAAGGTGCACGAGGCTATCAAGCTGGTATACAAGGACGGCGACGTGTTGTTCGTAAACGTCCATTCGCTCCACCGCATTTCGCGTTACAAGTCCGGCGACGGCGAGCCGCCGAAGGTCTATAAACTCGGCAACGGGGCATGGCAGAAACTCAAGAACGCCGCCAAGAAGGCCGTCAAGGATATCTCGCGCGAGCTGATCGCCCTCTATGCCAAGCGCAAGGCCAGCAAAGGGTTCGCATTCACGCCCGACAGTTACCTGCAGCACGAGCTGGAGGCGTCGTTCCAGTGGGAGGACACCCCCGACCAGCAGACGACCGTCGCGGCCGTCAAGAAGGACATGGAGTCCGACCAGCCGATGGACAGGCTGGTCTGCGGCGACGTGGGCTTCGGCAAAACCGAGGTGGCGATCCGCGCGGCATTCAAGGCTGCCGTGGACGGCAAGCAGGTGGCGGTGCTGGTGCCGACGACGATCCTCGCCCTGCAACACTACCGCTCCTTCTCGGAGCGCCTGCGCGATTTCCCCGTGCGGGTCGAGTATCTCAACCGCACCAAGACCGCCAAGGAGGCGGGGCAGATACGTGCCGACCTCGAATCGGGGCGTATCGACATCCTGATCGGCACCCATAAAATACTGGGCAAGCAGATCAAATTCCGTGACCTGGGGCTGCTGATTATCGACGAGGAACAGAAGTTCGGCGTCGCGGCCAAGGAGAAACTCACGCAGATGGCCGTCAACGTCGATACGCTGACCCTGACGGCGACGCCGATCCCGCGCACGCTGCAATTTTCGCTCATGGGCTCGCGCGACCTGTCGGTCATCTCGACCCCGCCGCCCAACCGCCAGCCGATCGTCACCGAGTCGCATGTCTTCTCCGAGGAGATCATCCGCGACGCCGTCGAGGCCGAGCTCGCACGCGGCGGCCAGGTATATTTCGTCCATAACCGCGTCGAAGACCTGATGTCCATCCAAGGGCTTATCACGCGCGTATGCCCCAAGGCCCGCGTGGCCGTCGGACACGGCAAGATGCCGGCCGAGAAGCTCGAGAAGCTGATCATGGATTTTATATACGGGGAGTTCGACGTGCTCGTTTCGACCACGATCATCGAGAACGGCATCGACATCCCCAATGCCAATACGATCATCGTCGACAATGCCCAGAATTTCGGCCTGAGCGACCTGCACCAGTTGCGCGGGCGCGTGGGGCGCAGCAATCAGAAAGCCTATTGCTACCTGCTCTCGCCGCCCGAGGAGATGCTGTCGTCCGATGCGCGGCGCCGCCTGCGGGCGATCGAGGAGTTCTCCGACCTGGGGTCGGGGTTCAACATTGCGATGCAGGATCTCGACATCCGCGGCGCGGGCAACCTGCTGGGTGCCGAGCAGAGCGGGTTTATCGCCGACATCGGTTTCGAGACCTACCAGAAAATCATGAACGAGGCGATCGCCGAGCTGCGGGCCGAAGGCTTGCAGGTGGCGGGTCTGGGTGCCGCCGAGCAGGATGTCGTGGAGCAGATGCATTACGTGGATGACGCGCACATCGAAATAGAGGTCGAGGCCGGGTTGCCCGATGCCTACGTGGCGCAGCAGGCCGAACGCCTGAAACTTTACCGCGAGCTCGACTCGACCAAGGACGAAGCCGCGTTGCAGGCCTTCGAGAGCCGTCTGGCAGACCGTTTCGGCCCCCTGCCGCGCGAAGCGCAGGAACTGCTCAACGTCGTGCGCCTGCGCTGGGAGGCGATTCGCCTCGGCATCGAACGGGTGAAGGTCAAGAACGGGCTGATGATCCTCCACTTCGTCGGCGAGCAGAATTCGCCCTATTACAAAAGCGATACCTTTATGGAGTTGCTTCGCAAGGTGACGCAAAATCCCGCCAGATTTGTGCTCAAACAGCACAATAATCGTCTGGCGATGACCGTTAGGAATGTCAAAGACATTGAGGACGGGTATAAAACACTGCAACAGCTTTGAATTTAGTCGTAGATATCGGGAACACCCTGGTAAAACTCGCGGTTTTCGACAGGGGAGAACTTGTCGCGCAGCGTTGCACGGAGCGGTTGCACCCGTCGATGCTCGAAGAACTGCTCTCCGAATGGCCCGTGCGGCGCGCCGTGGTGGCGTCGACGCGCGGCGAGGTCGATGACGTGGCGGCGATGCTCCGCGGGCGGGTGGATTATCTGCTGGAGTTCACCTCCCAGACCCCCGTGCCCATCGGCAACGCATACCTTACGCCCGAGACGCTGGGGCGCGACAGACTGGCCGCAGCCGTCGGCGCGACAGTGCTCTATCCGGGTGAGAACGTGCTGATCGTCGATTTCGGTACGGCGGTGACCATCGACCTGGTGACGGCTGACAATACGTTCCGGGGCGGCTGCATCTCCCCGGGGGTGAAGACGCGTTTCAGGGCGCTGCACGATTACACGGCCAAGCTGCCGCTGTGTGCCGCGACCGAGGATGAAGGACTCTCGGGGCTCACGACCGAAGAGGCCATCGAGTTGGGCGTGATGAACGGGATCGCCTTCGAAATCGAAGGTTATGTCGTGCGCATGCGGGAACAAATCGACGGCCTGTGCGTAATTTTTACCGGCGGGGATGCAAAATTCTTTGTTAAACGAATTAAAAATACGATATTTGCAAACTGTAATCTGGTCTTTTGCGGATTGAATAGAATTTTAGAGCACAATGCAAGTGAAGAACACCTTGATTAAGCTGGTTGTTGCGGCAGCCGTGATGCTTCCTTATGCCGTATCGGCCCAGACAAGCAGTATTAACGCATTCTCTCCCTATACGATGTACGGCGTCGGCGAGATCAATACGCCCGGTACGACGCAGATGCGCTCGATGGGCGGCGTCGGGGTGGCCATGGGTACTCCGGGTAAAATTAATCTGCTCAACCCTGCAGCGTACAGTACCATCCCGCAAAAGAGCTTCCTCTTCAGTTTCGGCCTCGAGGGACAGAATTACTACAATTCGCAGAAGGTGGACAATGTGTCCAAAAACACGGCCTATAATACGTTCAATTTCCATGATATCGCGTTCCAGATGCCGGTCGCCAAGAAACTCGGGCTCGGGTTCAGCCTCACGCCTTACAGCTCGGTGGGCTACCGTACCAAGTATACCCAGGACTACGACCCGAACGATCCGGTTTGGGGCAATGTGGGGCGCGTGCAGTACGTCTATCAGGGCGAGGGCGACGTGACGGAGGTCAAGGTCGGCCTGGGCTGGGAGATTTTCAAGAATTTCTCGTTGGGTGTCGCGGCGCAGTATTACTGGGGCGACATCGACCGCAGCTTCGTGATGACCCCGACGCCGATCACGGGCGACGGAACCTTCTCGTCGACGGTCGGCAGCGACAATTACAGCATTTCGAGCATCAAAGGACAGGTCGGTGTCCTTTGGAAGGCTGTCATGAACCAGAAACGCATGCTGACGTTCGGCGCTACGTATGATTTCGGCGGCAACCTGAATCCCGATGTGACCAAGCGGATCTATATCGGCGACCTGTATAATTCGACCGTGAAGGGCGATACGACCCATTTGGCACTTGCCTTGCCGCGTCAGCTTTCGGTGGGGGCTTATTATATGACCTCGAAATGGACGATCGGGCTTGACTATGTCTATCAGAACTGGACCGGCGGCAATAAGGCGACCGAAATGACCGGGATCAGCGGGCCGGACAAATCTGCATACGAAGTGGCCTATACCAATACGAGCATGGTGAAGATGGGCGTGGAGTATACGCCGAACTATTACGACGTGCGCAGGTTCATGAAACGCTGGGCCTACCGGGCGGGTTTCCGTTACGGAACCTACAACCAGACCTACGACGGCAATAAAATCGGCGAATACGCCGTTACGTTGGGTGTAGGGGTGCCTGTGAAGTTCCTCGGCAGTTCGACCATCGACGTGGGCGTGGAATACGGACGTCGCGGCTATAACCTTTCCGAGCGCCTGGGACTGGTGCGGCAGCAGTATTTCAAATTCTCGGTCGGATTCTCGCTCTTTGCGGGTGCCGAGAACGGGGAATACTGGTTCCGCAGGCCGAAATACGATTAGTTTTTGAGCCGGAAAATTGCACGTCCGAGGAATTAGTAGTAACTTGCGACCCCGACACGGAGGTAGTTTAACTGACGAAAACAATTATAAGTATAAGAAATACAAAAATTAATCTCTGACCGATGAAAAACGTAAAATTTCTGCTTTCTGCCGCTTTGGTGTTTTTGGCTTCGGCGGCTTTGGCTCAGGATTTCAGTGCCCCGCAATATGCGAAATGGGGCGCTACTCCCGAAGAGCGTGAACAGAACATTCTGAACAGTAATTTCCTGAAAGAATCGTGCGACAACCGTGACTACGATGCCGCAGCACACTACCTCAAGGGGCTTATCGACAAGATACCCGATGCTGCGGAGTCGATCTACCAGCGCGGTGCCGTCGTGTATAAGAACAAGATCAACCGTGCCAAGAGCGTGGCGGAGAAGAACATGTTCATCGACTCGCTGATGCTGATGTACGATATGCGTGCCCAGTATTTCGGCGATAACGTCAAGCCCGGCAAGACGGCCTTTATCCTCGACCAGAAGGCGCGCGAGTTCCTGCGCTACAAACCCAACGACCGCAAGGGCATCCGCGAGGCATTCCGCGCGGCAATCGCGCAGGGCGGCGACAGCACCGACCCCGAAACCGTGGTGGCCTATTTCTCGAACCTCTGCGAGGATTATAAGAATACCGACGAGGTGATGCCCGATGAGATCATCGCCGAGTACGACCGCCTGACCCCGTTCTTCGAGAAGAACCCCGAGGCCGGCGATTACAAGTCGCAGTTCGACGCGGCTTTCGGCCTGAGCGGCGCGGCCAGCTGCGAGAACCTCGAAAATCTGTTCCGCGGCAAGCTGGAGGCTGCTCCCGACGATGAGGCGTTGCTGGCGCAGGCCGTAGCCCTGATGTCGCGTGCCAAGTGCGACGGCGATTTCTATTTCTCGATTGCCGAGAAATACTATACGGTGAAACCTTCGTCCGAAACTGCGATGTTCCTTGCGCAGGCCTTCCAGAGCAAGGGCGACTATACGAAGGCCATGAAATACCTCAATGAAGCGCTTGCCGTCGAGACGGATCCCGCTGAGCGTCAGCTGCTGCTGGTGCGCATGGCGCTGGTAGGTTTGGTTTCCAACGACATCCAGGGCGCCGCATCGGCTGCCCGTCAGGCCCGCGATCTGAACCCCGAGGACGGTGTGCCGTATTTCGTACTGGCTCAGTGCTACGGCATTTCGGCAGCTCATTGTGAAGGTTTCGCCGGGCCGGCTACCTTCTGGGCAGCTTACGACACGATGGCCAAGGCCGTCGAGCTGCTGCCGAGCGATTCGGAATACCGCGAACCTGCCAAAACCTCGATGAACGCATTCCGCAGCCGTTTCCCGACTTCGGAGGAGTGCTTCTTCAACGAGTTGCAGGAAGGCGCACGCTATACCGTCAACTGCGGTACGGCTGCCGGTGTGTCGACTACTGTGCGTCCCCGCTAATTGATGGACAGATTTATCGCAAGATACGTGATGGTAGCACTCTCCGTTGTGGGGAGTGCTATCTTGCTATTCTCTTGCGAGCGTGAAGAAGAACCCGAATCGGAGTCCCGGATAGAGATGATGATGACCGAATACAGCGAAAACCTGTCGGTTGTCATGTCGCAGAACGGCCGCCGTTCGTATCATTTCAAAACCCCGCTGCTCGAAGGTTATTCGCTGGCGCGCGAGCCTTACCGCGAGTTCCCCAAGGGGGTGGAGATGACGACCTATAAGAACGATTCGCTCTCGTCGGTCGATGCCGTGCTGACGGCCAACTATGCGATCCATTACGAGACCCGCGACCTGTGGGAGGCGCGGGGAAATGTCGTGGTAGAGAAATCGGACGGCAAGAAACTCTATACGCAACAGTTGTTCTGGAACGCGCGAACCAAGAAAATCTATTCGAACGTCGATTCGAAAATCGTGCAGAACGACGGCCGCGACGTGTTCATCGGCGAAGGTTTCGAGTCGGACGAGGAGTTCAAGGACTGGCGCTTCCGCCGTATGAAGGGGCGCATGGAGGTCGAGGTCAAACCTAACGAATCGGACTCTACGGCGGTGGCCGAACCTGCCGACCGGACTTCGGATTCGCCCCGCCCTGCGACAGACCACCCTGCGACAGACCACCCTGCGACAGACCGGCCTGCCGCTCCGGTTGCGGCGCGGCCCGCGGCACCGCTTTCCGAGGAGCCGCCTTTGGCTGCACCAGCTGTCTGCCCCGACGGGCAGGATGAGCTTCGCCCGGCCGAACCGATCGGTGAGATACAGCCGCTGCGGCGTGCCGTACATGCGGACGAAGCGGGGGAGTAACCCAAAATAAACAGGACGATGCTTACTTCGGTCATACTGATTGTCTTAATGCTGTTATTGTCGGCATTCTTTTCGGGCATGGAGATCGCTTTCACGAGCAAGAACCGCCTGAAACTGGAGATCGACCGCAAACAGAGCCGCATGTTCGACCATATCGCGGAGATTTTTTCCCGCCACCCCGGGCAGTATATCACCACGATACTGGTGGGCAACAACATTGCTCTGGTCATCTATTCGCTTTACATGTCGTTGCTGCTGCGCGGCATCTTCTATGCGCTGGGGTGGGAAAGCATCGCCCGTAACGGTTCGGTCGCCATCGAAACGGCCGTGTCGACCGTCATCATCATCTTTGCTGCGGAGTTCCTTCCCAAGTCGATCTTCCGCAACAACCCCAACTTCTATTACCGCGCCCTGGCGCCGGTGATCTATTTCTTTTACCTGCTGCTCTATCCGATCGCCCGCCTCACGACGCTCATATCGCATGGTATCCTGCGCCTGGCGGGGCGCCGTGTCGAGGAGCGGGCCGTGTCGCACAGCTTCGGCCGCGACGATCTCGCGGCACTGCTCGATACCAATATGTCGGAACCGCGTCCCGAGCCGGACAACGAGTTCAAACTTTTCCAGAATGCGCTGGATTTCGCCGACCTGCGGGTTCGCGACTGCATGGTGCCGCGTGTGGATGTCGAGGCGGTGGATATCGACGACACGTCGATCGGGCAGCTCACGGCGCGGTTCGTCGATTCGAAATATTCGCGTATTTTCGTCTGGCGCAAGAGTATCGACAACATCGTCGGTTATGTCAATTCGAAGAGTCTGTTCACGCGCCCGGCCAATATCGCCGACGTGATGATGCAGGTCAATTTCGTGCCCGAGACCATGCCGCTGCAGCTGATGTTGCAGAATTTCATCAAGCACCGCAGCAACATCGCCGTGGTGATCGACGAGTTCGGCGGGACGGCGGGCGTCATTTCGCTCGAGGACGTGCTCGAACAGATTTTCGGCGAGATAGAGGACGAACACGACATACCCGACCTTACCGAAAAGCAGGTCGGCCAGGACGAGTATGTCCTCTCCTGCCGGCTGGAGGTGAAATACCTCAATGAAAAATACGGGCTGGGGATCGAAGAAAGCAAGGAATACGATACGCTGGCGGGCTTCATCATCTTCAATTACGACGGGATCCCGACCGCCGGGGAAACGGTTTTCATCGGCGGCCTGCAGTTGCGCATACTGCGTACGACGCGTTCGCGTATCGAGCTGGCGAGGGTCAAGAAATTGTAGGAATTTTTATAGTATAATAAAGGCCTTTTTCCGAATAAATTTTACTACCTTTGACTGCTAATTCGAAACAAACGAATAATTAACGATTTATATGGCAAGTTTAAACACTCTTCGCACCAAGTTCGGCATCGTGCTGTCGATTGTCATCGCAGGCGCCCTCTTGGCTTTCATTCTCTCCCTGAAGACCGAAATGGGCTTCTCGGGTAACGACCCCCGGGTCGGTGTCATCAACGGTGAAAAAATCAACTATTCGGAGTACTACAACCAGTACGAGCAGATCAAGGCGCAGAGCGGCGCCCAGGAGAGCGACGAACAGCAGTCCGCCATGCTCGCCAATGCTGCATGGCAGGCTCTGATCGGCAAGTATGTGCTGGAACCCGGTTTCGACAAGATGGGGCTGTGCGTTACGGAGCCCGAGCGTCTGTCGATGGTCAGCGGCCAGCATCCGTCGCAGGCGTTCTACAACGCCTTCGCCGATCCCCGCACTGGCGAGTACAACGTGGCTGCCGTCGGGCAGTTCCTCGCGCAGGCCGAAACGAATGCGCAGGCACAGCAGGCCTGGGCACAGCTCAACCAGCAGGCCCGCATGGAGCGTGAGATCGCCAAGTACCTCGGCCTGATCAAGGGCGGCGTGTATGTCAATGCACTCGAAGTTGCGAACGGAGTGAATGCGGCCAACAATACCTATTCCGGGAAATGGGCCGGCAAGAAATATTCGGCGGTTCCCGATTCGCTGATCCAGGTGAAGTCCGGCGACATCAAGGCATACTACAACAGCCATAAGGATATGTTCAAGCAGACTCCCTCGCGTACGCTGTCGTATGTCGTGTTCGAGGTTACCCCCACGGACGACGATATGCTCGCTCTCGAAAAGAGCGTTGCCGAGGTGGGCGCACAGTTCGCCGCTACGGAGGAGCTGAAGTCGTTCGTACGTGCCAACCGCAACGGCAAGATCGCCGATTCCTATGTTTCGGCGGCTCAGCTTTCGGAGGACGAGGCCAAGGCACTGCTGGCGGGTGAGACTTACGGCCCCGTGCTGAAGAACAACCAGTGGACGATGGCCCGTGTGCTGGATTCGAAAATGGTGCCCGATACGCTGGGAATCCGCCATATCGTGCTGCCCTATACGCAGGAGGCGCTGGCCGACAGCCTGCTGACGGTAATCAAGGGCGGTGCCGATTTCGCACAGCTCGCCTCGCAGTATTCAGTATACGAAGCTACGGCAGCCAACGGCGGCGAAGTGGGCGTGGTTCCCTTCTCGGCTTTCACGGGCGAATTCGTTGCCGCGCTGGCCAATGCCAAGCGGGGGGACGTGGTGAAGGTCGCTTCGGGCGATGCCATCCAGCTGATGCAGGTGTACCGTGCCGACAAACCTTCGAAGCACATGCAGGTGGCGACGATCACCTATCCCGTCGAGGCTTCGGCTGCGACGCGCCGCAATGCCCACAACCTGGCCGGCACTTTCTCGGTGAATGCCAAGGGCTCGGTCGAGGCGTTCAACAACGCCGCTTCGGAAGCGGCCGTTACTCCCCGTGTCGCCTCGCTGGCGCAGGGCGAGCGTACGATCCGCGGCCTGGAGGATTCGCGTGAGGTTGCCCGCTGGGCTTACGGTGCCGAGACAGGCGATCTTTCGGAAATCTTCACCGTCGGCAACGACTATGTGGTCGCTACGCTGACCGAGATCGACGACAACGAGTACACCCCGGTCGACAAGGTGGCTGCGCAGGTTCGCGCCCAGGTTCTCCGGGACAAGAAATACGATTATATCACCAAGCAGATCGCCGGTACGACGCTCGACGAGCAGGCTGCCAGCCTCGGTTCCGAGGTCGCCGATTTCGACGGCGTGACTTTCGGTGCCTTCTACGTGAACGGCCCGGGTGTCGAGCCCCGTCTGGTAGGCGCCATCGCTTCGACGACCGAGAAAGGCGTCCTGTCGGCTCCGGTGAAGGGCATGTCGGGGGTTTATGTTTTCCAGGTGGATGACATCCAGACTTCGGACAAGCAGACTGCCGAGGGCGAGAGGGTGCGTGCGCAGGCCATGGCCGAGAGCATGGCGCAGCAATTCTCGGTGCAGGCCATCCAGCAGATGGCCAACATCCAGGATCTGCGCGGCGAATATTTCTAAGCCTCGGATAAAAAATACGATATAGTTTTGAACGCCGGAATATTCCGGCGTTCTTTTTGTTATTTTTGCGTATATTTAGAAGTCGTATCAAAACATATCGCATACAATTATGAATAATTTTGTTTATCACAATCCGACGAAACTGGTTTTCGGCAAAGGGCAGATCGCTCAGCTCGCAAAGCTGATTCCTGCCGGCAAGAAGATTATGATTACCTTCGGCGGCGGCAGCGTGCGCCGCAACGGCATTTACGACCAGGTCGTCAAGGCCCTCGAAGGCCGTGACTGGGTCGAATTCTGGGGCATCGAGCCCAACCCGTCGGTCGAGACCGTCCGCGAGGCCATCGCATTGGGGCGTGAGCACGGCTCGGAGTTCCTGCTGGCCGTGGGCGGCGGGTCGGTCATCGACGGTACGAAGCTGATCGCTGCGGGGCTGCTTTATGACGGCGACCCGTGGGAGATCGTCCTGAAAGGGCAAGCGGATAAAACCGTTCCCCTCGGGACGGTGCTCACGATGTCGGCGACGGGATCGGAAATGAACAACGGCTCGGTGATCTCGTGCCAGGAAACGAAGGAGAAATTCCCGTTCAACGGCGACTATCCGCTCTTTTCGATCCTCGATCCCGAGGCATTGTTCTCTTTGCCGCAGAAGCAGATCGCCTACGGCCTGGCCGACACCTACGTGCATGTGCTGGAGCAGTATATGACCACGCCCGGGCAGTCGCGCCTGATGGATCGTTGGGCCGAAGGCATTCTGCATACCGTGATCGAGATCGCACCCCGGATTCGTGAGAACCAGCACGATTATGCCGTGATGTCGGAGTATATGCTTGCGGCGACCCTGGCGCTGAACGACATGATCCGCATGGGAGTGGCGCAGGACTGGGCGACGCATATGATCGGGCATGAGCTGACCGCACTGCACGGGCTGACGCACGGTGCGACGCTCGCCATTGTCATCAACGGTACGTTGCGCGTGCTGCGCGGTCAGAAGCGCGGCAAACTCCTGCAATACGGCGAACGGATATGGGGTATCACCGATGGTTCCGACGAGGAGCGTATCGAGCGGACGATTGCAGCCAACGAGGAGTTCTTCCGTTCCCTGGGGCTTTCGACGCATCTTTCGCAGGAGGGCATCGGCGAGACTACGATCGCCGAAATCGAACGCCGCTTCAATGCTGCGGGCAGCAGGTTCGGCGAGGCGCGCAATGTCGACGGGGCGATGGCGCGCAGGATTCTGGAAGCCTGCCTGTAGTTTGTCCCCGAGACCATCTGTATCCATGAAAAAATCCCCGCCGAGACGTCTCGGCGGGGATTACCGTATTCTGTCGAACCGTTATTCGGCGAGCAGGATTTCCAGGATCTTGATGGCGGCCGTGGCGATCGGGGTGCCGGGGCCGAAGATGGCGGCGGCGCCGTCGCGGTACAGTTCGTCGTAATCCTGATGGGGGATTACGCCGCCGACAATCACGATGATGTCCTCGCGGCCGAGCTTCTTGAGCTCTGCGATGATCTGCGGCACGAGGGTCAGGTGGCCTGCAGCGAGCGACGAAACGCCCACTACATGCACGTCGTTCTCGACAGCCTGTTTTGCGGCCTCCTCCGGGGTCTGGAACAGCGGCCCCATGTCGACGTCGAAACCGATGTCGGCATAACCCGTGGCTACTACCTTGGCACCGCGGTCGTGGCCGTCCTGGCCGAGCTTCGCGATCATGACACGCGGCTGGCGGCCTTCCTTCTTGGCGAATTCGGCGCACAGCTCCTTGGCACGCTCGAACTGTTTGTCGTTTTTCACTTCTGAACTATATACTCCTGATATTGAACGAATGACGGCTTTGTAGCGGCCTACGACAACCTCGCAGGCGTCGGAAATCTCACCCAGCGAAGCGCGTACCTTGGCGGCCTCGACAGCCAGCTCCAGCAGGTTGCCCTGCTTGGTCTTCACGCACTCGGTGATCGCTGCGAGGGCCTTCTTCACGGCATCCTCGTCGCGCGAAGCGCGCAGCTCCTTCAGACGCTTGATCTGGCTTTCGCGCACGGCGGTGTTGTCCACGGCCAGGATGTCGATCGGAGCCTCTTTCTCCAGGCGGTATTCGTTGATGCCGATGATCTTCTCCTCGCCGGAGTCGATACGCGCCTGCTTGCGGGCCGCAGCCTCCTCGATGCGCATCTTCGGAATACCGGTCTCGATAGCCTTGGCCATACCGCCCAGTTTCTCGACTTCCTGGATACGCTCCCATGCCTTGTGGGCGATCTCGTTGGTGAGCGACTCCACGTAGTAGGAGCCTGCCCACGGGTCGACCTCGCGGCAGATATTGGTTTCCTCCTGGATGTAGATCTGCGTATTACGGGCGATACGTGCCGAGAAGTCGGTCGGCAGGGCGATGGCCTCGTCCAAAGCGTTGGTGTGCAGCGACTGGGTGTGTCCCAGGGCGGCGCCCATGGCCTCGATGGCGGTACGTGCCACGTTGTTGAACGGATCCTGCTCCGTAAGCGACCAGCCCGAGGTCTGCGAGTGGGTGCGCAGCGCCAGCGACTTGGGGTTCTTGGGCTCGAACTGCTTGACGATCTTGGCCCACAGCATACGTGCCGCGCGCATCTTGGCGATCTCCATGAAGTGGTTCATGCCGATGGCCCAGAAGAACGACAGGCGGGGGGCGAAGGCGTCCACCGACATGCCTGCGTTGATACCTGCGCGCAGGTACTCCAGTCCGTCGGCCAGCGTGTAGGCCAGCTCGATGTCGGCCGTGGCGCCTGCCTCCTGCATGTGGTATCCCGAGATCGAGATCGAGTTGAACTTGGGCATGTTCTTCGAGGTATACTCGAAGATGTCGGCAATGATGCGCATCGAGAACTCGGGGGGATAAATATAGGTGTTACGCACCATGAACTCCTTGAGGATGTCGTTCTGGATCGTACCGGCCAGCTGGTCGAGCGTGCAGCCCTGCTCCAGACCCGTCACGATGTAGAATGCCAGGATGGGCAGCACGGCGCCGTTCATGGTCATCGACACCGACATCTTGTCGAGCGGAATGCCGTTGAACAGTACCTTCATGTCCTCGACCGAGCAGATCGACACGCCGGCTTTGCCCACGTCGCCCACCACGCGCGGGTGGTCGGCGTCGTAGCCGCGGTGCGTAGCAAGGTCGAATGCCACCGACAGACCCTTCTGCCCGGCGGCCAGGTTGCGGCGGTAGAATGCGTTGGACTCCTCGGCGGTCGAGAAACCCGCATACTGGCGGATCGTCCACGGGCGCATCACGTACATCGTCGAGTAGGGGCCGCGCAGGAACGGGGCGATACCTGCCGCATAGTTCAGGTGCTCCATGCCTTCGAGGTCTTGGGCCGTATAGGCGCCCTTGACGGGAATACCCTCGGCCGTCAGCCACGGCTCGACCTGTCCGCAGCCTTTCGAGGCGCAGCAACTTTTCTGCTGGCCTGCGTCGTATGTCAGTTCTGAAAATTTAGCTCTCATGATTAGATTCCCATCTCTTTAAGGTAGAACTTAAGTGTTTCCAAGACGTTGGACTTCACGTTTATGAAGTTCGTGATGCCCTGCGCTTCCAGTTCGGGTGCGCAGGCCGGTGCCCCGGCAACCACCAGGATCGCCTTGCCGCCGAGCAGCTCCTTGACTTTCGGGGCTGCCTCCGCATAGTCGTCGTCGCTTGCGCAGACCACGACGATCTGCGCCTTGGATTCGAGTGCGGCCTTCGCGCCCTCTTCGATCGACTTGAAATAAGTGTTGTCGATCACCTTGATGCCGGCGCATGCGAAGAAATTGCACGAGAACTGCGAGCGGGCGCGGGCCATGCCCAGGTTGCCGCACGTCAGCATGAATGCCTTGGGCTCCTTGCCGCTGCGATCCACGTGCAGGCGCATCTCCTCGAACGCCATGGCGCCGCGGTAGGGGACGAGTACATTGCCCTCGGCCTGCTTGCGCGTAACGGACTCGTCGGTGATCTCCTTGCCGGCGACCTCCGTAAAGTTGGGATATTGGTTGGCGCCGAGCAGCGTCTGGCGGCGCGTAGCGATGTTCTTGTCCTTGGCTGCGGCCGACGCTTTGATACGCTCGACGATCAGGCCGGCCTTGTAAGCCTCGGTGTAGCCTCCCTTCTCCTCGATTTCGAGGAAAAGCTTCCAGGCTTCGGCTGCGATCGACTGCGTGAGGTTCTCGACATAGTACGAGCCTCCTGCCGGGTCGACGACCTGGTCGAAATGCGACTCGTTCTTGAGCAGCAGCTCGACGTTGCGGGCGATGCGCTTCGAGAACTCGGTCGGGTTTTCGAACGAGGCGTCGAACGGCATCACCTCCAGCGAATGTACGCCGGCGATCGTGGCCGACATGGCCTCGGTCGTGCCGCGCAGCATGTTCACGTAGGGGTCGTAGACGGTCTGGTTCCACCGCGAGGTCTCGGCGTGTATCTGCATCTTGCAGGCGCAGTTCTTCGCCGGGCCGTAGCCCTTGACGATGTTGGCCCACAGCATGCGTGCCGCGCGGAATTTGGCGATCTCCATGAAATAGTTGGAGCTTACCGAGAACGAGAAGCGCAGTTTGCGTGCGGCCGCGTCGACGTCCAGCCCTGCGTCCGTCAGGCGTACGAGGTAGTCGTGGCCTGCCGAAAGGGTGAATGCCAGCTCCTCGACGATGGTCGAACCCGAGTTGCCGAAGGTCTGTCCCGCAACGGTTACGATGCGCACGTGCTTGTACTCCTTGGTCTTGTGGATCAGCTCGACGATGCGGGCGATGCACTTTTCACCGTTGGGCGAGCAGAATTCGCCTTTCGACGAAAGCCCTTTTACCAGCGGGTCGATGCAGAATGCGATGCGGACATCCTCCTTGGCGATGCCCTCCTTTTCGACTTTGGCCAGGACGAGCTCGGCGACATGGGCCGTCTTCTCTCCGCAGAAGGTGATCTCGACAGCCGGAATGCAGATGTCCTTGAGCAGCGTGTCGAGGTCTGCGGCCGAGAAATCCGCCGACGCGATGCAGAAGCCGAGCGAGTCGACGCCTGCGTTGAGGATTTTCAGTGCCTCGGCGTTTGCCTCCTTGGGGCATACGACGCTCACGGTCTGGTGTACGCGCCAGCGGTTGTGCGCGTGCGTACCGCGTACGTAAGGGAACTCGCCTGCCTGCGAGCCCAGGAACTTGATGCCCTCGAGGTTCTCGGCGCGGTAGTAGGGCCGGACGTTGAAACCTTCGCCCGTTTTCCATACCAGCTTGCGCTCGTAATCAGCACCTTTCAGGTCGGCCGTAATCACCTCCTCCCACTTCTCGGTCGGAACCGGCGGGAATTCAGTGAACAGCTTTTCACTTTTGGTATTTGCCATAACTATTTAGAGATTAGTATAAGTGTAGTTTCAAAATTGCATGTAAAGGTACAAAATTATTAGTGATTGAAACAAGAAATTGTTAATAAAATAACACTATATAATTTCTTTTTATAATATAGGCGATTTCGTTTGCTTTCGGCAACCGCCGGAAGAAGTTTTTTAGTTGTGGTGAAATAGTTTAATATTGTTCTTAATAGCTATAAAAATTACGAAAAACTAAAAATGTGAAAATTCGGGGATATGACGAAAATTTAAGGGTGTTTTTCGGAAAATTGCATTGAAATTCGGCGGTTTTATGGAAAAATGCATGTAATTTTTCGGAAAATGCTGAAAAAATAGGGTGTTTTTCGAAAAAATGCCGATTTTGTGAAAACAACGTAACTGAAAAAATATTACATTTGCAAGCGAGATCGATACATACGGCGGCAGGGGTGAAGCCGCGGGTTAGTCAGGTTGGGCGGAGTATGCCGCGAGGCAGTTGCCCTCCGGAATTTTAGGTTAGGTTTTAGTTCAGCAATTATTCGGCTTCCGCCCCTGCGCGTATGTTTTTAATGGAATGCTAATCCAATTCAATTACATCTATGTCATCATTGCTCAGATTCAAGATGGTCGATGCGGCCATAAACCACACCGCCGTCGAGGTGAAGGCTCCCGAAGGACGTCCTTCGGACTATTTCGGGAAACGGGTATTCGGGCGTGCAGCCATGCGCAAGTATTTGAACAAGGCTACTTACGACGCCCTTGTCGATACGATGGAGAACGGTACGCCCCTCACGCGGGAGGTTGCCGACGGTATCGCGGCGGGCATGCGCCAGTGGGCGCTGGAGCACGGTGCCGACCACTATACCCATTGGTTCCAGCCCCTGACGGGAGGTACGGCCGAGAAGCACGATGCGTTTGCCGACCCGGACGGCTTGGGCGGGGTTCTGGAGGAGTTCTCCGGCAAACTGCTCGTCCAGCAGGAGCCCGATGCGTCGTCGTTCCCCAACGGAGGCATCCGCAATACGTTCGAGGCTCGCGGTTATTCGGCCTGGGATCCGACCTCGCCGGCCTTCATCGTCGACACGACGCTCTGTATCCCGACCGTCTTCATCGCCTATACGGGCGAGGCGCTCGATTACAAGGTGCCGCTGCTGCGCTCGATCTCGGCGGTGAACAAGGCCGCGACCGAGGTGTGCCACTATTTCGACAAAAACGTGCAGCGGGTCATCTCGTATCTGGGCTGGGAGCAGGAGTATTTCCTCGTGGACGAAAGCCTCTGGGCCGTACGTCCCGACCTGATGCTCACCGGGCGTACGCTGATGGGGCATGAATCGGCCAAGAACCAGCAGTTGGAAGACCACTATTTCGGTGCGATCCCGACCCGTGTGATGGCATTCATGAAAGACCTCGAATACGAATGCCTGAAACTGGGCATCCCCGTCAAAACCCGCCACAACGAGGTGGCGCCCAACCAGTTCGAACTGGCGCCGGTCTACGAGGAGGCCAACCTTGCCAACGACCACAACCAACTGCTGATGACCGTGATGGACAAGATCGCCCGCCGTCACAAGTTCCGGGTGCTGCTGCACGAAAAGCCCTTCAAGGGGATCAACGGTTCGGGCAAACACAACAACTGGTCGCTGGGGACGGATACGGGCGTGAACCTGCTGGGGCCTGGCAAGACCGCGTCGGAGAACCTGCAGTTCATCACCTTCCTGGTCAATGCCATTTCGGCCGTACACAAGCACAACGGCCTGCTCAAGGCGGCGATCATGAGCGCCACGAACGCACACCGCCTGGGAGCCAACGAGGCGCCCCCGGCAATCATCTCGACCTTCCTCGGGACGCAGGTGTCGGCCGTGCTGGACAAACTGGCGGCCAGCAAGGGCGACGATGCGATCCGCTTCGACGCCAAGAATGTGTTCAAGATGAGCGGCATCTCGCATATCCCGACGCTGCTGCTCGACAATACCGACCGTAACCGCACCTCGCCGTTCGCGTTTACGGGCAACCGGTTCGAGTTCCGCGCCGTAGGTTCTTCGGACAACTGTGCCGAGGCGATGATCGTGCTCAATGCGGCGATGGCGCACGAACTGGCTGAGTTCAAGCAGAACGTTGATGCCAAGATCGAGGCCGGCATGAAGAAAGAGAAAGCCATCTACGAGGTGCTCAAACAGATGATCAAGGCCTGCAAGGCCATCCGCTTTGACGGCAACGGCTATTCCGACGAGTGGAAGGCCGAGGCGCGCAAACGCGGCCTGGACTGCGAAACCTCGACGCCGCTGATTTTCGACCGTTACCTCGACAAGCAGACGCTCCGGATGTTCGGCGACACGGGCGTCTTCTCGAAGGTCGAGCTCGAAGCCCGCACCGAGGTGAAGTGGGAGACCTACACCAAGAAAATCCAGATCGAGGGGCGCGTGCTGGGCGATCTGGCGATGAACCATATCGTGCCGATTGCTTCGAAGTACGAGGCATTGCTGCTCGACAAGGTCTACAAGATGTCGCAGATCCCGGGGCTGAACGCTTCGGCCGACATCGAACTCATCAAGAAGATCCAGTACCATACGGCCGAAATACAGCGGCTCACGGCCGGGATGGTCGACGCCCGCAAGGTGGCCAACAGGATCGAGGATCAGCGCGAGAAGGCGATCGCCTACCATGATACCGTAGCCGCATGTTTCGACGAGATCCGCCGCCACATCGACAAGCTGGAGGAGATCGTCGACGACCAGATGTGGCCGCTGCCCAAATACCGCGAGCTGCTTTTCCTGCGCTGATCGCCTCCTTATATAATTGTGTAATGTCCGGGTTTGCCGCTCGGATTATTTTTCGTTATCTTTGTTTTCCGAAGCTGTGAAAAGGGAATGGGGTGGATTAGGGTTCGGAGCCGATTTGGCGGCAGCAAATTTTCCGAAAAGGCGCTGCGCCAGACGGGAAGGAGTGCAGGTTTGAGGAGCAAACCGGCAATGCATTTGCATTGGGACATTGCTATTCCGAATTTTATTGCTTTCTTGCATGATGAACATGTAACCCACTTGTGAATGAAGCGAAAAATAGGAACAGTATTATTGACGGTATGCGTCACCGCAGCAGCATATGCCCAAAGCCCGCCGTCGGCAACAGATCGGACGCGGAATGCAAAAACAGCGGCGCGTATCGAACGTCATCGCCTCGCCTCGAAAGAGAATAATCTCTTTGTGACGGGCGCGTCGGGAATCACGGCGCATAATCAGGTGACTGTCGGCGTGAAGGTGGAGTACAGCCGCCAATTGAAAGGAAATTTTTATTGGGGCGTGGATTTTTCGGCCCGGTGGCATCTGGGGAGTTTGATGAGCTACGATTGGAGCGGCCACGGATCTGACCCTTACCGCAATACGGTTGCGCAGGATATTTATAAACTGGATGCAATGGCCTATTATCGGCTGCCGGTGGTGAAAAGCAGGCTTTTTCTGCGTTTCGGAGCCGGAGTTGGGGCGGGATACCACCGGATACTAAAGCATGTAGACAACGATCTTGACAAGGATAGGGTATTGCCTTTCTTCAATGTCGAATGTGCGTGGATTCTGCGGGTGACGAAGGGGTTTGAACTGAAATTTTCGCCGACGATCCTGTTTGTGCCTTCGGAATTCTCGGTGTCGCCCGTCGAACTCGGTGCGCCGACCGATGTGACGCCCTGGCTTACGGATGCCGGGTTTTCGCTGACGTGCGGCTGGCGGTTCTGATGTATTAGGAAGTAACAATATAGTATGAAAATCATTGCAGACAGCGGATCGACCAAATGCACGTGGCTCGTGACCGACGGCGTGCATACCTCGGAATACCGGACGCGGGGAATCAATGCCGTGCAGCATTCCCCGGAGCAAATACGCGAAGCGCTTGCCGAACTGCCGCCGTGCGGCCCCGTCGAGGCCGTCCATTTCTACGGTGCCGGGTGCGGGCGTACCTTCCCCGAAGCGACGGGGAAGATGGTGCGGGAACTCCGCGCGCATTTCGGCACGGGGCGGATCGAGGCCGAGACCGACCTGCTGGGGGCTGCCCGGGCGTTGTTCGGCCGCGGCGAAGGCGTGGCCTGCATTCTCGGCACGGGCTCCAATTCGTGCTGGTGCCGGGGCGGCGAAATCGTGGAAAACGTCCCACCGCTGGGGTATGTCCTCGGCGACGAGGGCAGCGGTGCGGCGCTGGGACGCAACCTGGTGAACGGTATTTTCAAAGGGCATATCCCCCTGCGGGAGGAGTTCCTCGCGGCGCATGGGCTGACCTATGAGGAGATCATCCGCCGGGTCTACCGCGAGCCGTATGCCAACCGTTTCCTGGCGTCGTTCGCGCCGTTCGTACATGCGTACCTGGATTGCCCCGAGGTGCGGGCTATGGTGGCGGAAACCTTCGCCGATTTCGCCCAACGCAACCTGAGCCGCTATCCCGTGCATCTGACGGTCGCCTGCATCGGCGGCGTTGCCGCCGCATTCGAGGGGCTGCTGCGCGAGGTGCTCGCACAAGGGGGGTACCGGGTCGGCCGGATCGCCGCATCACCTGCCGAAGGACTTATCAAATACCATTATGGAAAATAGAATAACCGAACAGGCTTCGGCCTACGATAATTTACAGCGGATGTCGGTGCACGACATCCTGACGGGCATCAACCGCGAAGACGCATGCGTCCACGAGGCCGTGGCCAAGACCATCCCCGTGATGGAACGGCTCGTGGAGCGGGTCGTCGAACGCATGGAGCGCGGCGGGAGGATGTTTTACATCGGGGCCGGTACGAGCGGGAGGCTGGGTGTGACGGACGCCTCGGAGCTTCCCCCGACCTATGGCGTGCCCTTCGACAGGGTCATCGGCCTGATCGCCGGCGGCGACGGTGCACTGCGGCGTGCCGTGGAGAATGCCGAGGACGATACCGCAGGGGCTTGGCGCGACATGGCGCCCTACCATCCCACGGCGGACGATGTCCTGGTCGGGATCGCCGCGTCGGGTACCACCCCCTATGTGGTCGGCGGCCTGCGCATGGCGCGGGAGCACGGCCTGTTGACCGCCTCCATTACCTGCAATCCCTCGTCGCCCGTGGCGGCCGAGGCGGAATATGCGCTCGAAGCGGTCGTGGGGCCGGAGTTCGTGACGGGGTCGACCCGCATGAAGGCGGGCACGGCACAGAAGCTGATGCTCAACATGCTGTCGACGGCCGTGATGATCCGCCTGGGGCGTGTCGAGGGCAACCGCATGGTCAACATGCAGTTGACGAACGACAAACTCGTGGGGCGCGGCACGCGCATGGTGGCCGAGGCTTCGGGGCTTTCCGAGGCGCAGGCACGGGCGTTGCTGCTGCAATACGGGTCGGTGAAAAAGGCGTTGGAGCATGCACCGAAGCCTGAGTGAGTATATCGCCCTGCTGGAGCGCGAGGGCGAACTCGTCCGCATAGCGGCTCCGGTGTCGCCGGTGGAGGAGATCGCCGAGATAACCGACCGGGTTTCGAAAATGCCCGGCGGCGGCAAGGCGTTGCTGTTCGAAAATACCGGCACGGAGTTTCCCGTGCTGACCAACATGTTCGGTTCCGCACGCCGCATGGCGCTGGCGCTGGGCGTCGGGTCGCTCGGCGAACTCTCGGAACGGGTCGACGGATTGCTGCGGCAGGCCATGGCGCCGCGCCCGTCGTTCGCGGACAAGCTGCGGGCGTTGCCGCTGCTGGCCGGGATGTCCCGCTGGTTCCCGCGTACGGTGTCGGGGCGGGGCGAATGCCAGCAGGTCGTGTGGACGGGTGCCGAGGCGTCGCTCGCGGCGCTTCCGATCCTGAAGTGCTGGCCGGCCGACGGCGGGCGTTTCGTAAC
The DNA here is from genome assembly GCF_003435745.1 of Alistipes sp. AM16-43. NCBI lineage: Bacteria > Pseudomonadati > Bacteroidota > Bacteroidia > Bacteroidales > Rikenellaceae > Alistipes > Alistipes sp. AM16-43. The sequence goes on from NZ_QTUQ01000001.1 coordinate 86,273, forward strand.
CCTGCCGATGGTGAACACGGTCGATCCCCAGACGGGCGTGCGCAACGTCGGCATGTACCGTATGCAGCTCTTCGACGACCGTACGACAGGCATGCACTGGCATATCCACAAGACGGGGGCCCGGCATTACGATGCCTGGAAACGCTCGGGGCGGCGGATGCCCGTGTCGGTGGCGCTGGGCGGCGATCCGGCCTATACCTATGCCGCGACGGCGCCGATGCCCGACAATATGGACGAATACCTGCTGGCCGGGTTCCTGCGCCGCCGTCCCGTGAAACTCGTGAAGTGCGTCACCAACGATATTTATGTCCCGGCCGACTGCGATTTCGTGATCGAGGGTTATGTCGACCCTGCCGAGGAAAAGGCTGTCGAAGGCCCCTTCGGCGACCATACGGGGTTCTATTCGCTCGAAGACCGTTATCCGCTTTTCCACGTCACGGCCCTCACGCGGCGGCGCGATGCGGTATACCCGGCCACGGTCGTGGGGATTCCCCCGCAGGAGGATGCCTGGATCGCGCAGGCTACGGAGCGGATATTCCTGGCGCCGATACGCATGGCCCTGCAACCCGAAATCCGCGACATGACGATGCCCGAGGCCGGAACGGCGCATAACATCGCCGTCGTTTCGATTGACAGCCGCTATGCCGGACAGGCCGTGAAGGTCGCCCAGTCGCTGTGGGGCGCCGGGCAGATGATGTTCAACAAATACATGCTCGTCGTCCCGGCCGCGACCGACGTGCGCGATACGGATGCATTGGCGCGGCTCGTGCGCAACCTCGACCCGCTGCGCGACATAGTCCGCAGCGAGGGGATTCTCGATGTCCTCGACCACGCGACGGCAACGCCGGGCTTCGGCGGAAAAATTGCATTGAATGCTACGGCCCACGGTGCCGGGGGCGGGTGCGCGAATCCGCAGGAGCCTGCAACGCGTGTGCCTGCCGATCCCCCACGGGGTGTCGAGGGCGTGCGTCCCGCAGCGGATGACGCAATATCCGGGGCTTGTGACGGGCAGGCGGACGGCGGGCAGCCCCTCCCTCCGGCCGGCTACCGCTCCGACCTGCTCGAAAAATGGGGCGTGGCGGTCGCATTCGCCGCACCGGACGCCGAAGTGCCGGTTCCGCCGGGGGTGAAATACCTCGCCGTGTTCGACCCGGCGGCATCGGAACTCACGGCTGCCGAACTTTTGTGGCTCGCTGCGGCCAATACCGATCCGCGGCGTGATGTGCGGACGGAAGGTGCAGCGTTGGTGATCGATGCCCGGAGCAAACGCCCCGGGGCGGGGGAGAACCCCGGCCGTTTCCCGAACGTCGTGACCGCGTCGGAAGCGACTGTCGCTTTGGTCGACCGCCGCTGGCCGGAATATGGCTTGGGGGCGTTTGTCGGTTCGCCGTCGCGGCGTTACCGCCGCCTGCTGCTCTCCGACGGGGCGCAGTGGCGTTGAGGGGGGGGGCTGACGGGTACCGTAGCCCATTTCGTGCCGCCGGGGTTGTTTTCAGGGCATCCTGCCGGGGGATGACCGGTGATAAATAGTTTCTGCATATGGCAAAATTTTTTTCAGACCGTGAAATCCGCGCCGTGGCGGTATTCCTGCCGCTGGCGGGATTGCTTATAGGCGGCATCGTGCTCCTGCGCCCGAAGGCCGATCCCGAAGCGGCTTTTGTGGCCGGGATGGAGATGGAAGGACGGGCCGATTCGGTCGACCTGCGGCCGTTCGACCCCAATACCGTGGACTACGACGGACTTCGGCGGCTGGGCTTGTCGAAGCACGAAGCCGTGAGCCTGCTGAAATACCGTGCTGCGGGGAAGATCTTCCGTATCCCGGAGGATGTGACGCTTTGCTACGGTATCAGCGATTCGCTCTACCGCCGCCTGGCTCCCTATATCCGTATCGGGCGCAAATACGCCATCGCGCCCCGGCAGTATCGCACGGGGCGTGTCGTGCCCGAGCCCATGCCGCCCTCGCGGTTTCGCATCGACACTGTGGGGGCGCGTTACCTGCGGGCCATCGGGGCGTTGTCCAAGCGGCAGGCCGAGGCCTTCATCCGCTGGCGCGACCTGAGCGGGATCTACGACATGGAGGAGTTGCGCGCCTGCTATGTCGTGAGCGATTCGGTGGCTGCGGCGCTCGAACCCTATATTATCTTTCCCGAGCGCGGAGCTGCGCCGGTCGACGAACCCGTGGAGATCAATACGGCCGATTCCGCGACGCTGCGCGGTGTGGTGGGGATCGGAGCGCGGACGGTTGTGTCGATCATGAACTACCGCGCGAGGCTCGGCGGATTTGTCCGTCTGGAGCAACTCGCAGAGGTTCCGGGAGTCACGGAACGCAATTATGAGAAAATTTTGAAACAAATTTGCTGCGATAGTTGTGAAATTCGGAAAATTGATATTAACTTTGCAACCCCGAAAGTCCTTAGGCGGCATCCGTATATTCCGCCGCAGAAGCTTCGGAAATTACTTAAAACAAGACAGTTGAAAGGAGGTTGGAGTACCGCTGAGGAATTGGTTGAAGACAACATATTGACCCGCGAAGAGGCAGCACGGCTGGCTCCTTACCTGCGGTTCGGTACCCGAAGCGGGGCTGACGATACGGACAACGACACGATATGGGGCGAGGTATCAGGTGATGCGAACCCCGGAGGAATTTAAGTAAACGACGATATTAAAAAAACAAAAAAAAGAATACTACTATGATTATCATGCCGGTAAAAGAGGGCGAAAACATCGAACGCGCCCTGAAGAAGTTCAAACGTAAATACGAGCGCACGGGCGTCCTGAAGGAACTCCGCCGCCGCCAATATTTCACCAAGCCTTCGATCGCCAAGCGCGAGGCGATGCAGCACGCTGTTTACGTAGAGCACATGTACCGCGACGAGGATTAATCCCGTTGGTATCCATATGCCCCGGCTGAAATAGCCGGGGCTTTTTGTTTTCCTCTTCATTTCCCGACCTTTCTTTTCCACCCCTCTGACCTTGCCGAGCCCTTCCACGCTTGCCGGTCTGTATAATCATCTTTTCCAATCTCTCCCTGCCTTTTCCCGGCTCCTCTCTCTTCTTCCCCTGCTTCTTTCCGCTCCTTCCCCTGCCGGTATTTTCGCGGCATTTTGTGTGAAACTAAAAAATATAGTTGAAAAACTATCTAAAATAGTTGCAGGTGAAGTTTTTTTAGTTACCTTTGTTTCCGTAAGCCCGGCCGGCCGATCGGAGCAGGGCGGATAACAGAAACCAAAACCGGTATGATGGAAAAACTGACACGCAGGGAAGAGGAACTGATGCGCTGCTTCTGGGAGCACGGCCCGCTTTTCGTACGCGAGCTCGTGGCGCTCGCCACCGAACCCAAGCCCCATTTCAATACGCTTTCGACCATGGTGCGCGCCCTCGAAGCCAAGGGGTATGTCGCCCACAATACCTTCGGGAGTACCTACCAGTATTATCCGGTGGTGACCGAGGAGGAATTTTCGCGCCGCACGCTGGGCGGGGTCATCCGCAAATATTTCGAGAACTCCTACCTCGGGGCCGTTTCCGCCTTGGTCGAGGAGGAAAAAATCTCGGTCGACGAACTGCGCGAGCTGATCGACCGTATCGAAACCCAAAACCGTCGTTAGCCATGTACACACTGATGCTGTACAGCCTGAAGGTCGGCGCCTGCCTGGCGGTGTTCTACCTTTTCTTCAAATTGCTGCTGAGCCGCGAGACCTTCCACCGCCTGAACCGGATCGTGGTGCTGGCGGCGATGGTGTTGTCGTTCGTGTTGCCGCTGTGTGTCATTACGGTCTATCGCGAACTCCCGGCCATGCCGGAACTCCCGGTGACGGAGGATGCGGGCTACGCCCCGTCCGCGGAGCCGGAATCCCAACCTTTCCCGTGGGATAAGGCGGCGACGGCCGCTTTCCTTGCGGGAGCCGCCGCTGCGTTGTTATGGACGCTCGGGTCGGTATGCGGCGTATTGCACATGATCCGCCGGGGGCACAGGGAGCGATTGCGCGACGGTTCCGTGCTCGTACGCACCGACCAGCCGGTCGTACCGTTCAGCTGGTACCGGTATATCGTGATGTCGGAAAAGGATCTGGCCGAGAACGGCGAGGCGATCGTGCTGCATGAGAAGGCCCACCTGAGGCTGCGCCACTCGTTCGACCTGTTGGTGACCGACCTTGCGGGGTGCCTGCAATGGTTCAACCCTGCAATGTGGCTCCTGCGCCGTGAGTTGCGCGCCATCCATGAATACGAAGCCGACGAGGCGGTGCTGGACAGCGGCGTCGATGCCCGGCAATACCAATTGTTATTAATAAGGAAAGCTGCCGGCGGGAGGTGGTACTCAGTCGCCAACAGCTTTAATCACAGTAAACTTAAAAACCGTATTACCATGATGTTACGTAAAAGATCGTCGCGGTGGGCAGGGGCCAGGGTGCTTTTCCTGCTGCCGTTGACGGGGCTTGCCCTCGGGGCGTTCGCCCGCACCGCCTATGTTTTTCCTGATGACAAAGGTAAAAAAGAAAATGTTTCGATCCGCATCGAAGGGACGAATTTTTACTCTTCAGACGGAAAATCCGGCAAGCCGCTTTTCGTGGTCGACGGCCTCGAGGTGGCGTCGATAGATACACTGTCGCCTGACCGGATCGCTTCGGTGACGGTACTCAAGGATGCTTCGGCAGAAGCCCTGTACGGTGAGAAAGGCAGGAACGGCGTAGTGGTCGTTTCGACGAAGGATGCCGCCGGCGGTGCGCGGGATTACCCGGTCGACGCCGAGGACGGCTCTGCCAAGGTCGTGGTGCGCGGTTCCGGGAAGATGTCGGATGTCAGGGTGGTCGGCAGTTCTACGGTGCCCGCAGGTAAGGCCGGGATCGACGCCGGTGCGAAAACCCGCGGACGTGTCGTGTCCGTTACCGGCAGCGACGGGAAGAAGACTGTCGTCAGCCAGAGCCGGGTGACCGTCACCGACGACGGGGGCGTGACCGTCATGAAGACGCAACCGGACGCGGTGCAGGTTGACGGACTGTCGCCGGGGCAGGCGACCCAGGCCGCGGAAGCCGGGTTCAAAGCCGCAGAGGAAGGGATGAAGGCTGCCCGTGCCGGACTGGAGGCTGCCCGCGAATATATGTCGGGCGAGGAGTGGAAAAAGGCTCAGGCCGAACTCGACAAGGCACAGAAGGAACTCTCCTCGGCACGCAGGCTGTCTGCCGCGCAACTCGCAGCCGTCCGTGAGCAGGAGGAGGCCGTGCGCAAGTATATGGCCAGCGACGAGTGGAAAGAGGCGCAGAAGCAGATACAGGAGGCGCAGGCGCATTTGGCCGACCCCCGGGTACAGGCTGCCCTGGCGAAAGCTGCCGAGGCCGGGTCGACGGCAGCCGGCGTCGAGATCCGTCGCAAGGTCGCCGAACATATGGAGCAGACAGAGGATGCCGGTACGCTGAAGAGCAGTACGATCGTGATCCGCGGATCGGGCAAGTCGCCGTTTGAAAAGGGGGAGGAACCCCTTGTCGTGATCGACGGCAAGGTGTTTAAGGATACCAAAAAACTGGAGGGGCTTGATCCCGGACGGATCGAGAACATATCCGTACTCAAGGATGCCTCGGCGGTCGAGAAATACGGCAGGAAAGCCCGCAACGGCGTCATCGAGATTACGACCAGGAAAAAATAAGCAGGCCATAAGTATAAAAAGTTCGTGCCCGGGACGGTTCTGCCGCCCCGGGTTTTTTCGTCGGCCATGCGATACGGGCGTGAAACTTGCAGAATTAGGATGGAAAAAGTTATCTTTGCATGTAAAATACAAAACAGAAGCTATGAAACGCCTGCTATTTTTTCTTACGGTCGCAACGCTCGTTTCATGCGGCCGGACATTCGAGCAGCGCACGGCCAAATATGCTGAGGTCGGATCCGTGAACGATAACCGTGCTGCGGTGCTCGACATCAACGAGGGGGTCGGCCGTTGGGGGTATGTCGACGGGACGGGACGGCTGGTCATCGAATGCCGTTATGCCGATGCCCGGAGTTTCGACGACGGACTGGCCGCCGTGCAGGAGCCCGAAGGGCTGTGGGGCTATATAGATACCGCAGGCCGGGCGGTCGTGGCGCCGCAATTTACGGTGGCCGGGGCGTTCGACGACGGCATGGCCTGGGTTCAGTCCGGCGAGCTCTGGGGCCGTATCGACAAAACGGGGAAAACCGTCATTCCCTGCCTTTATTCCGAGATCGGTGAACCCGATGAACGTGGCTGGATGCGTGTCCTGCGCGACGGTAAATGGGGCGTCCTGCGCCAAGACGGCGAGGTGGTAGTCCCCTGTGCCTATAACCTGATCGGCGAGCCGAACGCCTACGGGCTGATCCCCGTGACGAGCGACGGCAAACATGGCTTCCTCGGCGCCGACGGGCGCGAAGTGCTGCCTTGTTTCTTCTCCTATATTTCCGATTTCAAGGACGGCTATGCCCGGACGAACTACGGCGGCAGCATGGTGCTGCGCGACGAGCCCTACGGCGGTCAGTGGGGACTTATCGACACGCTGGGGCACGAGACGATCCCGTGCCGCTACTACTACCTCGACACCCCGGGCGAGGGGCTCGCTGCGTTCAGGCTGGAACAGTTCGGCAATTACGGGTATGTCGATGTCAAGGGGAATGTGGCTATTTCGCCCCGTTTCTCCGTGGCGCGGCCCTTCTCGGGCGGGGTGGCCGTGGTGAGCTACAACAATGTCAATTTCGGGCTTGTCGACCGCAACGGCGGTGAAGTCAGCTCGTTCCGCTATAAACGCATCGGCAGGTTCAACGACGGGCTGGCGCCTTTCAATACCGACCTCTACGGCATGAATTTCCAGGGTATGGAGCCCCGTTGCGGCTATATCGACACCGAGGGACGCGAAGTGATACCGGCCAAGTGGGACGATGCCGCCGAGTTCAGCGAGATGCGTGCCGCCGTGATGCGCTTCGGTACCAATGCCGAAGATTTCTACGATGCCCGCTGGGGCTATATCGCCACGAACGGTCAGCTGGTCGTGCCGCTCAAGTACCACGAGGCCTATCCGTTCAGCTGCGGGCTGGCGCGTGTCTTCATCAAGGGGCTCGGGTACGGGTATATCGACCGGCAGGGGAACGAAGTCGTTCCCTGCAAGTACCAGGAGGCCGAAGATTTCCACGATTTCAGAGCCAAGGTCAAACAATACGACCGGGTGCTGACGATCGACGAGACGGGACAGATCGTCGAGCAATGACGCTCCCCGGGCGGGGAATGGCGAAAACGGGGGCCGTGGCCTCCGTTTTTTCATGCCTGCGGCTTTCGCTTGCGGGCCTGTTGCGGCGCGTTGCGCTTACTTGAACCCTACGATCTCAGGGCGGGTGGGGCGGTAGCGGTACTGTTCGACGCGCGTGGCGTTCGACAGGCGGAAATATTCGCTCTCGACCAACCCGCGTTTGCCGAAGGCGATTCCCAGGCGGATCTGCACCGTGTTGAATACGAGCCGCTCGTTGCGGAGCCGTACACCCACTCCGAACGAGGTGAAAAAATCGTTTTTGAAAATGTTAGGCGAATAGCCGATCAGTCCGAAGTCTGCGAACCCGAATACCGCGATGCGGAACCCGAGGGGCTGGTAGGGGGTGAAGACCACCGTTTCCGTGTTGAGGATCATGCGGTTGGTTCCGGTGACGTACTCTTTGAGCGCCTGCAACCCGTTGTCGTGGGTGAAGCGGATCATTTCGTCGCTGCCTTCGCCCCGGTTCCAGCCTTGCGTGTAGTTGAACGCCAGGAACTGGCGGATGCGGCTGCGCCGGAACAGAAACAGGTTCGAGAACCACTTCAGGTCTACGTCGACGGCACTGTGGCGCCACATACCGCTTTTGAGGTCGATGTAGCTTCCCAGCGTAAAGCCGCCCATGATATAGCCCATCCCCCGGAAGCCGCCTGTCTGGTAAGACATGCCGAGGTACATCTCGTCGTTGAACTCGCCCCACGAATAGCCGCTCACCAGCTCGGCTTTGTAACCCGTCGCCAGATACTCGCGGGTACCGAATCCGTAGACCATGTTCGCCGTGTAGAATTTTTCCCGGTAGAGCCCCCCGCCGAAGAGCATGGCGTCGTGGTCGTGCAGCGCGGGGTTGTAGTCGGCCGTGACGGGCGGGCGGCGGCTGAACCGGGCATAGCTGTAACGGCCCGTCAGGAAGACGCTCGATTTGATGGAGCGGATGTAGTGCGACTTGCCGCCCCATACGTCGAGGTTGCGGACTTTCACGAGCAGCGAGGTGTCGAGGTCTACCATGTAGCGTTTCGATTTTATGTCGCTGTACGTGAGGCCGATCTCGTAGTCCGTCGGCCGGATGAACTCCTTGCGCAGCCCGAGGTTCAGTTCCGAGTTGTAGAAGTCGCGGCCGGCTGAGAAGTCGGCCGTGTAGAATGTTCCCAGCACGTTGGGGATTTTGTATTCCACGATGTTGCCTCCGTAGGAGAAATCCCTGCGGCTGAAATTGGTCTTGAGTTTCAGGGTGTTGCCCGTGCCGAAAATGTTGGCGTCCGAAAGCCCGACCATGGTGCGCCCTTCGCCGTGTATGCCTGCGTCGATGCTGATCGTCCAGCTGTCGCGCGTGCGGATGACCATGTTCACGCGCGTCGAATCGAGCGAGTCGGGTACGACGATCACCTCGGTATCGGAGATGTAGGGGCGCGAACGCAGCAGTTGCTTGTTGCGCACGACCAGCTGGGGATCGAACTTGTCGCCCGGCTTGAACAGCAGGTCGCGCCGGATAACCCGTTCGCGGGTCAGCATGTGGGTTTTGTTGCCTGCGCGCTCGAACCAGTTGCCGCATGAGTCGAACGGCATCATGCGCTCGATGGTGATGTCGCCTACGGTTTTCCCGGCGTAAGGTTCCAGCAGCCTGCTTTCGTCCAATACGCGCCCGTTCATCGTCGTATCGAGTACGGGTTTGACGAAGAGCATCCTGTAAAGCATGCGCGGAACTGCGCGGCGGTTGGTTTTGGATTGTATGCTGTCGTAAAGGCGCTGGTTGCGCTCCGAGGTCGCCGTGTTCAGGCTGTCGGGGGAGAATCCGCCGGGGGAAACCCTGTCCGGCGCCCGCATGCCGGGATTGACCGTGCGGGCGAAACAGACGCTTTGCGCAGCGAGGAGGGTCAGCACGAGTATGCAAATCCGGCGATACATATCGTCAAAGATAACGTATTTTTTGATGAAAAAGTGCGCCTGAACCTGCTAAAATACAGTTTCTGGCCCGTAGGAGTTACCCTTGGCAAAAAACGGGAGGTTTCGGGTGCCGGTCTGCCCTGCCGTTGAGACTGACAATGCACCTGCTAAGGCAGCTGTCATTGCGGCTGTTGTGAAGACTGTCGATCCAGCAGCCGTTGCGGCTGACATAGCGGCTGCCTGTCGGCGGGCATGTGCCGGGACAGACGGCCGGGCCCGAATAAAAAAGACGACCCCGAAAGTCGTCTTTTTTCTGTCATATCCGGATTGCAGGTTTACCTGCGCCCCTCTTTGGCTTCGATGCACTCGGTGGCATGCGGCACTTTCATCAGCCGCTCCTTGGGGATGAGCTTGCCGGTCGTCTTGCAGATGCCGTAGGTCTTATTTTCGATGCGCACGAGGGCCATCTCCAGGTTCCGTATGAATTTCATCTGGTGTGCCGCCAGACGTCCGCTCTCCTCTTTCGAGAGGGTCGCTGCGCCCTCTTCGAGGACTTTGAACGTCGGGGAGGTATCCTCCGTGTCGTTATCGGCCGTGTGGGTGATAGTGGCGCGCAGCAGCTCATAGTCCGCGCGCGCATTCTCAAGCTTTTTCAGGATGAGCTGCTTGAACTCCTCGAGTTCGGCGTCGCTGTATCTGGTTCTTTCGTCTGCCATAGTCGTCTTCTCCTTGTTGGTTTTATGTAAAATTAAACAATTTTTCCGTAAACACCAAATTTTATATCGTTATATACGATATCGTCCGGACGCACCCTTTATATCGTTCTCAGCAAGACGCATTTGCCGTTCCCGAAGCGGTTTTGCCGCCCTTGTTCGCCCGTCAGATGCGTGTTACGGCGATCCGGATCGGCTCGTCGTCGACATCCGAATCCACGACCACGCCTCCCTCGGGCCGTGCGGCCGCTTTCACCTCGACGGCGAGCGTCTGCGATGCGATATATCCGGCATATTTGGCGATCGCGCCGGCTACGAACTCCTTCTGTTCGATCTCGACGCGGATCTTGTCCGTCACCTCGAATCCCGAGTCCTTACGGATATTTTGGATGCGGTTTATCAACTCGCGTGCCACGCCTTCCGCCCGGAGCTCTTCCGTCAGCGTAATGTCCAGCGCTACGGTAAGTTTGCCTTCCGATGCCACCAGCCATCCCGGCATGTCCTCCGAGGTGATCTCGAAATCGGCCGGGGTTACGGTGATTTTTTCAGCCCCCAGGTCGAGTACGGTCTGGGCTGCGGCTTCGATCTGGGCGATACGCTCCTGCGAGAACTCCGCGGTCATGGCGGCGATCTGCTTCATGTATTTGCCGTAGCGCGGGCCCAGCGTCTTGAAGTTGGGCTTGATGCGCTTGGTGATGATGCCCGTGGTGTCTTCGATCAGTTCGACCTCTTTGACGTTCACCTCGTTCATGATGAGGTTCTTTACGGCCGAGATATGCTGTGCCATGGCCGGGTCGAGCACCGGGATGAGGATTTTGGTGAGCGGCTGGCGCACCTTGATCGACACCTTGCGGCGCAGGGCGAGCACCATCGACGATACGCGCTGTGCCAGGGACATCATCTCTTCCAGGTCGGTGTCGATCAGCTTTTCGTCGGCCTTCGGAAAAGTCGAGAGGTGTACCGACTCGTCCGCGTGGCGGCCGCTGACGGCATTCAGGTCGCGGAAGATGCGGTCGGAGATGAAGGGTGCGAATGGTGCCGCGAGCATCGAAACGGTCTCCAGGCAGGTGTAGAGCGTCTGGTAGGCCGCCAGTTTGTCGTCGTTCATACCGCCGCCCCAGAAACGCTTGCGGTTCAGGCGCACGTACCAGTTCGAGAGGTTTTCGCCCACGAACTCCTGGATGGCGCGTGCCGCCGGGGTCGGGTCGTAATCCTCGAGCGAGCGGGTTACTTCCTTGACGAGCGTATTGAGCAACGAAATGATCCAGCGGTCGATCTCCGGGCGTTTTTCGACGGGAACTTCCGGCTCCTTGCCCGTAAATCCGTCCACATTGGCGTAGAGTGCGAAGAACGAGTAGGTGTTATAGAGCGTCCCGAAGAACTTGCGGCGTACTTCGTCCACGCCGTCCCGGTCGAATTTGAGGTTGTCCCACGGCTGCGAGTTGGAGATCATGTACCAGCGCGTAGCGTCGGCCCCGTAGGTTGCGAGAACCTCGAACGGGTCGACGCCGTTGCCCAGGCGCTTCGACATCTTGTTGCCGTTTTTGTCCAGCACCAGCCCGTTCGAAATGATGTTCCTGAAGGCTACCGAGTCGAAGAGCATCGAGGCGATGGCATGCAGCGTGAAGAACCAGCCGCGCGTCTGGTCGACGCCCTCGGCGATGAAATCGGCCGGGTAGACCGACTTGAAATAGTCGCCGCCGTTCTCGAACGGATAGTGCAGCTGTGCGTACGGCATGGCACCCGAGTCGAACCACACGTCGATCAGGTCGCTTTCGCGCTTCATCGGCTCGCCTTTCGACGACACGAGTACGATATTGTCCACATAGGGGCGGTGCAGGTCGATATTGCGGGTCGAGTAGTTCTCCTTGGACATGTCGCCGACCTTGAAATTCTTGTAGGGGTTCCCCTTCATGAAGCCCGCGGCGATCGACTTTTCGATCTCATCCATCAGCTCCCTGATCGAACCGATGCACTTCAGTTCCGAATAATCCTCCGTAGCCCATACCGGCAGCGGAGTACCCCAGAAACGCGAACGCGAAAGATTCCAGTCCACCAGCCCTTCGAGCCATTTGCCGAAGCGTCCCGACCCGGTCGATTCGGGTTTCCAGCGGATCGTCTTGTTCAGCTCGATCATCCGCTCGCGCAGCGCCGTGGTGCGGATGAACCACGAATCGAGCGGGTAGTAGAGCACCGGCTTGTCCGTACGCCAGCAGTGGGGGTAGGAGTGGGTATGCTTTTCGATCTTGAACGCTTTGTTCTCGGCTTTGAGCATCACGGCCAGGTCGATGTCGAGCGTTGTCTCGGCATCGCAGGCGATCTCCGGGTCGTAGGCGTTCTTGACGTAGCGGCCTGCATACTCCTTGTATTTTTCGACGTCGATGTTGTTTTTTACGAATTCCGGGTCGAGGTCTTCGAGTACGAAGAACTTGCCCTGCTTGTCGACCATCGGCTGGTTTTTGCCGGCTTTGTCGACCATGAACAGCGGGGCGATGCCTGCGGCCTTGGCCACACGGTCGTCGTCGGCGCCGAACGTCGGTGCAATGTGCACGATGCCCGTACCGTCCGACGTAGTCACATAGTCGCCTACGATCACACGGAATGCGTCGCCCGTCGGCTTTACCCAGGGGATCAGCTGCTCGTAACGGATCCCCTCCAGTTCGGGCCCCATCCAGCTTTCGCCCGTGATTTGGTAGGTTCCCTCCATCTTCTTGGTGAAGTACGATGCGACGAGGTCTTTGGCGAGGATGACCGTCTGGGGTTCGTCGGTATAGGGGTTGCGGCATTTGACCTTCACGTATTCGATCGCGGGGCCTACGGCCAGCGCGGTGTTCGAAGGCAAAGTCCACGGCGTGGTCGTCCACGCCAGAAAATAGAGCGGCCCTTCGGCGTCGCCGAAGAGCTTTTCGCTTTTCGCGTCGCGGATGATCCTGAACTGCGCCGTGCACGTTGTGTCCTTCACGTCGCGGTAGCAGCCCGGCTGGTTCAGCTCGTGCGTCGAAAGCCCCGTGCCCGCAGCCGGCGAGTAGGGCTGGATCGTATAGCCCTTATAGAGCAGCCCCTTGTCGAAAAGCTGTTTGAGCAGCCACCACAGGGTCTCGATGTATTTGTTGTCGTAGGTGATGTACGGATCGTCCATGTTGACCCAGTACCCCATCTTGCGGGTCAGGTCTTCCCACGCCCCCGTGAATTCCATGACGGCCTCGCGGCAGGTGCGGTTGTACTCCTCGATCGAAATCTTCCTGCCGATGTCTTCCTTGGTGATGCCGAGCTTCTTTTCGACGCCCAGCTCCACGGGAAGCCCGTGCGTGTCCCAGCCCGCCTTGCGGTGCACGAGATACCCTTGCTGTGTCTTGTAGCGGCAAAAGACGTCCTTGATCGTGCGGGCCATGACATGGTGGATGCCCGGCATCCCGTTGGCCGACGGGGGGCCTTCGTAGAATACGAACGCGGGGTGCCCCTCGCGCGTGGTGATGCTCTTGTGGAATGTGTCGTGGGCGTCCCATTCGCCGAGCACGTCGGCGGCTATCTGGGCCAGGTCGAGGCCTTTATACTCATTGAATTTCATGGTATATGTGTTTTTTATTTCGTTCGGGGTCGTACGCCGGCATGGCCGGAAGTGCCGGAAAGATTCCTCTTTTTCCGACAACTTGCAAAGATATAAAAAAGATTTGAAAAGCGTGCAAAATTGCACCTATTCCGTCCGTGGCGGCATCTGCCCGGAGCGGGCTATTTCCCGGCCGGGATTTCGACCCAGAAGCACGACCCCGCGCCGACGGCGGAATCGACGCGATACGGCCGCCGAGCTGTTCGGCGATGTTCTTGCAGATCGGCAGCCCGAGCCCGGTGCCCTGCGTGAAGGTGTCGACCTTGTAGAACCGGTCGAAAATCTTGGCGCGTTCCTCCTCGGGGATGCCGATGCCCGTATCGCGGACGTAGAACCGTACCCATCCGGGGCGTTGCGAGAACCCGATCGTTATCGAACCTTTTATCGTGAATTTCACGGCATTGCGTACGAAATTGCCGAGTATCTGGTGCAGTCCCTGCTTGTAATCCTCGAGCTGGAGCCGGGGCAGGCTGTCTTCCAGCCGCAGGACGACCCCTTCGGCGACTTGCAGGCGGAATGTCTCGGCCACCTCGCGGCATAAATCGCGGGCGTCGAATTTCGTACGGACGATCTCTATGCGTCCCGATTCGATCCGGGCCAGGTCGAGTACGTCGGAGATGATTTGCAACAACAGGGTGTTATTTACCAGGATCAGGTCGGCGAATTCTTTGCGCTGGTCGGGATCGGCCTCCGTAGCCATCAGTTCCGAAAAGCCTACGATCGCGTTGAGCGGCGTGCGAATTTCGTGGCTCATGTTGGCCAGGAAGGCCGATTTGAGCTTGTTGGACTCTTCGGCGCGCTCCTTGGCGGCGATCAGCTCCTGTTCGGTCTGCTTGAGTGCCGTGATGTCGTAATTGATCCCCAGCATGTCGATGACCTGTTCGCCGGGGCGGTAGTCCCGGCAGATGAGGTGGGTTTTGATCCATGTTTTCCGTCCGTCGTCGTGCTGCACGCGGCAGATGGCCGTTGCCGACTGCACTTCACCCGCGGAGAAGCGGGTCAGCAGGTCGAGCAGGGGCTTGCGGTCTTCGGGGTGGATGTGGCGGTATTTGCCGATCACGTCGACGATCTGCGCCGAGTCGGCCTCCCCGTAGTTGCGCAGCCATACGTTTTGCGCATAGCCCTCTTTGTTGTAGAGGTTGTAGTTGGCATATCCTACCTGGGCATATTCGGAGATGATGCGGAACAGGGCTTCGAACTCCGAAACCCGGTTCTGGATCTGCCGCAACTCGGTGTTGTCGATATTGATGAGCAGGTAGTGGGTGAGTTCGCCCCGGTCGTCGTACAGGCAGCGTATGCGCCCCGTCCAGTCGAAATGCCCCGGGCGCGTGCTTTCGTAGTAGCCGCCGAGTTTTCCGAATTCGTAACGGGCGGTGAAATCCGCACTTTCGCCGTGCTGGATGCGGATTTTCGTCTCCTCCGGGAAATTAGGGTTGTCGAACAGGTTGAGCCCGCGTATTTTGCCCGGATCTTTCACCCCGAACATCTCCAGGTCGCAGGTGTTGATGTCGATGAGCCGTCCCCGGTCGTTGTAGATCTCGATGCCGACGGGGGCGTTCTGGATGATGTTGCGCAGCAGTTTTTCCTGCTCGTCCAGTGCCTTGTGTGCCGTTATGGCGTCGGTGATGTCGAGGATCAGGATCACAATCTCGCTTCCGTCGTTGGGCGTATTGTACAGGAAACTGCGGCAATGGCGCCTGGTTTTTTTCGCGAACCATTCGTCGGTCTTGTAATTGCCGAGGCGGATGTGCGCGAGTTTGTCGATATGGGCATCGACGGGGTGCCCGGTCTCGCGTGCCGTCTTGCCTATATATGCGTCCGGTTCTATCCCCACGATTTGCTGCGCCGCGCGGTTGACCGAGAGAAAAAGGTAGTCGATGGCGCGTCCGTCGCTGTCGTAAAGCAGCCGGATGCGGAAATATCCGATCGGCAGGTGGTCGAGCAGCACGTCCATATGCTTGTTTTCCTTTACGACCGTGTGGTAGTTGTTTTCGAGCGTCAGGATTTCTGCTTCGCGCCGGTCGTGCACGGGGACGCGCTGCATGTAGCCGAAAAGGTGCGTACCCGTTGCGGGGTCGGTCTGCCGTCCGACGAGCTGGGCGTGGAGCCAGACTTCGCCCTCGGGAAGTTCGATCGGGAACGTCCTGTCGAATTTGCTGTCGACCTTGAGCGCCATGAATTCGTTGTGGATCGGCATCCGGTAGTCTTCGCGAACCAGGTGTGTCAGTTGCCCGATCCGGACTTTGTCGCCGTCGAGCCCCAGCAGCTTGGCGATATATTCGGAGACATGCAGTTCGCCGGCCTGGAAATCCGCTTTCCACCAACCCATGTGGGCGGCGTCCAGCATGAGCATCAGGGATTGGAAATTAGGGGTGTCGGGTGTGAACATGGTGCAATGGGATGTCTGGGGATATTTAGAGCGGGCGGATGATACGTGCAGGGTTGCCTGCTGCGACCGAATCCGCGGGGATATCTCGTGTGACGACCGACCCGGCCCCGACGACCGCCCTGTCGCCGATCGTGACGCCCGGGCATACGATCACCCCGCCGCCCAGCCAGCAGTGGTCGCCGATGACGATGGGCTTGCCTGCTTCGAGGGCCGTCCCGCGTGTCGCGGTGTCGAACGGATGGTGCGCCGTGAGCAGCTGCACTTTGGGGCCTATGAGCGTCCCGCAGCCGATGCGTATCGGTGCCAGGTCGAGGAAAACGCAGTCGAAATTGACGAAGGAACCTTCGCCCATGTGGATGTTGTAGCCGTAGTCGCAGTGGAAAGGTTCGCGGATGAACCCGCGGACGTTGGGGCACAATTCCCCGAGCGTGGTGCGGTAGTCGTCGCCGTGGCCGCAGCATTCGACGTTGAGGCGATGCATCAGGCGCGTGGCACGGTCGCGGTCGGCCGTCAGCTCCGCGTCATGCGGGTCGAACCATTCGCCCGCCAGCATCTTCTCCTTCTCGCCTCTCATCGGTACATGCCGGCATTTTTAGTCGAACGACTGCAATTCGATCAGCTTGGCGTAGATGCCGCCCTTGGCGAGCAGTTCGGTGTGGTTGCCCTGCTCGGCCACGCGGCCGTGGTCGACGACGATGATCTTGTCGGCGTTGTGAATCGTCGACAGGCGGTGGGCGATAACCACCGATGTGCGGCCGACGAGCAGCTTGTTGAGGGCATCCTGCACGAGTTTTTCGCTCTCCGTGTCGAGTGCCGAGGTGGCCTCGTCGAGGATCAGTATCTCGGGGTTTTTCAGCACGGCGCGTGCGATCGAAAGCCGCTGGCGCTGGCCTCCCGAGAGTTTGACGCCCCGGTCGCCGATGTTGGTCTGGTAGCCTTCGGGTGCTTCCTGTATGAAGCAGTCGGCATTGGCGATCCGGGCCGCCTCGACGATCTCGTCGTGCGTGGCCCCGGCCTTGCCCATGGCGATGTTGCCTTCGATGGTGTCGTTGAAAAGCACGGTGTCCTGTGCCACGACGCTCATGTGGGCGCGCAGGCTGTCCTGCGTGTAGTCGCGCACCGAGACCCCGTCGATCAGGATGTCGCCCGCCTTCACGTCGTAGAAACGCGGTATGAGTTCGCTGAGGGTCGACTTGCCTCCGCCCGAAGGGCCTACCAGGGCCACGGTCTCGCCGCGCTTGATCTCGAACGAGATGCCTTCGATCACCTCGCGGCTGCCGTCGTACGAGAAGTGGATGTCCCGGAATTCGATCTTGTCTTTCAGCCCGTCGAGTTCGATCGCCCCGGGCTTGTCCTGGATTTCGCTTTGGGCGTCGATGATCGAGAAGATGCGTTCGCCGGCGGCGATACCCTGGTTGATGTTGGAGAACTGGTCGATGAACGTGCGCACCGGGCGCGTTATCTGCGAGAACATGGCGATGAAGGCGATGAAGCCTTCGGGGCTGAGCGCGTCCTTGAATACGAGCGAACCTCCGAATACCAGGATGACGCCTACGGCCGAGATGCCCAGGAATTCGCTCATCGGCGAAGCCAGCTGCTGGCGGCGGGCCATCGAAAGGGTCAGCCGCGCCAGGTCTTCGCTCAGGTCGTAGAACTTCTGCTTGACGTAGCCCGTGGCATTGTAGCTCTTGATGACCTTGATGCCCGAGAGCGATTCGTCGAGCGTCGAGACCAGTTCGCCCATGCGCTGCTGGCTTGTGCGTGCGGGATGGCGCAGGCGCTTGACGATGCTGCCGATGATCAGTGCCACGACGGGCAGGAAAAGCACCGAGAAGAGCGCCAGCTCCCACGAGATGGCGACCATCATGACCGTATAGCCGATGATGAGGAACGGTTCGCGGAAAGCCACCTGCAAGGTGTTGGTGATGCAGAACTGCACCACGCCGACGTCCGAGGTGATTTTCGAGATGATGTCGCCCTTGCGCTGGTCGCTGAAATAGCCCACGTTCATGTCCACGACTTTGGAGAACATCTCGTTGCGCATGCGCTGCAGGGTGCGGGTGCGCATGTTCTCGACCGTCCATGCGCCCATGTAGCGGAACAGGTTGCTCAGCAGGCTCACGAAAATGGTGACGATGGCCAGCAGCAGCAGGACGTTTTCGGGGTTGTATTCGTTGAACAGGTGCGAATAGGTGAAGTTGAACAGCGCCGTCAGGTATTCCTGGTTGAACGCCAGCGGGGGGAGTTTCTCCACGTATACGAACGTGTAATCCGCATCGAACATCGTCTTGAGGATCGGCATGATCAGCAGGAACGTGAGCGAATTGAACAGTGCGTAGAAGAGCGAGTAGAAGAAATAGGGGATGGCGTATTTGCGGATGGGTCGGGCGAAACCCAGAAGCCTCATGTATATTTTAAACATTACGGGCGGATTATTTGCAGTTTATGTGATAATCGTGACAAAGATAGGAATAATAATGTGAAATTCGGAATTCCCGGCTTAAAAGTGCGAAGTTCCGGGGAGTTTAGAACCGAAAAAAACGAAGGGGCAGACATGCTGTCCGCCCCTTTTCAGGGTTCGTAACCCGTATCTTCCAGTAAATGCGCCTTGTCGTTGGCGGCAGCGACCGCCAGTTGGTCGCAGCGATTGTTCTCCACGGTGTCGGCATGCCCCTTGACCCAGACGAAGCGGACGTTGTGATGCCGGTACACGCGCAGGAAGCGCATCCACAGGTCGGGGTTTTTCTTACCGGCGAACCGCTTTTTCACCCAGCTGAAGAGCCAGCCTTTCGTCACGGCATCCACGACGTATTTCGAATCGGAATACACGGTGACGTCCGACCCGTCGAACTTGAGCGCCTCGAGCGCCACGCAGACGGCCATGAGCTCCATGCGGTTGTTGGTCGTCAGGCGGAATCCCTGCGACAGCTCCTTGCGGTGCTGTCCCGAAAGGAGTACCACGCCGTAGCCTCCCGGCCCGGGGTTCCCGAGCGCCGAGCCGTCGGTATATATGGTGATTGTCGGCAAATCGTGTTGTCGTTAAACCCGGCCCTGCGGTGCGGGTATGGTTCGTCTGCGGCATGGCCGCGGTGGAAAGTACCTGTCCCGAACCCCGCAGGAATTCGGGACAAGGCATGTCCGTCCTTTTTACGAAAGGGCTTCCAGTTGCGCCTTGATGGCCGCGATCTTGGCCTCGGCGTCGGCCTGCTTGGCGCGTTCGTTGGCCACCACCTTCTCGGGGGCCGACTGCATGAAACGCTCGTTCGAGAGCTTTTTCATTACGCTCGCGAGGAACCCTTCCTGGTAGGACAGTTCGTCCGTCAGTTTGCGTCGTTCCGCTTCGGCGTCGATTTTGCCCGCCATCGGCACGAAGTACTGCGTCGTCTTGACGATGAACGCTGCGGCCGCCGGGTCTTTCTCCGTCACCGTCTCGATGCCCGTCAGGTTGGCCATTTTCTGCATCACGGGGGCATACTCGGCCGGGTAGTTCTCGTCGGCGATCACCTTGAGCGTCAGTGCCTCCTTCTGCGGCAGGTTCTTCTGGTTGCGGACGTTGCGCACCGAGGAGATCACCTCCCTGGCCAGCTCGAACCGCGCCAGCAACTGCCCGTCTATTTCGGCCGGCTGGGGCATCGGGGCGACGGTGATCGACTCGCCTTCTTTGCGCGGGGCGAGGTCTTGCCAGATCTCCTCCGTCACGAAGGGCATGAAGGGGTGCAGCACGCGCATCAGGGAGTCGAAGAACGTGCGCGTGGCTTCGAACGTCGGCGCGTCGATCGGCTGCCCGTAGACGGGTTTCACCATCTCCAGGTACAGGCCGCTGAAGTCGTCCCAGAAGAGCTTGTAGGCTGTCTTGAACGCCTCTGAAATGCGGTAGGAGCCGAAATCGTCGGCGATCTGGCGCAAAGCGACGCCGAGCGTCTGGCGGAACCATTCGACAGCCAGGCGGTTGTTCTCGTCCTGTGCGGCATTGCCGTCCGCCGACCAGCCGTTCACCAGGCGGTAGGCGTTCCATATCTTGTTGCCGAAGTTGCGTCCCTGCTCGCAGAGCGCCTCGTCGAACATTACGTCGTTGCCTGCCGACGAGGAGATGAGCATTGCCATGCGCATGCCGTCGGCGCCGTATTTGGCGATCAGGTCGAGCGGGTCGGGCGAGTTGCCCAGCTGCTTGGACATCTTGCGGCCGATCTTGTCGCGGACGATGCCCGTGAAATAGACGTTTCCGAAAGGTTTTTCGCCGCGGTATTCGTAACCCGCCATGATCATGCGCGCCACCCAGAAGAAGATGATGTCGGGGCCCGTCACCAGGTCGTTGGTGGGGTAGTAGTAGCTGATCTCCCTGTTGCCGGGGTTGCGGATGCCGTCGAAGACCGAAATAGGCCACAGCCACGACGAGAACCACGTGTCCAGCACGTCGTCGTCCTGTCTGAGGTCGGACGGCTGCAACGAGGCGTCGCCGGTTTTCGCGCGCGCCTTTTCGAGCGCCTCCCCGGCCGTCGGGGCCACTACGAAGCCGCCTTGGGGCAGGTACCAGGCCGGAATGCGCTGGCCCCACCACAGCTGGCGCGAGATGCACCAGTCCTTGATGTTCTCCATCCAGTGGCGGTAGGTGTTCTTGTATTTTTCGGGCACGAAGCGGATCGCGTCCTCCATGACGGCCTTCGTCGCCGGTTCGGCCAATTGCCCCATCGAAAGGAACCACTGCATCGAGAGTTTCGGCTCGATGGCCACGCCCGTGCGCTCCGAATAGCCCACGTTGTTGGTATAATCCTCGGTCTTCTCCAGCAGGCCGGCTTCCGCCAGGTCGCCTTCGATCTTTCTGCGGACGTCGAAACGATCCATGCCGACGTACAGCCCCACTTTGTCGTTGATCGTGCCGTCGTCGTTGAAGATGTCGATCACCTCGAGGTTGTATTTCTCGCCCAGCATGTAATCGTTCACGTCGTGCGCCGGGGTCACTTTCAGCGCGCCCGTACCGAACTCGATATCGACGTATTCGTCGCGGATTACGGGGATTGCGCGGTTCACCAGCGGTACGATGACGCGCGCCCCGGCCGGCAGCCAGCCGTAGCGCGGGTCGTTGGGGTTGACGCACAGCGCCGTGTCGCCCAGGATCGTTTCGGGGCGCGTCGTGGCGACGATGACCGCCTTGTCCGAGCCTTCGACCATGTAGCGCAGGTAGTAGAGCTTGCCGTGCGACTCCTTGAATACCACCTCTTCGTCCGACAGCGCCGTCTGCGCCGCGGGATCCCAGTTGACCATGCGTACGCCGCGGTAGATCTTGCCTTTCTCGTAAAGGTCGCAGAATACCTTGATGACGCTCTCGGTGCGGGGTTCGTCCATCGTGAAGCAGGTGCGCTCCCAGTCGCACGAGGCGCCCAGCTTGCGCAGCTGCCTGAGGATCATGCCGCCGTATTTTTCCTTCCACTCCCATGCGTATTCGAGGAATTCCTCGCGCGTGAGCGACGACTTCTCGATGCCCTTTTCATGCAGCATCGCCACGACTTTCGCCTCCGTGGCGATCGACGCGTGATCCATGCCAGGCACCCAGCAGGCGTTTTTGCCCGACATGCGGGCACGGCGGATCAGCACGTCCTGCAACGTGTTGTTGAGCATGTGCCCCATGTGGAGCATGCCGGTCACGTTGGGCGGCGGGATGACGATCGTGTAGGGTTCGCGTCCGTCGGGTTCCGAATGGAACAGCCGGTTGTCGATCCAGTAGTCGTACCATTTCTGTTCGATCTCCTGTGGCGAATATTTATCAGCGATTTGCATAAAGGTGTGAATGTTTTGCTTCGTTATTTGGCCTGCAAAGTTATTAACATTCTGTCAAAGATAAAATAAATATCTATAAAAAATCGTTACCTTTGCACCATTATATATTTGTATCTGTAAACTATGAGTAAAAAAGATAAGATAATCGAAACCATCGAAGTCGAAGATGCGAGCCTGCTTCCCGAGCTGCTCGACGGCAAACACCACGTGATTCCGATCGTGACCGGCGGCGACGAGGTTGCCGAGGAGGTCGAAGTGCCGGAGATCATCCCGATCCTTACGCTGCGCAGTTCGGTGCTCTTTCCCGGTGCGATCACCCCGATCACCGTGGGACGCGACAAGAGCATCAGCCTCGTACGTGCCGTGAATGCCGAAGGCGGCATTCTGGGCGCCGTGTTGCAGCGCGAGAGCGACGTCGAAGACCCCGCGCCGGACGACATGTACAAGGTCGGCACCGCAGCGCGCATCATCAAAATCCTCGAAATGCCCAACGGGAACCTCACGGTGATCCTGAACGGCCTGGAGAAGATCGAAATACGCGAATACATAACGACCGAGCCCTATTTCCGGGCCCGGGTGACCGCCCTGCGCGATACGACGCCCGACCTGAAGAGCATCGAGTTCGAGGCCCTCGTGGATTCGATCCGCGACGTGGCGCTCAACATCATCAACGTTTCGCCGTCGATGCCCAAGGAGGCGGCCTTCGCCATCAAGAACATCGACTCCAAGCGCGGCATCATCAATTTCATCTGCTCGAACATGGAGCTTACGGACGAAGACCGCCAGTCGTTGCTGGAGGCCCCCGGCCTGCTGGCCCGTGCCCGCAAGCTGCTCGAAATACTGATCCGCGAACAGCAGCTGGCTGAGCTGAAGAACCAGATACAGGAGCGCGTGAAGCAGGAGATCGACAAGCAGCAGCGCGACTATTACCTGCAGCAGCAGATGCGTACGATCCAGGACGAACTGGGCGACGGCGCCGATGCCGACATCGAGAAGATGCGCGAGGAGGCCAAGAAGAAGAACTGGCCCAAGGAGGTCGGCGAAACCTTCGAGAAAGAGTTGCAGAAGGTCGAGCGGCTGAATCCCGCCGTGGCCGAATATTCGGTGCAGATGACCTACCTGCAACTGCTGCTGGAACTCCCGTGGAACGAGGTAACCAAGGACAATCTCGATCTGAATTGCGCGCGCGAGCAGCTCGACCGCGACCATTTCGGGCTGGAGGAGGTCAAGGAGCGTATCCTCGAACACCTGGCCGTCATCAAGCTCAAGGGCGATCTCAAATCCCCGATACTCTGCCTCTACGGCCCTCCGGGTGTGGGTAAGACCTCGCTGGGCAAGTCGGTGGCGGCGGCGCTGGGCCGCAAGTTCGGGCGTATCTCGCTCGGCGGCCTGCACGACGAGTCGGAAATCCGCGGGCATCGCCGCACCTACATCGGCGCCATGCCGGGACGGATCATCCAGACTATCAAGCGGTGCGGTTCGTCGAACCCGGTCATCATCCTCGACGAGGTGGACAAGGTGACCGTTTCGAACCACGGCGACCCGTCGAGCGCGCTGCTCGAGGTGCTCGACCCGGAGCAGAACACCACCTTCCACGATAACTACATCGACATGGAGTACGACCTGTCGAAAGTGCTGTTCATCGCCACGGCCAACAATATCGCCAACATCGCACCGGCGCTGCGCGACCGCATGGAGATGATCAATATCGCCGGCTACCTGATCGAGGAGAAGGTGCGCATTGCCCTCGACCACCTGCTGCCCAAGCAGCGCGAGGCGCACGGCATCAAAGAGCAGGAGCTCACGATGGCCCCCGAGGTAGTCGAAGGCATCATCGCCGGCTATACCCGCGAGTCGGGTGTCCGCTCGCTCGACAAACTGCTGGCCAAGATCGCCCGCGCCCGAGCCAAGCAGATCGCCTTCGACGAGGTTTTCGCCCCGGAGGTTTCTGCCAGGGAGGTCGAAAAGATCCTCGGCATGCCCAAGTTCCTCAAGGAAGAGTACGAGGTGGGCGGCATGACGGGCGTCGTGACGGGCCTGGCCTGGACGGAGGTCGGCGGCGACATCCTCTACATCGAGTCGGTGCTGACGCCCGGCAAGGGCAAGGTCAGCCTGACGGGTAACCTGGGCGATGTGATGAAGGAGTCCGCTACGATCGCCCACGAGTGGGTGATGGCACACAGCAAGGAGCTGGGCATCGACCCCGCGCTGTTCGAGAAGAACGATATCAACATCCATGTCCCCGAGGGTGCGATCCCGAAGGACGGCCCTTCGGCCGGCATTACGATGGTGACCTCGATCGTTTCGACCTACACGGGGCGGAAAGTCCGGGATCGTATCGCCATGACGGGCGAGACGACGCTCCGCGGCCGTGTGATGCCGGTGGGCGGCGTCAAGGAGAAGATTCTGGCGGCCAAACGCGCCGGGATCAACGAGCTGATCCTCTCGGAGGAGAACCGCAAGGACATCGCCGAGATCAAGCCCGAATACATCGACGGACTGACCTTCCATTACGTGAAGACCAACGACGAAGTGCTGAAACAGGCGCTCATATAGCGACCCGAAAGAAGTAAAAGGTGGAAAGTTTTGTTTTTCACCTTTTACTTTTTTAATTTTATGGATCAATTCCTCTGCCGATGAAATTTATCGCAATCATACCGGCGCGTTATGCGTCGACCCGCTTCCCGGCCAAACCGTTGGCCGTGCTGGGCGGGAAACCCGTTATCCGGCGGGTCTACGAGCAGGTGGCGGGCGTACTGGACGATGCCGTGGTCGCCACGGACGACGAGCGGATTTACGATGCCGTGGTGGCGTTCGGCGGCAAGGCCGAGATGACCTCGGCAGACCATAAGAGCGGCACGGATCGCTGCTGGGAAGCCTACCTCAGGCAGGGAAAGCCCTACGACGTGGTCGTCAACGTGCAGGGTGACGAGCCTTTCATCCGGGCGTCGCAGCTCGAAGCCGTGAAGCGCTGCTTCGACGATCCCGCGACGGACATCGCCACGCTCGTGAAACCCTTTGCCGAAGCGGACGGCCTGGCCGCGCTGGAAAACCCCAATTCGCCGAAGGTGGTGCTCGATGCGCAGTCGCGGGCCATCTATTTTTCGCGTTCGGTCATCCCTTACCTGCGCGGCGTCGAACGCTCGCAGTGGCTTGCGCACCATACGTTCTACAAGCACATCGGCCTCTATGCCTTCCGCACGGAGGTGCTGCGTGCCGTCACGGCGTTGCCGCAGTCCACGCTCGAAAAGGCCGAGTCGCTCGAGCAGCTCCGCTGGCTCGAAAACGGCTACAGGATCGGCGTGGGCATCACCGGCGTCGAGACCATCGGCATCGACACGCCCCAAGACCTCGCACGTGCCGAGGAGTTTTTGTCACACCATCCGGAATTTATAAAATGACAGCTATGAAATTCATCGCCGGCCCATGCGTCATCGAATCCGCCGAGTTGCTCGACACCGTGGCCGAACGCCTCGTGGCGATCAACAAGGCCCTCGGGACGGATATTATCTTCAAGGCCTCGTTCGACAAGGCCAACCGCACCTCGATCTCCTCGTTCCGCGGCCCCGGACTCGAAAAGGGGTTGCGTATGCTCGCCGACGTGCGGGCGAAATGGGGGCTGCGCCTGCTGACCGACATCCACGAGGCGTGGCAGGCCGCGCCCGTGGGCGAGGTCGTCGACGTGATCCAGATCCCGGCCTTCCTCTGCCGGCAGACCGACCTGCTCACCGCCGCGGCCAGGACGGGCAAGACCGTGAATATCAAAAAGGCGCAGTTCCTTTCGGGGTTGGACATGCAGTACCCCTATGAGAAGGCGCGCGATGCGGGGGCTTCGGAAATATGGCTCACCGAACGCGGCAATATCTACGGTTACAACAATCTGGTGGTCGATTTCCGCAATATCCCCGACATGCTGCGCATCGCGCAGACCGTGGTGATGGATTGTACCCATTCGGTGCAGCGTCCCGGCGGTGCGGGCGGTACGACGGGAGGCAACCGCGAGTTCGTGCCGGCCATGGCCCGGGCGGCCCGGGCGTTCGGTGCCAACGGCTTCTTCTTCGAAGTGCACCCCTGCCCCGACTGCGCCAGGAGCGACGGCCCCAACATGTTGCAACTCGACGATCTGGAGAATCTCATTAAAACCTTGCTATAATGACCGATACCACCAAAGCGCAGATCCTCGACCTGGCCCGCAAGGCCATCAATACCGAGATGCTGGCGCTCAAGCACATGAAGGAGACCTTGGGTGACAATTTCGCCGATGCCGTGGAGCTGATCCTCGCATGCAGCGGCAAATGCATCGTCACCGGCATGGGCAAGTCGGGGCTCGTCGGGCGCAAGATCGCCGCGACGCTGGCCTCGACCGGAACCCCGAGTTTCTTCCTGCACCCCGGCGAGGCCTTCCACGGCGATCTGGGGATGATCTCGAAGGACGACGTCGTGCTGGCGCTCTCCTATTCGGGCGAGACCGACGAAATCCTGAAGATCGTGCCTTTCATCCACTCCAACGGCAACAAGCTGGTGTCGATGACGGGCAACCCCGAATCGGCGCTGGCGAAGAATTCCGATATCCATCTCGACGTGAGCGTCGAAGAGGAAGCCTGCATCCTGCACCTCGCGCCGACGACCTCGACCACGGCGCAGATCGCCATGGGCGATGCGCTGGCCGTGTCGCTCATGCAGATGCGGGGCTTTACGAGCGTCGATTTCGCACGCCTGCATCCGGGCGGCAGCCTCGGGCGTCGCCTGCTGATGACCGTGGGCAACGTGATGCGTTCGCACGACCTCCCGGTCGTGGCGCCCGACTGCTCGGCTACGGATATGATCCACGCCATCAGCAAGGGCGGGCTGGGGCTCATCATCATCTGCGACGGCGAGAGGATCGAGGGCATCGTGACCGATGGCGACGTGCGCCGTGCGATGGAGCGCCGCCGCGCCGAGTTTTTCAATATCAAGGCCGCCGATATCGCCACGCCCAACCCGAAAACCATCTCCGCGGATAAGAAACTGATCGAGGCCGAGAAGATGATGACCCGTAACAAGGTCACGTCGCTGCTCGTCACCGACGATGCAGGGAAGTTGCAGGGCGTGATCCAGATTTACGACATCAAGTTATAGGGCTTTCGCAACTGCGTCACGCCGCATAGACGGGGACGGTCTGTTCGGAACGGAGCGCCTGCCGTGAAAACAAAGGGGACGGTACCATGCGGTACCGTCCCCGCGTGTCTTGTCTGCCGGTATGTCTCCGCGGTCAGTCCCCCTCTTCGAGCTGGAAAACCTGTTCGACGGGTTTGCCGAAGATCCGGGCGATCTTCAGTGCCAGTACCGTCGAGGGGACGAAGCGCCCGGCCTCGATGGCGTTTGCGGTCTGGCGGCTTACGCCGATAGCATCGGCCAACTGCTGCTGGGTCATGCGCACTTCGGCGCGTTCGACCCGGATCCTATTCTTCATCTGCGACCGCGTGTTTCAGACGCCACAGTTTCCAGCGGAATACCGCGAGGAATATCAGCAGCATGGTGAGCAGGTTGTAGATCATGACGTAGAGGAAACTGAGGTCGTAGGTGCATAGCGCCGTGGCGATAAGCAGGGCATAGTTGACGTAAAGTGCCGTCAGCAGGGCGTTCAGCCGTATGCGGGAGATCATTTCATCCTCGATCCGTTCGCGGGAGCAGGCTACGAATATCCCGCCGATGCAGATGCCCACCAGAGCGATGTTGTTCAGCGCACGGCCTGTCGTTGCCGAGCAGAGCGTTTCGTAGCAGGCCGTTCCTTGGGCCGGCATCAGGTAGGTCGGGTAGCCGTTGAAGCCGTCGATGAGCATCAGTACGCCCAACAGCAACGTCGGGATCAGGATGACCCAGCCGATTTTCTTAAAACTGTGGGGAAGTAGTAATTCCTTTGTCATAACGTGGTTGTTTAAAGGTTTGAGACAGGATAAATGTAAAGTATATTTTACATTTTAGCAAATAAACACGACAAAATTTTTGCGGCATAAAAATTAGAGGGTCTTTTAGACCCTCTAAAAATTTTGTTCGGCGGTATGATTTACCGGGGCGGAATTGCGCAGGGCGGCTCCGGATGTATCCCGAATTCCCGGGCACGCACACCCTGAACCCCGGGAATCGGGTATGGGATGGAAGCTGTACCCCGAATTCATGATACCGGGGGGCGTAGTCCGGGAGTCGTAGTCCGAAAATGGTAGTCCGGGAGTCGTAATCCGGCTCGGGGGAACTCCTGCACCCCTGGTGCTTCTCCTTTCCGGAATCAGTTGCGGATGTGGTGCGGCATCTCGGCAGGAATCTCCATCGAGATTTCTGCCAGTCCGCCCACGACGCCGTCCACGCGCCAGGCTGTCTGGTAGATCATTTTGCGGACGCCGTTTTTCTCGATCGTGTAGGCATTCGTGCCCCCGTCGGCGAGCAGGCGCTGGATAATTCCGCGCGACCGTTCGCTGTGGCAGTCGAAGAGGTTTTTGCCGATCATGTCGCCGTGCCGGGCGAAGGTCGTGCGCGCCTTGTCGTTCATGTAGAGGATCGTGCCCCCGGTGTCGCATACCGTAACCGCGCAGTTCATGCCGTCGGCCCAGGGATAGGGATTTTCTGTCGTCATATTGCCGTAGGTTTATCGTCGGGGAAAGCCTCCCTTTTCAACGGGAGGTGCGGAGTGATTATGGGCATTGTAGCGAAGATGCGGAGGTTAACCCCGGTTTACTGCTGTATCTTCACCAGCTGTTCGCGGTAGGCGTTCAAGATGCGCGATTTGGAAATGAAGCCCAGGTAGCGGTTCTGTTTGTCGACCACGGGCAGCATCCAGGTGTGCTTGTCCTCGAATTTCTCCATGACGCCCTGTATCGACTCGTGTTCGAGGATTTTGTCCGGGGGCTGGATCATGTAGTCGGAGATCGGATGCCCGTATTTTTCGTGTTTGAACATGTCCTCGCGCAGGTCGTCCAGCTGGACGACGCCCAGCAGGTGTCCGAAGTTGTCGATCACGGGGAAGATGTTGCGGCGTGCCGTCGAGATGATGTGCACGATGTCGCCCAGTGTGAAATTCTCCTTGATGCGCAGGAAATCGGTCTCCATCAGATCGTCGAGCTTCAGGAAGACGAATACCGACTGGTCTTTGTCGTGCGTGAGCAGTTCGCCCCGCTGGCGCAGTTGCTTGGTGTAGATCGAGTCGGGGTCGAGGTAGTAGTCCACGGCGAACGAGATGCAGGCCGTGATCATCAGCGGGATGAACAGCCCGTAGCCGTTCGAAAGCTCCGCGATGAGGAAGATCGAGGTCAGCGGCGCCTTCATCACGCCCGACATCACGCCGGCCATGCCCACCAGCGTGAACGAGACGACCGAGACGTCCCAGTCGAAAAATGCATTGCACAGCAGGGCGATCGAAGCCCCCGTGAACGCCCCCACGAACAGCGACGGCGCGAAGGTTCCGCCCACGCCGCCCGCGGCGTTGGTCGAGGCCATGGCAATGACCTTGAAGAACATCGTGGCGATGACGAAGAGGATGACCACCCAATCGATCTCCCGGAACCGGTAGAAGAGCGAATTGTCGAACAACTCCTGTGCGCGGCCGTGCATCAGCGACATGAACCCTTCGTAGCCTTCGCCGTAGAGCGGCGGGAAGATGAAGATCAGGATGCCCAGCACGGCGCCGCCGACGAGCCATTTCTTATATTGGCTGTCGATCTTGCGGAAGAAGTTGCCCACGCGCAGGTTGGTCGAGGTGAAATACCAGGACATCAGCCCGCAGCATACGCCCAGCAGGATGAAAAGCGGTATCTGCCACAGCTCGAAGGCGTCCTGCGGCTGGAGCGTCACGGCCAGTATGGGGTCGAAGCCGCGCAGCATGAAGGCCATCGTCGTGGCCGTGATCGAGGCGATCAGCAGCGGGATCACCGACCCGGCCGTGATGTCGAGCATCAGGATCTCCAGCACGAAGACCACGCCCGTGATCGGAGCCTTGAAGATGGCCGCCAGCGCCGCACCGGCACCGCAGCAGAGCAGCAGCGTGGTGTGTTTGTAATTGAGGCGCGCCAGCCGCCCGACGTTCGAGCCGATAGCCGCGCCCGTCAGTACGATCGGTGCCTCGGGGCCCACCGAACCGCCGAACCCGATGGTCGTGGCGCCGCCTACGATCGACGTCCAGCAGTTGTGCCCCGGGATGCGCGAGTTGCGGCTCGACATGGCGTAGAGCACGCGTGTTACGCCCTCCGAAATATTGTCGCGCACGATGTATTTTACGAACAGCGTGGCGAGTATGATGCCGATGGCGGGGTAGATCAGGAACAGAAGATGCGCACTGTCCACCGGGAACCAGCGTATCAGTCCGCTCTTGATGCCGTGCAGCAGTATTTCGAACAGGTAGGTGCCCAGTCCGGCGAGTATACCGACCACGACAGCCAGCAGCATCATGATCTGGCTGTTGCTCAACCGCCGGGTCAGGCGGAGGAACTCGCGGTAGATATGCTCGGTGCGTAACTGCATCCTATTGTTTGCGAGCGAAATGCTCGGCTTGTTCGGCGATGAGCCGTTTGTCGTCGAAATAGTTGATTTTCATGGCACGCTTCACGTCGTCGAGTGTCTGCGAGGCCATTTGCCGGGCTGCCTCCGAACCGGTGCGGAGAATCTCGTAGACCTCTTCGATGCGGCCTTCGTAGTATTTGCGGCGTTCGCGGAACGGCTCCAGCGTCTCGTTGAGCACGGCGATCAGGAATTTCTTGACCTTCACGTCGCCCAGGCCGCCGCGGCGGTAATGCGCCTTCAGCTCGTCCAGCGACGGGTAGTCGGGCAGATATTTCGGGAAATGCTCGGGGCGGCTGAAGGCATCGAGGTAGGTGAATACCGTGTTGCCCTCCACCTTGCCGGGGTCTTCGACGCGCAGATGGTCGGGATCGGTATACATCCCCATGACTTTCTTCTTCACCTCGTCAGCGCTGTCCGAGAGGTAGATGCAGTTGCAGAGCGATTTCGACATCTTGGCCTTGCCGTCGGTGCCCGGCAGGCGCATGCAGACCGCATTCTCCGGCAGCAGGATCTCGGGCTCGACGAGTGCCGGGCCGTATACCGTGTTGAACTTGTGGACGATCTCGCGGGTCTGTTCGATCATCGGCTCCTGGTCTTCGCCCGCAGGGACGGTCGTGGCCTTGAATGCCGTGATGTCGGCCGCCTGGCTGATGGGGTAGGTGAAGAAGCCCACGGGGATGCCCTGCTTCTGCTGCGTGTCGCCCTCGGCGGCGCCTTCGGCGAAGCCCCGCAGCTGAATCTCGGCCTTCACGGTCGGGTTGCGTTGCAGGCGCTGCACGGTCACCAGGTTCATATAGTAGAACGAGAGCTCGCAGAGCTCCGGGATTTGCGACTGGATGAAAAGGGTAGACCTTTTCGGATCGAGGCCGACCGAAAGGTAGTCGAGCGCCACTTCGATGATGTTCTGGCGCACTTTCTCGGGGTTGTCGGCGTTGTCCGTCAGGGCCTGCGCGTCGGCTATCATGATGAATATGCGTTCGAATTCGCCCGATTCCTGCAGTTCGACGCGGCGGCGCAGGGAACCGACGTAGTGTCCCAAGTGGAGCCGGCCCGTAGGACGGTCGCCGGTAAGAATGATCTTTCCCATAAAACTTTATATATATTTTGTGGGCAAACTTACGAAAAACCGCGCGGGTGACCTAATAAAGTTGTCTGTTATAGATTTATTTTATATTTTTGTGTATTGAAATAATCGGCTACTATGACTATAATTCAACTTGAATACCTCCTGGCGGTGGCGAACTGCGGTAGCTTTTCGCTGGCCGCAGAGCATTGTTTCGTGACCCAGCCGTCGCTGAGCATGCAGGTGAAGGCGCTCGAAGAGGAGCTGGGCGTCGTGCTGCTCGACCGTTCGAAGAAACCCGTGATCCCGACCGAGGCCGGCGAAGTGGTGCTGGATCGCGCCCGGGAAACGCTGCGGGCCTACAACAATATCCGCGAGTCGGTCGCCGAACTGAAGGGCGAAACTTCGGGTAAACTGCGTCTGGGCGTCATCCCGACCATCGCGCCCTACCTGCTGCACAAGTTCATCCCGGATTTCGTGCGCGATTACCCGAAGGTGGAACTGGAAATCTCGGAGATGGTCACTTCGGACATCGTCGAGGCGCTCAAGCGCGACCGGATCGACGCGGCACTGGTCGCCAGCGGCACGTGTGGCGACGGGATCCTCGAACAGGAACTTTTCAACGACCGTTTTTTCGCCTATGTTTCGCCCGAAAACCCGTTGTACGAACGGCAAAACATCCGCATCGAGGACATCGACCTGAAAGACCTGGTGATCCTGAGCGCCGGAAACTGTATGCGCGACCAGATCATCGAGCTGTGCCAGGCCAAGCGCGACATGCCGTCGCACTACTCCTTCGAGTCGGGGTCGCTCGATACGCTGATGCGCATTGTCGACTGCACGTCGTGCCTGACGATCATCCCCGAAATGGCCATCGAGTACATCCCCGCGGATCACCACGACCGGCTGAAGATGCTCGCCAAAGGTGCCACGTCGCGTAAGATCGCCGTGGCGGTACGCCGCACGTACGTCAAGAGTTCGATCATCAAGGCCCTGACCGACACGATCATGGCCAATATACCCGAAGTAAAGGGGTAGGCGGATGCCTGTAAACGGCAGGGGGGCCGGCGATACGATTGCCGGGCACCA
>NZ_QTUQ01000001.1:118577-410629 GCF_003435745.1 Alistipes sp. AM16-43
CTCGGGCATATAATTAAGAATTAATCCGCTGTAACGGCGCTGTGGCGGATAAAAGTGCGGACTTCTGCGATTGTCGCCCGTCCGGCTGCTTTTTTTACGGGGCTTAATTTTCAAATATCATTCTCTTTTCGTACCTTTGCAAGGTTATAGACACCTATTGACTATTTATGGATAAACTGATCGAAACTATCGTTGGTGCGATTGAAGATAAAAAGGGTAAGAATATTGTATCGCTCGACCTTTCGGGGTTCGACGGGGCGATATGTTCCCGTTTCATTGTGTGCAACGCCGATTCCACGACGCAGGTAGGGGCCATCGCCGCGGGCATCGAAGAGAAGGTGCTCGAAGTGCTGGGCGAAAAGGTCTGGCGTATTGAGGGGCAGCAGAATGCCGTGTGGATCGCCATGGACTATGTGGACGTGGTGGTGCACATTTTCCAGACCGAACTGCGCGGGTTTTACCGGCTTGAAGAGTTGTGGGCCGATGCGCCGATGACCAAATATGAATACGAAGAGTAATTTTAAATATGGCAAATCAACGCAAGAACAATAATAAGATGAATATGAACATGTCGCGACCGTCGATGCTGTGGCTCTACGGTCTGATCGGCGCGTTCATTATCGGCTACTACGTCTTCGGGGATGTCAACGACACGCCCGTGCCCAGCGACTGGGCTACCGTCGAACGGATGGTCGAAAAGGGCGAGGTGGAGAAGATCCAGGTCGTCAACCGCGACCAGGCGCAGGTATTCCTGAAAAAAGAAGCGGTCGAGCAGTACCGCAGGGATACGGTGGACAAACGCTTTCGCCGGCTCCCCGAGACGGGTGTGCAGCTCCTCTTCACGATCGGGTCGGTCGACTCGTTCCGTGAAGACCTGAAAGCCGCCGAGCAGCAGTCCGGGCAAGTCGTTCCCGTGGTCTATGAAAACAAGGCCAACGACTGGACGAACGTGCTGATCAACCTGCTGCCGTGGGTGCTGATTATCGGCGTGTGGATTTTCGTCATGCGTTCGATGTCGCGCGGTGCCGGAGGCGGTGCGGGCGGCGGCATCATGAACGTGGGCAAGGCCAAGGCGCAGGTGTTCGACAAGGATAACTCCAAACGCGTCACGTTCAAGGATGTGGCCGGGCTGGAGGAGGCCAAGGTCGAGATCATGGAGATCGTGGATTTCCTCAAGAAGTCCGACAAATATAAGGAGTTGGGAGCCAAAATTCCCAAGGGAGCGCTGCTCGTAGGCCCTCCGGGGACGGGTAAGACCCTGTTGGCGAAGGCCGTCGCAGGCGAAGCCAACGTGCCGTTCCTCTCGATTTCGGGTTCCGACTTCGTGGAGATGTTCGTCGGCGTGGGCGCCTCGCGTGTCCGCGACCTTTTCGAGCAGGCCAAGCAGAAGGCGCCGTGCATCGTCTTCATCGACGAGATCGACGCCATCGGCCGCGCCCGCGGCAAGAATGCCGGGTTCTCGGGCAACGATGAGCGGGAGAATACGCTCAACCAGCTCCTCACGGAGATGGACGGCTTCCAGACCAATACGGGCGTGATCGTCCT
Organism: Alistipes sp. AM16-43; assembly: GCF_003435745.1. Taxonomy (NCBI): domain Bacteria; kingdom Pseudomonadati; phylum Bacteroidota; class Bacteroidia; order Bacteroidales; family Rikenellaceae; genus Alistipes; species Alistipes sp. AM16-43. The sequence goes on from NZ_QTUQ01000001.1 coordinate 120,123, forward strand.
TGCGGCCACGAACCGTGCCGACATCCTCGACAAGGCGCTGATGCGCGCCGGCCGTTTCGACCGCCAGATCGAGGTGGGATTGCCCGACGTCAAGGAACGTGAGGAGATTTTCAACGTCCACCTGCGTCCGCTGAAGCTCGATCCTCAGCTCGACCGGTCGTTCCTGGCCCGCCAGACCCCCGGATTCTCGGGTGCCGACATTGCAAATGTCTGCAACGAAGCTGCGCTGATCGCCGCGCGCCACAACAAGAAATTCATTTCGAAGGAGGACTTCCTGGCAGCCATCGACCGCATCGTGGGCGGCCTCGAACGCAAGAATAAGATCATCACCGACGAGGAAAAGCGTGTGATCGCCTACCACGAGGCGGGCCACGCCACGGTGAGCTGGATACTCGAGAATGCCAGCCCGCTTATCAAGGTGACGATCATCCCGCGCGGCAAGGCGCTCGGCGCAGCCTGGTACCTGCCCGAAGAGCGGCAGATCACCACGCGCGAGCAGATGATGGACGAGCTGGCCGCCACGCTCGGCGGACGTGTTTCGGAGCAGCTGACCTTCGGCGAAATATCGACCGGGGCGCTCAATGACCTGGAACGTGTCACCAAACAGGCCTATGCCATGGTAGCCTATTATGGCATGAGTGAAAATGTCGGGACGCTGAGCTATTACGATTCCACGGGGCAGAGCGACATGGCGTTCACGAAGCCCTATTCGGAACTGACCGCGCAGCAGATCGACGCCGAGGCCAAACTCGTCATCGGGAAGGCTTACGAGATGGCCGAGAAAGTGCTCCGTGAGCATGCCGACGGCCTGAAAGAGCTGGCCGAACTGTTGTTGGAGCGCGAAGTGGTCTTCACCGAGGACGTGGAGCGTATCTTCGGCCGCCGCAAGAAAGACATCCTGCGTGAGCGGAAGGAGGCCGAGGCCAAAGCCAAGGCTGACGGAGCCGCCGCGAAGGGGGAGCCCGAGGCTTCTGCAGCCCTGGCGGCGAAGCCCGCCCCGGAAGAGGGCGCTCCCGCGGTTGTACAGACGGAGACGCCCGAAGCCCCTGCCGACGGCAATACGGCCGCCGCGATTTCCAAGACCGAATAAGACACCTAACCCGCATTAACTGATGAATGAAACTATGAAAAACCTCGTGGTACGCACGCTGAGCGGCCTTGTCCTGGCAGCGGTGGTACTGGGGGCGATCGTCTGGTCGCAGTGGAGCTTCGGCGCGTTGCTCGCGGCGCTGCTCGTGGGCGGCATGTACGAGTTCTATACGCTGGCCGGGAAACAAGGCAATGCGCCGCAGAGAGTCGTAGGGCTTGTTGCGGGTATCGTGCTTTTCGCGCTCAATTTCGCGTTCGTCTCGGACGACATCCGCGAGATTCTCGGCGTTGCCCGGCAGGCCTTCGGCTGCGGGCTGGCGTTCCTGTTGCTGCTCCTGCCCGCCATGTTCATCTGCGAACTCTACCGCAGGGGTGAAAACCCGGCCTCCGGGATCGGCACGACGCTCATGGGAATCTGCTACGTGGCATTGCCCCTGTCGCTGATGTGCTATATCCCGATCGTCGGCAGCGATACCTGGAACCCGTGGATCATGGTCGCCTATATCTTCATCATCTGGGCCAACGACGTCTTCGCCTACCTGGTGGGGATGTCCGTCGGACGCCACCGCCTTTGCGAACGCCTTTCGCCCAAGAAATCCTGGGAGGGGTTCTTCGGCGGGATCGCCGGTGCCGTCGTCATGGGCATCGTGGCCGCACGGGTGCTGGACGGGAATATGTGGGTTTGGGCCGGTCTGGCACTGGTCGCCGCCGTTTCGGGCGTGCTGGGCGACCTGGTGGAGTCGATGTTCAAGCGGGCTGCCGGCGTTAAGGATTCGGGGCGGCTGATCCCCGGCCACGGCGGGGTGCTCGACCGTTTCGACGCCATGCTGCTCTCGGCGCCGTTCGTATTCGTCTATATGCTTTTTGTGATGTAACTGCAAACCTAAAAAAGAGTTATGAGGATAAATAAGGAAGGCTACAAGATTATCTGTATCTCGGGTGCCGTCTGTGTATTTATATTTTGGCTGATCTATCACCTGCTGGTCAGCGATTCGAATATTTCGCTGTTGTGGGTGAGCGCCGTGCTTTTGCTGTTGTTCTGGTTCTTTATCGTCGCGTTTTTCCGGGAACCCCGCCGTGTGCGGATACACGATGCCGACCTGGTTTTCTCTCCCTGCGACGGCCGCGTGGTCGTGACGGAGGTTGTGAAGGAAACCGAATACCTGAACGAGGAGATGTTGCAGATCTCGATCTTCATGTCCGTGACCAATGTCCATATGAACTGGGTGCCGGTCGGGGGCACGGTCGAGTATTTCAAATACCATCCGGGGCGTTTTCTGGTGGCATGGCATCCCAAGTCGTCGACCGAGAACGAACGCACGACGACTGTCGTGAGGATGGCCTCCGGCCGGAAGGTGCTTTTCCGCCAGATTGCGGGCCTGATTGCACGCCGTATCATCTCCTACATGAAAGTCGGTGAGCCCGTGGAGCAGAACAGCGTCTGCGGCTTCATCAAATTCGGCTCGCGCGTCGACGTCCTGATACCCAAGGACAGCGAACTGCTGGTCGAGATCGGCGATCCCGTCGTGGGTTCGCAGACCCCCATCGCACGCCTGCATAAGATTTAACCCCACTCCCGAAGGATGAAAACGACTCCCCAGACCTTCCTGAAGTTCATCGCGGGCGCGGCCGTAGCTGCGGCCGTCCTCTTTCTGGTCTGGTATTTCAGTTCGATCGTCGTATACATACTCATATCCGCCGTGCTGGCCGTCGTGGGCAATCCGCTCGTGAAACGCCTCGCGGCGCTGCATATCAAGGGCTGGAAAGTGCCCCGCTGGCTGGCTGCGCTGGTGACGCTGATCGTCATCTGGGTGGTGCTGGCCACGCTGTGCTCGCTGTTCGTGCCGCTTGTGTTCAATAAGATTTACCAGCTGTCGAACCTCGATTTCGCCGCCGTCGTGCAAAGCATCGAGGAGCCGATAGCCCAAGCACAGGGATACCTGCATGAGTTCTTCGCTGTGCCCGAAAGCACGTTCTCCCTCTCGGAGGCGCTCGCATCGGCGCTCAAGCAGATTATCGACATCGAATCGCTCAACTCGGTGTTCTCCTCGATCGTCAACGTGGTGCTCTCGTCGGTTATCGCCATTTTCTCCATTACGTTCATCACCTTCTTTTTCCTCCGGGACGAAGGGTTGTTCTATGCCATGGTGACGGCCATGTTCCCCGAGCGTTACCACGAGAATATCACCCGCGCACTCGATTCCGTCACGCTGCTGCTGGCCCGCTACTTCACGGGTATTCTCTCGGAAAGCCTGATGCTGATGGTCGCCGTGTCGCTCACGATGATGGCCTTCGGCATGAAGGCGGCTGACGCTGCGTTCATCGGCCTTGTGATGGGCGTGATGAACGTGGTGCCCTATGCCGGGCCGCTGATCGGCGGTATCGTTTCCGTCTTCGTGGGTATCGTAACCCCGATCGGGGGGATGACCGTGGGGCATACTGCTTTTATAATCGCAGGTTCGCTGCTGATCCTCAAGGGGATCGACGATTTTGTGGTGCAGCCGACGCTCTATTCCGAGCGTGTCAAGGCCCATCCGCTCGAAATCTTCCTTGTAATCCTCATCGCCGGGTCGATGGCCGGAATCCTCGGCATGCTGCTGGCAATCCCTTCCTATACCGTACTGCGTGTCTTTGCTAAGGAGTTCTTCTCGCAGTTCCGGCTGGTGCGTAAACTGACCGAGAAAATCTGATGGCCGGGGTGACGATAGAGGGCGTAGTGGAACACGGACGCCGGCTCGGGCGCGAGTTGGGATTCCCGACGGCAAACATGGCCGTGCCTGATTCCGTGACGGCCGCGGACGGGGTCTATTATTCCCGCGCGGAGGTGGACGGGACGCTTTACGACGCGATGTCCAACCTGGGCAGCAACCCTTCGGTCGGCGGAGCCGTCCGCCATCTGGAAACCCATATCTTCGGGTTCGGAGGTTCGCTCTACGGCCGTACCCTGCGCGTAGAACTGGTGCGTAAGATTCGTGACGAACGTCGTTTCGCGACGATCGGGGAGCTTCGGGCGCAGATCGCCAGGGACAAGGAATATATATTGGAATTAAAAGATAATACTATGTATTTGGATTTGACAATGCCCTACAAGGTGGCCGACATGTCGCTGGCCGAGTGGGGGCGTAAAGAGATTGAGATCGCCGAGCACGAGATGCCGGGACTGATGGCCGTGCGCCGCAAATACGGCCCGCAGAAGCCGCTGGAAGGCGTGCGCGTGATGGGGTCGCTGCACATGACCATCCAAACTGCCGTGCTCATCGAGACGCTCGTCGAGTTGGGCGCAGACGTGCGCTGGTGCTCGTGCAACATCTTCTCGACGCAGGATCATGCCGCCGCAGCCATCGCCGAGGCCGGGGTTCCCGTTTTCGCCTGGAAAGGCGAAACCCTGCCCGAATACTGGTGGTGCACCGCCATGGCGCTCTCGTTCCCCGGCGGCAAGGGCCCGCAGCTGATCGTGGACGACGGCGGCGATGCCACGCTGCTGATCCACAAAGGGTACAAGGCCGAGAACGATGCTTCGACACTCGACTATGAGCCTTCGTCCTACGAGGAGGAGGTGATACTCGGTACGCTCAGGACGATCCTTGCCGAAGACAAGGACAAATGGCACCGCACGGTGGCCGAGTGGAAGGGTGTGAGCGAGGAGACCACGACGGGCGTACACCGCCTCTATCAGATGCAGGAGGCCGGCGAGCTGCTCGTCCCGGCCATCAATGTCAACGACTCCTGCACCAAGTCGAAGTTCGACAACCTCTACGGCTGCCGCGAGTCGCTGGCCGACGGTATCAAGCGCGCCACGGACGTGATGATCGCCGGGAAGGTGGTCGTGGTCTGCGGCTACGGCGACGTGGGCAAGGGCTGCGCCCGTTCGATGCGCTCGTACGGCGCACGTGTCATCGTGACCGAGATCGACCCGATCTGCGCCCTGCAGGCCGCCATGGAAGGCTTCGAGGTCAAGACCGTCGAGAGCGCACTCCCCGAAGGCAATATTTACGTCACCTGCACGGGCAACTGCGACATCATCACGCTGGAGCACATGGAGAAGATGCGCGACCAGGCGATCGTTTGCAACATCGGCCACTTCGACAATGAAATCCAGATGGCGCGTCTCGAAATATCGGGGGCCGTCAAGACCAATATCAAGCCGCAGGTCGACAAGTTCACCTTCCCCGACGGACACTCGATCTTCGTGCTGGCCGAAGGCCGTCTGGTGAACCTCGGTTGTGCGACGGGGCACCCCTCGTTCGTGATGTCGAACTCCTTTACGAACCAGTGCCTTGCGCAGATGGAGCTGTGGCAGGAGAACCTCGAAGTGGGCGTGTACCGCCTGCCCAAGCACCTCGACGAGGAGGTGGCACGCCTGCATCTGGACAACCTCGGCGTGGAACTCACGCACCTCACCGGGAAACAGGCCGACTATATCGGCGTAAATCCCGACGGCCCTTACAAAGCCGAGCACTACCGCTATTAGCGGCAGGAGGCTGCGTGGGCTTCGGGGCTCTTCCCCGGCGAAACGGGAAGTTTCCTGCGCCCGTCCGGTTTCTGGCCGGGCGGGAAGTCAAGACCTGTTTTATGATTCCACCCCTGTCGGAAAAACCTTCGGCAGGGGTGTTTTCCTTTCCCAGTGGCTTGCGTTCCCGGCGTTTTCCGTTCCCGGCGTTTCCGCTCAGGATGTTTTATTTCCCGCCGGCTTGCCGGACTGCCCATTTAGTACTTTGGCCGGGAGCGGGCACGAAAAAGCCGCCGGGGAACCGGCGGCTTTCGTTATTGGGAAGCAGGGTGGTTTAGTACCCGAAAATCTCCTCCTGTGTCACGGTCTGGATCGGGCCGAGGGTCTTGAGGTAGTTCAGGTCGAGATCCTGGATGTCGCCCAGAATGCCGTAGACGTATTTGCGTCCTTTCACCCATTTTTCCTGTGCGGCCTTGACGTCGGCGAGCGTCATCTGCTGCGCTTTCTCGAAGATTTGCTTTCCGCGCGGCTCCGTCAGGCCGAGGTCGCGCATGCGGATGTAGCTCCACAGTACGCCGTCCTTCACCGTGCGCTCGGTGCGCAGGCGCGAGATAAGGGCCTCCTTGGCGATGCTGAACGCCTTTTCCGATTCAGGCATGTTGTTGATGATCTCGTCGAATGCCTCGATGGCCTTCTGCATCTTGTCGTTCTGCGTGGCGATGAAGGCCATGTAGTAATAGTCGCCCTTGGCGTTGGTCGGGATGGCGAGGTTGGCCCATGCCGAGTAAGCCAGACCGCGGGCTTCGCGCATCTCCTGAAAGACGATGGTGTTCATGCCCCCGCCGAAATACTCGTTGTAGAGGGTGATCTGCGGGTCGGCTGCGAGGTCGAATTTCTCGCCGCGGTTCGAATACTGCATGTAGTAGAGCTGCTTGGCGTCGTACTGGGCAAGCATGACCTTGTTTTCATCGGTGGGTTGCAGCGTGCTGAACTTTTTTTCCAGCGGCTGGAGGTCGGCTGCCACCTTGTGGTGTGCGGCCAGGGCGGCTTTCACTTCGGCCTCGTCCTGCGGGCCGTAGTAGAGCACCTCGTGCTGCTTGCCCATCAGGTCGCCGATCTTTGCAAGCAGCTGTTCCGAGGTCAGCCCCTGCAATGCCGGGTCGGTGAGCGTGGTGCGGCGGATGAAATCGCTGCCGTAGATCATGTAACGCTGGAGCGCTCCGAAGCAACGGCTCTGGTTGAGCTTGGCGTCGGCGCGGCTCTTTATCATGTCGCCCTTGAGGTTTTGCAGGATCTCCTCGTTGGGCTGCGCCCCGGCGATCAGCCCTTCGACGATCTCCATCGCCTTGCCCATGTTCTCACTCAGGCCCGATACCTCGATCCAGCTCTGGTTGGCTCCGGCGCTCAGGCCGAACGAGCAGGCGATGGCGTACATCTCCGATGCGATCTGCTCGGCGCTCATCTTGTCCGTTCCGAGGTAGCTCAGGTAGTCGAAGGCCAGGTTGAGTGCCGGGTCGTTCTCCGTACCCGTGTTGAATACGTAGATCAGCGTGAAGATGTCGTTGGTTTCGTTCTTCTTATACAGCACGTTGACGCCCTTCTGCGCCTCGAACTGCGACATGTCCTTCTTGTAGTCCACGAATACCGGCTCGATAGGCTCGACCTTCGAGTTCTGTATCTCGGTGAGGAACTCGCTCTGCGAGTCTCGGTTGGTCACGATCGGGGTGATCTTCGGGGCGGCGATCTTCTGCTCGTTGGGATCTTTGCCCTCGCGCTTGTAGACGATGGCGTAACTCTCGGGGCCGAGGTACTTGTTGGCCCAGTCCACGATGTCCTGCTTGGTGATCTTCGACATGCGGTCGATCCGTGCGACTTCGTCTGCCCAGTCGGTTCCGCTGATGAACGAATAGACATAGAGTATCGCGCGGCTGTCGTTCTCCTCGAACGAGCGCATCAGCTGCATTTTGTAGTTGTTGATGGTCGCTTCGATCAGGTTTTCATCGAAGTCCCCGTCCCGCAGTTTTGCTACTTCCGCCAGAAGCAGGTCGCGTACTTCGTCGAGCGACTGCCCGGTCTTGGGGCGTCCGGCTACGAGGAACGAGCTGTAATCGGGTTGCGTCGAGGCGTAGCCGTAAGCCGAGAGCACCTTCTGCTGCTGGTTGAGGTCGAGGTCGATCAGGCCGGCCTGGCCGTTGTAGAGGATCGAACCCACGATGTCGCTGATATCGGTCGACTTGTCGTTCGCGCCAGGCAGGCGCCAGCCCAGCATCACATTGGCGGCTTCCAGCCCGTATACTTCCTTCACGACGGGAGCCGTGATCGGCTGTTCGGGCTCGAAGTGCAGCTTCGGCAGGTTGGGGTTCGGCTGCATGTCGCCGAAATATTTTTCGATCGTAGCGACCATTTCGTCGGGATCGAAATCACCCGATACGCAGACGGCCATGTTGTTGGGCACGTAATAGGTCTTGTGGTAATTCCTGACATTGGTGATCGAGGGATTCTTCAGGTGTTCCTGCGTGCCCAGTACGGTCTGCGTGCCGTAGGGGTGGTGGGGGAAGAGGGCGGCGTCCATGGCCTCCCAGACTTTGCGGCTGTCCTGCGTCAGGGACATGTTCTTCTCCTCGTAAATAGTCTCCAGCTCGGTGTGGAAGCCGCGGATCACGGGGTTCTTAAACCGGTCGGCCTGGATCCTGGCCCAGTTGTCGATCTCGTTCGAAGGGATGTCCTCGACGTATACGGTCATGTCCTGCGACGTAAAAGCATTGGTGCCGTTGGCGCCGATGGCCGACATCAGTTTGTCGTACTCGTTGGGGATGGCGATTTTCGAAGCCTCGTAGCTGATCGAGTCGATGCGGTGGTAGATCGCCGCACGCTCGGCCTCGTCGGTGGTCTTGCGGTAAACTTCGAAGAGGTTTTCGATCTCATCGAGCATCGGTTTCTCGGCTGCGAAGTCCGATGTGCCGAACTGCTGCGTCCCCTTGAACATCAGGTGTTCGAAATAGTGCGCCAGTCCGGTGGTCTCGGCCGGGTCGTTCTTGCCGCCCACGTTCACGGCGATGTAGGTCTGGATGCGCGGCGTCTCCTTGTTGACGCTCATATAGACTTTCAGCCCGTTGTCCAGGGTGTAGATTTTGGTGTTCAACGGATCGCCCTTCACTGTTTCGTACTTGTACTTAGAATTAGAACAAGCCGCGGCCAGCATCGCTGCGATGACTGCCGCAAAGAGTAGGAGTTTTTTCATTATCGAAAGGGTTAAAATAGAGTTGCGAACCAGTCCCGTACGGCGGGGTATGTGTCGGCCGTGACGTGTATGAGCATCCCGACGGCAGCCACGACCTTGAGCCCCGTGCCGACGACGAACGAGAGGAAGGAACCGAAGCCTACGAGGATTGCCTTCGGGAAGTCCCCGCGGTCGTTGAGCAATTCCCCCGCCACGGCGCCGACGAACGGCCCCAGGATGATGCCTATGGGCGGGAAGATGAAAAACCCGGCGAATACGCCGACCGTGGCCCCGATGGCGCCCGCCCGCGAACCGCCGAACCTGCGGGTCATCCATGCGGGCAGGAAATAATCGGCCACGCTGACGGCCACGGTGATGGCCAGCCATATCCATATGGCTGAAGCCGACATGTGCGAATAGGAGGTGAAGTAGGCGCACAGAAGCCCTGCGTAACTGAGCACCACGCCCGGCAGGGCCGGGACGATACAGCCGATGATGCCGACGATCGAGAACAGGAATGCGAGTACGGAAAGCGCTATGTCCATATTATCCGGGATGAAAAAAAGAGCGTTAACTTCGACAAATATAAACATTTATAGCAAAAAAATCTCCCTTTAGGGGAGATTTTTTACGTCCGGCAGCTCCGGATGCATTATCCGATCAGATGGTTGGTAGCCGTGTCGGGGAAGATGACCCAGGGTTTGAACTGCTTGGCATCCTCGAAATCCATCAGCGCATAGGATGCGATGATGATGACGTCGCCCACCTGTACTTTGCGTGCGGCGGCGCCGTTGAGGCAGATACAGCCGCTTGCGCGTTCGCCCTTGATGACATAGGTTTCGAAACGCTCTCCGTTGTTGATGTCCATGATCTGGACTTTCTCGCCCTCGATGATGTTGGCGGCTTCCAACAGCGCCTCGTCGATGGTGATGCTCCCCACGTAATTCAGGTCGGCCTGTGTGACCGTCACGCGGTGGATTTTGGATTTGATGACTTCAATCTGGAATTTCATTATCGGATACGGATGTTGTCGATTAAACGAATATCTCCTGCCTGTACTGCGATGCAGCCCTGGATGCGGGGGGAGTCGTCCCAAGCGGCGACCTCCTGCATCGTCCGTGCGTCGACCGACTGGTAATAGATGACCTTCAGCAACGGGTTGCGCTCCACCTCGGCCGTGACCCACGCCTTGAGTCGTGCGGGAGCCATCTCCTGCGATTGGGTCACTGCGGCGCGCAGCGTGGCGTAGATGTGCGGCGCTGCGGCCCGGTGCGCTGCATCGAGCAGCGTGTTGCGCGACGAGAGGGCCAGCCCGTCTTCGCCGCGGATGATCGCGCATTCGACGATCTCGATGGGGAGCGCCAGCTGGGCCACCATCGACTTGATGACGGCGATCTGCTGGAAATCCTTTTCCCCGAAATAGGCGCGTGCGGGGCGCACGATGTCGAACAGGCGGCTGACGACCTGCGCTACGCCGTTGAAATGGCCGGGGCGCGTGGCGCCCTCCATCACCTTGTCGATCAGTCCGAAATCGAACTGCCTGCTGTCGGGCTGGGGATATATCTCCTCGACCGAGGGCATCAGCACGAAATCCGCCCCGGCCTCTTCCAGCAGGCGGGCATCGGCCTCCGGCGTGCGGGGGTAATGCTTCAGGTCGTTTTTGTCGTTGAACTGCGTGGGGTTTACGAAGACGCTCACCACGACGGTGTTGTTTTCCCGCCGGGCACGCTCCACGAGCGAGCGGTGTCCTGCATGCAGGGCGCCCATCGTCGGTACGAAGCCGATTCCCGACTGCTCCGCCTTGTCCAGCTCTGCACGGAGCTCCTTGACACTTTCAAATACTTTCATCCTTTCTTGATGCGAGTTGTGCGGGCAAAGGTAGAAATTCCATCAGACATAACGAAGAAAAAAGTCGGAAAAATAAGCCGTATCTTTTTCTTATGCGCACCATGCCGTTCCGAAATCCCGGTTTTCCGGCCTCGGATGCGGATGCGGTTCTGTAAAATGCGGTTTCCGTGTGAAAAGGGATGAAATTCATTGATTTTATTTCCGGATATCGCATAATGCGCCTATATTTACAACCGGTGAAACAATGGCGGGGTACCCGCTTCCCGTTCCGGAATGGAAACGGGCGCGGCGGTTCCCTATTCCGGCAATCCAAACTTAAACGCCTCACGGGAGCCGGGGCACAATTTTAAAGTTATGAAGAAATTTATTCTTTGTTTGCTGGCCGTTGCCGCCGGCATGTCAGCATTCGGCCAGGGCCGCGTGATGGGAGTGCGCGCCGGACTGAATGTGACCAGTATCGACCTGAGCGCGGGCAGTAACAGCTTCTCGTTCGACTCGCGTGCGTCGTACAATGTGGGCTTTGCCTACCAACAGCCGCTGCTGCGGGCGCTTCCGCTTTATCTGGAAACGGGCCTTTATCTGACGGGGCGCGGCGGAGCGGTCAATGTGGCCGATTTCGGCTTCGGGTTCGACGAGGAGTTGTCCGGGAAGGTGAAGTTCAATATGCTCTATTTGCAGGTGCCCGTCGTGGTCAGCTGGCATTTCAACGTCAGGAGCGTTTCGATACAGCCCCTGGCGGGTGTCTTCTATGGGTTCGGTATCCATGGCAAGGCGAAGTTCAAGGGCGAGAAGGCCGACCTGTTCAAGTCCACCGACCTGGGGGATGGCGCCGAGGAGGAAGCGATGTTCAAACGCTCCGACCTGGGCCTGCGCTTCGGTGCCAACGTGACGTTCAAAAAGCATTACAATGTCAGCCTCGGGTATGACCTGGGCCTGCTGAACATCCTGAAGGATGCCGACGAGGTCAAGGCCAAGAACGGCAGCTTCTTCGTTTCGCTGGGTTACAACTTCTGATCCCGGGAACGGGCGGCCGGATGGCGGCCGGAAATAAAAAGCACCGGAAGGCGTCGAACCTTTCCGGTGCTTTTTTGTGCCCGCGCTGTTCGGGTTGTCAGCGGGTCGGCAGCCAGACGCGGTAGCCGCCGTTTCCCCGGTTGCCGAAGGCGTAGTAGGGGATGGCCGTGAAGGTGCTCTTCGCGCCCTTGCCGTCGATGGCCGTTCCCGTGATGACCGGCGTGCCGTCCATCAGGTCGCTGCGGTATCCGAGTTCCATGCTGCCGGCCGTGTCGAGCCTCAGCCGGGCGTAATCCGCGTTGTCCGCCTGCTCGATGCAGTATACCAGCGGCCCGGCCGCGATGGCGGCCATGCCGTCCAGCTCCCGGGCGGCTTTATATGCCCGGACGAGGCGCGGCGCGACGGGAAGTTCCAGCACGATGCGGTCTGCGGGGTTCCAGATCCGGTCGAGGAGGGCGTACCCTTTGTCGAGGCGGATTTCGACCGGGGTGCCGTTCACCGAGAGCACCGGCGCGGCCGGGCTTTCGGATACGTACAACCCGAACGGGTTTTCCTCGCCGCGGGCCCAGCCCGGGATACGTACCTTCACGGTGAAGCGTGCCGCCTTTTCGGGCGTAAGCGTGAGGACGACCTTTCCGTCCACGGGGTATCGGGTCTGCTGCCGGACATGCACCTGCGTGTCGCCGAGCGCGATGTCGGCATCGCTGCCGATGAACAGGTTGACATAGACCGTCCTGTCGTCCCGGGCGTAAATGAATTCGGGGGTCGCCGAGACTATCTTGAGGAACATCGGCGGGCAGCAGGGGCAGGGGTGCCATTCCCAGCGTTCGCTGCGGTCGGTGTTGAGCGGGTTCTGGTAGGTATACTGCCTGCCCGAGGCGGCGACGCCAGCCAGCACGTTGTTGTATAGCGCGCGTTCGAATTCATCCATGTATTTCGCGTCGCCCGTGAGCTGGTTCATCGCCTGGCTGAAGAACCCCACGCCTACGGCGGCGCAGGTTTCCAGATAGGCGTCGGTGGGCAGGTAGTAGTCGTGGCCGAACTTTTCGTCGAAATGCACTGCCCCGACACCGCCCGTGACGAAGAGTTTTTTCCCGGCCATGTCGTCCCACCAGCGTTTCGCCGTGGCGATGTAGTCCGCATTGCCGTTCTCACAGGCCGCCGCGGCGATGCCCGTCGCCAGCAGGGTGGCCCTCACGGCGTGCCCGACGATGGCGGGCTGGTCGAATACGCGGATCGAATCCTGCGCGTAATCGCCCCATGCGGGCCGCGCTTCGGGGCCGAATTCCGCGGTGTAGAGCTCCTCGTGGATCCACCGCTCCGCGCTGTCGTTGCCCCACGTGCCCCACAGCGGATAGCCGCAGTGCACGCCGCGGTTGCCGATCCAGAACTCGGCCAGCCGGAGATAGTCGCCGGCTGCGGACTGCGCCCCGGTTTGCGCGCGCAGGCCGGGGCGGTCACGGTAGAGCTTGTAGAGTTTTACCAGGGCCTCCTCGGGGCCCGAGTGCGCCGGGACGATGTTCTTTTTCGGTGCGGGCCCCATCGTCCGCACCATGTAGTCCGCCAGGCGCGTGGCGACTTTCAGCAGCCTGTCGTCCCCCGTGGCTTGGTAATAGTGTACCCCGGCTTCGATGAGCATGCCGGCGTTGTAGACGTCGTGCTGCATGCGCAGAAACCCGCCGTTCGCGCCCCAGCGGTGGTTGTCCTCCGTTAGCTGGGTGTTGGTGCCGACGAACCCGTCCGGATCGCTCTTTTGTGCCGCTTCGATGCGGGCGATGTAACCGTCTACACGGGCTTTGAGCGCCGGGTCGGGACGTTGTGCCAGCAGGTCGGAGATCCCCCGGATCGTCTCGTACACCAGCCCGTCGTACCACGGCGGCCCCGCGTGGCGGCCGATATCGCGGGCGCCCGAGGCTACGAGGTCGAAATTTTCGAAGGCGTCGACGCCGCACGCGAAATGCGCCGGGTCGTTCCCTTCGAACTTGTCGAGCATGTCGCCGACGGTGACGTGTTCCCATTTTTCATAGCGGGGGCTCCAGAAGGCGTCTTCGACCCGGACGCTTCCGGCCTCCAGCGGCCGGATTTTTGCAGTCCCGGAGTCCCGGTTGCACCCTGCGGCCAGAAGCGGCAAGGCCAGAAGTGCGGTTTTGATAGGTTTCATCGATGTGGGTTTATGTTGTTTTTCCGAATTTATCCGGCATAGTGCCTGCCTTGTGGCAAATATAAATAAAAAATCCGTCATACTGGTACGAACTGGTATGTTTTTTTGAAGGCTAATGTCCGCACAACGGGCGCCGCCGGGTGTGGCGGGGAGGTGCGTTTGCCGGCACATATTGTATATGTGTCCATGCGTATATTCGTCCGTATGCGGCTTTTTCGCAAAAAAACCGTATATTTCGGGGAAATTCAAACCCGAACGACATGAAAAATTTAGTTACACTGACATCTATGACTGTTACCGCTGTTGCACTGACTTCGTGCTGCGGGGCATCGAAGAGCGAAGCCCCGTGGATCGTCGACCGTTTCGACGACATCAAGGTCATCCGTTACGAAGTCCCCGGTTTCGAGCAACTTCCGCTTGCGGAGAAGGAACTGGTCTATTACCTCGCCGAGGCTGCCAAGTGCGGCCGGGACATCCTTTTCGACCAGAATTTCAAATACAACCTCGCCGTGCGCCGTACGCTCGAAACGGTTTACGAGAACTACCGGGGCGATCGCTCGGCGGCCGAATGGAAGGCCTTGGAGAAATACCTGAAAAAGGTGTGGTTCGCCAACGGCATTCATCACCACTATTCGAACGACAAGTTCGTCCCCGGGTTCACCGAAGGTTACTTGCTCGACGTGATAGAGACGATCCCCGAGGAGAAGTTCGGCGACATGAACCCGCTGCGCGGCGAGGTCTGCAAGGCTATCTTCGATCCGGCGCTCTATAAAACGCGCCTGAACCAGACGGCGGGCGAAGACCTGATCGCCACCTCGTCGAACAACTACTACGAGGGCGTGACGCAGGCCGAGGTCGAGAAATTCTACGCCGACATGGTCGATCACAACGACCCGGAACCGATCTCCTACGGCCTGAACTCCAAGCTGGTGAAGGAGAACGGCGTCCTAAAGGAGCGCGTATGGAAGGTCGGCGGCATGTATTCGCCCGCCATCGAGAAGATCGTCTACTGGCTCGAAAAAGCGCAGGCCGTAGCCGCCGAACCGCAGAAAAGCAATATTGCTGCGCTGATCGAATATTACAAGACCGGCGACCTGCGCGAGTTCGACCGCTATAATATCGGCTGGGTGAAGGACACCGTGTCGAACGTCGACTTCGTGAATGGCTTTATCGAGGATTACGGCGATCCGCTCGGCCGCAAGGCTTCGTGGGAGGGCATCGTGAATTTCATGGACAAGGAGGCCTGCCACCGTACGGAGGTGATTTCGGATAACGCGCAGTGGTTCGAAGACCATTCGCCCGTTGCTCCCGCCTACCGCAAGGAGAAGGTGAAGGGCGTTTCGGCCAAGGTCATCACGGTGGCGATGCTGGGCGGCGACTGCTATCCCGCCACGCCCATCGGCATCAACCTGCCCAATGCCGACTGGATCCGCAAGGAATACGGTTCGAAGTCGGTCACGATCGACAACATCACCTATGCCTACGACATGGCCGCCCACGGCAACGGCTTCAACGAGGAGTTCGTGCTGCGTGCCGGGGATCGTGAGGTGATGGACAAGTACGGCAAACTGGCCGACGACCTGCATACCGACCTGCACGAGTGTCTGGGGCACGGTTCGGGACAGCTGGCACCGGGTGTGAAGGGCAACGAGCTGAAGAGTTACAGCTCAACGCTCGAAGAGACCCGTGCCGACCTCTTCGGCCTCTACTACCTGGGTGACCCGAAGATGGTGGAACTGGGGCTGGTGCCCTCGTTCGACGTGGCGAAGGCCGGCTATGCGAAATATATCCTGAACGGCATGATGACCCAGCTGGCGCGTATCGAGCCGGGCAAGAACGTCGAGGAGTCGCACATGCGCAACCGCAAGCTGATCTGCGAGTGGTGCTATGAGCGCGGCAAGGCCGACAACGTGATCGAAATGATCCGGGAAAACGGCAAAACCTATGTCGTGGTCAACGATTACGAAAAACTGCGCCGACTGTTCGGCGACATGCTCCGCGAGGTGCAGCGCATCAAGTCCGAAGGCGACTACGAGGCCGGCAAGGCGCTTGTCGAGCGGTATGCCGTCCAGGTCGATCCCCAGCTGCACCGGGAGGTGCGCGACCGTTACTATGCACTCGGCATCGAACCTTACGGCGGCTTCGTGAACCCCGAGTTCGAACTTGTCGAAAAGGACGGCAGGGTGGTCGATGTGAAAATTTCCTATCCGGCGAACTACGTCGAGCAGATGCTCGGCTATTCGAAGAATTATTCTTTCCTGCCCAATATCAATTGACGGGCGCAGTCCCGGAAGAGAAAGCCGCCCCGAACAATTCGGGGCGGCTCTTTTTATCGGAAAGTTCCAGCCGGGATTCTGCCGTGCTTCCGCAGAGGGCTTGCCTTGCGGAAGGGGGCTGCAATTTCTCTCAGCGGTTGGTCATCCGCATGTATTCGAATTCGGCCGCCTGGCCTTCCGGCCCCTGGTAATACAATCCCGGGCGTGCTACGCGATCCCATTGTAGCAGGTCTTCGGCACCTACGGGCAGGTTCTCCACTTGTTTCCAGGCGTGTCCGTCGGTGCTGTACCCGAATGCCGCGGGGGCATTCCCCCGTACTTCGATGCGCAGGTAGACCGGCAGATGCGACCCGATCTGCCCGGAGCTGCCTAGCAGCGTTTCCCTGCCGTCCTTGTAGAGCTTCAACAATACCTCGTCGCCCTGCAATCCCCATACGAGGAGGTTCGCTGCATCCCCGTAAACGGTGAGCCCGCTCCATCCTGCGTTGCGGTCGGAGAGTGCCGTTTCGAGCGTATAGTCGGGACTTACGGCCCTCAGGCAGAGCGCCGTGCCGGTTTTTACGCCCTCTTTGGGCCGGCCGCCCAGGTAGAGGCGCCCGTCGGCAAGCTCGATCTCGGGCGTCGCGTAAGGATAGTTCCACGTCCATTCGGGTCGGAGCCGGTCGGCCGTGAAGTCATCTGCGAAATCGAATACGGGCTGCTGTGCCATGCCGGCAAAAGGCATCGGCTGCGTCAGGGATGCTGTTTCCCCGCCCCGGAAATGAAGCCACAGGTCATCGCCCAGGACGATCTGCTGCAACATCGGCTGGCGTCCCAGAAAGAAATTCTCACCGGCCAGATAGGCGTGGCAGAGGTAGAACATCCTCCCGTCGGGCGTCGTCGTGATGGTGCCGTGCCCGATGGACTGGACATCGCCGCCGCCGTGCAGGATCGGGTTCCCGGCGTAACGCTCGTAGGGGCCCCGCAGGTTTTTCGAGCGGGCGACCGCCACGGCGTAGTCGCTCCCAGGGCCGCAGCAGCCGTTTATGGAGTAGACGATGTAATAGTAATCGCCGATTTTCAGCCAGTGCTGCCCTTCCATGCCCTGCCGTTTGTCGTCGCGCAGCAGCGTGAAGGGTTCCCCCGCCATGCGCAGCCCGTCGTCCGAGATTTTGCAGGCCAGGAGTTCGATCGGTCTTGGGTCGAGTCCGTAGGCTTTCCACGAGATATACAGCTCGCCGGCGTCTTCCAGCACGAATGCGTCGATCGCCTCGGTGCCGTACTCGACGATTGGGCCGTGGTCGGTATAGGGGCCTTCGGGTTTGTCGGCCGTGGCGACGCCGATATACGACGTCCCGTCGGTTTTCCGGCGTGCCGTATAATAAGCGTATGTTTTGCCGTTGCGGTGGAAAAGTTCCGGGGCCCAGAACGAGGATCTCGTCCATGCGGGCTGCTGCTCGAACAGGTGCCCGATCTGCCGCCAGTTGACCAGGTCTTTGGAGCGGAACAGCGGGTAGTAGGGGGCCCATTCCGACGAGGTGCCCGTCGCATAATAGGTGTTGTCTACCCGGATGACCGTCGGGTCGGCCATGTCGCCCGCAATGACCGGGTTGCGGAAGGTCGCCTGCTGGGCGCCGGCGCCCATGCAGGTCAGGAGCGAGGCTAAAAGCAATAGATGTTTCATCTGCATGAAATTTTAGGTGTGAGGGGCAGTTCTGCCGACAAATATACACAAAATTTCGGGTGGGAAATACATCGGAATTACATATGTTTGCCCTTATTCGGATGAGACGGCCTGCGTCCGGGCTCCTGCGGTTACAAACGGCAAGGCGCACCCTGCGGGGTGCGCCTTGCCGTTTCTTCGGGGAGGGACGGGATTATTCCGCAACCTCTTCGAACATGTCTTTGCCGACGCCGCAGACGGGGCAAACCCAGTCTTCGGGAATCTCTTCGAACTGCGTTCCGGGGGCGATGCCTCCGTCGGGATCGCCCACTGCGGGGTCGTATACCCACTCACAAACGGTGCAACGGTACTTTTTCATTTCTTCTGGTTTTTAATGCGTTGTTTGTTATTTTTCGTTTTTACGGGCCGTTCCGGCCTCGGTTGCAAATATAAGATCATTTTCCGGAAATACGCAATCCCCGGGCGTCTTCTGTCGACTTTTTGGCCGGATCCCGATACTATTGCGCCTGCTCTTCCTCTTCGTCGTCTTCCGCCGGGCGGTTGCCTCCGGGGGGCATAAGCTCCTCCACGAGGCGGTCGGCATCCGAACACGAGACGTACAGGCGGTCTTCGTAGATGTCGGTGATCTCCACGAAGTTTTTCCACTCCGAGGCGTAGAGTTTTACGCGTTCGAACCGCCTGAGGTCGAGGAAATGTCCGTAATAACCGAAGAACCCGCAGCCCCCGAATACCGGAAAGAACCATTTCATCCGCCGAGGGTCGACCCGGCGAACCGAGGCGATCTCGTCGCGGCGGATTTCGGTGATGTCCAGCAGGCAGCGCACCTCGACCTTTTCGTCGGTGACCACGATCCTGCGGGGGATCGACAGCGACATCAGGGCGATGAGCGCCACGATGAACGAGGTGAACCAGGCCGAGAGGTAGCCCCCTTCGTAGAGGTGGTACAACAACCAGCCCAGCAGTACGAAGACCACCAGATAGACCAGCGTCCAGTAGATCGCCCGGCGGCTGAAACGGTATTTATAGGTTTTCTCCATCCGCGCTTTCCTCCGTCTTTTCGCGCCCGGCCAGCAGTGCTTCGGCGATGACCATATCTTCGGGGGTCGTGATCTTCAGGTTCGTACGCTCGCCTTCGCACAGGAATACGGCCTCGCCGGCCTGTTCCACGACCGATGCGTCGTCCGTAAATTCTGGGCGGTACTCTGCCTCGTAGGCGCGGCGCAGTAGGTCGGCGCGGAATACCTGCGGGGTCTGTACGATGCGCAGGCGGCGGCGGTCGGCGATGCGCGAAGCCGTGCCGTCCGTTTCGCGGTACGAATCCACGGCTTCGACGACCGGGATCGCAGTGCCGTGTTCGGCGGCAGCGGCCACCGCACGGCGGATCATGCCGTGTGAGGCCAGCGGTCGTACGCCGTCCTGTACGGCGATCAATTCCGGATCGCGCTTCAGGGCTTTCAGCCCGTTTTTCACCGAATGGAACCGTTCGTCGCCTCCCGTCGTAACCGTGTGTGCCGCGATGTCGAAGCGTGCTGCGAAGTCCTTCCAGAAATCGGCGTGCGCCGCGGGCAGTACCACGACGATCTCCGCCCCGGGCAGCGCCCCGGCGAAATTGTTGATCGTATGTGCCAGGACGGGCAGGCCGCCCAGCATCGTGAATTGCTTGGGGCGCGAACCTCCCATGCGGGTTCCGCCCCCGCCTGCTACGATGATGACTCCTATCTGTTGTTCCATATCAGTTTTTTTCCGAATCCGAGCGTGTTGTCGGTGAATTTCATAAAGTCGGGCGCGATCGCCCACAGGGTCAGTTCTGCCAGTACGGCATAGGGAAACCGCCTGAGGTATGCCCGCCGCGCCGCCTCGTCGGCCCTTTCGGCTTTACCGCACAATTGCAGCCCCTGGACGCGTCCCACGACCTTCGTTTCGAGGACTACCGAGGCTGCGACACACGGGTTGCTGGCCATCTGCTGTGCATGGCGCGTAGTCATGTCCGACGTGAAGATCAGCAAATTGCGTTCTGCATCGTAGCAGTAAAATGCGTTGCTGCAATAGGGCGCTCCCTCGCTGCTCGTCGCCAGCGTCAGCACATGGTGTTTCTTCAGAAACCGTACGATCCGCGTATCGACGCCGGCTTTATGCCCGGCTTCCTGCGTCCCGGTGTTTTCCGCTGCATCCCCCGGATTTCCGGTTTGCCCCGGCGCCCCGGTCTTTTGCCGGGGTGTTCCCGTTTGTTCCCCGGCTTTGCCGGGTGTACTGTCCGTTTCCCGGATGGCTTCCGTCCTCGTCCTGCCGCCAGGCCTTTTATCGAACGGTTCCTGATCCCGGTCTTCCGGCATGTCGGCCGGCAGATGTCCCTTGTCTGTCGTTGCGGTCATTTTCCCCGTTATTTCGCTGCCTCCGGTGCTGCCGGCTGCGGGATGACGAGCGAATCGAGCTGCGTGATGCGCTCCCCCTCCTTCACCTCGCCGTTCAGTTCGGCCACGATACGGTCGCGCACGAATTCGAACGTCGCGCGGTTCTCGTTCGAGATCGGTTCGGCCGGTTCCTGGGGGATTTTCAGCGGATTGATCGGCGTGCCGTTTTTCCAGATGCGGTAGTCGAGGTGGGGACCGGTCGAGGCGCCCGTCGAACCGACGTAGCCGATCAGCTGCCCCTGCGAAACGCGCGAGCCCTTCGAGATGCCCTTGGCATAGCCGCTCAGGTGCAGGTAACCCGTCATCAGGTTGCCGGCATGTTTGATTTTGAGCGTGTTGCCACCGCCGCCGCCCCAGCCCTTGAAGGTCACTACACCGTCGGCTACGGCATGTACGGGCGTGCCTTTCGGCGCCGCGTAATCGACGCCCGTATGCGGCCGGTATACCTTGTAGATCGGATGCTTGCGCGCATAGGTGAACTTCGAGCTGATGCGTGTGTATTTCAGCGGCGCCTTGAGCATCTGCTTGCGCAGGCTGCCGCCGTCGTATTCCCAATACTGGATTTTGCCGCCCTGCCGGAAGGGGATGGCGTAGTACTCCTTGCCGCCCTGGCAGAATTTGGCGCCCCAGATGCGGCCGATGCCGGCCGAAATGCTGTCGTCGATGAAGCGCTCGTCATAGATCACCGTGAAATTGTCACCCTTCTGGATGCCGAAGAAATCGACCGTCCACTGGTAAATGTCCTCCATTTCCGCGGCCAGCGCATAGGGCAGGTGCTCCTCCATGATCGCACCCCACAGCGACGAATTGATCGTGGCGCTCTTCTTGGTGCGGCGCACCGAGAACTCCTTTTCGCCTGTCTGGACGCTGACCGAATCCTCATGGAACCCGAACACCACGTATTGAGACATGTTGCGTTCGTAGACCAGGTAGTCCAGGTGGGGGGCATAGAGCGAATCCTCGTGGATGAAGACGGTGTATTTATGCCCGGCGCGGATGTTGCGCAGCGGGAAAATCTCTTTCGAGGCTTTGTCGAGCCTGTCGACCGTAAGGGCTGAAACGCCGTACCCGTTCAGGATTTTCCCCAGCGTTTCACCGCTGCCCACCTCGCCCGTTTCGGTGCGGTAGTCGTCGGCATTGATGCCGTAAACGATATTCTGCGGCGCGGCTTCTTCCTTTTCGGCCGCGGCTTGTTGTGTGGTTCTGTTGCATGCCCCGGCGGCTACGAGCAGCAGGGCGCATATCGGTAATTTAAAACTTCTCATAGACGCAAGCAAAGATATGAAAAAAACGCAGGAATCCCCAATTTTATTATTCCTTTGTCATTCAGGCCCGGGATTTGCTTTTTTTGTTTTGTGTTCCGGAGATTTATTGCTACCTTTGAAAAATTGTATGGATAAACCGACCCGAAATGTTGAAATGCTTGCTTGCTCCTGCGGCTCTCCTCTATAAGGCGGGGGTGACTTTCCGTCACCGTCTCTTCGACTGGGGTATCCTCAAAAGCGAGAAGTTCGACATCCCGGTCATCTGTATCGGCAACATCACCGTCGGCGGTACGGGCAAAACCCCGATGGCCGAGATGGTGATCGCCTATATGTCGCAGATGCATCGCGTCGCCCTGCTGTCGCGCGGGTACGGCCGCCGTACCAAGGGGTATCTGGAAGTGAAGGCCAACTCCCGTTACCGGGATGTGGGCGATGAGCCGTTGCAGATCAAACTCAAATTCCCCGATACGGTGGTGGCCGTGTGCGAGAAGCGCGCCGACGGGATCCGCCGCATTTGTGCCGAGCACCCCGACGTCGACCTCGTCGTCATGGACGACGGGTTCCAGCACCGCTATGTAGAGCCGAAGGTGAATATCGTGATGATCGACGCCACGCGCCCCGTGCAGCACGACAGGATGCTGCCGCTCGGAACTCTGCGCGACCTGCCCGAAGAACTGCACCGCGCCCACTATTTCGTCGTGACGAAGTGCCCCGAGAAGATGGCGCCCATCGACCGGCGTATCCTGCGCAAGGTGCTCATACAGGTCGCCTACCAGCGGGTCTATTTCACCCGTTTCGAGAGTTTCATGCCGCAGCCGCTCTTCCCGGATGCCGCGCCCGGCGAACCGCTCGTGCAGGGACAGCGGGTGATCGCGCTTTCGGGCATCGGGAGTCCCAAGCCGTTCCTCGCGGCGTTGCGGGAAAGCTACGAGGTGGTGGCCGAGATGACGCTCGACGACCATCACGTCTACAAGGTACGCGACCTGAACCGCCTGCGCGAATTGCTGGACAGGTTCCCCGGGGCGGTCATCGTGACCACGGAAAAGGATGCCGTAAAACTGACCAACCGCGCGAAGATCCCCCAAGAGATACAGCGCAGGATATACTATTTACCGATAAATATTTCATTCATAGAGGATTCGGCGACGGATTTTCTGCAAAAACTGGAAGAAGATGTTAGAGGAAATTAAAAAAACAGCGGCTTTTATCGACGCCGCCACGAGTTCTTTCGCCCCGGAGGTGGGCATCATCCTCGGCACGGGCCTGGGCGGTTTCGCCGATAAGATCGACACTGCATTCGCCATCGAATACAAAGATATCCCGGGTTTCCCCGTTTCGACCGTCGAGGGGCACAAGGGGCGTATGATCTTCGGCACGGTCGAGGGCCGCAAGGTCGTGGCCATGCAGGGGCGCTTCCACTACTACGAGGGCTACACGATGCAGCAGGTGACTTTCCCGGTGCGCGTCATGCAGCTGCTGGGCATCAAATACCTCTTCGTGTCGAACGCTTCGGGCGGGATCAATACCTCGTTCCGCGTGGGCGACCTGATGGTCATCACCGACCATATCAACCTGATGCCCAACCCGCTGATCGGCCGTAACATCGCCGAGCTGGGCCCCCGTTTCCCGGATATGCACAACTGTTACGACAAGGCGCTGATCGCCAAGGCCACGGCCATCGCCGAGGAGGAGAACATCAAACTCCAGTACGGCGTTTATGTCGGCGGCACGGGCCCGACGTTCGAAACGCAGGCCGAGTACCGTTATTTCAAGAACATCGGCGGCGATGCGGCCGGCATGTCGACCGTGCCCGAGGTGATCGTGGCGCGCCACATGTCGATCCCGGTCTTCGGTGTCTCGGTCATCACTAACTGCGGCCTTTCGGACGAGGTGGGTGACCACGAGGATGTGCAGCGGCAGGGCAAGAAGGCCGGCATCAAGATGGAGGTACTCTTCAAACGTATGATAAAACAGCTGTAAGATATGGTAAACAAAGTGATTCTGGTGGGCAACGTGGGTATAGACCCCGAAGTCCGCACCACCGAGAGCGGCGTGAAGGTCGCCCGCATCCGCCTGGCGACGACCGAGCGCTTGTTCGACCGTCAGGCCAACGAGGCCAAGGAGCATACCGAGTGGCACACCATCACGCTGTGGCGCGGCCTTGCCGACGTGGTCGACAGATATGTCCGTAAGGGGACGCAGATCTATGTCGAGGGGCGCCTGCGTACCCGCGAGTGGATGGACAAGGACAACAACAAACGTTATACGACCGAGATCATGGCCGACGTGATGAACCTGCTGGGGCGGCGCAGTGACAACCCGGCTTCGGACAGTGCCTCTTCGGGGTACGGTTCGCAGCAGCAGGCCCCGGCTTACGGAGGACAACCTGCTGCGGGCGGTTTCCAGCAGCCTGCGGCGCAGCAACCCGCGGCGCCGGCCGTTCCGGCGGACGATCCCGACGACTTGCCGTTCTGAGGGTTTCGGAAAGAATGGGCTGTCTAACCAGTCTCGAAAATCGAAAATCACCCCTGCCAGAGTTTATTCTGACAGGGGTGAAATCGTTAAAATTAGACTTGTTAGACAACCTTTTTCGTGTCATTCGATTATGTGTCGAACCGTGCTTCTTCCCGCCCGTATCACGCGGGTGCGTCGGAAGGTTCCCGGTTTGGTCGGGTAACCTGTCTCGTACTTGTCGCCATGACCCGGGGGCTATGTGGCAGGCTGGTGCGGCGATGGCGTCCGGAGCGATAGTTTTTTACGGGCGGCGGCCGGTGGCGGGAATGATGCGATGGGCGGCAGGCTGTTTGCACGACTTGTAATTTGCACAACCGTTCGCCGTTAACACGGCCTGTTGCCATTAGCGACCTGTTGCCGTTTGACCCGTTGCTGTCTGCACGGCCTGGGGCTGTTTGCGGTCACTCGTTTTTGCGGATGTTGAGCCGCTCCCACAGCCATTCGGGGATCAGTTTCCAGAAAAATACCATGACCGCGTAGCGGCGGTCGATGACCACCCTGCGGCGCCGGCGTTTCAATACCCGCATGATGCGTGCTGCGACCTTTTCGGTCTTCATCAGCATCGGGTAGTGCCCGTCGCTCGCAAGCAACGGGGTGGCGACGAAACCCGGGCGGATGTCCGTAAAGCGGATGCCGAGTTTCTCCATGTGCGCGAGCTGCGCCAGCGCGTCGATATAGGTGTTCTGCATGCGCTTGGTAGCCGAGTAGGCCGGGGCGCTGCCGAGTCCCTTCGTGCCTGCGATCGAACTGATGACGGCCAGGTGCCCGCCTCCGTTGGCCCGGAAATAGCCGAAAGCCGCCGTAACCATGCGCACGAACCCTTCGCCGTTGGTGCGCAGGGTGTCGAGTTCGATCTCCGGCAGCAGGCCGGTGTTCCGCTTGCCGATGCCCGAGCAATGCAGGTAGATGTCCATGCCGCCCAGCTTGTCGATCAGGCGGGCGAGCTGTCCGGGTGCGTCGTCGCGCGTGATGTCCAGCGGTTCGGTCTCAACCTGTTCGGGGGCTGTGGCGCGGAGTGCCTCGAGCGCCTCTTCACGCCTTCCTGCTGCGCCTACGCGCCATCCTTCGCGGATGCACAATTTCGCCACTTCGAGCCCTATGCCCGATGTGGCGCCTACGATGACGATACGTTTCATACCGGTCGGTTTTAGATGATTCACCTTTTAAAGATAAAGGCTTTATTCGGGAAATGCAAATAACTCTCCGTTGCGCATCCGGGAATGAGGAAAGTAAAAAAGAACCGTGATTCGGCTCTTTTCCTGTCGTTTTCCCTTTTTTCTCTTTTCGGGCGCCTCCTTATGCGTGCGGGGTTCAGCAAGCAACAGCCGTTTTTCCGTGTCAGACAGGCACGAGGAGGCACGTCGCAGCAGGAAATGCGTGGTTTGGTGCTCATTCACCGAAACGTAGGCCTGTACGAATTACCAGCCCCGGCCGATCATGTAGTTGAGCGCCTCAATGCTTGCAGGGTGCTGTGCGGAAGGCTCCTGACCCCGCGAGGAGATGAGCCCGCCGGATATGCAGGGCAGGGTGGTGAGCAACAGGGGTATCCGTTTCACAGGCCGGATGTCAGCGTTCGTCGATTTCGCGCTGTATGCATTCGATGCCGACCTTGCGTAGCAGGTCGAGCCCCTCTTCCGAGCGGTACTCCTCGCAGTAAACCACTCGCTTGATACCTGCCTGGATGATGAGTTTCGAACATTCGATGCAGGGCGCCGCGGTGATGTAGAGCGTCGAGCCGTCGCAGTTGTTGGCGCTTTTGGCGACCTTCGTGATGGCGTTCGCTTCGGCATGGAGTACGTAGGGTTTGGTCTTGCCGTTCTCGTCCTCGCAGACATTCTCGAAGCCCGAGGGCGTGCCGTTGTAACCGTCGGAAATGATCATCTTGTCCTTGACGATCAGCGCCCCGACCTTGCGCCGTACGCAGTACGAATTTTCAGCCCAGATGCGGGCCATGCGCAGGTAACGCATGTCCAGCTGGCGTTGTTTTTCCTCGTTGTAACCCATAATCCGTTGTCGCCCTCCGTGCGGGAGGCTTATTGCATGTCGATGAATACCTTTTTGACGGCTTCGAGATACCCGTACCCGAATACGTTGCAGGGCATCAGGTAGCTGGTCTCCGTCCATTCGTTCCAGCTGTTGACCGTAATCAGCGGTGCCCGGTCGGGATGTGCGTCGATGTACTCACGCGCCATGCGGAGCCCCCTGGCGAAATTTTCCGGCGTGTTGTTCTTCACCACGGCGCTATGCCCCATGCGGGGACTGTTGTCCCAGCCGACGCTGATATGCGGATAGTAGGTGAAATCGTACGTGGCGTCAATCCTCGCCCATTCGTCGCGCACCTGCTCCAGGATGGTCAGGTAGTCCTGGTCGACATTGGCGAAATGCGCGAACTGGTAGTGTGTGGTGCCGGTGAATCCCAGCGTCCGGATAAAATCGTTTGCCGGGTTTTCCGTCTTGCTGCCATCGAACCCGCTGTAATTGAGGTTGATCGACCACATGGCAAACTGGAGTTCCAGCCCCGGGAACCCGGCTTTCTTCACCTCCTTCTTGAACCATTTCAGGGCATCGGCCGTCTGCTCTACGCCGCCCAGTCCCGCGATCAGTTGCGGCAGGTCGTAGACCATGAAGACCGGCTTGCCGTCGATCTTGTAGTATTGCGGGTGCTTGAAATACTTTTCGATGTTCCGCCGGCATATCTTTTCGAACTCCTCGCGGTCGACCTTTCCCGTCCAGATCACATTCTGCTCGTGTACCCGTGCCAGGCGCGTATCCCAGTGGTTGAGTACGTCGTGGTTGGCCCACATGAGGTAAAACCGCATTTTATCCACGTTGCCGGCCTTCAGGAACCCGTTGTCGAGCGTGGTCTCCATGAAAGGCCGTCCGTCGTACCAGTACCAGTCGAAAATAAAGACGTTCACGCCGTGGCGGGTCGCCTGGTCGATCTCCATCGACATCACCGCCGGGTCGGCTTCGTTGACATAGCCCCACAGCGGTTTGCGATCCCAGTAGTGCCCCGGATTGCGTTGCTGCATGGTCATAACGGTTTCCCATTCCCCGATCCCCATCGGCCAGAAAGGCCGCAGGCGCGGGTCGTCCGATGCATAGGCGGGGTAGACATAGGCCGCCACGTCGTATTGCTTCGGGGCTTTGCCTTGTTGCTGCGCAGCTGCGCGGCCCGCCCCGCAGGCAAGGCAGAATGCCGCGGCCGTTATGCTGTATTTTACCAGGGTTTTCACCGTACGGGCGAACTTGTTTGCAGGTGGTTAAATTTGGTTAAATTCCTTTTCCGTGGCACTGCTTGTATTTCTTGCCGCTTCCGCAGGGGCACGGGTCGTTGCGGCCGACCTTCTTCTCGACATGCAGGGGCATCGGTTTCTGTTTGTCCTGCTGCCCGGCCTGAGCCGCAGCCTGCATGCGCGAGGCCTGCAACTTGTTGACGTCGACTTTGGCACGCTCCTGACGCTCCCGCTGTACGGCCTCGGCGTTCTGGTCGCGCACCGGGATGTAGGCTTTGTTGAGGATGGCCAGCACGTCGCGGTTGACCTTGACGATCATCTTCGAGAACAGCCCGAACGATTCGAACTTGTAGATCAGCAGCGGGTCTTTCTGCTCGTAGGTGGCATTCTGCACGCTCTGGCGCAGGTCGTCCATCTCGCGCAGGTGCTCGCGCCATGCGTCGTCGATCGAGGTGAACATCACCACCTTCGAGAATACCCTGAAGATCTCCGCCCCGTCCGAATTCTTGCATTTCAGCAGGTTTACCGGGACGTTGTAACCCAGGTGGCCGTCGGTGATCGGGAAATAGATGTTCGAATCCAACTGCTCTTTCCGATCCTCGTAGATGCGCTCCATCACGGGGCGTACCGTGTCGGCCACGGATTTCGCGCGGCGTGCATAGGCATCCTTGAGGTCTTTTACGATCAGTTCGGCCAGCTCGGCAGGTTTCGCCGAGCCGTAGGTCGCCTCGTCGAACGAGGGCTCGATGGCCACTTCGCGGATCAGCTCGAACCGGAAATCCTCGAATTCGATGCCGCGGTTGACCTCCACGAAGTTGTCCGCGTAGTCGTACATGATGTTGTTCAGGTCGATTTCGATCCGCTCGCCGTAGAGCGCGTGGCGGCGGCGCGTGTAGATCACCTCGCGCTGCGAGTTCATCACGTCGTCGTACTCCAGCAGGCGTTTGCGGATGCCGAAGTTGTTCTCCTCGACCTTCTTCTGGGCGCGCTCGATGGCCCGCGTCATCATGCCGGCCTGAATCACCTCGCCCTCTTTCAGCCCCATGCGATCCATCATCGAGGCGATGCGGCCCGACCCGAACAGGCGCATCAGGTCGTCTTCGAGCGATACGAAGAACTGCGACGATCCGGGGTCGCCCTGACGTCCGGCACGTCCGCGCAGCTGGCGGTCGACGCGGCGGCTTTCGTGGCGTTCGGTGCCGATGATCGCAAGACCTCCGGCTGCCTTGACCTCGGGCGTCAGTTTGATGTCGGTACCACGGCCGGCCATGTTGGTGGCGATGGTCACCTGTCCCGAGCGGCCCGCCTCGGCCACGACCTGCGCCTCCAGTTGGTGCTGCTTGGCATTGAGGACGTTATGCTTGATGCCGCGGAGCTTGAGCATGCGGCTCAGCAACTCCGAAATCTCGACCGAGGTGGTGCCCACCAGTACGGGGCGTCCCGCCTCGACCAGCTTCACGATCTCCTCGATCACGGCGTTGTATTTCTCACGCTTGGTCTTGTAAATCAAATCCTGGCGGTCGTCGCGGATCACCGGGCGGTTCGTCGGGATCACCACGACGTCGAGTTTGTAGATGCTCCAGAACTCCGAAGCCTCGGTTTCGGCCGTACCGGTCATACCGGCCAGCTTGTGGTACATGCGGAAATAGTTCTGCAGCGTGATCGTTGCGAAGGTCTGCGTCGCAGCCTCGACCTTCACGTGCTCCTTGGCCTCGATGGCCTGGTGCAGGCCGTCCGAATAGCGGCGCCCGTCGAGGATACGCCCCGTCTGCTCGTCGACGATTTTCACCTTGTTGTCCATCACCACGTATTCGACGTCTTTCTCGAACATGGCGTAGGCTTTCAGCAGCTGGTGGATCGTGTGCACGCGCTCCGACTTGATCGAATAGTCGTTGACCACCTGGTCGCGCTTCTGCGCACGCTCCTCGTCCGAGAGGTTGCTCTTCTCCAGCTCGGCCACCTCGGCGCCGATGTCGGGCAGCACGAAGAACCCGTCCTCGTTGAAATATTTCGACAGCACCTCGTGTCCCTTGTCGGTCAGTTCCACCGAATTGAGTTTTTCGTCGATGACGAAGAACAGGTCGTCGGTGATCTCCGGCATACGGCGGTTGTTGTCCTGCATGTAGGTGTTCTCGGTCTTCTGCATCAGTGCCTTGACGCCCGTTTCCGAGAGGTATTTGATCAGCGGCTTGTACTTGGGCAGGCCCTTGTGGGCGCGGTAGAGCTTCACGCCGCCCTCGTCGTTCTTGCCCTCCGAGATAAGCCGGCGTGCCTCGGCCAGCAGGCCCGTCACGAGGTTTTTCTGCAGGTTGTAGAGATGGTCGATGGCCGGGCAGTACTGCTCGAAGAGCTGGTCGTCGCCTTTGGGTACCGGGCCGGAGATGATGAGCGGCGTACGGGCGTCGTCGATCAGCACCGAGTCGACCTCGTCGACGATGGCGAAGTGGTGCTTGCGCTGCACCAGATCGGCCGGCGACGAGGCCATGTTGTCACGCAGGTAGTCGAAGCCGTATTCGTTGTTCGTACCGAACGTGATGTCGGCCATGTATGCCTTGCGGCGGGCGTCGGAGTTGGGCTGCGTGTCGTCGATGCAGGCTACCGAAAGCCCGTGGAACTGGTACATCGGGCCCATCCACTCCGAGTCTCGCTTGGCCAGGTAGTTGTTCACCGTGACCAGGTGCACGCCCTTCTTGGCCAGTGCGTTGAGGAATACGGGGAGTGTCGCCACGAGTGTCTTTCCTTCACCCGTCGCCATCTCGGCGATCTTGCCCTTGTGGAGCACCACGCCGCCGAACAACTGTACGTCGTAATGGATCATGTCCCACTTCGTGTCGTTGCCGCCCGCCATCCAGTGGTTGGCGTAGATGGCCTTATCGCCCTCGATACGGACGAAATCCTTCTCGGCGGCCAGATCCCGGTCGAAATCGTTGGCCGTGACGACCACCTCGTCGTTCTGCGCGAAGCGGCGTGCCGTATCCTTCATGATGGCGAAGGCTTCGGGCAGTATCTCGTCGAGTTTCTCCTCGATCTTCTCGTCGATGCGTTTGGTCGTCTCGTCGATCTGCTTCGAGATACGCTCCTTCTCCTCCAGCGAGGTTTCGGGCAGTTCAAGCTTGGCCTTCAGTTCCACGATGTCGGCCTCGTCCCGGGCGATGAAATCGGCGATCTGTTTCTTCAGCGCTTCGCTCCTGTCACGCAGTTCGTCGTTCGAAAGGGTTTCTATCGAAGGGTACACCGCTTTGATCTTCTGGAGGTAAGGCTCGATCTGCTTGCGGTCTTTGTCGGCTTTCGAGCCGAAGAAAAGTTTGATTAAACTTGCAACTATTTCCATATGTGATTTCAGTTATTTCGGGGTTGTGTACGTAAATCTTACAAAAGTAATGATTTCTTTCAAAACCGCAAAATATTGCGGCGGGGACATCACTCCCCGCCGCAATATTTTTTCATCTGCGGAACTGCCGTCCCGGCAATAGTTTGCAGTTATTTTTGGCGCTTGTGCAGCTTGTAGTAGAGGACGTACAGGCCCGGCAGGCGGTTTATCAGGAAATGCCGGAAGTCCCGGCGGCGGAATTCGAGCGGCATGATGCCTTGCCGGCGGGCTTCCCGGAGCATTTCGCGAGCGTTGCCGAGTTGCCTCACCACGGTCTGTTTGCATGCCAGGCTTAGGGTCTTGCCCACATGCAGGCGCATCAGGCGGGCGCCTGAGGGGTCTTCCGCCCCGATGCGGGAGGCGAAACAGGTCAGGCTTTTCATGGCGCGTACGAGGTCTAAGCGACTTTGCGGCTTATAATTGCCCATGAACGAATCGCTGCGTTGCAGGTAGTTGTAAACCCGGACGGGGAGGTATTGGATCCGCCGTGCGTAATACAACGCGCGGGGTGTGAACTCTTCGTCCTCGTGCCAGATCGGAGCCATCCGCAGTGAGTTGGCGTCGAGCATCTCCTGCGAGTAGAGGTAGGCGTATACCATCGGCAGGAACCGGTCGCGTTGCAGGAAATCGACTCCGCGCTGCACGTCGGAGCCGTTTCCTGCGGAAATCCCGTCGCTCCAGAGTGGGACGTCGTTGCCGTTTTCGTCGATTCCAGCTATTTCGAAGCACAGCATGTCGAGCCCTCCGCACTCCATGGTTTCCACCAGGCGGCCGAGGACATTCGGTTCGAGGTAATCGTCTGCGTCGAGATACATGACGTACCTGCCAGCGGCGCGGTCGGTGCCGTAGTTGCGCGTGCGGCTCAGCCCCTCGTTGGGTTTGGTATATACATGTACGTTGGGGTGCCCCTGCGCCGCCTTTTCGGCGGCTGCGAGCGACCCGTCCGTCGACCCGTCGTCGATGACCAGAATTTCGTACTCCTCGGGAGATAAATCCTGCCCGAGGGCCGAAGCGATGCATTTCCCGATCAGTTTTTCGAGGTTGTACAACGGGATTATGATGCTGACTTTTTTCATATCACCGGAGTTCGAGCCACAGCAGGCGTTTCCTGATTTTTACGATCCACGAGGGATAGAAACATTTGCAGGCGAGCTTGTAACGGTAAACCAACCGTTTGCGCAGCAGTTTCGGATCGTAGGCCCTGCGTTCGGAGTTCGCGCGGTAGAGTCGTTTGAGCAGGCCGCGGTAGGTCGTAAGTTCGTCGCGCCGCAGTGTCCCGACCCGGAGGTTCATCTGCGTGTATATCCGCGATTCCTCGTCGGTGAGCGTCATGCCGAGGGTTGTGCGCAGCAGATCCCGCTGGATAGCTTGCGCGCTGAGGGTCTGCCGGTCTAACTGGCTGGTCGAAAGTTGGTTTTCCCACCTGCGGTAGAAAAACAGATGTTCCGGAATATTCGCCATGTGCATGTGGTCGGAAAGGTCTACCCAGAATTGGTAATCTTCTGCCATGGTATCCCGGAACTGCACTCCCGAACATCGGAACGCCTCGCTGCGCATCATGACCGCCGACATTGCGAACGGGCAGCCGAAAAGCATCTGGATCCGGATTCCTTCGTGCGTGGTGGGATCCTGTATCTTCTGTTCTCGGGCATCGTCCGGCCCGAACATCGTATAGTAACTGCCGCACAGGTCGATCTGCGGGTGCTGTCCGAAGAATGTTGTCTGGCGGGCGAAACGTTCCGGCGAACAGCGGTCGTCGGCATCCATGAACGTAATGAAACTCCCGCGCGCTGTCTCCAGCCCCCGGTTGCGGGTATAGGCGGCGCCGTGGTTCGCGTCGTTGCGCATCAGGACGATCCGTGCGTCTTGCGCGGCATAACGGCTTGCGATGTCGTACGAGGAGTCCGTCGAGGCGTCGTCGATAACGATCAGCTCGAAATCCCCGACGGTCTGCCCGAGGATGTTGCCGATGCTTTCGCCGACGAACCGCTCTGCGTTGTAGAGCGGCATGATGACGCTTATGAGGGGGGATTGCTTTTCCATCGTTGCCTGTTATTCGGTTGAACTTATGCTTTGCAGGATGCGCCGTCCGACGGGGCATTCCGTACAGCGTTTTGCAGGGCAGTATTCCGTGGCGAGTTGCAGCAGCGCCTGCGATTCGAACGCGTTGCGGATCGAAACGCCCGTGTTGCGCCAGTTGCGCATGTAACGGTTGTCCTCGGCTGGCAGGCGTTCGAGCAGCGTGAGGGCGCTGTCGCGCAGCGTTTCGCGCCCGGTGACGCTGCCATAGGCGAATTGCAGGACGGAAACGAGGTTGATGCCGATGATATTGGCCTTGAATGCTCCCAAACGCTTGGGGTGTTCGTCGCTTGCGATCCCCGGGATGTGGTGCGTGCGCCAGTAAGCCGACGCTTCGATGCAGAACAGCCGCCGGATATCCTCCTCCGTGCGGCATGACATGGCGCGTTCCATTACGAATTCGTCCTGTATGAAGAACTCCGCCGCCTGTGCCAGACGCAGTACGGGATGGTTGGCGGGGCGAACTTCGTCCAGTTCCCAGACTCCGGCCTCCAGCGGTTCGATGTCGTATTTGGCCGCCAGGTATTCGAAGTCGCGCGCCAGGTCGAGCGTGTATGCGTCGTGCGGATAGAGCGTCAGCAGCCCCGAAGCCCCGAAGAACATGGCTTCGACGGCCCGCGGCGCCAGCCGTTCGCGCAGGACAACCTTGTAGGGGACGCGGCGTGCCAGCGAGAGGTACGCCTCCTGGTTCCGGCGGTCGCCCAGCGTGCGGAAATAGAGCAGGTAGAAGGTCTGGTTCCAGTTCTCGGAAGCCTCTTCCCGCAGGGCGTCGACCATGCGCATCTTGCGTTCCAGCCGGCTGAAGAGCAGTGCCGTGCATATTTCGCTGCGCTGCAGGGAGCCCAGCCCGGCGAGGTACCCGCCGCAGGCGTACGTCCCGGCCCCGGCCTGCAGCCGGTTCAGCATCCGATGCTCCTGTTCCGCGCCCATGTCAGAACATGTTGAGTTCGAGCAGCGCCTCCTCCGACATCATGCTCTTGTCCCATACGGGGTCGAACGTGAGGATGACGTTCACCGCCTTTACGCCGTCGACCTTGGCAACCTGCTGGTTGACATCCTCCACGAGCATGTCGGCCATGGGGCAGTTGGGCGCCGTGAGGGTCATGCGGATGTTCGCCACGCCGTCGGGCGTGTAGTCTATTTCGTAGATCAATCCCAGGTCGTAGATGTTGACCGGGATTTCGGGATCGTATATGTTCTTGAGCGTAAGGACTATGTCCTTCTCTACCTTCAGTATGTCTTCGGGTGTCATGGCTGTCTGTTATTTTTCGCTTTTGCTTGCGAACGCGAGCGCATAGAGCCGCATCTGCTTGACCATCGACAGCAGGCCGTTCGAGCGCGTGGGCGAGAGGTTGGCGCTCAGGCCGATGGCGTCGATGAAATAGAGGTCGGTGTCGAGGATCTCCTGCGGCGTGCGCCCGTTCAGCACGCGTATCAATAACGCGATGATGCCCTTGGTTATTATGGCGTCGCTGTCGGCGGCATAGTAGACCTTGCCGTCCTCCAGGCGTGCGTCTACCCACACGCGCGACTGGCAGCCGTCGATCAGGTACTGTTCCGTGCGGTGCTCGGCTGCGATGGCCGGGAGCGAGTCGCTCAGGCCGATGAGGTAGTCGTATTTGTCGAGCCAGTCGTCGAATACCGAGAACTCCCCGATGATCTCCTCCTGTATCTTGTCCATATCTTTTGCTTTAAAACCTTACAAATCTATTATTTCCGGCAGTACTTCGCCTTCCGATGCCGCAGGCTCGGTGATCTCCAGCATACGTGCCACGGTCGGGGCCACGGCTGTCATGTCCACGCGGCGCTTTATGCGCTGCGGCCCGACGCCGACGCCGTAGAATACCAGCGGCACCTGCGTGTCGTAGCCGTACATCGATCCCGACGACGACCAGCAGCGCTCCTGTTCCTCGATCCAGCCGGGCATCAGGTTCAGGATGACGTCGCCCGAACGGCGGGGGTAGAAGCTGTTCTGCATCTTGCGGGCATAGCCGCTCCCGAAGTAGCTCGTCCGCATGGCCGTCGCCGAGAGGGCGTGCGACACGCCCCGGAACTGCATGGCGAAGATCGCCACCTCGTTCTGCACCTCGGCCAGGTCGAGTCCCCGCTCGTAGATCAGGTTGTGGTTCAGGTAGACGCATTTGTCCTCGTACTCCAGCACCCAGTCGCCCATGCCGTAGCGGACGTTGAGGAAGCCGTTGACGATCACCTCGAACTGGCGGGTGTTGAACCGGTCGCTCTCTTCGTGCCCCGTGTCGAAAGAAGGGCTGGTGCCGTGGTCGGAGGTGAAGACGACGAGCACCTCGCCGTTTCTGACCTGGGCGAAGACGAAGGTCAGGAAATCGGCCAGGTCGCGATCCAGGCGGTAGTACATGTCCTCGACCTCGACCGACTCGGGGCCGTAGGCCTCGCTGATGCGGCGCGGCGTGTCGAGGCAGATGTTCAGCAGGTCGGGCGTCGCGTCGTCGCCGAGTTTGAACTGGGCGATGGCCTGCTTGGCAAAGCCCAGCACGGCGGTGTTGCCCGCCGGGGTGTAGAGCATTTTGTCGTAGTCCGACGTGAGTTTCAGGCGCCCTTCCCCCGGCTCGTCCTTGTCTTTCCTGCTTTTGCCTGTGAGAACGATGTCCCAGTTGCGGGTGTTGAGGTAGCGTCCCTTTTCGTAGAGCGTGCGCCACTCGGGGGTGATGTATGAGAGGTTGTAGCGTTCGCGGTTGCTGCGGGCTACCCATTCGGGTACTTCGGGGGCGTAATAGGGCGACGTTTCCCAGCCGCAGCGCGCCGAATCGAGCCAGAAGGCCTCGCCGCCGTGCCCGGCCATGATGACCGCCGACATCGCCTCGGTGGCAACCGAGACGGCTTTGGCTCCGGGCTCGTGTTGCAGGAGCGCCTCGGCGAGCGTCGGGGCTATCAGGTTGTAGGGCCCCGGGCCCTTGCGCCCGGCGATCAGTTCCACGGCGTCGTTTTCGACGTAGTCGCGCCAGCGGGCGCCGATTACGCCGTGCGTCGAAGGCATGGCGCCCGTGGTGAGCGTGGCGAGCGATACGGGCGTCGTGGTCTGCTGGTAGTCGTAGCGGCTGTCGGCGAAGACCGTGCCCCCGTCCAGCAGGCGCCTGAGCCCGCCTTCGCCGTAGTTGCCGGCATACCGGCCGAGGTCTTCGGCGCGCATCGAGCCTACGACGATGTTGACGACCAGGCGGGGGCGTGCCGCCGCGGCTTCGAATGCCGCCAGGGCGGCTATGGCGAGTAAAATGATCCTGTGCTTCATTGCGTGTGTGTGATTGGCCGCAAATTTACGAATTTATTTCGATACATCTGCGGAAATATTCCTCCTCGGCCTGAAAATCGACCTGCGGCAGTGCCGCGATCTCGCCTATCCTGCGGCGGCAGAACTCCCGGTAGGCCTCGCTGCGGGGGTTGCGGGGACGGTGCGCCGCCGCGACGACGATGTGCCGCACGTCGGGGAGCAGGCGTCGTGCCTCGTCCGAGAGCACTGCGGGGATGAATTTTTCCCAGACGTATTGTATGGCCTGCGCCGAGGGGTGCACCAGGTCGTCGGCGTAGAAACGGTAGTCGCGCAGGTCGTCGTTGAGCACTTCGTAGGCCGGGAAGTAGTGGACGGCGGCGTGCGCCGCGGCCAGCTCTTCGGCTGCCAGGCGGAGCGTGGCCTTGCTTACGGCGTTGCCCTCCAGCCCGTCGCCGAGGTGCCGCACGGGGCTGACTGTGAGGATGACCTCTTTCCCTGCGAGCGGCCCTGCGAGCAGGGCTGAAAATGCCCCGGTGATCTCCGCGACGCCCAGCCTGCGCCGTACGAATTCGGTCGCGGGCTGCCGGTGGCAGTTGGCCACCACCTGCCCGTTGTGTTCGTAGACCCATGCCGTGCCCAGGGTCAGCAATACCCGGTCGGCACGGCGCAGGGCTTCGGCACCTGCCTTGCGGGCGGCGTTCATCGCAGCCAGCGCCTCGTCGGGCGACGCGGCCGAAAGAGAGCCGTGGAACCCGTAGTGGAACCACAGTTCGCCGTCGAAGTCCAGCTCGGAATGCTGTACGGGCGCCTCGTCCGCATAGCTGCGCAGCGCGGCGGCGATGGAGAGCGGGTTGAACAGGATGCCCGTGGGGTTTGTGACGATGCGGAACCGGGCTTCGGCGAGCCGTCCCGCGATGTGTTCGGCGAAGCAGGAACCGAGGGCCAGGATGCGGTTCCCGTATCCGATTTTCACCCCGAGGGGCGCAATGTCGATTTCGGTGCGGAATTTCATACCGCAAAAGTACAAATTTTATATCTTTGCCGTATGATCCTGCATGCAAACTGCAAAATAAATCTGGGGCTGGATGTCCTGCGCCGCCGTGAGGACGGCTACCACGAGTTGTCGACCGTGATGTTCCCCGTGCGGGGACTGTACGACGTGGTCGGGGTGACGCGCACGGCCGTGCCCGGCGTGCGGTTCCTCTCCGAAGGGCTGGCGGTGGATTGCGCCCCCGGGGAGAACATCTGCGTCAAGGCATTCCAGCTGATGCGGGAGCGCTACGGCGTGGACGGCGTGGAGATACGCCTCGACAAACGGGTGCCTTTCGGTGCCGGGCTCGGGGGCGGTTCGTCCGACGGCACCGCCGTACTGCTGGCGCTCGACGGGCTTTTCGGCCTGCGGCTTGCCGAGGCGGAGCTGGTCGCCCTTGCCGCCGAGCTGGGTAGCGACACGGCTTTTTTCGTGCGCAATACCCCGCAGCTTTGCACCGGGAGGGGCGAGATCATGGAGCCTTACCCGCTCTGCCTGGCGGGAATGACGCTCGTTGTCGTAAAACCCGACGTGGGCGTTTCGACGCGCGAGGCTTACGCAGGGGTACGTCCGCATGTGCCCGAAGTGCCCCTCGCGGAGCGCTTGCGGCGGCCTGTGGTGGAGTGGCAGGGTTTGGTGACCAACGATTTCGAACCGCATATCTTCGCGGCGCATCCTGCCATCCGCGAAGCCCGTGACAGCCTGCTTGCGGCCGGAGCGGTCTATGCCTCGATGTCGGGCAGCGGCTCGGCCGTGTTCGGACTTTTCGACGATGCGCAAAAAGCAGGGAGCCTGCGGCTGCAGACCCCCTTTGTCTATATGTTGTAGCGAGGGACAACCCCTTTGTTAGCTTGGTTTTCCGCCCTTTTCCGCATCTCGGTTTTCCTTCATCCCGGGGCCCGTCTGAGCTTGCGCGCGTTTAGCAATTCGCCGCTTTCCCGGGCTACCGCTTTGCCGCATCGCCGCTTCGGGGTGCTCCCCGCAACTTACTTTCCAGGCAAGGTCTTCCCGCCGCCCTGACGACCTGCGGTGTTTCCCGCAGGGGGATTGTCCCCGGCTGCTGCGGTTTTTCCCGTTTCCGGTCTGTTTTCCGGGACATCTTTTTGTGGTTCATCTCTTGTGCCTGCGGTGTCCTTCCCGTCCTTTCCGGAGCTTTTATCCGTTTCGTCCTCCCGGTAGACCACATCCATGATCCCGTTCAGGATGTCGTTCAGCGCACCTTCTCCTTGGTACAATCTTTCGGTCTGTCCGCTCTTCGCATTCCTGTCGAGGATATTGAGCTCCTCCTTGAATTTTTCGGGGGCGACCAGATAATAGATGCCCAGCGACAGCGTCAACAAGCCCAGGGCTGCGAAAAAGGCATAGACATATTGCAGCATGTCGACCAGCAGCGTGCGCAGGACGGCGCCTTTCTTCTTCAGCCCGAACAGTTTCCGGAATACGAATCCCGTATAGATGAAGACGGGCAGCATCTGCATGTAGAAGGAGCTGTACCACGGGATGAACAGTTCGGCAGGCAGTGCGAGGATCATCAGCGTGATTTCGAACACCGACAGGAAGATGCCTATGTAGAGGTATTCCACATATTTGAGGTCGGAGCGCCTGCGGAACACGGTTTTCATCGCCAGTGCATAGAACGGCAGCATCAGCAGCATGTTGGCCGCGGGGTGCAGCGTGGCGTAGTCGTAGTAGGAGCAGATAAGCCATCGGAACAGAGGGGAGTCGGCCCGGGCCGTAGGGGTGAACTCCTTGCCCACGAGGGCGAACACTACGGCGTAGAAGGTCGAGAGCATGAGCAGGATCGCCACCGGGTTGAAATATTTGCGGCGGTGCCCGAGGATGAACTCCGAGACCGAAACGTAGGGGCGTATCAGGATCGCCAGCCATGTCATCACGGCGCCCTTGCGCATGTTGATGCCCCGCAGGCCGTACGCTTCGTCGCCGATGAAGGTCGAAGAGACGCTGTCCACCAGCGACGCCCAGGTCAGCCGGTCGGTCGTCGTGCGTTGTCCGCATGCCGGACAGTAGTTGTGGTCGATTTCGTGGCCGCAGTTGCGGCAGAGTTGGTGTTTGGGCATGTTCGTTTTGTTATGCTGCTTCCCGGGAGCTGTGCCCCGGGAGGGGTGCCGTGCCGCAACGCTGTCCGCAGTACGGGCAATAAGCCGTACTGACCGTGCGCCCGCAGTCGGGACATACGATTTCCTTTATCCGTCGGGGATGTTTGGGACCGGTCATTGCCCGACCTGGCATGCGACGGGCGCGGAATAATCCGCGCCCGCAGGTTTTGTCCCTTATTTTGCCGCATCCCCGGCTGCGCCGCAAGGGATCGCCATCTTTTCGATGCGGTGTTCGTGGCGTCCGCCTTCGAACTGGGCTGCGAAATATGCGTCGAGCATTGCCACGGCTTCGTCGTTGGTGATAAAACGCGCCGGGAAGACGATGATGTTGGCATTGTTGTGGCGGCGGATGAGCGACGCGATTTCGGGCTCCCAGGCCAGGCCGGCGCGGATGCCCTGATGCTTGTTGAGGGTCATTGTCATCCCTTCGCCCGAGCCGCAGAGGGCGATGCCGCGTTCGAGTTCGCCGTTTTCGATCGCCTTGGCCAGCGGATGCGCGAAGTCGGCATAGTCGACGCTGTCGGGCGAATGCGTGCCGAAATCGAGCACCTCGTAACCCATGGCGTCGAGGTAACCTACCAGGAATTCTTTCATTTCATAGCCTGCGTGGTCGCTGGCAATACCTATTTTATTCATCGTATTTTGGTTTTGTATCGTATACGGTTTCTATTCTACAAATATAAGGAAAAATAACCGTCGCCGTGCTTCCGGCTCCCGAATTTGTGCTATTTTTGCCCCATGAAAATTCTTCTCGTCGTATTGGGATGCATCTCGTGCGTGCTGGGCATCGTCGGCATATTCGTCCCCCTGCTGCCTACCACGCCGTTCCTGTTGCTATCGGCGGCCTTTTGGGTGCGTTCTTCGCCCCGGCTTTACGGTTGGCTGCTCGCACACCCCTGTTTCGGCGAGTATGTACGGAACTTCCGCGAAAATCGCGCCATACCGCTCCGTGCCAAGATCATTTCCCTGACGCTCATGTGGGGGACGATGCTTTACTGCATTTTCGCGCTGCTTACCGCCTGGTGGTGGGCGCAGGCGGCCTTGCTTGCCGTCGCCATTGGCGTGACGTGGCATATCCTTTCGTTCGCCACCCTGAAAAAGGGGGTGCCGGTGCAGGAAGACCCCGAAGGGGAATAACCTCCGCCGCAAGGGGTGGCAACGCGGCTGAAGGGGGCTCACGAGAGAGGAACGATTGCCCGCATGAAAAAACGACCCGGAAGGGTCGTTTGTGTGTTCAGAATCGTCGGCATTTTTCGTCCGGTTTCCCTTGCGTTTAGTCCTCTGCGGGCTGCCTGTCCATGTCGAGCATCGAGTAGCGAACGGAGTAATAGCCCGCGGGGCTGTCCGGTGCCGGGACGACCGAAGTCCCGATGCGGAGCCGGTAGACGTATCCCGGTTCGTATTCGAACCCTTCGATGCGGAACGGCCACGGCTGCCATTCGTTCAGTCCGGACTCGGGGAACCGTACGCCCAGGAATCGCTGTCCCCGGTAATTCATCGGCTGCGGGGCGACCTCCATCGTGAAGACCGGGAAGAACTGGTCGGGGATGACCGAGGTCGCCGGGGTCTTCGAAATTTGCTCCAGCAGGGTGTAGCGGATCGAAGAGCCGTCCTGGGGCGTGTCGGGCAGTTGTTCGGCCTTTATGCGGAGCCGGTATTCGTAACCCGCCTCGAAGTCGAATCCCTCGATGCCCTGATATACGGCGCGCCACGACGTGTCGTCGTTGGCCTTGACCAGCAGCACGGGTTGCAGCGTATGCGGCCCGTGGGCGATGCCCAGTTGCGAGGCGACCGTCCATTCGCGAATTTCATATTCGTCGTCTTTATCGCATGCCGTGCATGCGAAGGCCGCCAGCAGGAGTGTCAGTATATATCTTTTCATGTCTGTCCCTTTCCGTTTGCGTTCTTTTCTATAAACGGAGAAATTGCCTGATACTGCATGTGATAGGTGAAAAAACGGATGCCTCAGGCCAGGTATTTTTCCGCGGCGCTGATCAGGAACCCGAACAGCAGGGCGTTGAACAGCACCACCGGGATGGCTTTGCGCTCCTTGCCCGAGAAGGTGAAGAGTACGGGGAGCATCAGCATCAGCGTGACGGCCATGCCGTCTGCCCACCAAGGCAGGTAGGGCAGGTTGCTGTAAAAGACGATGACCGCCGCAAAGAAGTAGATGAAGAATGCCGACAGGCACGAACGCAACGGCAGCCGCTGGAAAATCATCGGGATGATGTCCAGTGTCCCTGCGACGGCGCCGACGGCCAGCGATAAGGTGAAATGATCCATTTTCCGGGTTCGGTTTATGCGTTATGCGGCGGCCGTTTACTTCGAAGCGCGTTTGCGGTCTACCTCGTGCAGCAATATCTTGCGCAGGCGCATGGCGTGGGGCGTAACCTCGACGTATTCGTCCGCCTGGATGTATTCCAATGCCTCTTCGAGCGTAAAGACCTTCGGCGGGGCGATCGAGGTCTTGTCATCCGACCCCGAAGCGCGCATGTTGGTGAGCTGCTTGGCCTTGGTGACATTGACCGTGATGTCGTTCTGGCGCGTGTGCTCGCCGATCACCTGCCCCTCGTAGACCTGATCCATCGGGCTGATGAAGAAGCGTCCGCGATCCTGCAGCTTGTCGATCGAGTAGGCGAAGGCCGTGCCGGTCTCGCCCGAGATGATCGAGCCGTTGGTGCGCATCTCGATTTCGCCGACCCACGGTTCGAAATCCTTCAGGCGGTGTGTCATGATCGCCTCGCCGGCCGTTGCCGTGAGCATGTTCGACCTCAGGCCGATGATGCCGCGCGAGGGGATGTCGAACTCCAGCCGCACGCGGTCGCCGTTCGACGTCATGTTCCTGAGCGTGCCTTTGCGTTTGGTGGCCAGTTCGATCACCGTGCCCGAACAGGTTTCGGGGCAGTCGACGGTCAGTTCCTCGACCGGTTCGCATTTCTTGCCGTCGATCTCCTTGACGATCACGCGGGGCTGTCCGACCTGCAATTCGTATCCTTCGCGGCGCATGGTCTCGATCAGCACCGA
Organism: Alistipes sp. AM16-43; assembly: GCF_003435745.1. Classification (NCBI taxonomy): domain Bacteria; kingdom Pseudomonadati; phylum Bacteroidota; class Bacteroidia; order Bacteroidales; family Rikenellaceae; genus Alistipes; species Alistipes sp. AM16-43. Next base: position 162,134 of record NZ_QTUQ01000001.1, read on the forward strand.
GAGGTGCAATACGCCGCGGCCGAATACGTTGAAACTGTCGGCCGAGGGGCCGGGCGTCACGCGCAGCGCGAGGTTCTTCTCCAGTTCGCGGTCGAGGCGCTCCTTGATGTGGCGCGAGGTGACGTATTTGCCGTCCTTGCCGAAAAACGGCGAGTTGTTGATCGTGAAGAGCATCGACATCGTCGGTTCGTCGATGGCGATGGGGGGCAGCGGTTCGGGGTTCTCGTAGTCGCAGATCGTGTCGCCGATCTCGAACCCTTCGATGCCCATGATGGCGCAAATCTCGCCGCACGGCACTTCGTCGACCTTCTTTTTGCCGAGACCTTCGAAGACCATCAGGTCTTTGATCCTGGTCTTCTGCATCGTTGTGCCGTCGCGCTTGGCCAGCGTGACGTTCTGTCCCGCCCGGAGCGAGCCGCGCGTCACCTTGCCCACGGCGATACGCCCCGTGTAGGAGGAGTATTCGAGCGAGGTGATGAGCATCTGGGGCGTGCCTTCTACCACGGCCGGTTCGGGTATCTCGTCGATGATGGCGTCCAGCAGCGGGACGAGCGAGTCGGTCGGCTCGTTCCATTTGTGCGACATCCAGCCCTGTTTGGCCGAGCCGTAGATAGTCTTGTAGTCGAGCTGCTCCTCGGTGGCGTCGAGCGTGAACATCAGGTCGAAAACCTGTTCGTTGACCACTTCGGGACGGCAGTTGGGCTTGTCGACCTTGTTGATTACCACGATGGGCTTCTTGCCCAGCGCCAGCGCCTTTTGCAGCACGAAGCGGGTCTGGGGCATGGTGCCTTCGAAGGCGTCGACCAGCAGCAGTACGCCGTCGCACATGTTCAGCACGCGCTCGACCTCGCCGCCGAAGTCGGCGTGGCCCGGGGTGTCGATGATGTTGATTTTATAATCCTTGTAAATTACCGAGACGTTCTTCGAGAGGATCGTGATACCGCGTTCGCGTTCGAGGTCGTTGTTGTCGAGGATCAGCTCGCCGGTTTGCTTGGCGTTGTCGCGCAGGATGTTGCCGGCCAGGATCATCTTGTCTACGAGCGTGGTCTTGCCGTGATCCACGTGTGCAATAATTGCAATATTGCGTAGTTTTTGCATGTGAAAAGAATTTGTGGTGCAAAGGTAACAATTTCTCGGGAAAATATACTAAATTTGTTGGCTTATTAAAAAAGTTTAATTATTATGGAACCCATCTTCAATGTCCGGCAGCAGAGCGAGATTTATATCGGGCCCACGTCCGACATCCTGTCGGGAGTACTGCCCGGGGGGCGCGTGGTCGTCGTGTCCGATGCCACGATAGACCGGCTCTACCATCCGATGCTGGCTCCTTACGATACGGTGCTGATCGGCCTCGGGGAGAGTATCAAGACCCTGCAAACCGTCGAATCGATCTACCGCCGCTTCATCGAACTGGGCGTCGACCGGTCGACTTTCGTGCTGGGGATCGGGGGCGGTATCGTGACCGACGTGGCGGGTTTCGCCGCCGCGACCTACATGCGCGGCCTCGATTTCGGGTTCGTCTCGACGACTCTGCTGGGACAGGTCGACGCCAGCGTGGGCGGCAAGAACGGTGTGAATGTCGACGGCTACAAGAATATGGCGGGGACATTCTCGCAGCCCAGGTTCGTGATCTGCGACCCCGGGATGCTGCGCACGCTCTCCGACCGGGAGTTCCGCGCCGGGCTGGCCGAAGTCGTCAAGGCGGCCATCATCGCCGATGCCGACCTCTTCGCGCGGATCGAAGCCACGACCTTCGACGACCTGCGTTCCAATACCGACCTGCTTACGGATGCCGTCTCGGCGTCGATCCGCGTGAAGGCCGACATTGTCGAACGCGACGAGCGCGAGTCGGGCGACCGCCGCAAGCTCAACCTCGGGCATACGCTGGCGCACGCCATCGAGAAGTGTACCAACCGCCTGAACCACGGCGAGGCCGTGGCGGTGGGCACGGCGCTGATCGCCGATGCCTCGGTGAAGCTCGGCGTACTGACGGCGGAAGACCGCGACCGGATCGCCGGGGTGCTGAAAAAACTGGGGTTCGACCTCACGCCGCCCGTCGATGTGAAGCGGCTGCTCAAAGAGGTGGGCAAGGACAAGAAGAATGAGGACGGCATGCTGCGTATCGTGGTGCCTATAGGCATTGGCGATTGCGACGTGCGGCCGATGAAAATGGATGCTTTTGCAGCGCTGTTTTGAGTCTCTGTTTTGAATCGTCAATACGCGTCTTTGCTGCTTTTTGAGCATGGAATGCAAGGAGGGCGGAGCTGATTTTGAAAACAAGAACCCGAGAAACAATGAAGAAAACAGTAATTCTTTTAGCGCTCTGTTTCCTGGCGGTAAGCTGCCTGAACAGAAAAAGCGACAAACCGACAACGGATACAACGCAGGCTGCTGACAGCGGGACGGCCGAGAAGGACACGTTACCGACGGAGTCAGAACTGGAAGGTTATCCGATAGACTATCATTCGGTTAAAGTCATCGAGACGGTTTATGTTACCGACAGGCGGGGCGTCGATGCCAGGCAGGAACCCGATGAAAATGCAAAGAGCCTGTTACATTACAACTACGGCGACCGCCTGGAGGTCATCGATACTGCGGCCGATTTTTATGGTATCAGGAGTTTAGTCGCACGGAAGTGGCAGGACGAACGGTCTTGGATAGAGGGTTCGAGATGGGAAAAGGTTTTCGTGAAAAAGAGCGCCGCGGGCGGCCTTTCGGAGATAAAACTCATTCCTGACGATTTGAACGTAGTCAGTTGTCTGGATGAGAACAATAATGAAAGTTCAAAAATCCTTGACAGGTATTTGGACGTGGAATTGATCGACAAAGAGACGTTCGACAGCCTGGCCAATAACAGAGTCGATTATTTCGTCGCGGATACGGCGACCTTTCGAAAGGTCGATGGTGTGATTACCCTGAAAGCCGAAGAAAAAGAGGTGCGGCTCGTCGATAGGCCGATCGTTGGCGATGGAGGAAACGAATTCAGCTATTTAGGGCAATATGAAATCCTGAACCAGTATGTGATTTATATACAAGGCAATGAATGGTGGGGATATGATTTCTATGATAAAACCACGGGCGAGGCATCGCTTCCGGGCTGGGATTTCGATGGATTTCCGTACCTCTCGCCCAATCGGAAATATATCATTTGTATTTCGGGCAATCCCTATGACCCCGAATCCAATGCGGAACTGTATGGAATAACGGACGGAGGAAAGATAGAAAGAATTATGACCGCGACTTATATGAACTGGATGCCGGTTGATGCCGGGCATGCAGACATGTTTTGGGCTTCGGACGGCTGTTTCTACCTGAAAGTCATTCACACTCAACTCTTTTACGAGAAAAATCCGGATTGTCAATATTTACGGATAAAGTTGCTGGGTGTATAATGCTTTGAAGAGTCGTTTGATCGTACGCTACTGCGCAAGACGGCATCTGGACGCAGAAAAACCTACTCCTTTTATGACCTGCACCCCGAAAGTTCGACAAAAAAACTTTCGGGGTGCATATCATTGGAGATCGTTTTTTTGTTATTCCGACTGATATTGATTGCGGAGTTTTTCCGTGTAGGCGTCCCAATCGGCGATGGGCTGCCGTGCGACGCCCGATTCGATCGCGGCGCGTGCCACGGCAGGCGCTACGGTACATAGCAGCCTCGGGTCGAACGGCTTGGGAATCAGATAGTCGCGGCCGAATTCGAGTTTTTCGAGCGCATAGGCCCGCAGCACCATTGTCGGCACCGGTTCCTGGGCCAGCCCGGCGAGCGCATGTGCCGCGGCGAGTTTCATCGCTTCGTTGATTTTCGTGGCCCGGACATCGAGCGCCCCGCGGAAAATGTAGGGGAAGCCCAGCACGTTGTTGACCTGGTTGGGGTAGTCCGAGCGCCCCGTGGCGAAGATGATGTCCGGACGCGATACGACGGCTTTGTCGTAGGCGATTTCGGGGTCGGGGTTGGCGAGTGCCATGACGATCGGGTCGGTCGACATCGTACGCAGCATTTCGGGCGTCAGCACGTCGGCCGTCGAAACCCCGAGGAAGAGGTCGGCGCCGTGCAGCGCCTCGGCCAGCGTGGTGATGCGGCGCGTGGTGGCGAATTCACGTTTGATTTCGTTGATATCCGTACGGTAAGTCGTGACCACGCCGCGGCTGTCGCAGAAGACCATGTTCTCACGGCGGACGCCTACGGCGATGAACAGCCGTGCGCAGGCGATGGCCGCGGCCCCGGCGCCGTTGACCACCACGCGGAGTTTGTCGAGCGTCTTGCCGGCGATCTTTACGGCATTGAGCATCGCGGCGGTCGAGATGACGGCCGTGCCGTGCTGGTCGTCGTGCATCACGGGAATATCCAGTTCTTCGCTCAGCCTCCGGTCGATTTCGAAGCATTCCGGGGCTTTGATGTCCTCGAGGTTGATGCCCCCGAATGTCGGGGCTATCGCTTTCACCGTGCGGATGAATGCCTCGGGATCGGTTTCGTCGACTTCGATGTCGAAGGCGTCGATGTCGGCGTAAGTTTTGAAGAGCATGCTTTTACCTTCCATGACGGGCTTGCCTGCCAGAGCTCCGATATTGCCCAGTCCCAGGACGGCCGTGCCGTTCGAAATGACTGCTACCAGATTGCCTTTGTTCGTGTAACGGTAAACCTCTTCGGGGTTAGCTTCGATTTCGCGGCACGGAGCTGCGACGCCGGGCGAATAGGCCAGCGACAGGTCGTGCTGCGTGTGATAGGGCTTCGTCGGTACGACCGCGATTTTCCCTGGGCGGCCTTCGCTGTGATAGCGCAGAGCCTCCTGATCCATTTTACCTTTTCTCATTATCCTAACTGTTTTGCTTGTGTCTACAAGACACAACGTGAAAAAACCTGCAATTATTGCGCCCTTCCGTCCCGGAGCGGGCATCGTACGGGGCGGAGTTAAAAATAAACCCGCAACCCTCCCCCGAACTGGAAGCGGAAGATGCCGAACAGGCTCAGTTCGGCGCCGTCGTCCACGTCCGGCGAGTCGACGATCAGCCATTGCCCGCTGATCCCCGCACCCAGGCCGATGTGGCGTCCCAGCATGAACTCCACCGAGGCCGATTCATGGATGCCTACGCCGCCCCTGCTGCCCGATGTATCGCCGTAGCTGCGGATGTAGCGGCCGTAGCCGATGCCCGCGCTTTCCCGGAAGAGCCATCTGCGCCCGGCCCGCTGCCGGGCGACGAACTCCGGCGCGATGTAGTGGATACGGCTCGTGCGCCGGATCCCGTTGCGTTCGGCCGAGATGAATCCGCCCGAGTAGACGATTCCGGCGCCGAAGCCCCGGCGCGACGTCCAGTTGTACCCGGCACTGATGTCGTAGCCTTCGTTCAGCGAGCCGGAGGTGCTTTCGGCCAGGTAAAGCGTCGAGATGACGGCCGTATACGCCGCGTTGGCAAAGAACGTGTGCTGCGAGCGGTTGCGCGGGGCGAGGTGCTGCGCCCGGAGGGACTGCGCCCTGCCCCGCTGCGCGACCTGCTTCCCGGCCGATGGTGCCGTTTCCCCGGGTATGGCGGCGAACGGGCCGCCCAATGCAGCGCAAGGCGCTTCCTGTACCGCGGGTTCCGCCCCGGGCGTCTCCGCCCTGAGTTGCGTGGCTCTGCCAGAAGCCAGTAACAGCGATGCGGTGCAACAGCACGTGAGCAGGTATGGACGAATGCGGGTCATATTTTAAAAATGTCTGGTTCGGAATCGGGGAGTGCGGCGGTGACGGCTGCCGGCCGGTTCGGGCGGATGCCTCAAAACAGCAGGGTTTCGGGGTTGCCGGGTGGGGTGAACCCCAAGTGCCGGTAGGCCAGTTCGGTGGCTTCACGCCCCCGGGGCGTGCGTTTGAGGAACCCTTCCTTGATGAGGAACGGTTCGTAGACCTCCTCGATCGTGCCGGCGTCTTCGCCGACGGCCGTGGCGATGGTATTCAGCCCGACGGGGCCCCCGCCGAACTTTTCGATGATGGTGCCGAGTATCTTGTTGTCCATCTGGTCGAGGCCGCGCGAGTCGATGTTGAGCGCCGAAAGCCCGATTCTGGTGATTTCCAGGTCGATGTGCCCTTCGCCCTTGACCATTGCGAAGTCGCGCACGCGGCGCAGCAGGGCGTTGGCGATGCGGGGCGTGCCGCGCGAGCGCAGGGCCACCTCGTGCGCCGCATCGTCGTCGATCGAGACGTCGAGGATGCGTGCCGAACGCCTGACGATGCCGGCCAGTACCGGGGCGTCGTAATATTCCAGATGGCACTGGATGCCGAAGCGTGCGCGCAGGGGCGATGTGAGAAGCCCGCTGCGGGTCGTGGCGCCGATCAGCGTGAAAGGCGCCAGCTCGATCTGGATCGAACGTGCCGAAGGGCCTTTGTCGAGTACGATGTCGATCTTGTAGTCCTCCATCGCCGAGTAGAGGTACTCCTCGACGATCGGGCTCAGGCGGTGTATCTCGTCGATGAAAAGCACGTCGCCGGGGTTGAGGTTGGTCAGCAGTCCGGCCAGGTCGCCCGGCTTGTCCAGCACGGGACCCGATGTGACGCGCAGCTGCGCGTGCATTTCGTTGGCGATGATGTTGGCAAGGGTCGTCTTGCCCAGTCCCGGGGGGCCGTGCAGCAGTACGTGGTCGAGCGAATCGCCGCGCATGAGCGCCGCCTTGATGAAAATATGGAGGTTGTCGACGATCTTGTCCTGCCCGGAGAAGGTTTCCAACTCCTGCGGACGTATCTTGTTTTCGAATTCGAGATCGCTCTCTGTGTTGCGTACGATTGACATGTTGCAAAGATAACGATTTTGTGCTACTTTGCCGCGGCGGGGCGAAAAAAAATCCGGCCCGCAGGATATGCGGGCCGGGGTCGCTGCCGGAAGCTCCGGCTATTGCTCACGCGGCAGCCCGATCTTTATGTATTTCACCCCGTTCATGCGGGTGTTCACACGCAGGATGATACCTTTCTTGCCTTCGAGATCCTCCTTGAAGGAATCCAGCTTGAACGAGACATAACGGTCGTAGTTGTATCCGCCTTCGTCGCCGTGGGCGTCGCGGCGCAGTTCGAGGTTCAGGTACCCCTCTTCCGTGTATTCAGGAGCGATCTCCGTCACGTTGTTGCGTACCAGCAGGAAGGTGTGTTTCGTGAGGTCACAGGCATTGAACCCGACCCAGACATTGAGGTAATTGCTGTTGAGGAATGCCTCCTTGAAGCTGGTTTTGTCGTCTTCCAGCGCGTCGAGTTCCTCTTGGGTGGTCACGACTTTCGTGCCGCCCGAGTAGATGTCCTGTATGTAATAGAGCGCCATGTTGTAATCGTATCCTTCCACTTTGTTATTCAGCAGGTTGAAATATATGACGACGCGCTGGTCTTCCTCGGCCTTATAGCTGCCTATGCGGCTTTTGTCGCCCGGGTACACCGTCTTGCCATCGTCGAGAACGACATAGAAATCGTTATTTTCGAGCGGCTTTACCGAAGCGAAAGCCGAAAGCCTGGGGTAGTCCCCGTCCGAATCGTTGCAGGAGGTGAAAATGGCCGCAGCCATGGTCACGAGAAGAAATAATCCGAATCTTTTCATATTTATAATTATTTTTGCGTTATCTTCACTAATTAAATGCAGGGCGGGGCGGAATACTGCACGGGCATAAAAATTTTCGGGTGCCGTGCAGTCTTTTGGTGGCTACACCGTTTATAAGATGAACGCAAATATGGGAATGGAGGAGCAGATACTGGCCGAGGGGTGCAGAAAAGGGGATAATGCGGCCCGCCGTGAGCTGTATGACCATTATGCAGGCCGTCTGTTGGCCGTCTGCCTCCGCTATTCGGGCGACCGGTCTATCGCCGAAGACCTGATGCACGATGCGTTCCTGAAGATTTACGGTGCTTTCGACCGTTTTTCCTACCGCGGCCCCGGTTCCCTGCGTGCCTGGATGGAACGGATCACGGTGAACGTGGCGCTCGAATGGCTCCGCAGCCGGAACAAACTGAGCATGACGGTGCTCGACGAAGGAAGGCAGTTGCCCGACATCCCGGAGCCCGACCCGTCGGAAGTGGCGCGTATTCCGCGCGACGTGCTGATGGGGTTCGTCAGCGAATTGCCTGACGGTTACCGTACGGTGTTCAACCTCTACTGCATCGAAGGCTATTCGCACCGCGACATCGCGCAGATGCTGGGGATCAACGAAAAAAGTTCCTCGTCGCAGTTATTCCGCGCGCGGGCACTGCTGGCCCGCAGAATAGGGGCCTATATGGAGACACATTAAATTATGAAACAAAATAAAGACTGGACAGACGTAATGCGGAGTGCGCTCCGGGACACCAAGGTGACACCCCCGGCCGACGGCTGGGCGCGGCTGGAGCGCGAGCTCGGGCCTGCTCCGCGTATCTCCGTGTTGCGTAGCCAGTGGCCGCGGATTGCTGCCGCTGCCGCCGCTGTGCTGATTTTCCTGGGTGGCGGGGGATACCTGCTGCATGAAAACCGGGATTTAGGGGATAAAGGGTTTGTTATTGCAACAGCGACGGACAGCGGCAGCTCTGCTGCGGACATGACACAGGTCGAAGGGACACCGGCGGGAGCCGGTGACGGGACTCTCGCGGGGACGCTCCGCGCAGCCGTTCCGACCGAAGAGGCCGTGCGGGCTGCGGCGCTGCCGGGCGAGGAGCCCGGTGCGGGGACGGCTCCCGGGATTGCACCGGGACGGGATGCCCTTGCCGCCGCCGATATGCGGGGCTTCGAGGACGGCCGCGCCGCGGCTTTGACGTCCGGAGCTGCGCCCGCCGGGAATGCGGCTGTTGAAAATGCGGCTGCCGGTAGTGTGGCCGCGGAAAATGCAGTGGCAGGGAACGAGGCCGCCGGAAACGGTTCCGCAGCGGCTGCCGGAGCCGGGGATGCCGCTTCGGCCGGCACACGGTCGGCCGTGCGTGCGGCTGTCGCAGGGCAGGCGTCCGCCACGGACGGAACCCGGGGTAAGGACGGTGCGGGGCAGACCGTACAGTCCCGCAAATACCCGGGCACGTACGATTACCTGGCCGATGACATGCAGGAACACAGGCGGCCCCGGCGCAGGACTTCGGTTTCGCTCTTCGCCGCAGGCGGCGTGACCGGCTCATCGGGGGCGTCGGGCGGCGTCGGTTCCCACCTGGTGATGTCCGACGTATTGGTCGGCGGCACCAACGGTACGATGGCGCAGCTGAAATACAATTACGAGGATTATTCGTTCCGCCACCACCAGCCGCTCAGCTTCGGCCTTTCGGTGCGCAAGGAGTTCGCGTACGGGTTGTCGCTCGAAAGCGGTGTGAACTATACGTTGTTATGGTCGGACGTGAGCATGCAGTCCGGCGGCGAGGATATCAGCCAGAAGCTCCACTTCATCGGGGTTCCCCTGCGCCTGAACTGGCAGTTCCTCGAAACCGGGCGTTTCTCGATGTACGTGGGCGCGGGCGGTATGCTCGAGAAATGCGTGTCCGCCAAGTTCGGCACCAAATCCGTCGACGAACCCAAAGTCCAGTGGTCGGTGGCCGGGGCCGTCGGGGCACAGTACCGCCTCGGCAATTATGTCGGGCTTTACTTTGAGCCCGAGGTTTCGCACTACTTTACGGAAACCACCCTGCGCACTTCGCGCACCGATTCTTCCTTGTCGCTGACCCTCCGCCTCGGAGTACGCCTTTCATTCTGACGCTCAGCTGATATCCCATACCTGCACGTCCCCGGGGGCGTGAAATACGTCTTGGTAAAGTCCGTATCGCTTCGGGTACGGACTTTCCGGTATTATGTCCGAATGTATTATTTTGTGGCTTAATTGTGCTATTTTTTATTGACTAATGAAAATTTGTTCTTATTTTTGTTGAATAAATGATTGTGAATTGACGCTAACAAAAAAGCACAAGCGCAGCAATCTGTGCGCTTGTGCCTTTGTAGTCCCGACGGGAATCGAACCCATATCGTAAGAACCGGAATCTTATATTCTATCCATTGAACTACGGGACCGGGAGTGCAAAGATGCAAATTTTTTTTAATTTTTACTAATAAAATGCGAGAAAAGCAGAATAATTGGCAGAGGATCGAAGCCGTAATCAAATGGGCGAACATGTCGACCAACTACTTCGCCCGTCATATCGGGCTTGCACGCGGCGAAAACCTCTACCAGATTAAACGCGGTAATAACGGCATTTCGCTCGATGTGGCCGACCGCATCGTCTCCAAATTCCCGCAGGTGGATAAATTGTGGCTGCTGACGGGAGAAGGGCAGATGTTTGCGGACGAGAAACTGCGCGGCGCCCAGATACCTTTTTATAATGTGGATGCCGAACAGGCCATCGCGCACGTCGCCCACCTCGAGGCCGAGAGCAGCCTGGTCATCCCTCAGGCGGGCGAGTGCGACCTTGCCATGTGTTACATGGGACGTGCCATGGGGGACGCCCTGCCGCCGGGGGCGGTGGTCTTGCTGAAGGCTGTCGACCGGGATGCAATTATTCCCGGGGGAGAATATGTGATTGTCAGCCGAAAAATTGTAACTTTGCGAATAGTTCGGCTCGCCGACGGGGAGGACAAACTCCGCCTGGTGGCCGGCGACCGGGAAAATTACGATGACATAATTCTGAATGTCAGTGATATAAGCTCGGTATATAAAGTTAAAGGCAAATTGATAATAAACAGTTGAGAATATGTTTTCAGGGATCGTGGAACGCATGGCGGAGGTCGTGGACATCCGTACCGACCGTCAGAATAAGGATTTTACGCTGCGCGCGGACTTTTGCCGCGAGTTGAAAATCGACCAGAGCATAGCACATAACGGCGTATGTTTGACAGTTGTGGACATCCGCGATGATACGTATACGGTCACGGCGATGAAGGAGACGCTCGACAGGAGCAACCTCGGCCTGCTGGCTGTGGGCGATCTGGTGAACCTCGAACGCTCGATGAAACCCGATGCGCTGCTCGACGGGCATATCGTCCAGGGGCATGTCGACCAGACGGCCGTATGCACGGCCCGCGAGGACGCCGACGGCAGCTGGTACTATACGTTCGCCTACGAACCGCAGGGCGGTGGGCTCTGTACCGTGGAGAAAGGGTCGGTGACGGTCAACGGCGTGAGCCTGACGGTCTGCGACTCGAAGGAGTCGTCGTTCCGCGTGGCGATCATTCCCTATACGTTCGAGCATACGAATTTCTGCCGCATCGGCGTGGGTTCGGTCGTGAACCTCGAATTCGACATCGTGGGCAAGTACATCGCCCGTCTCATGCAAAATTATACGAAGTAAGCCTTATGGTATACATCAAAACAAAAGAGGGCGCATCGCTGTGGATCGCGCTCCTCGCAACGGCCATTGTGGCCGGGACGATGACGCTGCTCGATGCGGTGTGGTGGGTGACGCTGTGCGTCTGCGGCGCCATCTTTGTCGTCGTGGCGCTCGTGGCGCTGTTCATCATCCGCAAGTATGTGGCTTACAAGCTCAAACCGATCTATTCCATCGTGCTTTCGCGCGACGTGCATACGCACGAGATTTTCTCCGAGCTGAAGGACAAGCACGTCGAGAATATCGGCGAGGAACTCACGGCGTGGGCGGATACGAACGACAAGGAGATCGCCCGCCTCAAGGAGACCGAGCAGTTCCGCAAACAGTACCTGGGCAACGTGGCGCACGAGCTCAAAACCCCGATCTTCAATATCCAGGGGTATATCTCGACACTGCTCGACGGAGGCCTGGAGGACGAGCTCATCAACCGCAAATACCTCGAACGAGCCGAGAAGAGCATCGACCGCCTGATCAATATCGTCAACGACCTGGATACCATCTCAAAGCTGGAGAGCAACATGAACCGCCTCGAAATGGAGAAGTTCGACATCGTGGCGCTGACGAAGGAGATCGCCGAGCAGGCCGAGATGGAGGCCGACAAAAAAGGCATCCGGATTTCGATCAAGGGTGCCGACAACCTTCCCTCGCCGTTCTGGGTGCTGGCCGACAAACATTACATCGGCCAGGTCATCGTGAACCTCGTCATCAACTCGATCCGCTACGGGAAGGAGGGCGGCCTGACGCGCGTCCATTTCCGCGACATGCTCGACAAGATACTCGTCGAGGTGGAGGATAACGGATTGGGAATCAGCAAGGAGGATCTGCCCCGCGTCTTCGAGCGATTCTACCGCACCGACAAGGGCCGCTCGCGCGAACAGGGCGGTACGGGGCTCGGCCTGGCGATCGTGAAGCATATCATCGAAGCGCACGGCGAACGCATCAGCGTGCGCAGCGAACCGGGCGTGGGGAGTACCTTCTCGTTTACGCTCAAAAAAGTCAACCTGCAAGAACTGAATAAATGATACGACCGTTAAGCATCGTTTGGAATTTCGATCCGGTGTTCTTCTCCATCGGGTCGCTCGACATCCGCTATTACGGATTGATGTGGGCGCTGGCAATCCTGATCGGCGCCAAGTTTTTCGATAATTTCTGCAAGCGCGAGGGGCTTCCGTCGAAGGTCTCCGAGTCGATTTTTATCTATGGTACGCTGGCGACGATCATCGGGGCGCGGCTGGGGCACTGCCTCTTCTACGATCCGATGGAATACCTCAGCAAGCCGTGGACGATCATCACGGGTTTCCGGGACGGCGGCATGGCCAGCCACGGCGCCGCCATCGGCCTCTTGATCGGCCTTTGGCTTTTTTCGCGCAAGAACAAGCTGCCCTATATCTGGTCGCTCGACCGCATCATGATCGCGGTGGGCATCGGCGGTGCCGTCGTCCGGCTGGGCAACCTTTTCAATTCGGAGATCTTCGGCATGGCCACGACCCTGCCGTGGGGCTTCGAATTCGTCCGCTCGGCCAAGTGGGTGAACGAGTTCGCCCCCGCGGCGGTGCACCCGACCCAGATTTACGAGGCGCTCTGCTACCTGATCACCTTCGGCATCCTTTGCTGGCTCTATTATGCGAAGGACATCGCCCGTCGCCGTCCGGGCATCCTGTTCGGCATCGGGCTGATCGGGATTTTCCTGACGCGTTTCTTCATCGAGTTCATCAAGACCGAGCAGGAGGCGTTCGAACAGGGATGGGTGCTCGATATGGGGCAATGGCTGAGCATTCCGTTTATTGTGCTGGGTATTTACATGATTTACCGGGGACTGTCCGAGCCCGAGGTTACCCCCGTCCCGCTGCCGAAAGCCCCGGCAGCAACCCCAAAAAAGAAGAAACGATGAGCAATTACCCGATGGTCGATGAAGTGAACCGCCTTGTCGGCAACCTGCTTGCCGGCGGAAGCGGGGTGTTCCTGCCCGGCGTAGGGTCGCTCTTTGTCGAGCGGCGCGGTGCCAGGCGACTTTCCAAACGCACAGTCCTTCCTCCCTGCCGCGTAGTATCCTTCTCTTCGCAGCAGCAGGGGGTATCGCTTGTCGATGAACTGGCGCGTACGCTCCACTGCGACGCTGCCGGTGCGCAGGATGTTTACGACCGTTGGCTTTCCCGTACGCGCGAGGGCGACGTGCTGACCATGGAGGGCGTCGGCGTGCTCAAATTCAAGAATTTTACGCTTGCACCCGCTTTCGACCGGCTGCTGAACCCGCAGGGGCACGAACCCGTGCGGATCAAGCCCGCCCGTCAATTCGACTGGGCATTGTGGATCGGCGTTGCGGCGATCGTGATTGCGGCAGGTTTCGGCGGTGCCGAATTCCTGCGCACCAACTCTTCCGATATTCCGGAACCCGGTACGGCCGCCGAAGTAGCGCAGACCGTGCCCGCCGCGGATGCGGGGATTCCCGCCGATTCGTCCGCGACGGCCGGTGTGACGGACGACGGGACTGCGACGGCAGTTGCGGGAACGAAGGCTGCGGAAACCGACGTTGCCGGGAGCAGTGCTGCGGGTGCGGCCGGGACGGCGGATAGCGCCGGTGACCGTGCGGATGCCAAACCTGCCGGACTGCGTCCCGGGTCGGCGGCACGGGTCTCCACGGAGCCTGCATCGCTCGTTTCGGGACACCGGTATGTCGTGTTGGGGGTTTTCAGTACGCCGGAAAATGCGGCCCGTGCCGCCGCGGATGCCGAAGCCAGGGATGCATCGGTACGCTGCGGGGTCTACCGTTTCGGCAATAAATTCATGGTTTCACCTTTCGAGGCGCCCGATGCGGAGGCATGTACGTTGTTCATCCGTAATTATAGCGACCGTTTCCCCGGGCTGTGGACTTACACTGCCCGTTGATGCGTCTTTCCGAGCTGATAATCCGTTTCATCGACTGGTTCTACCGCCGGCCTGTTTCTGCGTTATTGCCGCGCCAGACGTTCCGTTATGCCGTTTGCGGCGGCGCGAACGTGGTTTTCGGCTGGGGGTGCTATTTCCTGCTCTATAATTTCGTGCTCGACAAGGAGCTGCTCGACCTCGGGTTCATCGCGGTTTCCCCGCATGTCGCGGCGATGCTGATTGTTTTTCCGCTGACCTTTTTCACCGGGTTTTGGCTGAACCGCCACGTGGCTTTCCGCCGTTCGCCGCTTGCCACGGGGACGCAGCTTTTCCGCTACCTCCTCTCCGTCGCCGGCTCGGTGGTGGTCAATTATCTCTTCCTGAAATTCTTCGTCGAGTTGTGCGGGTTTTGGGCGACGCCTTCGCAAATGATGGCCTCGCTGGGGACGATGGTGTACAGCTATCTGGCTGCCAAGTATTTCACCTTTCGCAACGCCGTCCGCGAATAACCGCGGGGCCGGGCGTGTCAGCCTTTCCGGTTCTCCTCCTTGAGTTTCTGCAGTTCGTACATCCTGTCGCGGAATTTCGCGGCGGCGAGGAAGTCGAGCGATTTGGCCGCACGTTCCATGTCTTCGCGCGCCTTGTCGATCAGCGTGTCGATGTTCTCGCTTGCGGCATAGGTTCTCTGTACGTCCGCGGCGGCCATGTAGTGGTCTTCGGCGAGCGGGTAGCTCGCCGCTATTTCCGGGACGTCGGTGCGCGCGGAGAGCAGGGTGCTTTGCCCCGTGCCGCTCTTCTGCGCCCGGCGCGGCAGCATGCCGTGCTCCATGTTGTAGCGCACCTGTTTCTCGCGCCGGCGGTTGCTCTGCTCGATGGCGAAGCGCATGGAGTCGGTGCAGGTGTCGGCATAGAGGATCACGTTGCCCTGTGAATGGCGCGCGGCGCGTCCCGCGATCTGCGTCAGCGACCGCACGTTGCGCAGGAAACCCTCCTTGTCGGCGTCGAGGATCGCCACCAGCGCCACTTCGGGCAGGTCGAGGCCTTCGCGCAGCAGGTTCACGCCCACCAGCACGTCGAACATTCCGGCCCGCAGGTCTTCCAGAATCTGGATGCGTTCCAGCGTATCCACGTCCGAGTGGATGTAACGGTTGCGCACGCCCACCCGGTCGAAATATTTCGAAAGTTCCTCGGCCATGCGTTTGGTGATGGTCGTCACGAGCACCTTGTCGTCGTCTTTCACGCGCTTGTCGATCTCCTCCAGCAGGTCGTCGATCTGGTTGGCTGTGACGCGCACCTCGAGCGGCGGGTCGACCAGCCCCGTGGGGCGGATCAGCTGTTCGACGATCACGCCTTCGCTCTTCATCAGTTCGTAGTCGGCGGGCGTGGCGCTCACGTAGATCGACGTGCCCTGCAACTGCTCGAACTCGGCGAAGGTCACCGGACGGTTGTCCTTGGCCGCCGGGAGTCGGAATCCGTACTCCACGAGGTTTTCCTTGCGGGCGCGGTCGCCGCCGTACATGGCGTGTACCTGCGGCAGCGTGACGTGGCTTTCGTCTACGACGAGCATGTAATCCTTCGGGAAATAGTCAATCAGGCAGAAAGGGCGCGTGCCCTCGGCGCGGCCGTCGAAATAACGCGAGTAGTTCTCGATGCCGGGGCAGTACCCCAACTCCTTGATCATCTCGACGTCGTATTCCACGCGCTGCTTGATGCGCTGCGCCTCCGTCGTGCGTCCGGCACGCTCGAAGAATTCGATCTGCCTGCCCAGATCCAGGTATATCTGTTGTACGGCGCAGTTGATGCGCTCCTTGGTGGTTACGAAGAGGCTCGTGGGGTAGAGCGTCAGGTTGTCGAGCGAGTGGATACGCTGCCCCGTCGCGGGGTCGATGGTCTGGATGGCCTCGACCTCGTTGTCGTAGAACATTACGCGGAAGCACTGGCTGCCGAATTCGCCGAAGGCCGCCATGATGTCCACCGTGTCGCCGTTGACGCGGAACGTCGCCGGTTCCAGGTCGCGTTCGGTGCGCGTGTAGAGCGCTTCGACCAGCTTGTAGAGGAAATGCTTGTAGCTGACGACCTGCCCGACCCGGATGTTGATGGCCGTGGCATGGAAATCCGCCGGGTTGCCGGCGCCGTAGAGGCACGATACGCTCGATACGACGATCACGTCGCGGCGCCCCGACAGCAGCGTGGCTACGGTGCGCAGGCGCAGTTTCTCGATCTCGGCGTTGATCGAAAGGTCTTTTTCGATGAAGGTGTCCGTCGAGGGGAGGTAGGCCTCCGGCTGGTAATAGTCGTAGTAGGAGACGAAATACTCCACGGCGTTCTCCGGGAAGAAATTGCGGAACTCGCCGTAAAGCTGCGCCGCGAGCGTCTTGTTGTGGCTCAGGACGAGCGTCGGGCGGTTCAGCTGCGCGATGACGTTGGCCACGGTGAAGGTCTTTCCCGAGCCTGTCACCCCCAGCAGGGTGTTATGTTTGGAGCCGTGCCGGATCGAGCCGACGAGCTGTGCGATCGCTTCCGGCTGGTCGCCCATCGGGGCGTAATCCGATACCAACTTGAAATCCATGGTGCAAAAGTAGGTAAAAAAAACGGTATGGTGAAATGTCGCCCCGGTTTGGCCAAGGCGGAGCGTCTGTTTTGAAACGTACCGGGGACAGTTAAAATTGTCCCGCCACGCCATATCCCTGGTAATAATGTATAGCTTTGTGCCGATAGATCGTGTGCAACGTATGAAGCTGTTCGAAAGCGAAGGCTGGAAGTCGTTCCGGCTCAATTCCCTGGCCGTGATCCTGGGTGTCGTCATTACGTTCGGGGGCGGGCGGCTTATTACGAACTGCCAGAAACGGCAGGATGCCCGGGAGATTGTCGGGCTGTTCAAGTCCGATGTGCTGCGCCACCTCGATATGTCGGAAGGGGTGATCGCCGATTTTACGACCGAGATGTATGCCATGCGGCAATGTGCCGCCGCATCCGGCCGCGGGGAGTTGGACAAGGTGCACGAAGATACGCTCCGCTGCGCCCTGAGCTTGTTTTTCTCCGTGCACGGGAAAATCAGGAGTGCTGCTTCCGCTGCCAGATGGATGACACGCTCGGTTCCGGGTTCATCACCCGAGGCTTGGTGCCTGCCTGCGGATTGAACGAGGCCATCCGCGCCGAGCTGGAAGACATCAGGACGGTTGGGTACTGATCTTCTCCGCCCGGCAAAAACTTTTTGCACCCCGCTAAGGGTTGGGGAATTATTGCTATCTTTGCAGACATGATCGACAGGGAAACAGTAGACCGCATTTATGCAGCCGCCAATATCGTGGATATTATCGGCGAGTACGTCACGCTCAAGCGCAAGGGCGTGAACTATCAGGCCTGCTGCCCGTTCCACAACGAGAAAACCCCGTCGTTCGTCGTGTCGCCCTCGAAGGGGGTATATAAATGCTTCGGCTGCGGCAAAGGCGGCAATGCCGTCACCTTCCTGATGGAGCATGAGAACATCACCTATCCCGAAGCGCTGAAGATGGTGGCCAAACGATACGGCATCGAGGTCAAGGAGAAGGAGATGTCCGAGGAAGAGGTACGCCGCAACGACGACCGCGAATCGATGTTCGCGCTCAACGGCTGGGCGGCCGATTATTTTGCCAACTACCTCCATCACGAGACCGAGGGGATGAGCGTGGGTATGGCTTACTTCCGCCAGAAACGCGGCATGACCGACGCCACGATCAAGAAGTTCGGCCTCGGGTTCTGCCCCGCGCGCGGCGACCGGATGTCGAAGGATGCGCTGGCGGCGGGATATAAAAAGGAGTTCTTGGTCTCTACCGGCCTTTCGCTCGAACGCGAGAGCGACGGTTCGCTCTACGACCGCTTCCGCGACCGGGTGATTTTCCCCGTACATAACATTTCGGGGCGCATCGTCGCTTTCGGCGGCCGTACGCTGCGTACCGACAAGACCGTTGCCAAGTACCAGAATTCGCCTGAGAGCGAGATATACAGCAAGAAACGTGAGCTGTACGGACTCTATTTCGCCAAGAAGGCGATCCAGCAGCTCGACTTCGCCATCATGGTCGAAGGCTATACCGATGTGATTTCGATGCACCAGGCGGGTGTCGAGAACGTCGTTTCGTCGTCCGGGACATCGCTCACGACCGAGCAGATACGCCTGCTGAACCGTTTTACGAAAAATATCACGGTCATTTACGACGGAGACTCGGCGGGTATCCACGCTTCGCTGCGCGGGATCGACATGATCCTCCGGGAGGGGATGAACGTGCGCGTGGTGCTGCTGCCCGAACCCGAGGATCCCGACTCCTTCGCCCGGGCGCACACTGCGGCCGAGGTGCAGGAATATATCCGGGCCAACGAACAGGATTTCCTGGCCTTCAAAGCGAAATTGCTGTTGGAGGCCGCCCAGGGCGACCCGATCCGGAAGGCGGCGCTGATCGCCGACATGGTGCAGTCGATCGCACAGATTCCCGATCCGATCCAGCGGTCGGTCTACATCAAGGAGTGCGCGCGGATCATGGACATCGACGAGAACATCCTGATCTCGGAGGTGGCGCGCAAGCGCATGGCGACGACCGGCGACCGCGAGGCCGACGAGTTCGTACGCCGCCAGACGGCATTGCGGCATGCGGAGCCTCCGCAGCCCGAGGTGGAATTCGTGAAGCAGGTCGAGGCCGGGAGCAGCAGCGAGGCGCTCGAACGCGAATTGGTGAAATACCTGCTCAAATACGGCCATTGTTCGTTCGAATTCAAGGAGGGGCGCACGATGGTGCCCTGCAACGTCGCGGAGGTGATCTTCCTGGAGCTGGACAGCGACGGGCTCGCGTTCCGCAATCCGTTATACAACAGTATTTTGGCTACTTACCGTGAGCAGTGGAAGATTCTCGGTACGGGGGTGGAAGTCCCGGCGCACTTTTTCCTGAACCATCCCGACCCGGAGGTGTGCAATGCCTCGGTCGACATCCTTACGTCGGACGACAATTACGTGGCCAGCCAGCTGTGGCGGCGCAAGGACATCCATGTCGAAAGCGATGCCGAGATGCTGGCCGTAGGGGTGCCGAAGGCCGTGACGCTCTACAAGTCGAAGGTGATCGAAAGCTATATCAAGGAGTGGCAGGCCAAGCTCGCGGACGAGAGCCTGACGGACGAGCAAGTCGGCGAGGTGATCCAGCGGCTGGCCGGGTTCAACAAGGTGAAAGTGACGATTGCAAAGAAATTGCAGCGGTTGATATTATGACCCGCGCCCGGCGGAGTGCCGGGCGGGGATATGCCGGGGTTTGAATATTAAAAGAAAAAAGGGGCGGGTCTCGGGTCGTACACGTATCACTACGCATACCGTGTGCAAACAGAAAATAAACAGAAAGATGTGTAAAACATATCAAAGATAAAAGAATTAGTTACCTTGACCGATTCCCACCCCTGCGAATAAATAGGCAATTATTGTGCCGATTCCGAATATATGAGTGAACAGAAAAAGATAAATATCCGTAACAAGCGCGCGACGTTCGACTATGAGATTCTGGAAGAGTACGTTGCGGGCATCGTGCTCGTCGGTACCGAGATCAAGTCCATCCGTGCGGGCAAGGCTTCGCTGACCGATTCGTTCTGTTATTTCGACAAGGGTGAGCTGTGGATACGGGGTGTCAACATCGCCGAATACGGGTGGGGCACCTGCAACAACCATGCGCCGCGCCGCGACCGGAAACTGCTGCTCAACCGCCGCGAGCTGGACAAGCTCCAGCGCGCGGGGCAGGACAAGGGCCTCACGATCGTGGGGCTGCGCCTGTTCCTGAACGAACGGGGGCTGGCCAAGGTCGTGGTCGGGCTGGCCCGGGGCCGGAAGACCTATGACAAGCGCGAATACCTGAAGGAAAACGATGCCAAGCGTGAGATCGACAAGGCGATGAAAAATTACAAACGATGATACGAGCTGTTTTCCTCGATGTGGACGGTACGCTGATCAGTTTCAAGACCCATGAAATACCCGCTTCGGCACGCGATGCCCTGGTGCGGGCGCATGCGCGGGGCATCCGGCTCTTTATCGCTACGGGGCGTGCGGCGAACGACCTCGCTCCGCTCGAGGGGATTCCCTACGACGGCGTGGTGTCGCTCAACGGCGCACGGTGTGTGGCTGCCGACGGGCGTGTGGTAAGCCAGCACCCGATCCCGCGGGCCGATTTCGAACGCGCCATGGAGCTCTCCTCGCAGATGGGATTCCCGCTGGCGCTGGAACTGGAGAGCGGCGTATTCGTCAACCGTGTGACCCCCGAGGTGGAACGGCTGGCGCATATGGTCGCGCATCCCGTGCCCGAGCAGACCGACCTCCGTGCGCTTTTCGGCCGGAGCGAGTGCTGCCAGATGTGTTTCTATCTGGATACGGAGACCGAACGGCGCGTCATGGCGCAGTTGCCCGGGCTTGCGGCGAGCCGGTGGTGCCCGATTTTCGCCGACATCAATGTCGCAGGCATCGACAAGGCCACGGGTATGAGGGAATTTATGTCCGCCTGCGGATTACGGGCTTCGGAGGTCGCGGCCTTCGGCGACGGCGGCAACGACGTGGCGATGTTGTCTGCCGCGGGGGTGGGGATTGCCATGGGCAATGCCTGCGACGAGGCGCTGAACGCCGCCGACTACGTGACCGCTACGGTCGACGACGACGGCATTGCCCGGGCGCTGGAGCACCTGGGTATTTTGGACGATTGAGTTTGAATTTATCGAAGATATGAGCTTGATTCTATGTATCGAGACCGGTACGGACGTTTGTTCGGTCGGTATTGCAAAGGACGGGGAGCTGCTTTCGCTGCGCGAGAGCGACGAGGGGCGCGACCATGCCCGCAAGGTCGGCGTGTTCGTCGACGAGCTTTTGCGCGAAACGGGCATTGCGCCCGATGAACTGGATGCCGTGGCCGTGGGCAAGGGCCCCGGCTCCTATACGGGGCTGCGGATCGGCGTTTCGTTCGCCAAGGGGCTGTGCTACGGGGTGCGTAAGCCGCTGGTGGCCGTCGGGTCGCTCGATGCGCTGGCCGAAGTGGCGCTCGAAGACTACGAAGCCGGAATTCTTTCCGTCCCCGACTGGGAACATGCCTGCCTTTGCCCGATGGTCGATGCCCGCCGCATGGAGGTCTATGCGCAGGTATTCGATACAACTGGCAAGCCCCTGAACGAAGTTTCGGCCGAGGTCGTCGACGGGGAGAGCTTTGCGCACTTCCGTTCGCAGGGGAGGCCGTTCGTGATCTTCGGCAGCGGGGCCCGCAAATGCGCCGGGATACTGCCCGACGCCGTGCTTGTCGAGGTAGCCCCTTCCGCACGCGGGCTTGCGCGGCTGGCCCAGCGTGCGCTCGATGCGGGATGCACGGAAGATATCGCCTATTTCGAACCTTTCTACCTGAAGGATTTTGTCGTTACGACGTCGAAGAAAAAGTTGTTCTGACGGCGTTCTTCATGCTGTGGCGTCCGGCATGGCCGTAAGGCCCCGGGCTTTTCGGGGTTGCTGTATGGCGAACCTTCAGAATCGGGGGTTCGGCGGGAGTATACCGGTATGACGGAAGCGGAGTTGATAAAATACCTGTCGGAGCGGTTTTATTCCGATTTTGCCGACACGGTGGCCCGGCGCGTGCGCGATGCGGGTGCCGTGGGGCTGCTGTATGAGGTGGTGACCTCCCGCTACGAGGGGTTGCCGCGTGCCGTGAGGCACAAGGTGGCTTTCCGGGGTGCGTATGTACTCGAGAAAATCTATTTCGACGCCCCGGATTCGTTCTTGCCCTATGCCGGTAAGTTTTGCGGGACGGATTTCCCGGCCTGCGCCGATCCCAGTGCCCGGCGTCACTTCGCAAAGGTCATGGCCGACCTGCTGGGGCGTTACTCGCCCGGGAGGCGGGATGTGGAGCGGATTGCGGAGGCCGCCGCCCGATGGGCGGTCGAGCCGGGGGCGAAGGTCGCCGTGAAGATTTGGGCGGTCGAGGTGCTGAAGCATTGCCGGCGACGTGTCGGCTGGGTTCAGGAGGTGTGGGACGACATCGTGGAGACGATGGCGCACGACGCAACGCCCGGGATCGAAGTGCGGATGCGCAAAAACTGGAGGGAACCCCGCAGACCGTGAGCCGGATTTTGTGCACGACATGGGAAATATCATCCTGCCGGAATAAGTAAAAGTCCGCCGAACATCGGCGGGCTTTTGCATGTTACAGGGGGCTTTGCCTCCTCCCGTGTTCCTCTGTGCCCGGGTATCCGGGCTGGCGCGCCGGGCATTTCGGTTATTCTTCGCCTCCGGCTCCGGGAACCGGATTCCCGCCCCCGGTTTCGGCGGCGGGGATGCCCGGGAGGTCGTCCTCCCCGGCGGTTTCGAGCGTGCGCGCGGAGTGCTGTTTCTTGGTTTGCAGGCGCGCCGTCCTGCGCAGCCGTTCCCCGACGCGGATGATGTTGTCGTTGCCCGTGCAGAGCCGTTTGTAGGCGTCGTCATAGGCGTCGCGTGCCTTGTCCAGTGCCGTGCCGACCCCTTCGAGCGAACCGGTGAAGGCCACCAGTTGTTCATAGAGTTTCAGCCCGCATGCGGCGATGTCTCTGGTGTTCTTGTCCTGGTCGTTGTATTTCCACAGGTCGGCGACCAGTTTGAGCAGGGCGAAAAGGTTCGTCGGCGACGAGATGATGACCTTCTTGTCGTAGGCGTCCGACCAAATGGCCGCGTCGTTCTGCAATGCGGCGAGGAAGGCCGGCTCGTTGGGGATGAACATGATGACGAAGTCGGGCGAGTTGAGCAGGCGCTGGTACTCCTTGCGTCCCAGTTCGTTGACGTGCTGGCGGACGGAGGCCGTGTGCGCTGCGAGGTAGCGGCGGCGCTCCTCTTCGGTCTCGGCCGAGGTGTAGCCTACGAAAGCCGTGAGCGAAACCTTCGAGTCGATGACGATGTCTTTCTTCTCGGGCAGGTGCAGCACGACGTCGGGGCGCAGGTTGTGTCCCTCGGCGTCCTTGATGTTGTATTGCGTTTCGTAGTGGATGCCCTTGATGAGCGCCGAACTGTCCAGGATCGTTTCCAGCAGCATTTCTCCCCAGTCGCCCTGCACTTTCGAATTGCCTTTCAGTGCGTTCGTCAGGTTCGTGGTCTCGGTCGTGATGCGCCGGTTGAGCTCCATCAGGTTTTTCAGTTCGGCCTTCAGTTCGCCGCGCTGAGCCGTCTGCGTGGTGTAGATGTCCTCGACGCGCTTGCGGAATTCGGCGATGTTGTCTCGGAAGGGTTTGAGCAGCACGTCGAGCGACTCCTTGTTGGTCTCCTTGAAATGCTTGGACTGCTCGCCCAGGATCTCGGTCGCAAGGTTGCGGAACTGGGCCCGGAAAGTCTCCTCCAGCTTTTCGCGCTCGGCTTTTTCGGCCGCGCGATCCTCGGCGTTCTTCGCGCGCAGCGATGCGATCTCGGACTCGGACGAGGCGCGGAGTGCCGCCAGTTCCGCTTCGGTACGCGTCCGCTGCTCGGTCAGCGCCTGCACCTGTCCTTCGTAGCGCTGCCGCAACTCTTTTTCCGCGGACAAGGCTTGTTCCGCGGCGGCCAGCCGGGCTTCGGCCGCCGCCAGCCGTGACGTGGCATCGCGCTCGCGGGCTTCGGAGGCTTGGTTATCAGCGGCAAGCCGCCGGGTGTCCCTGCGCCAGAGTACGAGGAACAGGGCGACGGGCACTGCCAGGCTGCACGTAGCGGCCAATATGAAAAGGGTGGTAGGAGTCATCGTGTGTTTTTGTGTCTGTTTCCATGCAAAAATAGCAATTTATTCCCGGAAAAACACCCCGTACCGGGGCATGTGCGTTAATTTAGCCCCGCAACGCAATTTTTAGTCCCGATGTCGCAGGTTGTTACGTATTTTTTTATAGCTTTGTTTGTTCCAAATACGGATTCAAATAATTTCGAATATGAAAAAAACGTTACGATCCCTGAAGCTGGCCTGCCTCGCTGCAGTGTCCATGCTGGTTGTTTCCTGCGGCGGAAGTGCCGATTACCGCAACTTCCTGCCTGCCGATTCCTTTATGACGATGTCGGTCAACCCCGCTTCGCTTCTGCAGAAGAGCGATGCCGGCGATATCGAGCAGCATCCGCTCTTCATCCGGCTCAAGGCCGAGCTCGACAAGGCCGATGGCATCACTGCCGAAGAGAAGGAATACCTGCTGGCCCTGCTGAAGAACCCCTGTGAATCGGGTATCGACCTGAAAAAAGACCTGTTCTTCTTCATCTCGATGGATGGCGCGATGCAGTCCCCGAATGTCCGGGGCGGTGTGTTGCTGCCTATCGGCGATAAGGCGAAACTGGACGCGCTGCTCGCCCGTATCAACGAGAAAAGCGGCATTGCACCCCGGAACGAGGGCGGTATCTCGGTCATCGCATTGGGCGAGGACAGCTCCGTGAGCGGGTTGTGCGCCTACAACGATGTGGCTGTCATGCTCTATTTCGCGCAGGGTTCGTCGCAAAGCGGACTCGATGCCGTTAAGAAACTCTTTGCCCAGAAGAGCGGCGAGAGCCTGATGGGTGACAAAGTCGTTGCCGGGCAGCTCTCCGAGAAGAACGACATCAACATGGTGATGGTCTATTCGGCACTGGTGTCGATAATGGATAGCAACCCGATGATGAGTTCGATGCCGATGATGGAAGCCCTCAAGGGTGCCACGCTGGCAAGTTCCGTCAATTTCGAGAAGGGACGGATCGTTTGCGATGCCGCCGTGTCGTACAAGGACAAGGAGAGCGAACAGAAGATGATGGATTTCTACGCCTACGTGAAGCCCCAGACAGGCGCCCTGTTGCGCTACGTACCCCGGAATACGATCGGTGCGATGGCCTACGGCCTCGACGGCGAGAAGATGTACTCGGTATTCTCCGCAATGCCCGGTTACGGGATGCTGATGGCCAACCCGATGGTCAAGCAAGTGATGGATGCTTTCAGCGGCGACTGCGTGATCTCGTTCTCAGGGATGACAGCCGACGGCCAGTATCCCGTGGCGTCGCTGCTGGCCCAGGTGAAGGATCCCGCCGTGTTGCAGACGATCGTCTCCAACCTCTCCGGTATGCCCATCCAGAAGGCAGGCGAAGGCGAATATACGATCAGCATGGGCGGTGTCACGGTGCTGTTCGGCGTGAAGGGCGATGTGTTTTACTGTACGACCGATGCGGTCGTGAAATCGGCGCTCGACGGTGCGGACATCGAATCGCTGGCTTCGATGAGCAAGATATTCAAGGGCCAGTCGGGAAGCTTCTACGTCGATTTCGAGGGTGTGACCGCGCTGACCGCGCAGCTTGTCGGCGGTAATGTCGACCCGCAGGTCGAGGCCGCGCTCTCCGTGCTGGCCATGTTCGAAGACCTGGAAGCCTATGGTACGATGAAGGGCGGGACTGCCGTAATCAATATGACGGACAAGGAGCAGAATTCCTTTAAGACTGTCTGCGACAAAATTGGCGAACTGATCCGCCGGTACGTACCGGAGGTCAATTTGTAATAACCTTCGGGGTTTATGGTAAACGGCCGTCCGGGATTCGAACGGCCGTTTACCTTGAAATAAAGAAGGTATGGAATCGATAACTTTGCAACGGGTGCTGCCCTGCGTGTTCGCGGGGGAAGCGGCTCCGCGGGATTCGGGGGTCTGGTCGCAGGAGGTGACCTTCCGCAAGGGGGAGTACTGCCTGCTCGAGGCTGCTTCGGGAACGGGGAAAACTTCGCTGTGCCACTTTCTCTACGGCATCCGGGAGGATTACGCGGGGCGGATACTCTTCGACGGGGCGGATTGCCGCGGCTTTTCCGCCGCGGCGTGGAGTGCCCTGCGCCGCAGGTCGCTGAGTATGCTTTTCCAGGATCTGCGCCTTTTCGGCGAACTGACCGTCGCGGAGAATATCGCCCTGAAAAACGAGCTCACGCATTTCAAGACGCAGGAGCAGATCGGGCGAATGCTCGAGACTGCGGGTATCGCCGACAAGCGGGATGCCCCGGTCGATAAGCTCTCCTTCGGACAGCAGCAGCGCGTGGCCTTCATCCGCTGCATGTGCCAGCCGTTCGATTTCATCCTGCTCGACGAGCCTGTCAGCCACCTCGATGCCGCTAACGGGGAGTTGCTCAGCGGGATGCTGCTGGAAGAGGCGCAGGCGCAGGGGGCGGGCATCGTCGTCACCTCGGTGGGCAGCCGGCTCGGGCTTCCCTACCATAAAACCCTTACGCTATGACGCTGCTTTGGAAATTGTTGCGCAGCCATCTGAGCGTCGCGCAGACCGTAGGTTTCGCCCTCGCCGGGGTCGTGGGCATGACCATCGTGCTCACCTCGGTGCAGGCTTACCGCGATGTCATGCCGGTCTTCGATGCCCCCGATTCGTTCATGCGGGGCGATTATTTGGTGCTTTCGAAACGGGTCGGCGCACTCCAGACGATCGGGCTGGGGAGCAGCGACTTTACCCCCGCGGAGCTGGAGGAGTTGAAGGAACAGCCTTTCGTCCGGGACGTCGGGGCTTTCACGCCGGCGGACTACCGGGTGAAGGGGACGGTGGGCATGGGCGGCGTACAGCTCTCTACCTACCTCTTTTTTGAGGCGGTGCCCGACCGTTTTCTCGATGTCGCCTCCGGGAAGTGGAAATACGAACCCGGCGACGGGGATATCCCCATCATCATCCCGCGCAATTACCTGAACCTCTACAATTACGGGTTTGCCAAGTCGCAGGGGCTGCCGCAGATTTCGGAGGGGATATTCCAGCGGGTTTCGCTCGGCATCGAGGTCGCCGGCAACGGGCGCACGGAACAGTTCCGGGGCCGTATCGTCGGGTTGTCGAACCGCCTCAATACGATCCTCGTCCCGGAGTCTTTCATCCGCTGGTCGAACGGGCGGTTCGGCCAGGGCGGGGAGAAACAGGCATCGCGGGTCATCGTCGAGACCGACCGCCCTGTCGATGCCGCGATTTCGGCTTACCTCGACGGCAAGGGCTATGAGGCAGAAGGCGACCGCCGTGACAGTGGGAAGGCTGCCTATTTCCTGCAACTTGCGGCCGGAGGGCTCGGAGGGGTGGGACTGGTGTTCAGCGTGATGTCTTTCTACATTCTGATGCTGAGCATTTTCCTGCTTTTGCAGAAGAACAGCGCGAAACTGGAGACCCTGCTTCTGCTGGGTTATGCACCGGGGCGTGTGGCACGGCCGTATTGGTTGCTGACCCTGTGGCTCAACCTGGGTGTCCTCGTCGTGGCCGTGGTGCTGTCGTGGCTGGTGCGTATGTGGTACCTGCCCGAACTGGCGGCATTGCAGGAGGGGTATGCCCCCTCCGGGGTCGGCGTTACATGGGTATGCGGCATAGGGCTTGCATTGCTGCTTTCGCTGTCCAACGGCATTGCGATACGCCGGAGGATCGACACCCTGAACCGGAAAAGATCCTGACCGGCAGTTCTTTCGGGACGGAATCCCCGGAAAGACCGTGCGACAGGGAACCGGCATTCGGAATCCCGAACTGCAACCCCGAACCCCAAAACCCGGGTTTGCGGGGACGGAATCCCGCTCCGAAGCGTGGGAAACTGCCGGGAAATGACTATATTTGTCGTAAGTAATATTCGAACCATGAACAGAATCGTAGCACCTTCGATGCTTTCGGCCGATTTCGGCCACCTGGAACGCGACACGCAGATGGTCGACCGCAGTGCGGCCGAGTGGGTACATATCGACGTGATGGACGGCGTGTTCGTCCCCAATATTTCCTTCGGGTTTCCGGTGCTGAAGGCCATCCGCAAGGTGACCGCAAAGTGCCTCGACGTGCACCTGATGATCGTCGAGCCGGAGCGTTACGTAGCGCGTTTCGCCGAGGCGGGCGCCGACATCGTGACCTTCCATTACGAAGCCACGTACGATCCCAGGGGGTGCATCGAAATGATCCGCAAGGCCGGTGCGAAGGCCGGGGTGTCGATCAAGCCGGCGACTTCGGTCGAGGTGCTGCGCGATATCCTCCCGCTGGTCGACCTGGTGCTGGTGATGAGCGTCGAACCCGGTTTCGGCGGGCAGTCGTTCATCCCGGCTTCGATCGGGAAGATCGAAGCCCTGCGGGCGATGGCCCGGGAGCTGGGCTTGCAGACCGTCATCGAGGTCGACGGCGGCATCTCGTCGCACAATGCCCGCGAGGTTTATCAGGCGGGTGCCGACGTGCTGGTTGCCGGCAATGCCGTTTTCGGTGCCGCAGACCCGCAGGCCGAAATCGTGCGGATGCTCAACGCCTGAACCTGCGTTCGGCCTCGCGGATGAACCGCAGGTGGCGTTCCGACTTTTCCATGGCAGTGTTTGTTTCGAACTCCAAAGATACCATATGTCGGATTAAATCACTAACTTTGCCGTGATTTTAGACAGACCATGATATCTCTTGACAACCTTACAGTAAGTTACGGGGGCTGGACGCTCTTCGACAACATATCGTTCCTGATAAACCCCAAAGACCGCATCGGCCTCGTCGGCCGGAACGGGGCGGGCAAAACCACGCTGCTGCGCATCATTACGGGCGAGCAGCAACCGACCTCGGGCAGCGTGACCCTGAACGGCGACTGTACGATCGGCTACCTGCCGCAGACCATGCGTGTGGCCGATACGACGACGCTCGTCGAGGAGACCGCCAAGGCGTTCGAGGAGGTGCTGCGCCTCGAGGCCGAGATCGAGCATCTGACGCGCGAGATCGCGGAGCGTACCGACTACGAAAGCGACGGTTATGCGCAGCTGTTGCACCGCCTGAACGATGCGCAGGATCACTACCATATCCTCGGCGGCGAGACCCGCGAAGCGGATATCGAAAAGACGTTGCTGGGGCTCGGGTTTAAACGCGGGGATTTCGGACGCCCGACGAGCGAATTCTCGGGCGGCTGGCGCATGCGTATCGAGCTGGCGAAACTACTGTTGCGCCGTCCCTCGATCTTCCTGCTCGACGAGCCGACGAACCACCTCGACATCGAGTCGATCCAGTGGCTCGAGGATTACCTGAAGAATTACAGCGGCGCCGTGCTGCTGATCTCTCACGACCGAGCTTTCCTCGACAACGTCACCAACCGCACGGTCGAACTCTCGCTGGGCAAAGCGACCGATTACAAGGTTTCCTATTCGAAATACGTCGTGCTGCGCGCCGAACGCAGGGCGCAGCAGATGGCTGCCTATGAAAACCAGCAGCGCATGATCGAAAAGACCGAGGAGTTCATCGAGAAGTTCCGCTACAAACCCACCAAGTCGAACCAGGTGCAGTCGCGCATCAAGCAGCTCGAACGCCTCGAACGGCTCGAGGTCGAGGAGGAAGACCTGGCGACGCTCAATATCAAGTTCCCGCCCGCACCCCGCTCGGGACAGATCGTGGCCGAGATCAACGAAGCCGGGATGTCGTTCGGGGCGAAGCATGTCTTCAGCGGCGCGAATTTCATCATCGGGAAGGGCGACAAAATCGCCCTTGTCGGCCGTAACGGCGAAGGCAAGACCACGCTGGCGCGGATGCTCGTCGGGCAGCTGACGCCGACCGAAGGTTCGGTGCGGCTCGGTGCCAACGTCAATATCGGCTACTATGCCCAGAACCAGGACGACCTGATGGACGGCGAATTCACGGTGTACGATACGCTCGACCGCGTGGCGGTGGGGGACATCCGTACCCGCCTGCGCGATATTCTCGGGGCGTTCCTGTTCCGCGGCGAGGATATCGACAAGAAGGTCAAGGTGCTTTCGGGCGGCGAGCGGGCACGTCTGGCCATGGCCCGCATGATGCTCGAACCGCGCAACCTGCTGGTACTGGACGAGCCGACCAACCACATGGACATGCGTTCGAAGGACATCCTCAAGAATGCCATCATGAAGTACGACGGCACGGTCGTCGTCGTGTCGCACGACCGCGAATTCCTCGACGGCATGGTGCAGAAGGTCTATGAGTTCCGCGACGGCGGGGTGAAGGAGTACCTCGGAGGGATCTACTATTTCCTCGAAAAGCGGAAGCTGGAGTCGCTCCGGGAGATCGAACGCAGGGAGGCCCCGCAGAAACCCGCCGTGCAGGCAGCCCCGAACCCCGGGGCGGCCGTTTGCGGCAAACTCACCTACGAGCAGCGCAAGGAGCAGGAGAAACAGCTGCGCAAGCTGCGCCGGGCGGTCGAGGGAATTGAGGCGGAACTTGCCGCGATCGAAAAACAGATCGCCGCTTACGATGCGAAATTCGCTGTGGCGACCACCTACGACGAAGCCGACTACAAGGCCTACAACGACCTGAAAGCCCGTTACGACCACCAGATGCACGAGTGGGAGAAGGCATCGTACGAACTCGAATTAACCGAGGAACAGTGATTTCCGGGAAACCCGGCTGAACCTTGTGCCGCCCGCCCCGGGGCAAATGAAAAATAAGCTGCTATGGACAACATTATTTTCGGGATACGTCCCGTGGCCGAAGCCATCGAGGCTGGACGCCAGATCGAGAAACTTTACATCCGCAAAGGTGCCGAAGGGCAGTTGATGACGGAGCTGAAAGACCTCTGCATCCGTCACCGCGTGCGGATGCAGGAGGTGCCGGTCGAAAAGCTCAACCGCCTCACGCGCGGCAACCACCAGGGCGTCGTGGCGCAGATTTCGGCCATCGAATATGTCGAGTTGGCCGACAT
The DNA here is from genome assembly GCF_003435745.1 of Alistipes sp. AM16-43. Lineage (NCBI taxonomy): Bacteria > Pseudomonadati > Bacteroidota > Bacteroidia > Bacteroidales > Rikenellaceae > Alistipes > Alistipes sp. AM16-43. Next base: position 192,858 of record NZ_QTUQ01000001.1, read on the forward strand.
CCTGGAACGGGTGCCCGAGGACGAGACGCCGCTGGTGGTGATCTTCGACGGGGTGACCGACGTCCGCAATTTCGGCGCCATCGCCCGCTCGGCCGAGTGCGCCGGGGCGCACGGCCTGGTGACGCCGCTGAAGAACTCGGCCCCCGTGAATGCCGAGGCGATCCGCTCGTCGGCCGGGGCGCTGGCGACGATCCCGGTCTGCCGCGTGGGGTCGATCCGCAATACGATAAAACTGCTCCAGACCGAAGGGTTTCAGATCGTCGCCGCGACCGAGAAGAGCCGCAAACTGCTCTACGATGCCGATTTCCGCAAGCCTACGGCCCTGGTGATGGGTGCCGAGGATACGGGCATCTCGAAAGAGGTGCTCAAACTCTGCGACGAACAGCTGGCAATCCCCCTGATCGGGCATATCGAATCGCTGAACGTCTCGGCCGCAGCGGCCGTGATGCTTTTCGAGGTCGTGCGCCAGCGTATCGGACAATAAACGAAAACCATGAAAGCGAAACTCGGACATTACGTGCAGTGGCTTCGGGAGGGGTTCCTGCAAATGCTGCGCCTGCACCCTGTGGAGGCGGGATTGATTGCCCTCGGCTGTATCGGCTGCCTCGTCGCCTACGAGACGGACAGCGACGACACCCTGGTCAGGCTGGCGCTCGTGCCGCTGGCCTTCGCTGTTGCGCTGGCCTTCAATAACCTTGCGGGGACGGGGCCGTGGCGGAAAGTCTACTGGGTATGCTGGGCGCCTTTCGTGCCGTTCGCGTTCTGGGGAGGTCTGGAGGACTGGCTCGCCAGCGAGCCGTCGTTCATCACCTTCGGCATCCTGGCGCCCCTGGCGCTGCTGCTCTGCCGCCGTGCCGCGTGCAACAAGCGGTTCGTCGACGACATCATGGTGTGGCTGCGTTCGGGCATCCTCGCTGCGCTCTTCGCCAATGTGGCGCTGGGGTTGTTCTCTGCCATCCTCTTCTCCACGACCTATATCTTCGGGCTCGAAGGGAGTTGGATCGAGCATGTCTGGATATATGCGCTGATCCTTTTCGAGACCTTCGTCGGCCCGGTGCTTTTCCTGATGATGTACGACCGTTGGGCCGGTGCCGAATGCCGCGGCACTCGCATCCTCGACGTGTTGCTGAACTATATCGTGACGCCCGCACTGCTGATCTACACCGCCATACTCTGCCTTTACATGGTCAAGATCCTCGTTACGTGGTCTTTGCCCGAGGGTGGGGTGGCCTATCTGGTATTCGGGTTCACACTGCTGGCCATCGCGGTCAAGGCGTTGCAGCCGTTGTTGCAGAAACGCATGTACGACTGGTTCTTCGACCGCTTCAGCCTGGTGTCGTTGCCTACGCAGTTGCTGTTCTGGATCGGCGTCCTGCGTCGTACGAACGAATACGGGCTTACCGAACCGCGCGTATACCTGCTTGTCTGCGGCGGGCTGATGACGCTCTGCGTGCTGTTGTTCCTCTCGCGCCGTACCGGGCGCTACCTGTACGTCGGCCTAGCGGGGTTCGTCTGCTTTGCGGCTTTGGCCTACCTGCCTGTGCTCGAACCGCAACGCATAGCGACCGGCTCGCAGGTGCGCCGTGCTGTCCGTGTGGCAAAACAGCTTAACATGCTCGACGGCGAGGGCCGGCTGCAACTGGACGCCTTTGTCCCCGACACCCTGCTGCGCCGGGATTACCGCCGCCTTTACGAGGCGCTCGATTATGTTGCCGACCATGATACGCTGGCCTTCGCCCGGTTCGGGGTGGAGATCGGCAAAGTCCGGGAGGCCGTGCCGGATCTGTTCCGCGATTATGTGGTCTACGGCTACGATTACCGTACCAACGACAACTGGGTGTCGGTGTACCCGGACGGGGTGCGACGCATCGACCTTGCCCAAGGGTATCGGGTGCTGTATGCCAACCTTTCGTACAATCGTTACGACCGGAGCCGCAGGCCGTATTACCGGTTCGCGGACGATACGCTGCGGATCGACTTCGGCACGGAACGCTCCGAATTCGTAATTTCCGCACCCGCCCTGTTGCAGCGGCAACTGCGGCGTGCGGGCAAGGGGGATTATCCCCTGCCCTCTGAGCTGGAGAACGCTGCCAATGAACTCCTGACCTATTCGGATGAAGAGTTGTTGATCCTTTTTTTCAGTATGAGCATCGAACGGCGGGATTCTGCGCTTCGCCTCGACGATGTGGATATCTCGGCCATTATGGCCCGTTAGGCATGATTACGACCGTCGAACATCCCCGGTTGGGTGAGGTCGTCCTCTCCCAGTCGCGCCGCGCACGCCGTATTTCGATCAGCGTGCGCGGGACGGGGTGTGTCCGCCTGTCGTTTCCTTGCGGGGTTTCCGCACGGCGAGCGATGGAGTTTCTCGAGTGCAAAGCCGGATGGGTCGAGGCGGCCCGGGCACGGCTTGCGCAGCGGCGTGCGGCACTCCCGCCGCAGTTGCCGCCTGCCGCGGAAAAAGCCCGCGTCGAAGAGCTGCGGCGCGCCGCCAAAGCCGACCTGCCCGACCGTATCGGGCGGATCTCCCGCATCACGGGGCTGAAGTACAACAAGCTGACGATCCGTGCCTCGCGTACGAAGTGGGGGAGCTGTACCGGGACGAACAATATTTCGCTGAGCCTTTTCCTGATGACGCTTCCGGAGCATTTGCGCGATTTCGTCATCGTCCACGAGTTGTGCCATACCGTTCACCACGACCATTCCCCGAAGTTCCATGCGTTGGTCGACCGGCTGGTCGGGGGCAATGAAAAAGCCCTTAACCGGGAGTTAAAGGCTTTTTCGATTCGGGGCTGACGCCCCACCCAAACATAACAATCCTATAAAAGGAACCCCTCGCTCCGCAGCGGCCGTCCGGGCCGCCGTGAAGCCTTGCTATTTCCGTTGTTTAACCAGATATTGTTCTTCCCGGTAGGTGAAACTGATGAAGAGGAAGGCCAGGGCGCACGCCGCGAGCAGCATGATGAATCCCCAGTCCCAGCCCAGGTGCTGTACGATCGAACCCATGGCGATGTTGGCGAGGATGGCCGTGCCGAAGAAGTATCCGAAGAATCCGGTCAGCCCGGCGGCTGTCCCGGCGGCCTTCTTGGGTGCGAGGTCGAGGGCCTGAACGCCGATCAGCATCACGGGGCCGTAGATCAGGAATCCGATGGCGATCAGCGATATGTTGTCCAGCAGTACGCTGTCCATGTTTTTCCAGTAGATCACGACGAAGACCGCGACGAGTGCCATGTAGATCATGGTCGTGATGGCCCGGCGTCCTTTGAAGACCTTGTCCGACAACCATCCGCAGATGATCGTGCCGGGGATGGCTGCCCATTCGTATGCCGAGTAGGCCCAGCCCACATCCTTGATGTCATAACCCTTGATGTCCTTCAGGTAGGTCGGCGCCCAGTCCAGTACGCCGTAACGCACCAGGTACACGAACGCATTGGCGAAGGCGATATACCAGAGTATCTTGTTGTTGAGTACGTATTTGAAAAAGATTTCCTTCGTCGTAAGCTCCTGCTCCGACTTCTCGCTGTAATTTTTCGGGTAGTCGTTGCGGTATTTCTCGATGGGCGGGAGCCCGGTCGACTGGGGCGTGTCGCGGATCAGCAGGAATGCAAGCATCGCGACCACGATGGCCACCACGGCGGGGAACCAGAACGTACCGATCTGCCACGACCCGAACCACAACAGTCCGTAGGCCGCCATCGGGCCGATCATGCCGCCGCCGACGTTGTGGGCGACGTTCCAGACCGACATTTTCGTGCCGCGTTCGTTCTGCGAGAACCAGTGGGTCATGACGCGTCCGCACGGGGGCCAGCCCATGCCCTGGAACCAGCCGATGAGGAACTGCGTGATGAACATCATGACGATCGACGAGATACCGGCCGATGTCCCGAGGAACATCGTCACCAGCGCCGACAACACCAGTCCCAGCGGCAGGAAGACACGGGCGTTGCTGCGGTCGGAGACGCCGCCCATCAGGAACTTCGAAAGCCCGTAGGCGATGGCGTTCGCCGAGAGCGCGATGCCCAGGTCGCCCTTGTCGAATCCCATTTCGACAAGGTGGGGCATGGCCAGCGTGAAGTTCTTGCGCACGAGGTAGTAACCGGCATATCCGATGAAGATGCCGATGAATACCTGCAACCGCAGCCGCTTGTACTCTTTGTCTATTTTTTCCGCAGCGACGGGCGGTTTGTGTTTAGGGGGTCGTAGTATTTTCCACATGGTTCAGCGATCAGTTTTGTTCAAAGATATACGTTTTCGCCAAATCCGTGAAATCCTTTACCTGTGTATCGATCCAGGCCTGGTCGTGACCCAGCTCCCTGGCCATCATCGCGGCTACCTTCGGCGCCGCCGCGATGGCTTCGCGGGCATCGACGAAAAGCAGGCGCACACGGCGCGAAAGCACGTCCTCGACCGTCATGGCCATCTCCTCGCGTACAGCCCACAGCACCTCGGCATAGGTATAGCCGTATTTGGGCGAGAGTTTCTCGCCCAGCTCGGGCTGCTGCTTGATAAGGTCGAGGATCTTGGGCTCGTCGCTGCCGTAGACGTACATGTGATCCGCCAGGTTGGGATTCTTGCGGTAGCCGTGGATACGCAGTTTCTTGGTCACGCACTTGCGGTCGGGCAACTTGGCGACCTCGATCGCCTTGTCCACCGTATCCTCGGCCATCAGACGGTAGGACGTCCATTTGCCGCCCGTGATCGTCACCAGCCCGTTGTCCGAAACGATGATCTTGTGGCTGCGCGAAATTTCCTTGGTGTTTTTGCCCTCCTTCTTGGGCGCCGCCAGCGGACGTTGCCCTGCGAAGACCGAAAGGATGTCCTTGTAGGTCGGCGCGGGGTTCATGTAGAGTCCTGCCGTGCCGAGGATGAAGTCGATCTCTTCTTTGAGCGGGCGCGGGTCTTCTTCAGCCTTGGGACGTACGATGTCCGTGGTGCCGACCACGACCTTGTCGTGCCAGGGCACGGCGAACAGCACGCGGCCGTCCGAGGTCTTGGGTACCATGATGGCGTAGTCGCTCTGCAGGAATTTCATGTCGAGCACCAGGTGCACGCCCTGGCTCGGAGTGACCATCTTGCGGTGCGTAGGGCTGTCCATGTGCATGATGTCGTCCACGAAGCACCCTGCGGCGTTCACCACGCTGCGGGCCTTGATTGTGTGTTCTTCGCCCGTGAGGTTGTCCACGAATTTCACGCCGGCGGCACGTCCCGCATCGTCGTGTACGATCCCCGTAACGCTCGCCTGGTTCACGACCGTGCCGCCGTTTTCGATGCACGTCTGCGCGAGGTTGATCGCCATGCGCGAGTCGTCGAACTGCCCGTCGTGGTATACGACGCCGCCCTTGAGTCCCTTTTCGACCGAAGTGGGGATGTATTTCATTACTTTTTTTGCCGAGATGAATTTCGAACGGCCGTAACCGAAACCGAACGAAAGCATGTCGTAGAAGGTCAGACCGCAAAAATAGAGGAAATTATCCCAGTAACTGTAATTCGAGATCACGAATGCCTGGTCTTTGACCAGGTGCGGGGCGTTGGCTTTCATGCGGCCGCGTTCGCGCAGGGCTTCGAGCACCAGCATGACGTCGCCCTTCTGCAGGTAACGTACGCCGCCGTGCACGAGCTTCGTACTGCGGCTCGATGTGCATTTGGCGAAGTCGGTCTTTTCGAGCAGCGCTACGCTCAGCCCGCGGGTCGCTGCGTCGACCGCCACGCCGAGGCCCGTGGCGCCCCCGCCTACCACTACGATATCCCAAACCTTGTCTTTCTCGGATAGTTTTTTGATCTGTGCAAGTCTTTCCATAAATTCATGAATTTCGTTTCGCAACAAAATTACATATGATTTTTTGTATTTCAAAATAAAATATGTTTTATTTCATAATATTTCGTTTCGGAGCACAATATATTGCCGAAAAAAATATTTCTCCGGAAGGTTTCGATCTAATTTCGGATTATTTTCGTATCTTGCATTATAAAACCAAATTTTTAATCGACCTATGAATAAATCCGGCGAAGAGACTATTTTGAGCCTTCCGGAGCGTCATAACCGGATCCTGGCACTGTTGCAGCAGAACGGCTCCATATCCGTCGTGCAGCTGGCCGAGTTGTTCAAGGTTTCGGAGGTCACGATCCGCAAAGACCTCTCTTTCCTCGAACAACAGAAGAAACTCTACCGCACGCACGGCAGTGCGATCCTTATCAGCCCCTATATCAGCGACCGCCACGTCAACGAGAAGGAGAAGAAAAACGTGGCGGAGAAACGGGCCATCGGGGCCAAGGCCGCAAGCCTTGTCGCGCAGGACGATTCGATCATCATCGCGTCGGGCACGACCATGGCCTTCCTCGCGCGCGAAATCAAGCCCGTCGGGCACCTGACGGTCATCACGGCGGCCGTTCCCGTGACATCGATCCTTTCGCAGGACGCCAACGTCGACGTGATCCAGCTGGGGGGCATTACCCGCAGCAGTTCGGTGTCGGTCGTGGGGCCCTTTGCCGAACAAATGCTCGGCAACTTCAATTGCAGCAAGCTGTTCGTCGGTGTCGACGGCATCGACCTCGAATTCGGGCTTACGACGACCAACATGCTCGAAGCGGCGCTGAACCGTGTGATGATGAACGCCGCGCAGAAGGTTATCGTACTGGCCGACAGTTCGAAATTCGGACGCCGCGGCTTCAGCAAGATCTGCGACCTGGAGGCTGTCGACCGCATCATTACCGACAATGGCATCCAGCCCCTTTACCTCGACCGGCTGCGCGAGCGCGGCATCGAGGTGATCGTCGTCGATGCATGATATACCTTAAATATAGGGACTCTTTCAGCCCGATTGCGATCAGACTCTTGTGAGGTGCCGGTCAAATAAAGGCGACGGTGATTTTCACCGTCGCCTTTATTATACCCTCCCCCTCCAGTTCGAAAGGTAATTCCGTACGTTGCGTTTGCAGCTGGACTTGTGTTTTGCGGAGATGCGAATGCCGGAGGTTTTGAAGGAGAACCCAGTCGGAAGATGCTTGCAAATATTTATTTCTGCCTGCGGTAAAAATCGCCTGCATGTTTAAATTCAAATCCGATCATTCGTTCATTATAGATACTGTCCATTTTGGAGATTGTTATACTGATTTTTATATTGCCGTAATGGGGCGGATTCGTTTCCGAAGGTTTCTTGTCGTAAAAATCATAGTAATCTATTATCGGCAAATCAATGACTTGCGCCGGGGCTCCGCAATATTTTCCAACCGTTTCTACGACTTCTTCTCGTGTGGCTATTTTGCTTGCCAATCCAAAAACAGCGAAGTCGGAAATATTATGCCAGTTATCGGATCGCGGCGTAATACTGATGCTGTTCACAATGCAATCGGTTTCAGGGAGGGCTTGGGCCGTGGGGTTAAATATCACCGCGTTGATGATTTCTCCCTTTTCGTTTTTTACCGTTGTTCCCCAGTATTCATCTTTGGCAGTGGGAGGGATCATTGCGACGCCAGCACGGCTTTTGTAGTTCCCGGCCTGCATCAAATCTATAAGTTTGCATGGAAATGTGATTTTGCAGCCGTTGAGGACGAATCCCGATTTCCAGAATTCTTCCGGTATGTTTTTTATAGCTTCCATGGTAAGGCGCTTTTTGGGGGATTCTGCGTGGGTTTTCTGTTTTATTTGTGCTTCGATGCCATTGAAGGGGCTGAAAATCAACAACACAAGCATTAAAAGAATTTTTATGTTCATATTTCTGTATTTATGTTCGGGTAGCCCGAATTTTTACAAAGTTACTTGTTTTTACGGAAGTCAGTGTAATATTTAGGTGAATTTCATTGCGCAGCAGCAAGCGCTCAGTGTCTTGGACGGATATGGCCGCCGATAGACAGGCTGTAACAGAAAAGCAGCCCGGAAATCCGGACTGCCTATAATAATCGGACGGCTTGAATTAAACGGCAAGCCATTTATATTGCCGCTGTTATTTCAGCAAGGCCTGCAACCGCTCGGGGTAATCCGTCGTGATGTAGTCCACGCCCAGGTCGATGAAATAGCGCATGTCCTCTTCCTCGTCGACCGTCCATACGTTCACCTCCAGTCCCAGCTTTTTTGCCTGTTCCACCCATTCGGGGTGCTTGCGCAGCACGCGCATCGAGTAGTCGATGCCGGTGAGGCCGAGCCCCTTGATGCTGCGCGGGGAGAGGTCTCCGTTCAGGTAGAAGATACGCCCGTCGGGCAGCAGTTTCTTGAACGCCAGGCAGGCATTGATCGAGAAGGCGATGATGTCGGTGCGGTCGAGCAGGTTGTACTTGCGCAACGCCTTGACGATCTTCTCGGCCGCGAGGTCTTCGCGCCGAAGGTCGGAGAGCGATTTCATTTCCAGCACCAGCCGGGTGTCGGGTTTGCCGGCCACCAGGCGCAGATAGGCGTCCAGCGTCGGGATGTTCTCGCCGTTGGGAAGCACGATCGAGGTGATCTCCTTCAGCGTGCTTTTCTCCATGTCGATCTCGGTACCTTTGTATATACGGTCGTGGTTTACGATCAGCTTGTCGTCGGCAGTCAGCCATACGTCCATTTCCGAGCCGAAGGCCCCGACCGAATCGGCTTTGGAGAACGAAGCCAGGGAGTTCTGCGCCGAATTGGGCGCCGTCCAGTAGCCGCGGTGCGCGATAACTTTGGGCTGAGCGAAAGCCGCGGCAGTTCCTGCGAAGAGCAGGGCGGCGGCGAAGATGAGCTTTTTTGTCATATCGTTTGAAATGTTGGTTGAGTGCTTATAAATCGAAACTTCAACAAAGTTAGTAAACATTTCCGGAATAACAAGCCCCGTGGGGTGCAAAAGGTGTTTTTTCAGGATGATGTCATCATACGGGAAGGGTTTGTGATTTTGAAACGAAACACGGAGCGGAACGATATGTACGATTTCCCGGCGAAATATATCGGAGTTTCGGGATTTTTTCCTATCTTCGTATGATGTGGAAATGGAATCCTTAACTTAAAACCAGAATAGACCATGAAAGAAAAAGTCAGCAAAAAGTTCCAGGAGATTTACGGCTCCGGGGCTATCCTGTTCGCCTCGCCGGGGCGTATCAACCTGATCGGGGAACATACCGATTACAACGGGGGCTTCGTTTTCCCGGGGGCGGTTGACAAAGGAATCGTGGCGGCCATCAAACTCAACGGCACGGACAAGGTGCGGGCCTATGCGCTCGACTTGGGTGAAAGCGCGGAGTTCGGGCTGAACGAAGCCGATAAACCCGCCCAAAGCTGGGCTTGCTATATCTTCGGCGTATGCCGCGAGATTCAGAAGCGGGGCGGTAAGATCGGCGGTTTCGATACAGTATTTGCGGGCGACGTGCCCCTGGGTGCCGGCATGTCGTCGTCGGCAGCGCTGGAGTCGACCTACGCCTTTGCGCTGAACGACCTCTATTCGCTGGGCATCGACAAATTCGAACTGGCTAAGATCGGCCAGTCCACCGAGCATAACTATTGCGGCGTGAACTGCGGCATCATGGATCAGTTCGCTTCGGTTTTCGGCAAGAAGGGCAACCTGATCCGCCTGGACTGCCGTTCGCTGGAGTATGCCTATTTCCCGTTCGACCCCAAGGGTTACAAACTCGTCCTGCTCGATTCGCGCGTGAAGCACGAGCTGGTGGGTTCGCCCTACAACGACCGCCGGGCTTCGTGCGAGCGGGTGGCCAAGATGCTCGGGCAGGAGTTCCTGCGCGGCGCTACGATGGAGCAGCTCGATGCCATCAAGGATAAGATCTCGGACGAGGACTACAAGCGTGCCCGCTACGTGATCGGCGAGGAGAAACGTGTGCTCGATGTCTGCGATGCGCTCGAAAAGGGCGACTACGAGACGGTCGGCAAGCGGATGTACGAAACCCATTGGGGCATGTCGAAGGATTACGAAGTGTCGTGCGAGGAACTGGATTTCCTGGCCGAGGTTGCCGAGGAGTGCGGTGTGACGGGTTCGCGCATCATGGGCGGCGGCTTCGGCGGCTGTACGATCAACCTGGTGAAGGACGAACTTTACGACAACTTCATCGCCACGGCGAAAAAGAGGTTCAACGAGAAGTACGGCCATGAACCCAAGGTGTACGAGGTCGTGATTTCTGACGGTTCGCGCCGTCTGGAATAATCGTTATGGAAAAGTTTCGCAGGTTTCTGCATCCCGTGTGGACAGGATTCGTACTTCTTATTGCGGCGTATGTCCTGCGGGGAGTTTTCCTGTGCGCGCGCGATACCTTTTTGTACAATCGGCTGGATCTTTGCGATCCGGCCGATTTTAAAATTTACCACCGTAATACCGAACCGAAGCGTTGGCGTTCCCAGGTGCATACCTATCGGCTGTACGGGACGTTGTATCCTGAAATCCGCAATGCGGATATGCGTGTCGGATACGATGCGTATTCACGTTATGCCATCGGGGATACGATCCGGGTGTACGCTACCTCTTCGGGCAGGGTAGTGCCTGTCTCTACGGTTGAGAAAATGCGTATTTGGCACATCGGCAGCCGGGGACTGGCTTCGGAGCATTTTCCGGAGCTGTTGGTGTTTATCGGCGGCGGATTTGTTTTGTGGTGCCGCAGGAACCGGCGCAGGTCATAATATTTTTTGCAGGAAAACCTCGTCGTGGAATCCGTCGGCAAGCCGCAGCCACTCCTTCCTGACCCCCGTTTCTGAAAACCCGGCGTTGCGGAAAAGTGCGAGGCTCGCCGCATTTCCGGCTTCGACGCTGCACCATAACTGGTGCAGGTGCAGCATGTCGCGGGCATAGCTGCATACGGTCTCCACCGCATCGGCGGCATAGCCTTTGCCGCGTTGTGCCGTATCGTGGATCAGGATGCCGACGCCCGCACGGAGATTCACCGGATCCAGGTCGAACAGGTCGAGCGCCCCGACGGGGAGGCCTTCCGGGGTTTCGATGATAAGCCGCTGCTGGCGGGTTTGGAAAATGTCGAATTGCTGCCCTTCGATGAACCGTTCCAACGTATGGCGGGAAAAAGGCGCCAGCGTACCGCTGACGCCCCATATCTGGGTGTCGTTTTCCCAGGCGTACATCAGCTCGATGTCTCCCGGTTCGAGGGCTCGCAGCCGCGTTGTCCGGCCTTCGAGGTTCATCAGATGCCGATGATCTTGTTGCGGATGAGCATTGCCACACCCCATGCGTTCGCGTTCTCGGTCATCTTCGATACGCGGAATTTGGTGTCCTTGTATACGAGGTTGAGCGAATATTTGTTGGTTGCAGACTTGAGGGGGAGCATGATGTAGTCGCCTGCGGCGGCCATGTTGCCGCCGACGATGACCGTCTCGGGGTTGAACGTGTTGATGAGGAAGGCCACGGCCTTGCCGACTTTTTCGCCGGCCTCCTCGATCAGCTCGATCGAGAGGTTGTCGTCGTTCTTCGCCGCGGCGATGATGTCGTCGATATGGATGCTCTTCTGCTGGTCGTACTTCTCCTTGAGGATCGTATTGACGCCTTTCTCGATCAGGTGGCACATCTTGTCCTCGATGGCGATACCCGAAACCTCGGTTTCGAGGCAGCCCTTTTTGCCGCACGAGCAGATGATCTCGTTGTCGAAAAACGGGATGTGTCCGAATTCACCGGCGAACCCGCTTTTCCCGTAGTAGAGCTGCCCGTCCACAACGATTCCGATTGCCACGCCGCGCCCCATGTGCAGGTAGAGCACGTTGCTCTCATCCTTCGACTTGCCGCACGTGTACTCCGCATAGCAGCGGGCGCGGGTGTCGTTTTCGAGCAGCACGCGCAGCCCGACGCGCTCTTCGAGCACTTCGCGCAGCGACTGTTCGCTGGAGGTGAAATATTTGTAGCTGCGGCCCGTGTCGGGATTCACGCGCCCCGTCATGCAGACGCCCAGCCCGAGGATCTTGCCCCGGTCGATGCCGCAGGTGGCGATGAAGTTCTCTATGTTGGAACAGATGCGCTCGAAACACTGCGGGCGATCCTGCAACTCGAAGGTGTAGTCGTATTCCTCCTTGATGATGTTGTTCTGCAGGTCGGTGATCAGGAACGTCATGTTGTCGCGCCCGACGTTGATGCCTGCGAAATAGATTGCCGAATTGGCCAGGCCGAATATGTTCGGCCTGCGTCCGCCCGGGGTCTCCACCTTGCCCAGATCCGTTACGATGTTCTCATCGACCAGTTCCTGCACCAGCTTGGTAATGGTCGGGACGCTGATATGCAGCTCTTTGGTCAGTTCCGAGAGCGTACATTCGCCGTTCACCGCCATGTAGGCGATGATGTTGCGCTTGATGATACTGTTCTTGTGCGAAATACCCTTCAGGGCATCGTCTTCGTGTTTGTTGAAAAATTCGGTGAGTGATGTCATCCGTCCTGTCTCATTTTTAACTAAACCTTTGCAAATATAATAAGTATATTTAAAAAACGCAACATGTTTTTAATAAAATTTAATAAATTTTGTTTCAAAACACATTAAAATAAAAGGAACGGACTGATTTTCAGTCCGTTCCTTTTTGTTTTGCGGCTTTTTAGACTATAATGCCGATTTCGATTCTACGACGGCTTCGGGGTTTACCTTCCTGATAAGGCCCTGCAATACGGTGCCGGGGCCGAGCTCGGTGAATTCCGTCACGCCGTCGGCGAGCATGTTCTTTACGATGTATGTCCAGCGTACCGGGGCGGTCAGCTGTGCGATCAGGTTGGCCTTGATCTGGGCGGGATCCGTGTAGGGCTTCGCGTCGACATTCTGGTAGATCGGGCATACGGGTGTCTGGAACGGAGCCTCGCTGATCGCCTTTTCCAGTTCCTGCTTGGCAGGCTCCATCAGCGGCGAGTGGAATGCGCCGCCTACGGGCAGGCGCAGGGCGCGGCGCGCACCGGCGGCCTTGGCTTTTTCGCAGGCTGCGTCGACGGCTTCCACGGCACCCGAGATCACGAGCTGGCCGGGGCAGTTGTAATTGGCCGCTACGACGATGCCGTCGACCGATGCGCAGATTTCTTCGACTACGTGGTCTTCCAGGCCGAGGATGGCGGCCATCGTACCGGGCTGTGCCTCGCAGGCGGCCTGCATGGCCATGGCACGCTTCGAGACGAGCTTCAGGCCGTCTTCGAACGAGAGGGCACCGGCCACGACCAGGGCCGAGAACTCACCCAGCGAGTGTCCTGCGGCAGCGTCGGGTTTCACGCCGAGCGCCTTGGCCATGATTACCGAGTGAAGGAATACGGCGGGCTGCGTCACTTTGGTTTGCTTGAGTTCGTCGTCTGTGCCGGCGAACATGATGTCCGTGATACGGAAACCGAGGATTTCGTTGGCTTTTTCGAAAAGTTCCTTTGCTTCGGGGACGTTGTCGTAGAGGTCTTTGCCCATACCGACCGCCTGTGCACCCTGTCCGGGAAATACGTATGCGTGCTTCATAATTTTTTGCTGAATTTTTGTTAGCGCCGGCAAAGATACGAATTTATTTTTTAACTTTGCACCGCAATGGTTCACAAAGGGCCGGGCAAGGCCCCGTGTGATTAAATGGGAATGCCGTGAAATTCGGCAGCAGTTCCCGCTGCTGTAAGTTCCGTCTATTGCCGCACACTCTTTAGCCACTGGCTTCGGCCGGGAAGGCGTTGCGGCTGGAACGAGCCAGAAGACCTGCCTTGCATCTCCCGGTGGGAGGATCCTTATTTTCGGGCTGGCTCTGCGGAGAACGGAGCGCTTCGGACGGAGGCACGGCAGTGCCGGACGTTTGTTGTGAGGACAGGCATATTATATATATGTGCAGTCCGGTTGCGTAAAATGGTGGATTCGATTCCCGGGGTTCGGAACCGGATTTTTTTATTTTATGCACATAAAACAAACGAAAGATGAAAAAACTTCTCCTTTTAGCCTTTGCGGCTTCGGCTTTAGCCGCCTGCTCGGACGACGACAAGATGCCGACCCCCCCCCAGCTCGAAACAATATCTTTCAGTGAGGTGGAACTTGGTGCCGACGGATACCTGTGGGGTAAAACTCTGGCAACGGATGTAGACGGCTCGTTGGAGTTCGAAGGCGTGATTTACAAAGAAGGAACTGCTTCGTTCCTCTCTTATTTCTCGGATTTCGGCGGTGTCTGGGACACGTGGTGCAAATTCGCGATGTCTGCCTGTCATGACAAAACGACTTTCGGGACGGATAACCAGTTCAGCGTTTATACGACGGCTGATGACGGCCAGAACAAGTTCGCCGTTGCATACGATATGAAAGGTATGGGCCCGGGTTATTCGTTCAGCCCGGCCATCGAGTTTTCGACGGTTATTACTCCCGTGTCGCTTCGTATTGCCAATAATACGTGGACATATCTTTACCTCACCGATACTAAATACAGCGACTTCAGTGTTGCGATTATCGGTTTCAACGGTGAAACCGAAACGGGGATGATTGAGGTGCCGTTGGCATCGGACAACAAGGTCGTAGCTGATTGGAAGAACGTAGGGCTGGATAAATTGGGAGCCGTGACCAAAATTGTTTTCTCTGTTGAGTGCGATGATGTGATGGCGCCGACTTATTTCTGTATTGATGATTTCGCTTATACCGAATAACTATTTTGAGATGAAAAATATTTTTTGGATTATTGCGGCTGCATTTGCCTTTGTAGCCTGCTCGGACGACGACGGCCCGTGCGAGAAACCCTTTGACGGCGAAGTAGTATCATTCGAGGCCTCCGAACATCTGCTCGACGCCATGACCGGCGACGACGTGAAGCTCGGCCCCGTTACGATGTCCCTGATGGGAATGGGGGATTATACCTATGCGAACGCTTTTTGTGCGAAGCAATACGCTGTGGGTGCGGATTTCGACGGCATGCTCTTTTCGACGGCAGACCAGAATCTGGTTTTCAACGCCTATTATTCATCGCTATACGACGGGTGGGGCGGCATCGGGCTTTCGCGGATGCCCGACCGGAATGCGGCCGCTCCCTCCAGCAAGCAGCAGTTCTCCGTGTGGGCGGACGGCGGTGCCAACGGTACGGAAACCTATGCCGTATTTTACGATTCCAACTCGCCGACGGAAATGTATCCCGAATACCTGAGTGAGTCGGGTTATCCGACCATCGACCTGGTGGAGCCGCGCATCGTCGCCCACCTATACATCGCCAATTCGACCTGGGTATACAATTATTTCACGGGGGCGGATACCGACAGTTTCCAGGTGAAGATCACGGGGTCGCTCGGCGGTGTGGAAAAGGGGAGCATCACGGAAACGCTCGTCGCCGGGAAATCGAAGCTGAGCGGATGGCGCAAAGTCGACCTGTCGTCGCTGGGTGCGGTGGACAAGCTGGTATTCAAGGCGGTCTGCGACTATCTGGCAGATCCGACCTATTTCTGTGTCGACGAGATCGGGTTGCTGAAACCCGATGCCATGTAATTTGGGCCCGGCTATTTGGAGATTAGTATGGCTCTGGCAATTCCCCGTACGGCCTGCCTGCCGTGCGGGGAATTTTTTGCCGCTTCGCCGGTGTCTGATTTCGGCCGGGGCGGTTGCCGGACGGGTGTTTGCTGACCGGGCGGTTGCCGGCCGGAACTGTTGTTCGGTGGGCTGTTACCGGATCGGTGCTTGCTGTCCGGGTGCTTGTCGGCCGGGCTTGCCGGGGGACGTCCGGCGCAATAGCAGCAGCAGGCCGGGGCCGCCGTCGGGAACCGAAAAAAATCCCCGCAGGCCGATGCCCGCGGGGATTCGTTATTCAGAGTCAGTCCGGATTCAGATCAGGTTGTCTTTTTCGATGTCCTTGAAATAACGGTAGGTGCCGACCTTCAGTTCCGCGGTCGCGGGTTCGTCGCATACGACGATCCCGTGGGGGTGTACCTGCATGGCCGAGATCGTGCAGACGTGCGAGTAAGGGCCTTCCACACACTGCTGCAGGGCACGGGCTTTCTTATGCCCGAGGGCGAGGATCAATACCTGTTTCGCATCGAGCACGGTGGCTACGCCTACCGACATGGCCTGCTTGGGTACCTTGTTCACGTCGTTGTCGAAGAAACGCGAGTTCACGACCAGCGTGTCGTAGGTCAGCGTCTTGACGCGGGTGCGCGAGTTGAGCGACGAGAACGGTTCGTTGAAGGCCAGGTGCCCGTCTTCGCCGATACCGCCCAGGAAGAGGTCGATGCCCCCTGCGCGGCGGATTTTCTCCTCGTATTCGTCGCATTCCTTCTGCAGGTCGGGGGCGTTGCCGTTGAGGATGTTGACATTGGTCGGGGTGATGTCAACGTGGTTGAAAAAGGTGTTCCACATGAACGAATGGTAGCTTTCGGGATGCTCTTCCGGGAGCCCGACGTATTCGTCCATGTTGAACGTGACGACATCCTTGAACGATACTTTCCCGGCTTTGTTCAGGGCGATCAGCTCCTTGTACGTCGTCAGAGGGGTTGAACCCGTCGGCAGGCCCAGCACGAACGTGCCTCCGGCAGCCTGCTTCTTGTTGATCTGCCCGACGATGTAATGCGCCGCCCAACGGCTGGCATTTTCCTGTGTGTCTTCGATAATGAGTCGCATAAATTTTTCGGTTTATCGGTTTGTCTGTTCATTCTTCATTCGGACGGGGCGTCAGAACATCTTGACGAACACCTCGATCGCCTGGTATTCGGCCATGCCGAGCTTGTCGTAAAGCTGCGCCGTGTTCTGCGTACGCTCTTCGGCGCGCTGCCAGAACTCGCGCGGGTCGCTGCCCGGGAAGGGCATGATGTCCTTCTGCGAGAGGTGGCGGTAGATGGCGTGGCGCTTCATGATCAGCTCGTCGGGCGACAGCGGCACCGCCATGTCGACCATGCCCAGATCCCATTCCATCCATGCACCGCGGTAGAGCCACAGGTGGCATTCCTTGAGCCATTCGTCGTCCCTGACTACGTCCAGGGCGCCGAGTACGGCCTCCATGGCCGTGCGGTGTGTCCCGTGCGGGTCGGCCAGGTCGCCTGCGGCATAAATCTGGTGGGGTTTCACCTCGCGCAGCAGCTTGACGATGATGTCGATGTCCTTCTCCGTAAGCTGTCCCTTCTTGATGCCGCCCGTTTCGTAGAACGGCAGGTTGAGGAAGTGGGCGTTCGTGTCGGGGTTCAGGCCGAACGAGCGGACGGCGGCGCGTGCTTCGGCGCGGCGGATGGCACCCTTGAGGTCGAGCAGCGGACGCGGTTCGGGTTCGCCCTTCTTCTTGCCGGCGATGATCTTCTCGACCTCGGCGTAGTGGTCTCCGAAGCCCAGTTCGCGGGCCGTGTCGATGTTCTGCAGCACGACGTCGTCGTGTACGGCCACGTTGCCCGAAGTTTCGTAGGCTACGTGTACGTCGTGTCCCTGCTGCACGAGGCGGATAAAGGTACCGCCCATCGAGATGACGTCGTCGTCGGGGTGGGGCGAGAATACCACCACGCGCTTGGGGAACGGTTCCGACGGTACGGGGCGTGTCGAATCGTCGGCGTTGGGCTTGCCGCCCGGCCAGCCCGTGATGGTGTGCTGCAGGTCGTTGAACACGTCGATGTTGATCTGGTCGTAGGCGCGTCCCTGTTCGAGCAGCTCGCCCAGCGAGTTTTCGATATAATCCTTGTAGGTGAGTTTCAGGATCGGCTTCTGTACCACGCCGCACAGCCATACTACGGCCTTGCGCGTGAACTTGGGCGTCCATTTGCAGGGGCCTACCAGCCACGGTGTCTGCTCGCGCGTAAGCATCTGTGCGGCATTTTCGTCGATCACCACCTCGATATTGGGGTGCATCTGCAGGTTCGAGGCAGGCACCTGGCTGGTGACTTCGCCTTCGACGACCTTCTGGACGATCTTGGCTTTCTCCTCGCCCCACGCCATCAGGATGATCTTCTCGGCGCGCATGATCGTGTCGATACCCATCGTGATGGCCATCTTCGGCGTGTTTTCCAGGCCGAAGAACGCCCCGGACTGGATTTTGCGCGTGTTGTGGGTCAGCTGAACCAGCCGCGTGCGCGATTTGGCATACGATCCCGGTTCGTTGAAGCCGATCTGCCCGTCCTCGCCGACGCCGATGATCATCAGGTCGATCTTGCGCACCGAGTGGTCGTACGATGCGCAGTATTCGGAAATCCTGGCTTCGGGTACCGTGCCGTCGGGGATGTGGATATTTTCGGGCAGGATGTCGATATGGTTGAGGAAATCCTCGTGGATGCGGAAATTGCGGCTCTGCTGTTCGGTCGAGCGGATCGGGTAGAACTCGTCGAGGCTGAATACCGCCACGTTGCGGAAGCTGACGATCCCCTCCTCGTGGCGTTTGACCAGTTCGCGGTACAGCCCGAGCGGGGTGCGCCCGGTCGTGAGCCCCAGCACAAACGGCTGCGACTCCTCGTAAACCTCGTTCGAGCAGTGGATTTCGTTATACGTGCGGATTGCCTTCACGATGGTGTCGGCGACGTATTGCACGCCCAGGTACTCGTTTTCATAAACCGTCGTGTGGATCTTTTCGTAACGGTGGATGATGTCGCGCGGAGCCGATACTTCGATCAGGCCCCCGTCTTTGGGAAGTGAATATTTGTTGTTCATATCTTTGAAAATTTAATTTGTTCGAAAAATTCCGGCAGGTGGAAGTCGGGCTTCGGAGCCGCGATCGGCTTCCACGACAGGAAATGGGGCTGCGAGAGTTTGTCCCCGCATTTGTAGAGGTTCACCTTCGCCTTCAGTCCGCTCCAGTCCGTCAGCGAGTGCATGAACAACGCCTGCGGCGGGATGGCCAGCACTACCGACCAGCGGTTGTCGCCCTCGTGTTCGGGGAAGGGGCGCGGCCCGAGGCTCGGGTTGCGCAGGATGCTTTCCATGACCCGGGGCGTGGCATGTGTGGCGTGTTCGCGCTCTCTGCGGAACCCCGCGAGCAGACGCCCGATGCAGGTGCATTCGAAATTGTAGTAGTAGCCGCTGTCGTCGGGGGCGATGAAGAACTCCACGCACGAATCAGTCCAAACTTCCCCGTTATCCTCCGTGACGCGGGCCATCGTCCATTGTTCCCTGACGTCGAAGCGCAGCATCAGATAGGCGCCCGTGTGGAACATGCGGAACGAAACCTCCGGTGCATAGGGATATTGCTCCGGCCAGTTGCAGCAAGCTACCGGCTGCGGTTCGATGCTGCCGAAAGCGGTCTCGACGGCCCGTTTGTCGGCCGGGACGACGCCTGTTATTTTCCGTATCTCCATGATTGTTTTCCCCTCCCTCTTTTGCTGCATCGTCTTTTCCGGTTTATGCGTTTTTATGCGTTGCGGTATTTCGCCGCGATCCCGTCCACGATGCGGCACATTTCGCCGTAGTGTTCCTCCATGCTTTGCAGCAGGCGGTACTGGGCGTGGGTGCGTACGAGGTTGTGGTCGGGGTATTTTATCTTGTAATAGGTGTCGCCGTCGATGTAGTCCATCAGGAAGCGCAATACCTGTTCGAACGTGATATACCGTGCCGAGAAAGCCAGGTGGCCGATTTCCGTCTCGGTGAGCTGCGCCGCACGTTGCGAGAGGTATCCGTCGGTGTAGGCGCTGAACATTTCGGGCGAAATGCCGACGCGCGACAGGTCGCGGTCGTCCTCGTCGCCCGTGTTGGCGTAAGAGCGGATCGCGTCGCCGAAATCGTTGAGCGACGTGGAGGCCATCACCGTGTCGAGGTCGATGGCGCAGAGCACCTCGCCCTGTTTGTCGAACAGGATGTTGTTGATCTTCGTGTCGTTGTGCGTCACGCGCGTAGGGATCGTACCGTCCTTGACCTTCGACCAGAAAGAGAGCATCTCGGCGCGCCGCGACTCGATCCAGCCGATCTCCTCCGCGAGGTGTATTCTGCGCCCTGCGGCATCGCGGGCCAGGGCGGCGTCCCATTGTCCGAAACGGTGGCGGATGTTATGGAACCCTTTGATCGTCTCCGCCAGCGGTTCGGTGAAATCGTCCAGCTGGGACTGGAATTTCCCGATGCCTTCGCCGCCCTTGCGGGCCAGCTCCGGGGAGTCGGCCTTGTTGTAAGCTATCGTGTCGTCGATGAAGACCGTCGCGGCCCAGTATTCGCCTTCCGCGTCGACGTGGTACAGGTGCCCGTCCTTTGCCGGGACGACGGTCATCACCTCGCGCCGCGGGTCGCCTCCGGCCGCAATGACGCCGCGGCGGATGTGTTCCGTGACCCGGCGGATGTTGTCCATCATGGCCGGCACGTCGGGGAAAACGGCCTTGTTCTTGCGTTGGAGGATGTAGTCGGGGGCATCTGCTTCGGTGCGGACGATGAATGTGTCGTTGATGAATCCTTCGCCCAGTGAGTCGATGGCCGTGACGGGGCCTTCCAAGGCGAAATGCGATGCGATCTCTCTTAAATTCTCCTTCATGGCGTACGATTTTCTGCTGTTTCCGCGCTATTACGGTTGCACACCCCAAAGGTACTAAAAAGAACGCAGTCCTGCAACGGAATCGCGTAAAAATAAAACTTTTTTCTTTTGATGAGGTTTTTAGTAAGTATTTTTACGATCGGATGTTTTGTTGCTCATTGAATTTACAACTATGCCGCTTGACCGAAAATAAAATCCCCGGCAATTATCGGCTGCCGGGGATTTTTCGACGACGGGTGTTGCCTGTTTATTTGATGTAGCTGGTCAGCATTTTCAGGTTTCCCCCTGGAATCACGCGGAGCGATTTTACCGTGGCGGGGAGCAGCACGGTCTCTCCCTGGTGGATCGGCATTTCGTTGCCCGAGTCGTCGCAGAGTGTTCCCTTGCCTTCGACGCAGATCACGACGACGAACGAATCCAATGCCGAATAGTCGATGGTCTGCGCTTCGGTCAGGTCGTAGAGCGAGGTGGTGAAATAGGGGCACGACACCAGTTCCACTTCGCGATCCTGCGCCTTCTGGTAATGCGTCCGGTAATCGGGCAGTACGGTGTAGTCGATGGCGCCCTTCGCCAGTTCGGTGTGCAGCTCGCGGGTGTTGCCGTCGGCATCCTTGCGGTTGAAATCGTAGATGCGGTAGGTGATGTCTGAGGTCTGCTGTATCTCGGCGATAAACGCCCCGGCTCCGATGCTGTGAACGCGTCCGGCCGGCAGGAAAAAGAGGTCGCCGGGGTGTATTTCATATTCGGCGAGCAGGTCGGTGATGGTGTTGTCCGCGACGCTGGCTTCGTACTGGGCAGGCGTCACCTGCTTGGCGAATCCCGAGCGCAGGCGTGCGCCTTTGTCGGCGTCCACGACGTACCACATCTCGGTCTTGCCTTTCGATTTGTGGCGCTCCCATGCCAGTGCGTCGTTCGGGTGCACCTGGATCGAGAGATCCTGCCGTGCGTCGATGAACTTGATCAGCAGCGGGAACTCCTGCCCGAAGCGTGCTGCATTGGCCTTGCCGAGCAATGCCGCGCCGTGGCGTGCGATCAGCCCGGGCAGGGTGGTGCCCGCCTCGGGGCCTCCCGCTACGACCGATTCGTTACCCTTGACGCCCGAAAGTTCCCAGCTTTCGCCGACCTGCTTCTGGTCGGAGGCGATGTGCTTGTAGGGGACGATCTTTTCGCCGCCCCAGATTGTCGATTTGAGAATGGGTTGGAACTTATACATAATTTTTTATTCCCTGATGCTGTAAAGAATTATTGTTGTTTCTGTGCGTCGAGCTGGCTCAGGGCGAATGCGTAGGCACCCACCGAGATGGCATTGCTCGCCCCGAGTTTCGAGATCATGACTCCGATGCGTTTCTGGGGGTCGTATGCCACGTAACGATCCGTGCCGTAAACCTTCAGCGCACGCTGGTCGCCCTTGGCGAACTCCTTGAATTCTTCCTCGTTGTCCAGGTCGTAGACCTTCATCTGCACGCGGTTCAACTCCTCGCCCGTGATGGTGTGCATCTTGCCGCGCAGTTCTTTCAGCAGACTGGGCATGATGTACTTGCGGGCTGCGGTGATGCCGCCGCCGATGACGATGAGCCCGTCCACCAGCGTCACGGCCGTTGCCATGGCGTCGCCGGCGATCTCGCCCAACTCGGCGAAGGCCTGTTTGGCCGCTTCGACATCGCCGGGACGTTTGCCGTCGGCGATCTCGCAGATGTCCTTCGGCTCGAACGCGTGTTTTACGTCGCCCGAGACCTCGCCGTAGACCCGCTTGATGGCGCGTACTGCCACGCCGTCCTCGACGATGATGTCGGGCATCTTCTTGTGTTTGAGGCAGAAGGTCTCGACACACGAGTTGTCGCCGCGGTTGAGTTGATTGTTGACCACCACACCGATGCCGAAGCCCGTGCCGAAGGTGTAGCCCACCAGGTTTTTGTAGCGTTTCGGGCAGCCCAGGGCTTCGAGCTTGGCGTTTACCTCGGGCAGGGCGCCGCCCAGTGCTTCGCCATAGGCGAACAGGTCGCCGTCGTTGTTGATGAATACCGGAATGCCGAATTTGTATTCGAGGAAGGGCCCCAGCGCCACGCCTTCGCGGAACGAGGGGAAATTGGGCAGGTAACCGCCGATGATGCCGTTGGGATAATCGGCCGGGCCCGGGAATGCGAAGCTGATGGCGACGGGTTTGGCCTCCAGTTTGTCGATCACGGCCTGGAAGCCTTCGACCATCGTTGCCAGGCATTTGTCGAGGTCGTCCGCATTCGACGGCATGGTGATGGGTTCGACGATGAATTTGTTGGCCTGCATGGCTCCGAACACGAGGTTCGTACCTCCGGCATCGAGAGTGATGACCACCCGGTTGTCGTATCTGTACATGGTTGCTATTTATTTGTTGGTTTCAGCATTTTTCTGCGCAGGAATCGGCCATGCGGTGCGTGCGGTTCATGCGGTGCGAGCCCTTCCCCGATCCTGCGGTTGCACCCGGTTGCGGAACCCCGGCTCCCGGAATCCGGTTGCGGACAGGTTCGTGCTGACTGGCTGCCCTTGGGAGTCGGAGGTTCGGTTCACTGGTTGCATTCGGTACCGGTATTTAGCCCAGCAAAGATAGTAAAAATAACCGAACGATGCGGCCTGCGGCCTGAAAGTATGCATGTCTGGTGCGATTTTTTGTGTTGCGGGCGCGAATATCCGGGCCTTTGTGCCTGCCGGCTGTTTTTCCGGCTGTCAACCTTGCTGTTTTCCGGGTGTTTTTATTACCTTTACGCACGGTAGTGCCCGGCCACAGGGAGTTCGATGTGGGGTAGCCGCGCGGCACCGGGCGCCGTATTCCGGAATTAAATCGTAATATTATGAAAATCAAGATAATGATGTTCTTAGCCACGGTGGCTCTGTTGGCTGTCGGCGCGGAAATAAGCGCCCGGAGCAGCAGCCGGGAATCCGTCCGTCCGCCTTGCCCTGCGGGGATGATACGGGCCGGCAATGCTGTCCGGACGGGATATTCCGCGGACAAGGTGCACGGCGTGCATGCGGGGGAAAACATGCCGGATTCCGCCCTGGGGATGCTGCGGCGGTTTTACGCGGAATACATAGCCGCGTGGTTGCGGAATGGTGATAATGAAGAAGGCCTGGCGATCCTGCGGCGATACCTGACCCCGCGGTTGTTCGGCCGGTTGCAGCGGATGTATGCGGAAATGGAGCTGGATTACGATCCGTTCCTGGAGGCGCAGGACTGCGATGAAAGTGTGCTGGAAAATCTCCGTATCGAAAAGGATTCCGTTCGGACGGATGTTTACCGGATCTTGCTGTGGGATAATTTCAACCGGAAATACCGGAAAGCCGAATTGCTGCTCAGGCACGGGGAGGACGGCTACCGGATCGACGGCATCCTCTCCCTGCCGGATTGCTATACCACCGATCCTGACTGAGGAATTCCAGTCCCGTTTTTATATCTTTGCACAACGAAATAATTATTCCGTTAACCCGAAAACATTACTATGAAAAGATTGCTGACCCTCGCCCTGTTCGCCGTGCTGCTGCTCCCTGCCGTTGCGCAGGAACTGACCGTAGCCACCTACAATATCCGTAACGCCAATAAAGGCGACGCCGAACGAGGCAACGGCTGGGAACGCCGCTGCCCCTGGGTATGCGGGCTGATCGAATTCCAGGGGTTCGATATTTTCGGCAGCCAGGAGGTGCTCGACGGGCAGTTGCACGATATGCTGGCGCAGCTTCCCGACTATGCCTATATCGGCGTGGGGCGCGACGACGGCAAGGCCAAAGGCGAATATTCCCCCATATTCTATAAAAAGAAGCGTTTCCGGTTGCTGGACGAAGGCCATTTCTGGCTCTCGGAAGTTACCGGCCGTCCCAACAAGGGGTGGGACGCCGCGCTGCCCCGCATTTGCACATGGGGGCATTTCCTGGACAGGCAGACCAGGCGCCGGTTCTGGTTCTTCAACCTGCATATGGATCACGTCGGTGTCCGGGCGCGCGAGGAGAGCGCCAAACTGGTCGTCGCGAAGATCCGCGAAATGTGCGGCCCCAGGGAGTTCGTGATCCTCTCGGGCGATTTCAACGTCGACCAGAACAACCCCATCTATACGACCTTCACCACCTCGGGGATACTGGCCGATTCGTATCAAACCGCGGCCAGACGCTATGCCCCGAACGGGACGTTCAACAATTTCAACCCCACGCTGAAAACCGACAGCCGTATCGACCATATTTTCGTGTCGCCTTCGGTGCGTGTGCACGATTACGGGGTGCTGACGGACACCTACCGTTCGCAGACCACCCGCAGCGACGAGGAGATCAAGTCCGGAGCATTCCCCAAGGAGGTGTCGTTGCACAGCTATGAGGCGCGGACGCCGTCGGATCATTTCCCGGTCGTCGTGCGGCTCGAATTCTGAGGAGGTTGTTCCGGCAGGGACTGATTCAAATGTAACGATAAGATGAAAAATGTATTTTTTGCCGCATTCTTCGGTGCTGCGTGTTGCCTGTCGGGATGCCGTCAGGAGGCAGCGACCCCCGCAACGGGGGAGCATTATGCGTTTGCCGAAGAGATGTTCCGCAAGGTGTGGGACATGTACCGGGTGCCGGAATACGGCCTGTTTTCGGAATATTACCCCAATAGCTACCGTCCCGATGTAAATTATTTCGACGACGGGGCGAAAAGCACGCAGGAGGTTTCCTTCCTGTGGCCCATGGACGGGGTGTTCACCTCGGCGGTCGCGCTGGCCGAAGTTGATCCGGTGAAATACGGCAGCTATGTTGATTCGATGGTGATGGCTGTTGAGCAGTATTACGACGACGGGCGCATGCCCGCCGGGTATCAGGCCTATCCTGTCAGGATGGGCAAGGTCGACCGTTATTACGACGACAACGGGCTGCTCGGCCTGGCCTACGTCGCGGCCTACGGCGTGACCCGCAATCCCGCGCACCTGGAAAAAGCCAAGCAGGTGATGACCTTCATCCTGAGCGGCTGGCGCCCCGACCACGACGGCGCCGTGTCGTGGCTCGAAGGGGTAGAGAACCAGAAGCCGGGGTGCGCCAACGGTAAGGCGATGCTGCTGGCGCTCAACCTGTACGGGGCGACGGGAGACCCCTATTACCTGACTGCCGGGCGCCGTTTCTACGACTGGATGGATGCCTACCTGCACGATCCGGAACTGGATATCGTTTGGAACTCCTGGCTCACGCAGCCCGAAGCGCGTCTGGACAAGGCGGTCTATTCCTATAATACGGGGTTGCTGCTGCAGGGTGCCGTCGCGTTGTATGGGTATACCGGCGATCGTGTTTATCTGGACAATGCCCGCCGGCTGGCCGAAGGAGCCCGGAAATTCTATTTGCCGGAGACGCCGGACGGCGCGGCCGCGAACCGTGATTTGCCGTGGTTCTATCTGGTGTTGTTGCGGGGCTACCAGGCGCTTTACGACCTCGACGGCGATCCGAAATACGTGGATATATTCATCCGCTGGATGGATTGGGCGCGCCGGAACGCACGGGATGCCGCCGGGTTGTTTTACAACGACTGGTCGGGGAAGAAAGACGAATCGGCCACGCCCAAGTGGCTGCTGGACGAGGCCTGCATCCCCGAATATTTCGTCCGTGCGGCTTTGATCCGCAGGGAAGTCGTACCGGCTGCCTTGCCCCGGTAGGGATCGTTTCGCATCGAACGGTCGGCAATATTCAGGAGCTTCACCCGTAGGAGGGGATGTGCCGGTGCGGGACGTGTGCGCTACCGGTTAACGATTGCGTGATAATTTTGTCCGGTCTGCATTTGCAGCCGAAATAAATGCTATTTTTGCCGCAAAATCCGACCGTATGAATACAAAAGCCAAAGGTTACCTCCTGGGAGCTGTCGCCGCCGCCACGTACGGCATGAATCCGCTCTTTGCCCTTCCGCTCTACAAGGCGGGGATGGATCCCGATTCGGTATTGTTCTTCCGGTACCTTTTCGCCATCCCGTTGTTGGGTACCATGCTCAAGGCGCGCGGCCGGGATTTCAAGCTGCACCGCCGTGAGATCGTGCCGCTGGTGCTCCTGGGTTTGCTGGTTGCCCTCTCGTCGCTGTCCTTGTTCTTGAGCTACAATTACATGGACGCCGGTATCGCCTCGACGCTACTGTTCGTATATCCTATTTTCGTGGCGTTGATCATGGCTTTCGGCTTCCGGGAAAAACTCTCTCCGCAGACAGCGCTGTGCATCTTGCTGGCATTGGCCGGTATCGGGCTGTTGTTCAAAGGCAGCGATGGTTCGACGCTCAATATCACGGGAACGGTTCTGGTGATGGTTTCGGCTTTGTCCTACGCAATTTATATCGTCGGCGTGAACCGCCCGGTGCTGAAATCCGTTGCGACGCTCAAGGTGACGTTCTACGTCCTGCTTTTCGGGTTGCTGCTTTACGTTGTCCGGCTGGACTTCGGCATGGCAGTCCATGTGCCCGATAAATGGTACCTTTGGGGGAACCTGCTCGCACTGGCCGTTTTCCCGACGGCGATCTCGTTTTTGTGTACTACCAGCGCCATCCAGTACATCGGTTCGACGCCGACGGCAATCCTCGGCGCCCTGGAGCCCGTCACGGCCGTCTTCTTCGGGGTGATGATCTTTGGGGAGACCCTCACGCTGCGGATATGCTGCGGCATCCTGTTGATTATCATCGCCGTGAGCCTGATCGTCGCGGGGAACCGGGTTGCGGCTTACATAGTGCGGTTCAGAAAACTTTTCCCGCGGCTTCCCCTGAAAAAGGCAGGCCGCAAAGGTTCCGACAGCCCTGACCGCCAGGGCAGGGAATAACCGGAATTGCCTTTTGGGGCCACGCATACCCTAAAATGCGTGCCGGTATCTATCCTGCGAAGCAAAAGACCGATCCGACCTTTGCAGTCAGTAATCCTGACGGTTATGAACGAAAGCGAGAACAGTGCAGTGATAATCGAAATCCGGCGAATGGTTCACGAAATGCTCCGCGAGATACGCCAAGTGAAACGGCAGCGGAATATGTTGGGCCGAAGGCCATTCTTTAAATCAACGGATATGTCCATAAAAGGCTCTTCGGTGTGGGCGAAACGGTCGGTGATTTGGAAGAAGATCGAATCGCAATACGGAGTAGTTTTTGCAGCATTACCTATCAAAAACCACCACCATGATTATGCCGAAAATTTTGATCGTAGCGACCGGAATCGGAGCCTATGCCAATGCAATTCTACCCACCGGATTATGGCTCAGCGAACTGACACACATCTATCACCGAGCGAAAGGGCTGGGCTGCAAGATAACGATCGCGAGTCCGAAAGGCGGTGAGATACCGGTCGATCCCGAGAGTTTGAAGCCGTTCACCCTCGATAAGATGTCCAAAGCATATTGGAACGACCCCGAATTTCGGGAGCTGTTGCATCATGCCCAAAGTCTCGATGAAGTTGCGGGGCGACGGTTCGACTGTGTTTATCTGGCTGGAGGACATGGTAGCATGTACGATTTCCCGGACAATGCCGTCCTGCAGGCAATTCTCAAAATGCATTTTGAAAGCGGCAAAATCGTGTCGGCGATTTGTCACGGCGTATGTGGATTGCTGAACGTCGGGCTGTCCGACGGGCAGTTGCTGGTAGCCGGTAAAAAGATCACCGGATTCAGCTGGTTCGAGGAAACCCTTGCCCGGCGCAAAAAGGTTGTTCCTTTCGACCTCGAAGCGGTGCTGAAAGAACGGGGTGCCGATTACCGGAAAGCATGGATTCCGATGACTTCGAAAGTCGTTGTCGACGGAACCCTGATCACTGGCCAGAATCCGCTCAGCTCCAAGGAAATGGCGAAAGTCGTATTGAATCACCTGACTAAAAGGGAGATCCGATGAAAAATAACCAGTTGATGATCTACGGGGCCTACGGCTATGCCGGAGAGCTGATGGTGCGCGAGGCTGTGGCACAGAGGCTCCGCCCTATTATCGCCGGGCGAGATGCCGAAAAGCTGAAACCTATCGCTACGGAACTGAGCCTCGAATGCCGGGCTTTCGGTGTACGGAATACCGGAAGCAATTTACAGGATATAAGCGTACTACTCAACTGTGCGGGGCCGTTTTCCGCCACGGCGGAGCCGCTGGCGCGAGCATGTCTTGCGCAACAGATCCACTACCTCGACATTACGGGCGAGATCGACATCTTCCGGAAATGCCATGCGCTGGATGAAGAGGCGCGGCAGCAAAACGTCCTCATTTTGCCAGGTGCCGGAACCGACATCGTGCCAACCGACTGTCTGGCGGCGATGCTTAAGGAGAAACTGCCCGTCGCCACGCGCATCGATCTGGCTCTCTCGTTCGGCACCAATCCGAGTATCGGCACGGTCAACACCATGATCGAGAGTTTCGGCAAAGGCGGGTTGATCCGCGAGGGCGGTATGCTGAAAGTCGTTTCGAATGCCTTTCAGATGCGGAAAATCCCGTTTCAGAATAAGCCCCAGTGGGCAATGACGATCCCCTGGGGGGATGTTTTCACCTCCGGAATATCTACCGGAGTTCCCGATGGCGCAGTCTATATGGCTATGCCGAGAATGAGCATCTATATGATACGATTGACCAACCCGGTCAAAGGGATTCTGAATACCCAGCTCGGGCAGAAGATCACGAAGCGTCTGGCTGGCTGGTTGATGAAAAAAGGGCCTGACGCCAAAGCGCTGGAGGCCGAGCGGGGACAATTCTGGGGCGAGGCCGAGGCTCCGGACGGCGAAAAGCTGGAGATGACGATGTCCACCCCCAATGTCTACGCTCTGACCGCCACGGTCGGCATCCGGATCGCGCAATATTGTCTGGATTATACCGGCCCGGGCGGATATTACACGCCCTCCATGTTGTTGGGAAGCCGGTTTATCGAATCGATACCGGGCATAGAAGTGCATGTGCTCAATCAAAGATTAAGAAAGATTTAGCCAAGGTTTTTTCTGTTTGTTGCAGTATCTTTCAACTGCTTTTCTGCCCCCCCCTCAGGGGCTCAAACCCTGAACCCCAACATTGAGAGTGTTGTGTCTACTTCGCGGACAAAAACGAAGTTTTTGTCCGTAACCAACTGATTTAAAGATGAATCACCCTCTCGCCGTTCGTCTGTTTTCGGCAATTTTCAGTAGCTTTGATTTCTATATAAAAAATCCCCGACCGTATGGCCGAGGATATATTTCTCAATTAGACAGAATTATTTAAGGTCTTTGGCTTTGATGCGTACGACCTTTCCATCTCGCACAACCACCAATTCGCCGTCCTCTTTTTTTGTTTTCTCAATCAGACGCTTTCGGGCAAGTAAAATCCCTGCATTGATTTTCTCCTGCATTTGTTTTATTTCAATCTCGCTCATAGTCTGCAATTGTTTTGTAGGATAACGTATCTTCTATTTGGATTGTTGTGTTTTTCTCTCCCGACGCGATGATTTTAATTTCTGCGTCCGCCGAACTATTGTCGTATATCGTCCAGAAATTACAAATCGGCGTGTAAAGTGTTACAAGATTCCTAATCCCGTTCGCATAACGACGGCGAATGACATCCGACGGGATATTATGGCCGCCCTCGCTCACGCGTGTTGCAACACGCTCGATAGCTTGTTCAGGAGTCGGTAGCCAAAAATAAAGTAGAGTTACAAAGTAGCCTTTCGCATCTGCCCGTTCGATAAATTTCACATAGGAACGAGTTGCCAGCGTCGTTTCAAATGCAAAATCCGCGCCCTCGGCAAGTAAGTCATCCATACGTTGCAACATCAGCCGCCCTGCTTCGATTGCCACGCTTTCGGGATTGAACGGCGACAGCCCTTTTGCAATTTCATCGGCATTGACGAACTCTTTGCAACCGAGCATTTCGGGCAATACGGTGTAGGATGCAGTCGTTTTCCCTGCACCGTTACAACCCGCTATGATATATAGTTTCGGCATATCGTATGAGCAAAGATAGATAATTTATATAAATTGTTCCAAATATTTCTCCTTAAACCCAGCCAGCGGGAATTTAAAATCTCTTTGCTTCCCCTCTGTTGTCGTATAGTTGATAATAACCGTATCGCTTTTTATATGCAATTCGAATAGGTTTATCTTATCGTGTCCCCATTCAAGGATATTCGGCATAAGGAGCAATATTTCTGCGTTGGATTCAGTCAATGTACATTGCATCTGTACTGTTATCTGCCCTTTGCGCTGAAAAGTTGTATATCTCTATCTGTATCGTCAGGCATGTATACATAAATCGCGGGCGTAAATTCATCGGGTTTGCGTGATATAGCCAAGCACATCCCGTAAAAGTTATCATAGGCAACGACTTTTCAAATCATCATGCGCTGTTCATCGCTGCTCTGCCGTCATTCTGTTTTTGGTATTCTGTTCATTTTAGCTAAAATTTATGTTGTTATGCTGTTGTTTGTGTTGCCCTCTTTACGCAGGAACAGTTCAAAGTCGTGAAGATATGCAAGGTCTATTTCGTCAAATCGGATATTCAGCGACCGAAATTGCGACAAACGGGATAACAACGAGCGGTGTTTGGAGGCCGAGCCGTATTTGCCGAGTGTTTCCAGCCGTTCGATGGTCTGTTTCAGATATTCACCGACCGTGCAGTTTATTTTCCGTCCGTTGGTTTCTAAAAGATTGTCGAGAGTAACCTTTACCTCTAATGCTTCCAAGCGTTTGATTTTGCGGCGGAGTGCGTCGATTTTGGTGTCGATGCGGAGTTGTAACGCCTGCAATTCGGGAGTTTGGCCCTTAACACGCTGATTTTCAAAATCCCACTCGTTAATGTTGAGTGTTACACCTGTGCTGATGTGTTTAAGTTTTCGGTTTTGTGTTAAACGCAGGTGAACGGGCGCGGCGTTTTGGCTGTTCAGTCTGTCTTTGCGAAAGACGGCGCTGATGCTGATATTCATTTGTTTGCATTGTTTTGCGCAAACAAGTTTAACCGACCGATTTAGTGTTAAACAAAGTGTTAAACATTTCCCCGAAAAGGCCCTCTTTCCCGCCCGAAAATGCCCGACGACAGGGCCGGAACACAAAAACAAAAAGACCGATAATCATTGATTATCAGTCTTTTGCTTTGTACCCCCTCAGGGGCTCGAACCCTGGACCCCAACATTAAGAGTGTCGTGCTCTACCAACTGAGCTAAAGAGGCATCAATCGTTATATCAGGTAGTTACGAATGATAGTGCGATTGATTTTCCCTTTAATGTGTACCCTATGGAGAGCCTTTTGCCAACTGCGAGTGAATAACATAGAATTGTAATTTGTTAATTGTCATTTAATTAAGAGCATGGCTCTACATTGTTCAATGTGTTTTACCCTTGTGGTTTGTCATAATTGATTCGTTTTTAGTTATTTGTGATGATTTTTAGATGTTCATAGACCCCGACATCTGTTTGAAAAAGAAAAAGGACAAACCTTGCAAAACTGCAAAGTCTGTCCTCGTAACTCGTGGAGAAAAACGCGCGGGAAAATTTTCCCCTGCTCTCTCCTTTTAAGAGAGTGTATGTTGCTTTGTTATTAGTTGAAAAAGTAAGGACAAACATTGTCAAACGGTCTAATTATAGACCCCTTGTCAAAGTCTGTCCTCTTATCTTTTATATAAACTGCTCTAAATATTTCTCGTTGAATCCAGTCAGCGGGAATTTGAATACATTCTGTTTGCCCTCCTTTGTCGTATAGTCGAATATGACCGTATCACTCTTTATATGGGCTTCAAAGAGATTGAGCATACAATTGGACTTGGGAATATCTACCATGTTGGGCAATACAATGGCGAAACAACCCTCCTCTACGGCTTTTGGATTTAGCAGATAGGAGAATCCTGCCATATAACGACCTCGTTTCTGAAAACAGATGGTCATATCTTTCGCAGGGTCGATGTCGAGTTCAAAGATATAGTGAAATTCTCGTGGTGTGGGGTCATCAGTTCTACGTCCTACGAACAGACAGACGCCGTAAATATTATCATAAGATACCCCTTTGGAGATATACGATATTTGAACATCGTCGATAGTCTCTGTGCCCGTTTTTCAATTAATGCTTGGTGTTTTTCTTTTCATTTTAGCTAAAATTTATATTGTTATTAAATGTTTGATTATGATGTAAATATACAAAAAATTTATGAAATATGCAAGTAATATAAAAAGGACAAACTTGGGCAGAACGGTATAATATAGACCGTCTGCACAAGTCTGTCCCTAATTATGCGAATACTTTACTTTACCCTTTTATAGGTGTTTGTTTCAACATATTCTGCATCTAAATTATTCTCATATAAAACGAGTTTTGCAGAGGATAGTTCTTTAATTTCAAAGGTCTGTGTATCGCCCGATGCAGTTATTGTTAACGTCTTTCCCGAAATAGAGTAGGTAATAGGGGTTGATTCTTCGGGAGTGGTGGAATTGGTATATGTTGCATAATACGTTCCCTTGCCATCTTCATTGAAAATGTACCCTGTGTAGTAACCATCGTCGGGAAATGTCTTGTCGAAATCATACTGTTCTCCTGCCTCAATTACGTAACCGACAGAATGGGTTAATTGCCATTCTCCGACAATGGACGCTTCATCCTTATCATCGGAACAAGCCGAGAAAGAAACAGCCACAAACATAGCGGCCACAATAAGAAACAACTTTTTCATAGTTGCAATAAGTTTAGGTTGTCGCTCTTGCACCTATGCGACGATTAATTTTTGGATTTAATGAAACAGAAAGCGTGGTGCCGAAAACTTATTTAGTCAAACAGGTCGTAGGAAACCCAAGGTATAAATAAACTTTCAGCGGATTAGCAGGATAGCGCAACGAGAGGTGTAAAGTGTTGGCTTGTAATTAATAGCGCGTTAATTTGCGTTATGCGGAAATTGGTTCGATACGGTTTTACAGCCTATCGCCGACAAAGAATCGTTACCAGATCATTACGCGGAATTTACTTCGCTATTGAAGCGTAACACATTCTTTTTCTGTGTTTTGCACAATTTTACATCTTGACAAACGGCCCGACAGGTATTAACTTTGTAACCAAAAATCGGGTTTATTATGCGAAGCACGTTTCGGGTCTTATTTTACGTGAAGAAAGGCAGCGCCCGCCCCAACGGCGATCTGCCTTTGATGTGCCGTCTTACAGTAGATGGCGAGGTCAAACAATTCAGTTGCAAAATGGACGTTCCTCCGCGTTTATGGGATGTCAAGAACGGCCGGGCGACGGGCAAGAGCGTCGAGGCCATGCAAATCAATCTTGCCGTCGATAAAATCCGCGTCGAGGTGAACCGCCGCTATCAGGAGTTGATGCAGTCGGACGGCTATGTCACGGCCGCCAAACTGCGGGATGCCTACCTCGGTATCGGAGTAAAGCAGGAAACGCTGTTGAAACTCTTCGAACAGCACAATGTCGAATACCGGAAAAAGGTAGGTTTCAGTCGTGAGATCGCCACGTGGAAAAAGTACTGCTGCGTGTGTAAGCGCGTGCGGGAGTTCCTCGCCCATACCTACCACCGGGAGGACATCCCGCTGAAAGAACTGAACCTTACCTTTATCAACGATTTCGAGTATTTCCTGCGCACGGAGAAGAAATGCCGCACAAATACCGTGTGGGGCTACATGATCGTCTTGAAACATATCGTCGCCATTGCCCGCAACGACGGGCGCCTGCCGTTCAACCCGTTTTCGGGCTATATCAACTCTCCCGAAAGCGTGGACAGGGGTTATCTCTCGCAAGAGGAGATCAAGGCCGTGATGAACTATAAAACGGCCAACAAGGCGCATGCCCGCATCCGCGATCTGTTCGTCTTCTCCATCTTCACGGGGCTGGCTTATGCCGACGTGAAAGGGCTGACCACGGACAACCTTCAAACTATGTTCGACGGTAACCTGTGGATCATCACGCGACGTAAGAAAACCAATACCGAAAGCCGTATCCGCCTGCTGGATATTCCCAAACGCATCATCGAGAAATACGCGGATCAGCGGCTCGACAACCATGTCTTTTATATGCCGTGCAACTGCCATTGCAACGACATCCTGCGCGAGATCGGCAAGCAATGCGGCATTAAAAACAAACTGACCTTCCACGTCGGGCGGCATACCTTCGCCACAACCATCACGCTCTCGCAGGGTATGCCTATCGAAACCGTCAGCTGCCTGTTGGGGCATACGAACATCAAGACCACCCAAATCTACGCGAAGATCACCAATGAAAAGATAAGCCGCGACATGTCGGCGCTCACCGAACGCCTCGGCGACAAATACCGTCTGGCGGAGTAACAGCCCTTCCGCCCTTGTGCGCCCTTCGGGATTTACGGAGGATCCCTCCGGGCGCACAGGGGCACGGGCTTCCGGGCCGTCGGTTCGCTTTCATCGGCTTCCCCTGCTGACGGACATGACGGCGGCACCGTCGCCCACCCATCGGCCGCTTCGCGCCCGCGCCTTTTTACAAAAGGCATAGCCTATTAGGGCATTTTCTTTCCGCATTGCTCCGCAACGCTGAAAATGCCCCATTAGGCCAAAGGGGCGGCGCCCCTCTGGACACCCCTTGCGGCGGCAACTCCGCAAGCCGGACGGCCGGGACAACTCCGAATCCTTATCCGCTTCGCTCCGATGCCGCCGAGAACAGATTATCCAAACCACCTGAAACTATACCGCTATGGGCTATGTCGTATTGCATATCGAGAAGGCAGCCGGAACGGACGCCGCCATGTCGGGACACGTCGAGCGGAGAATAACACCCGCCAACGTCATAACGACACTTACCTACCTGAACGAAGAATTAGTAGAGTTCCCCAAAGGAGTTACCAACCGTACCGAAGCGATCCAGCACCGGCTGGACAATGCAGGACTGGAACGCAAGATCGGAAAGAACCAAGTAAGGGCGTTGCGTGTCATGCTCTCCGGAAGCCCCGAAGATATGAAGCGTATCCGGCAGGCCGGACAGTTGGATGCTTGGGCCAAGGATTCCTGCGGCTGGCTGCAAAAGACCTTCGGAAAGGAAAACGTTGTGTCGGCAGTCCTGCATCTGGACGAGAAAACACCACATATACACGCGACCGTCGTGCCGATCACACGGGGCGAACGCAGAAAAGCCAAGCTGGAGCGGGAGAAGAACGCCCAAAGCGGAAAGAGAACCTATCGCACTAAGAAAGACCGCCCGCGTCTATGTGCCGACGATGTGATGGCACGGGACAAACTCAAAGCCTACCAGACCACCTATGCCGAAGCGATGGCCAAATACGGACTGCAACGCGGCGTCGAGGGATCGGAAGCAAAACATATTTCCACGCAGCAGTATTACCGCGAGGTGTTCGTCCGGAAAAATGAAATGGCCGAACAGATCGAGAATCTGAAAGAACAGCAAAAGACGCTCACGGTAGATATTGCCGCACTCCAAGCACAGCAACGAGCCGCGCAGACAGACTGCAACATTATCGACGAACAGCGGAGGAAGAAGAAAGAAGAATTGGAGAAAGCCGAAACGGAGTTGGCACAGACGCGGCGGGAGATCAAGACCGACAAACTCAAAGGCGTGGCCGTGGATGCCACGACGAAAGCCGTAGAAAGGATCGGAGCGTTATTCCACGACCCCAAGCCCGCGAGGTATGAAAAACAGATTGCAGATTTGCAAGGGGTAATTGCCGACAAGGATAAGTGCATCGGGCAACTGCAACAAGAGATCAAGACCATGCAGGCCGGACACGATAAAGAGGTGGCCAACCTTAAACAGGAAGCACAACAAGTCATAAAAGCCTTGATGCGTGTCGATGAGTTGTGTCCCTATGTAAAGGGGCTGTTGAAATGGGAAAATTACTGCAAGGATGTCGGGTTGGACAAGGAGCGGACCAAAGCGTTGTTTACGATGCAACCTTACAGATATACGGGCGAGCTGCATTCGATAAGGTATAATCATACGTTTCGGGCGAACGATGTCATTCTCCAATTCAAACCCGACAAGGACGGGCCGAGCGGGTTCCAGTTCACCATAAACGGAAAGGACTGCGACGAGTGGTTCAGACAGCAACGAAAGGAGTTTTACGAGCGGATAGGAATTGACATCGAACAAACGGAGCAAAGGCGCGGGATGAAGATGTAACCACGAGCGGGACGGAACCAAAAGGCCGTCCCGTTGTTGTTTTAGGACGGCGTATTCCGTTAAAGCCAGAACATGGGCTATTCGGGCGGCATAAACCCTACGGCACAAAAAGTGCCCGCAACATATTGCGGATTCGAATTTTTTGTGCTACCTTTGGGACAAGCGATCCGCTGTAAAGGCGTGAATCGCGTTGCTGTTTGCGTAAATGTAGGAAGTCTTAGATGACGGTTTGTTAATCTGTTAATATTCAGAAATTTAAATCGAAATATCGCTCTAATAAGCAACAATACAGACACAAAATTAAGGATTTAAGCGATTAATTGCTTTTTTACTTTGCAGTTGTTTTCTGTCTTTTCACTTGTTGGCATTCGCAGACTTTTTTAGCAATGATGCTCGACTTGCATACGCTCATTTTCGTTTCATGGCTACGACTGCAAAATCGCATAGCCTATTATTGCATCCAAAAGAGAAAGGAGACAAAGCGCTATTTCATCTCGGATTCTCCACATCATCTTGTTCTCGGCTATGATTGCTTTTTACGGCATAGGCATACCGAAAAACAAATATGCCTTTCTAAATATAGTTTACTTCAGTTTAGCATATATATGGCTAACCGACCAAACTAAACCGAATTTCCGGCTTCTTTCCTCTCTGCTTTCTGAAAACGCACAGCCAAAAGAGAAGACAATATTTCTGCGTATTTTCTCTTTTCGCTGCAATCTTGTTAACGATACTCCATATTTTCATGGAATCATCCACATATCGAGGGTTGAGCTGGACTAAGGCTCGAACTTTATAAGGAGTTAAGCGAGAAACAGTAGGTCTTCTTAGAATTGAAAAGAGGATTGGGGAATGCGCAATTCTCCAACCCTCTTTATATATCGGCCATTGCCGGTTTTGGGGGCACTGCAAGTACAATGACAACTTCTTCACTGTAAGTGCAATTTCTTCCGATTTTGGTTAGCATCTTTGCCGATTATATAAGCACAACGGGCAAGCCCATTGTCCACTGAAATCTTTTCGGGGTAGCCTAATACCCCAGTCGGCTTGCGCCATCGGGCAAATTGCCTATCCTCTGCAAGCAGAGAAAGTCTTTTGTGGCCGTTGAATCTCGAAGCGAGAGTGGCAAGCTCCAACTCAAGGCAACAAAGGTTATATATCGTTTCTATAGCATAAGATCAGAAATACGAAAGTTCCATTCACAATTCTGCCAGACAATTTTTGATATGAAATAATGACCATTCTTTTAATGCCCCCAGATTCTCTACTCAGTTTACTCTACATCTTAACGATGGAATAATATTGATAAAATTTCTGACTGCACTTTGTCTGTGATAGCTTTGCCACATATTGAATTTAATTCTTGGTCGCAAACAGAAATTCCGTCAAGGCAACTCCTTCCTAATGCACTATCTTCCGACGTGTAATAGCCTTTGGTAAGTTCATTCCAAAAGAGCCAATTAGCGATTGCCTGATATTGGTTCCTAATACTCAGTATACGTCGTATTTTATCATACAACTCCATTCCTTTCCTAAAATCATCCCATGCCTTTATGCGGTCATCATTAATTGATGCGACTTTAATCATTGCATCAGAAAAATCTTTTATTTTCATAATTAATAACCCTCTTTACTTAGAATCTTTATATGAATTATGCTTCATTGATTCATCAAATTCTTTTTTAAGTTTGTATAACTCTGATTTAGGGTCTGCAATATCGCCTCGATAATTCTTATAGAACTGTAATATATGCAGATATTTCTTATTGTCTGTCAATTCTTCTATATGATTGAAATCATTCTTGAAAATTATCGGATATAGCTCCGTTCGTTCTTCATCAGTCAATTCCAACATGGCTTTGCGCCATTCCTGTGTATATCCCAAATGCTCAAAGAAAAATCGGAACAACAGGAATGTTTCAGGCATAATGAGCAACTCCATATATTCCCTTTCATTTCGACCGAAAGCTTTCTCGAAGAACGAAACACCTCTGCCTATTTTCCCTTTTGTAGCATTGAGAATAGCCTGAACTGCGCGAATATACTTACGATTCCAATATTTGCCTATGTAATCTCTGTCGTGGCTATGTTCACCTGTAATCGGGTGATACTTCATCGGGAATGAGTATATGCTAACATTCAGGTTCTCACATAAATCCACATTTATTCGCATACGATGATACAACTCTTCCGGCTTATCGGTAAAATTGTAGAGAAGGTAATTGGAAAAATCTTTCATTCCATACTCCTCGCTCATCGTAAGCGCTTTAGTATATTCCGGCTCCGTTTTAATGTTATCGAAAGCGATACGAAGAGGACGAACTGGGATCTCTGCTAATAGTTTAACAATGCGACGACTGAATAATCTTGCATCAACACCTTGGTTAAAGTCCACGAAACGCAGACGACCTAACCGCTTCTTGAACTTGACATCGAAATAGGGTGCAAAATCTTTGTATGTGGCGATCAAAGCTTCTCGCGTGCAGGTTTCGGGATGCAGGAAACCATTCTTTTCCCGTAATGCGTATATTTCAGTCCTTGTTTTCTCGTTGAACGATTTATAGTTATTCAGTTCTTGGAGTAACTTGAATGATTTGCGAATATATGCACGGTTATTGATTCCCAAACGAAGATTTCTGGTAGCAATTGTATACCAGTTTGGCTCATAATATTTAGCACCTTTGGTAAATCCGCAAGATTTGATATCTTCAATGATGTCTTCTAATCTGTTAGAGGCTAACACATTATTATCCATCAGCAAAAGATTCTGCTGCTCGCCATATAACTTTCGTGTTCGGTCGATACGTTTCCGTAAAGGTAAATATTCTTGATATTCCGGCTCGATTCGCCAAACGGCACAAAAGGAGCATTTTCGTATACACCCTCTTGTAGAGTAACTGTAATATGCGCCACTATCGGGATAAGCATAATCTATCTCGTCAAGAATAGAATAATCCAAAGGTAGTTCATCAATGATATAAGGATTGTCCTTGTCAATGTCTTTATATGGTGTATGGAGTGTGCCGATATGAGGACGAATACCTGTCGCCTTTTCAATCTCATCGGGTTGGATAGATGCCATTACACCTCCAACCATAATGTTTTTCGGATCTTTCGCCATCAATTTTGCAAACTCAATAGTCTCAATGGTGATATCCCAATAGAAAGTAAATAACGTTGTTACTCCAACCCAATCCCAACGAGGGTATTTCTTATACTCTCCTGAATGATAGAATTTCTTATAATATTCGACCCAAGGCTCTAATATCGGTGCAATCTCAGAATCCTCAATGCCCACTTGTTTTAAATATTCATGCTTCCTATACCTAATGTATAGAGCGATTTTGTCTGAGCGTAGTTTCCAGTTTATGGAGCCGTCAAGATATGACAGTTTTGCCACGCATTCCTCGGTGATTTGATGGATAACAAACTCTTTCAAATCTCCTTTGTAAAAGACAACATCATCTCCTCGCAACCTAAAATAGGTTGCGAGTTTCATTAGCCCAATTGGCGGGAATTTATTCTTGTAGTTGGGCTCAAGCAGTAATACCCGGCGACTCATCGCGTCAAATCCTCCTCGATAACTTTTATCATAGCCTCTCTCTGACGTTCATCAGGTATAGCGTTTGCAATAGACGCATATATTCGTCCAATGAGTTTCCGTTCAGCCTTACTATACTTTGAGTAAATAGGACTATCTGTTCTGTATTTTGTTTTAGGAGCTGTTTCAGGCTCGTTTGCTTGTGATGCTTTTGTTGAAGATAATCCGTTATGCAATTTATCAGAAGTAGGTATTAACTTGTCGATAATTTTCCCCAACGGAGAATCTGAATCTTCAATTTTAGCGCGTCTTTTCTCTAATTGCTTTATAGCTTTTTCGGACTTCTTCTTATATTCTTCGAGCTGTTGCATTAAATCAACATGCTCTTTTTTTGAAATATAATCACTCTTGTCTTTTAATCTCTCTTCAAGTTCCTCTGCCTTGTCAATAATTTTCAGGTTGTTTCTTATGTCAGATGCATCATAACACATATCTTTAAGATGCATAAAATCATATCTCACGCGCTTCTCGAACTCATAGAGATATGTGTTCTCTCCAAAATAATCTCGACGAGAATTTGGAATAAGATATTTGCTTGTGGCGTGAATTTCGCCAAAATAGTAAAAAGAGAATCTTTGATCAGTTGTTGCAAAAAATTTCTTACAGATTTCCTCATCACCAATCTGAATATTTTCTTTCCGCAAACGAATACCTCGTGCAATATTTATTCGCTCCATTTGTCCACCCAAATGAGATAGTGAATACCAGCCCCAATAGACTATATTGCCATCACTATCTTTTGATAGTAAGAAATCGACTCCAAGTATGTCATCGACCGCTTTTTTGCTTCCTGGAATTTCTTTGTATATATGTGTTGTATATGGCTTATAAATCTGTTCTTCGTTAACGTATATATTATATGTATCAACTTTTAATCCATTGTCTTTTATGAATTTATTGATCTGAGAGCGATATATGAATTGCGAAGATATATCAACTGGTGCGACCATAGAGAGATAATTCTTGACGCGCTCAACATTGAGTAATTCGTCAGAAGTTACATTCTCAAGAATAACCTTGAAATAATGTTTATCCGCAGCCTCTTTTTTTGTGATAGTATCTGTTACACGAGCCAAAACATCAACCGCCTCTTCCGAATTGTCGCGGTCATTGATTATTTGCTTTAAGAGGTTGGCGTCCCAAATCATAATTGATTTGACCTCCTCGCCGGCGAATGTCGTTTCGAATATAAGCTTTGAGCAATAACCCAATCCTCCTAATCGACCAATGCCTCGAAATCCTTTATCTTCCCCTCGCTTCTTTGTCGAATGAGCAATATTTCTCAGGATAGGAACGACTTTGTCTGATGATATACCTGTTGCGTTGTCTTCAATAACAATACAACGTTCTTCGGGGTTAATAGTAATGTGAATCTCATCTTCACCTGCATTTATCAATTTCTCAGCGACAGCCTTATCAACTTGGTCTGCAGAGTTCTGTATATACTCTCGATATATGAATCGACAATCTTCATACATACCGAGAGTTAAGGATTCTATAACATCTTTTCCTATTCTTGGGTTATCAGTCATAATAGTTTAATCAAAATATTTATAGATAGGTAGCGGGAATTTTATATTCAGCATAGAACGGAACACAGGATTCTGAATAATGTATTCACCTTGTTTCATTCGAGTCAGCATCGTTTTGTACACGCTGGGGACAAATCTAAAATCTTCCCGCGATATTTCGATGGCATTTGTGCGACCAAATGCCTGTGTTGCACAGTTACCTTTTACTCGACGATGAATGTCGCTTACAAACTGTTCTGCGCCAAACAGGACAATGCCCAATGATCGACCGCGTTCCGTAATGTCAAGCAGTTGATGGAGGATCGGAGACGACTTCGGCACATCCGTAGATGCGTATTTATTCAACTCATCAATAAATATCACTATGCGGTCAGGAATATCGGAATCAACACGATCGGTAGAACCCAATTTGAGATTATAGACAGCTCGCATAACATCGCCGAAAACAAATCCTTGTGATTCTTCGTCGAGTTTAGCAACATCAATTACCATCACATCATTTTTACCAATTTTTGCAATTTGGTCTCGCAAACGTACACCACTACCTAATTTGTTAGTAAACATCTGCTGACATTTCTGATAACTCTTATTGAATAAACGATAAAACTTGCGCCAACTCATAACGGATATTTCTTTTCCGGCTTTGCTGGCTTTATCCGATTGTGTTTGTTTATATAGTTCACCCTTGAAATCTTCCCAAGTTTCAATGCCATTAAAACCACCACCGTTTGATATAATGAAATTAATTATTGACTCTATCGTGTCATTCGGGTCGTCAACATTAGCAAACAGCAAGTCAAGACATTCCTTATCTTCATCCGTTTCAAATAAATACTTATACTGCAATGCATTCCCCGCTTCAATCCGAGCCTTTATAATATCTTCTTTCTCA
The DNA here is from genome assembly GCF_003435745.1 of Alistipes sp. AM16-43. Taxonomy (NCBI): domain Bacteria; kingdom Pseudomonadati; phylum Bacteroidota; class Bacteroidia; order Bacteroidales; family Rikenellaceae; genus Alistipes; species Alistipes sp. AM16-43. The sequence goes on from NZ_QTUQ01000001.1 coordinate 235,170, forward strand.
TAAGTGTAAGAAGTAAAGTCTTTTGAGTACGGATAAAAGTATTTTACCTGTTTGAATGGCTCAAACTCTAACTCCAGCAGATCATAGATTGGCTTTATCTGCTTAAGTTCATCCTTGCGAGTGTTCTTTTGGTCTATCTTTAACAAATCGGTCCCTTTCACGTTCATCATAATAAATGCAACAGACTCTTTCTCATCTTTGGCTGCATAATCTTGAATTGCTTTCATTAGGAACATAGCATATGAGGTCTTGGAAGCCAAACCGGATATTCCTGATATATTTAAGTGAGCGCCCTCCGGTCCAATAAGAAAATGTGAATTGAAAAATACGGGAAGCGTCTGCTTGTTCGCACCTTCATACATCTCAATATATCCAGCCGGCAGTTTATGTTTTACATTATTCAAACCAAGTGCTTCCATTATCTCATCGCGTTCAGCAAGATATACTTTTTTACCTTCTTGAACAGGGATGTAGATATTCTTCGTGTTACCAACTACCTTGCACTTCACATAGTTCATACCGATACGTTCTGTGTATAAGGTTGATTCCACCTGTCCGAAATCGCTTGATATATAGCCTGCTAATGCGCTCGGAGAGTCTGTCATATGGGAGATCTCCTCAATCACTCCAAATGTCTTTGTCGGCTCACCATTTACATCTTTCACATGCTCAACGACAACAACATCAAAAGGCTTTAATTTCAAATCCTTTCGAGTCCAGAAGGTAACCTCTTCTATCGTTGAAGGTTGTTTCTCTGTTGCTATAATTTTACCAATTGCTTCCATTATCTCGCTTAAAATAAATTGATGAAACTTATATCACTCTTAAATCGACTTTTACAATAACATTCTGTCATATAAACCGGATAGAGATGATTTGCCCATCGAGCATCATTGCCATAACAAACTGGATTGCGTTCATTTATGATGTTCGCAGTAATCATATCGATCTCATCGGATTCCAGTCCATTTTCTGCCTCTTTACCAGTCATAAGCATTTTTTCAATTTTTAAGATGCCAGAATATGGTGTTGCAGTGTATTTACGTTCGCGAATCCTGACGTACCAAATAGCAAAATTCACATTACCCCATTCTTCTCCCGGCTTCCACATAAAAGCAGGTGTCCGATGGAATAACGGCAGTTTTGCAATCTGTCCTGCACTACTCTGGTTCTTATTGTCCTTCATCAAATTGGGATTAAATCGTTTTGACACTCCTACAACATGCCGGTAGTTATTACGAATACGCGCCAATTCTTTATAATCTCCTGTCTTCATCGGTTTATATTGTATCGAGCCATCTTTGATGAGATAGCGATCGTGTGTCAGCAAATGTTTGCTCATCATTTCTGCTACAATCCGCTTCTCGCATTCTATCATCTCATCTTGGATACGAGCGATGCCTTTGTTCTCAAGAGTTTCATTACCTTCAATCTTCGTTAAATAGTAAAGTACCTTCCCAAACTTATTTCCGGAGCCTTTAATAAAAGGTAATTCGTTTAGTTTGTTGCATAGATTATTAAAATACACTCCGTTATCAATGCCTTCATCGTTAGCTGTTATCGGTAAACAGACCACCGGATATGCTTCCTCGAAAACTTTACCGAAACTTCGGAATGTATTATCATCATTCATCTCTCTGCCACAGCAGGAAACGGAAATCTGTCCACTGACAATTGGAAAAACCTTTTTATCGTACTGTATGTCATCCACCTTATAGACCCGGCGCGAACCATCAAGAAAGTATTTGAATAATGGAGGCATAGACATCATCTTTTCAGCCAAGGGGCACATGTCTCTCATATGAGGGTCATGTATACTCTCTGCAAATTCTTTCATATTGATATATGAGTCTTCTTTCGCCTCGTACTCGATATTCGGGGGCAACATATTGTCATAACAATACTTGAACGACGCAAAGCATTCGCCTTGCGTTTCCTTCGCTATATAATCTAACAGCTTACCCATAACTCAATGCGTTATTGTTAAAATCACAAAAACATCGTCATATATACGGGGATATAGTCAATTCCTTGCTCGCGTTTCAGGTCTTTGGTGTAGATAACATACTTGTTCTGCACGCGGTCGGAGAACTTATCACAGAAAACATCCAACGAGGTATGCGATTTATAGCCGGATGACTTCACTTCAATCGGCGATATTTTATGCTCGTCTGCTATCAAGAAATCTATTTCATAGTATTTCTTTCCATCCGGGGTCGGTATCGTATGATAAAACAACTGCTTGCCGGCAGACCTCAACATCTGGGCTATAACATTCTCATAGACATAGCCTAAATTAGCGCTGAGTTTGTCGTTCAGCAGTTTTTCATAAATAATGTTATCCGTAAAGTCCTTGTCCTTGAAAGCCAGTGTTACAAACATTCCGGTATCGGATGCATATATCTTAAAGCGTTCATTATCCATCGTAAGAGCCAATCCGACATTCGGGTCATTGGAATGATATGCAACATTTGCAGACATGAAATTATTCATCATTTTAACGATGCCTGCAACTCGCTCTGCTCTTTCGCCGGGTATAGCCGATGCTATTTGATACCGCGAAGCATTCTTACTTAATTGTGCAGGTATTGCATCGTACAATGCCGTAGCTCTGCCCGTATTATCCAACTTCCAAAAATCCTCCTCGTACAGCGAAACAATATCCCGCTTTACTAAATCTACTGCTCCAAGATTGTTCGTCTTGATATACTCTGCTACTGCTTTCGGCATACCTCCGACCAACATATACAAGCGGAAATCGCGCATCATTCTACGATGAACGGCATCGCCTAACGGTATTCGTTTTTCAAATGCCGTGCGCAGCAACGGTATCGTGGCGGTATCGCCTAACGCCCATCGAAATTCTTCATAGTCCATCGGAAACATATCGACCCGCGTCTCCTCGCTCGGCAGCAGGATATCCTGACTGCTTTTGTGAACGGTAATGAGTGAGCCGGTTTCGATATAGTCGTATCGACGGTCTTTAACCAAATGTTTGATAGCCTGACGAGCCAAAGGAGCCTTTTGTATCTCATCGAATATGATTACCGACTTGCGTTCAATCAACTGCACCCGATAGATAAGTTGCAGCCGAAGAAATATATAGTTCAAGTCTGATATATCATTAAAAAGCTCCTGCACTTCTGCCGGTGCAATGGCAAAGTCGATGAGAATGTAGGACTCATACTCATTTCGAGCAAACTCTTCTGCAAGTGTGGACTTTCCGATTCGTCTTGCTCCTTGTATGAGAATTGCGGATTCTCCGTTCCGCTCCCTCTTCCATTTGAGCAATCGGTCGTACATCTTACGCTTGAACAATATAGTATCTTTCTCCATAGCCGTTGATATATAGCGCAAATATAGTGCTTTTGTTGGTATCCGCCAAATGTTTTGCGCATATTTTGTCAATTTGCGCTAAATGTTTCGCACCCATTCCGACAATCTCCGCTGTTTTTAACTTTGCAATAGCATATTCCATCAAATTGCCGCGTGTTTAGGATAAAATTATAGTGGCTATTCTTGATCCCCCAATAGCCACCTACGTCATAACAATACATAAATACATTTGAGTTATCGCATAATTCAGTTATCGTCATGCTTGTTTCAGCGTCAGTTGCCAAGCAATTATTTTAAAATATAAAACTCTTATTTACCCTACTATAATTGATTGAGGATGTTCGGTCGTCCCGACTGAAGAGATTTCCCCATTTCCATATTAACCACTCTCCGCCTTATACTGGTCGGATTTGAGATTGGCTAATGTCAACTGACACGCTTGTGATGATTCACATTTATCTTCCATTTGCAAAGTTGATCCAGCTTGCCTGCTGTACAGCCCGACAACAGTCGGGGGAGCCTAATACCCCAACAAACATTCGTTGTCGGGAGTGCTGCCATTCAATCTGCAAGCAGAGGCGGTGTAATTGTCCGATATTAGGCTGTCGGGATCTGGCAGAACAAATGAACAAAGGATATATTCGCAGCCGGAACAACAATCATTCATCATACGACGAAAATTTGAACGAGAAAAGGGAACAGAAAAAAGTTCACAGCGCGATTTTGAACCGACTAATAGCCGGCTATATTTAGGGCTATATATTCAGCTCGCAAAAAAGGTTTATTTTCTTTTTCTCCTATACGCCCCCGTAGTAAAGTAAACCGTTTTCCGAACCGCTCTCGATTCCGAATCAATCGAACAATCCGTTCACCAGATTCACCGCTTCGTCTTTCTTGCGGTTGATGATTTTGGCGTAAACCTGCGTCATCTTCACGTCCGTATGCCCGAGCAATTTCGAAGTCGTGTATAAATCTGCACCGAGAGTCAGCATCATCGTGGCGAACGTATGCCTCGCCGTGTGGAACGAAAACCGCTTGTCGATTCCCGCCGCTTTCGCCCATGGCTTGAGCAGGATGTTGATATGCGTTGTAGAGGGCAGGTCGAACACTGCATCCTCCGCCATCTTCTCGCCCCGCTCGGGCATCCACCGTAACGCTTCGGGCGAAAGCGGGAGGTAAATCGGCTCTTTGGTCTTCTGCATCACGACCTCCAACCGATACTGTCCATTATCCGCATAGACGTTGCCCCATTTCAAGCCGATTATATCGCTTATCCGCAGTCCGCAGAAGCAGGAGAACAGATAAGCCTGTTTTACCGCCTCGTTCTTCATCGGGGTGGCGATCAATGCCCGAAGCTCCTCGATAGTCATATACTCCCTTTTGCTTTCGGGACGGTGTATCTTGTCCGAATTGCCAATTTTCGTAAAGGGATTCAGTTTGATCACGTCGGCACGGACAGCAGCGTTCAATGCTCCGTTCAGCACCCGGTAATAGTTCTGTGCCGTGAATTTCGAGACGGGTTTTCCTTGCGGACGATATTCCGTCAGAAGGTAGTCGATATATCCCTGACAAAAGGTTTTGTCCACCTGCCCCATCGTTACCCGTTCGCCTGCATAGTCTTTCAGTATTTGGATGGCTACCTTGATTTGGTGTCCGTCCTTTTTGCCTCGTTTCTGCTGGTTCTCCATGTAAGTATTCATCCAATCCAGCAATGAAACTGTTTCCTGATTGTCGGCACGCTTGATTCCTGCTTCGCCGTTGGTCAGTTCGATGATGCGCCGAGACTTGATCGTATTGGCCGCCGTCATGGTCGCTGCATTCCGTTTGCGGGCATTATCGTCCGTTTCGGGGATGATGTACATCTTGAGATATTCATACGACCGCTTGCCGTTGCGGTATATGTCGAGATACAAACTTTTGCTGCCGTCGGCCAATTCTTTCATCCGAAGACGGATCGGCTCCTTGACTTTCGCGGGTTTCTTTATTCGGGGCATAATTTCTCTTTTTACTCGTTATTTCTGCCGCAAAGGTAGAAAGAATAATCCGAATAAAGGAACAAATAAGAAACAAAAATACGCCGAAAAAGAACCTAATAACTGCAAAGGATGCTAACAAGTGAAAATGCAATATCCGTTATAATATGCTGATATAACAGTGCTTTATCTTCATTTGATTGGTTCTTGTTTTCATTTCCGAATCTTACTTTATAAATGTAGGAAATTTACAGTCTGCGGCAACAAGAGAGTCCTTGTCGGGTCGTACCACGCCTTGACGGGGCAGTACATTTAAGGCAACTACACCTGACGGGCGTGGGCCTCTTGTGTTACGAAGTCAGACGGGTTTCCTACGACCTACGCAGCGTAAGTAACGCAAGCCGCATACCTTTCTTGTAAAGGACAGCGGGGTTCTTCAGAGCCGGGTTCACGTTTCGTCATTCTTTTATGGCATCAGTCGGGTCGCATAACTAAAATTGAAAAAGATATGTTACCTTTGCGGATGAAAACGGCGCCATAGCCGTAACATATTCATAAGGTTAGGACAACCTTTATACCAGCGGTAAACTTGCGACTATTATAGCGATATAATAGGTTTTAGGATTGGTGTAAAATTTGTCTGAAACCCTTGTCATGCCTGCGGCTTTGTGCCGTGGGCGGGCACGGGCGTAAGGGCAGTTACCAATCCAAGGCTCGCAAGGCCGACCGTTGGGGCTGTACCTGCGTTCCGTGCTTTTTTATGTGTTTAGGCCGGAACGAGGATTTTAATAACGAACCCTTAATAATACGATGTTACGGCCATATACTCCCAATCGGAAAGAATCACGTTCCGCCGACCCTCGGTCGGTGCGGGGTGGGGCGCCGTCATTCGCTGTAACGAGAACGCTCGCCGTCGATAATAATCCCGCTTTAAAGGCACCTAAATCTGGTAACGGCGGGCCGTTCTCCGAACTGGGTGCGGGACATTGGAATTCTTCATGTCGAAGTTGCGTCACTATTTTTTTCATCGACAGTCCCGCACCCGTTTTTCATCATGCAGGAACCGCTAAAAAAGAGAGTGACAAGGGAAGTGATGTAGCTATCATGTCAAGTAAGTCCGTTGCGGTTCCTGCTTTTTCTGTAACAATGCTTCCGAAATCTCCTGCCTCCATAGGCTCGCGTTTCGGAAGCCGAGGGGGCGGACGGAAACGATAAGCCGAAGGATGCTCTTTTTCGTTTATCGTGGTGTGAGGCGTACCAGTCCGTTACCGCCCCTCTTTTTCGATACTTCAATTTTACGATAACGGGTGCGGGATACTCGAATCTTAGCTTCATATTTTCCCACTACTGACTTTACTGTTTCCGCACCTGTTTTTTTACGATATATTTTGTATTCTCACAATAATTTAAGATTTTTGTTAAATGCAATGCCGAAACTCGATACGGACTTACATCATCACTGTCACACAACCATCGCCTAACGTATTTGGCATTGTCTTTTTAATAGAAAAAGGGATGACCAACCACGATTAGTTAACAGACAATCGTTATTTTATTGCAATTACAATTCGGTCGTCCCTTTATTTTGTATTCTCGAAGTGCCTATAACCTTTGCGTACGTTTAAGAATTGTTCTATAAACCCATAACTACTGAACCATGCCACAAAAATCCTATACGCTGGGGAATCTGCTTCAAGACTGTTTGGATTGCGACATCCGCAAAAGCGACATCCGGCAATTTTTCGATGATCTGAAAAAGAAGGCGCATTTTGTCTATGCAATCTTGTGCGGTGCTCCGAAATCGGTATTTTGGATTACGCTGGACGATGAAGAAAGCCATCCCGACGAAAAGACATTTTCAGTTGCGGAGTTTAACGACAATTACGAAAACTTCGACAGCCGCATCGATTCTTTCCGGGTTAATTTCAATGCCTATTTTTTTCGCGAGCAATGGGCCACGAAGTTTCCCGAATGGGAATTGATGGAGAACCCTTTCAACGGGGAGGAGCGTTTCTGCGCTACGAGCCGCAAGGAGCTGACGGTAGAAATTTTCGTAACGGAATATCCGCATTTGTTGGCTTACCTGTGCCGTCGGGCGGTTCTGGAAAACGCGCCCTTCGAACTGACGCGCGAAACGATTAAACATTACGGATTCAGCCGCGAAGATGTAAAACTCCTGCGCGATTGTATTGCAAGCAACAACCGACGGATCATCGACGAGTTGCGCGAGGAATACGAGCGGCTGAAAGCCATAGACTGCCTGCAGGTAGTGCCTCCAAAAAGGCGGGGGCGGAAGCCTAAAGCCGAAGTGTCTGCCGAAATCCAGCCCATAGCCAAAAAACCGAGGACGAGGATCAGTCGAAAGAAATTCGTGCCGACACGAAGCGTAAAAAGTTAGGCGTAAACCATCGGAAAACGCAGAGTACTCCTCACCAATTAGCGGAGATGGTTTTCAATATAACAACGAGAATAATTTGCAAATATGATTATCCGTATAACGTCCGTTAATATTTTTAACATAACACGAATAAATCATGCGTAAAATTTATACAAAGACATTTGTGTATTTTGCTGAAATTCAATATATTTATAATGAAATAAACAATCGAAATATCATTATGGACATACTGAACTTCACGTATTATTTTTTAATATATAATTTGATATTTAATTAAAATATATTTATCTTTGATTTCATAACACTACTTTTTAACATTAAAATATGCCGCTATAACACTGCTTTTTCTATCAAACCAAAGATACGGCGTCACTCCGGAATCTTTACTCTTGTTCAACTAAAACCCACTTATTTATGAGGAAATTAACCAACCGAGCACTTTTCATCTGCTTTGCTCTGATGACGTCCTTTTGCCTCATTGCGCCGGCTACCGCTCTGCGTTCCTACGCGCAGGAGGGGGGGGGCAGCACCCTTGAAGGCCTGATCAAAGACGACTCCGGGCCGCTTCTCGGAGCAACGGTGATTGTGAAGAACACGACGCGCGGAACGACAACCGACATGGACGGCAAATTCCGTCTGGAAGGGTTGCAGCCCGGCGACGTACTGCAAGTAACCTACGTAGGATACGACCCCTACGAGGTGACCTACACAGGTCAGACGACACTGGACATCCTGATGACGACGACCGCCAACCAGCTGAACGCAGTCGTAGTGACTGCCATGGGTATCGAACGTCAGTCGAAAACACTCTCCTATGCTGCCGAAACGGTCGGCGGCGATGACGTGGCCGACATCAAGTCGGTCAATATGATCAACGCGCTGCAGGGCAAGGCCGCCGGTCTGCAGATTACCCCGAACTCGACGGGCGCGGGCGGATCGTCGAAAATACTCTTCCGCGGTAACAAGTCGATCAACGGCTCGAACCAGCCGCTGGTCGTCGTCGACGGCGTCCCCCTGATGATGAACATCACGTCCGATCAGGTCGACAGCAACTGGGGCGCCCAGCGCGACGGCGGCGACGCCATGTCTACGATCAACCCCGACGACATCGCCTCGATCTCCCTGCTGAAAGGCGCGTCGGCCGCCGCCCTCTACGGTGCGGTAGCCGCCAACGGCGCCATCATGATCACGACCAAATCGGCCATGGCAGGGCGTCTGGCGGTGAACGTATCGAGCAACACGACCATTGACACCCCGCTCTCGCTGCCCGAATTCCAGAACACATACGGGGCGAACGGCCAATACAGTTGGGGCGACAAACTCGCGTCGAAGGCTCCCGATTACGCCGAGAAGTTCTTCCGTACGGGCTGGACGACCAACAACTCGATCTCGATCAACGGCGGCGCCGAAGACCTGCGAGCCTACTTCTCCTACGGCAACGTAACATCCGGCGGCATCACCCCTGAAAACGACTACTCGCAACACACGCTCAACGCCAAAGTCGGTTTCGACCTTTTCAACGACCACATCAAGGTCGATTTCAACGCCAAATACGTGAACCAGCACATCTCGAACCAGCCGGCCGGCGGTTTCGTCTTCAACCCGCTCGTCGGCACCTACACCTTCCCGCGCGGCGGCGACTGGAACGGCTACAAAAGCAACTTCGAGACCTACAACGGCGAGCTCAACGCCAACGTCCAGAACTGGGTGACTACCACCGACGAGACCAACAGCAACCCCTACTGGCTGCTCAACCGCGAACGCCCCGTCGTCGAACGCAACCGCTACGAATTCGGCGGATCGATCAAATACCAGATCATCGACGGACTTTCGCTCACGGGCCGCATGCGCTACGAGCGCGCCGACGAACACTACGTACGCAACCACTACGCGTCGTCCTACGGCAATAAATACACCTACGGCAAAATGGACGACAACCGCTACTTCAGCGAACAGCTCTATGCGGACCTGCTCGCCCAGTACAACCATACGTGGGACGATTTCTCGCTCAACGCCACCCTCGGCACCAGCATGATGCAGACACGTTCGAACAACGTGAGCCTGCTCTACGAGCAGAGCAAGTTCGTCGCTCCGGGCAACGGCGGCGCCTACTATCCCAACATCTTCAACCCGTCGAATTTCTACATGAACGGCACGACCATGGGACTGGAGCGCAAACGGCTCAACTCGGTCTTCGGAGCTGTCACGTTCGGCTTCAAAGAGGCGCTCTTCCTCGACGTGACGGCCCGTAACGACTGGTCGTCGGCCCTCGCTTACACCGACGGCTACTCGTTCTTCTATCCTTCGGTGGGCGCCAGCCTTCTGCTCAACCGTTTCGTGGACATGGGCCGGAATATCGACCTGTTCAAATTCCGCGGTTCGTACTCCATCGTCGGCAACGACGTCCCCGTCTACAAGACCAATCCGCGCTATACCTACGGCGACCAAGGCGCCATCAACCCGCCCGAATCGGTGCCGTTCCGCACGCTGAAACCCGAAAAGACCCACTCGTTCGAGGTCGGTTTCGACGGAGAGTTCTTCCAGCACCGTCTGCACGTAAACGCCACCTATTACAAGACCAACACCAAGAACCAGTACTTCGAGGTGACGCTGCCGTGGGAGAGCGGTTACAAATCGCAGTTCGTCAATGCGGGCAACGTCCAGAACCAAGGCTTCGAACTGACGGCCGGCTGGTTCCAAGACTTCGGCAACGAATTCACATGGTCCACCGATCTGAATCTCTCGTACAACGACAACAAGATCATCGAGCTTTTCGACGGTATCCAAGACGGCGTAACGGTCTCCAACTTGGGCGGCGCCAAAGTGATCCTCTATGAAGGCGGCCAGTATGGCGACCTCTACGTCCGCACGCTCAAACGCGACGAGAGCGGCAAACTGGTGACGGAAACCCCCGAAGGCGCCGACTACCAGATCCCCGTAAACGGCGGCGAGCAGAATTCCGACCTGAAATACATGGGCAACATGAACTCGAAGTGGAACATGGGCTGGAACAACACGTTCCGCTACAAGGACCTGACACTGAGCATGCTCATCGACTTCCGCATCGGCGGCAAGGTCGTTTCGATGACCGAGGCCACACTCGACGGATACGGCGTATCGGAACGCACGGGCCGGGCGCGCGACCGCGGCTACGTGATGCGCGAGGGCATCAAATTCTCGAACGTCAAGGCTTACTACGACGTGGTGGGCGCGACAAGCTTCAACTCGGTCTACAACGTCGAGGATTACGTATACGACGCGACCAACGTCCGTATGCGCGAGATTTCGCTGGGCTACACTTTCCGTAACCTGTTCGGCCAGTCGAAGAACCTGACCCTTGCGTTCATCGCCCGCAACCTTTTCTTCTTCTACAAAGACGCCCCGATGGATCCCGACGTGTCGATGGGTACGGGCAACGGCCTGCAAGGCTTCGATGTCTTCAACCTGCCGACCACGCGCAGCTTCGGTCTGAACGTGAAACTGAATTTCTAATCAAAAGCGTTTACACATTATGAAACTCAAGAATATTCTTAGAAACGTTACCGCAATGGCGCTTCCCCTCGCACTGTTGGGAAGTTGTACGGGAGATTTCGAAGAGCTGAACACCAATCCCTACGAGATCGACCCCGAAGAACTGCCGTTCGAAGCGCAGTTCTCCACTCCCCTCTCGTTCAGTTACCCCACCCACCAGAACCTGTTCCAGTACTGGACCTCGTTGTCGATCGACAACTACGGCGGTTATTTCGAGGTGCCGCACAGCAACTGGACGATGGCGCGTTACGACCTCGCCCGCGGGTTCTGCGGCGGCATGCACGAGAACTTCATGCAGAAAATATTCAACAACACCCGCCGGCTGATCAAACAGTGCGACGCCGCCGGACAGCATGACTTCGCAGCCGTAGCCCGCATCGTCGAAGCGTATAACCTGCTCCAGTATACCGACACCTATGGCCCGGTTCCCTATTCGTCGGTCCTCGCAGCGGACGAACTGGCCGAACGCCCCAGCAGCTACGCCTACGACAAACAGGAAGATATCTACAAGGCGATATTCGCACAGCTGGACAAAGCGCTCGAAGGACTGGATACGGAGACCGCAGGTCTCGCATCGTTCGACAGCTGGTGCAACGGCGACCGCACGCTCTGGAAGAAGATCGCCAACCAGCTCAAGCTGCGCATGGCGCTGCGCATCGTCAAGGTAAACCCCGTCGATGCTGAAAAATACGCCAAGGAAGCCATTCAGGCCGGAGTCCTCGAAGACAAGGACATCCTTATCAACAAGTCCTACTCGAACGAACTGCGCCGCATGATGGACTGGCTGGATTCGGGCATCGGTTCGTCGATCGTAGCGTTCATGAACGGCTACAACGACCCGCGCCGCCCGCTCTATTTCACCACCAACGTCCGCCATCTGGTCAAGAAGACCGCCGAACCGACAGGCGAGAAAGACCAGAACAACGAGGACATATACAACGAAAGCGACATCCTGATCCGCAAGGGAGCGCAATACATCGGAGTTCCCGTAGGCTGCGAATTGGGCAATAAGAACGGCGGCAACGACAACCAGCGCGTCTACTACTCGTTTCTGGCCGGCGGATATGCGACGCCGCAGCCCATCATGTTCGCCGCCGAAGGCTGGTTCCTGCGCGCCGAAGCCAAACTTCGCTGGACCGACGCCGGGCAGCAGAGCGTAAAGGAACTCTATGAAAAGGGTATCGAGGTTTCCATCCGCAACCAGAAGAGCTACCGACAGTCCGACGCCGCGGCAGCATGGACCGAGAAGAAACTGACGGCCCCCGACTGGGCGGCTATCGACGATGCGGCTATCAGCAGCTACATCAACGACGATACCTCCTCACCTGAGGGTTATACGGACCCGTGGAAGCCGGAATACAACTCCGATCCGACCACCAGTATCACGGTGAAGTGGGACGAAGGCGCTTCGAATGAAGAAAAGCTCGAACGCATCATCACCCAGAAATGGATCGCCAACTTCCCGCTCTCGACCGAAGCGTGGGCCGATTACCGCCGCACGGGCTACCCCAAACTCTTCCGTCCGAAGCAAAATCTGGCCCCCTCGATCATCGACACGCAGCTCGGCCCGCGCCGCCTGCTGTACAACGAAACGGAACTGAGCTCCAACACCGTCGAGGTGAACAATGCCATCCAGCTGCTGAAGGCTGAATCTTCCGAAGTGAAAGGCGACGGCGACACCGGTGGCACCCGTCTGTGGTGGGACCGCAAGGACAAAGGCAATTTCTAACCCCGCCGATCCGTTTCACTCATAAACCGGGACTCCGTCGTATAACGACGGAGTCCTTTTTTCCATCCGACACATCCGAATCGGGCTCCGGCGCATTTCCGACCACTATCATGCGGCATACCATTTTTTCATGCCCCCGAATGGCTCGTACCGGAAACGGACAGATGATTTGCAAATATCAACTATTTTGTATTCATTTGTAATGAAGATAAAAATTAAGGTTAAAAACTTGTTTTAGTTGTAGCGGTAGCGACAGAGTTGTGAAACACCGTCGCTACATTTTTATTACCGGAAAATAGGCTATATATCAATTATTTTTCGTAATTTGCAGAAAACCATTTTAATCTTATTGCCCATTCGTCATCAAAGCCATCTAACACGGTAACAAGAAATAAAAGGGAAGAAGGTACGAGGCTCATAACCTCGTGCCTTCGTTTTGTATTTAGCACTTAAATCGAATATTTTTGCAAGTTCAAAGAAAATTCCTACCTTTGTTTTTGACAAGGGTTATTTGACAAGATGATTACGCAAAGTAGCGAATTTCGCACATTCTCCAAATCGTTACTAAAACCCCTGTAAAATCTTCTTAAAAGTCTGTTTGTCAGATTGATATATTTATCAACTGATTTATTAAAATAAGCAACAGCCCCACGCCTATATCCACAAATGGATATGACGCGAGAAGATGTCTGCCGTTCTCTACCTTGTCCGAATTTCCTACGTTCGTTTGACGAGAATAAGCAACACTTTCCGTGTTTGTCGTATGTCCCACAAAGATAGACAAGACAAACTAAAAAGCAAAACATCTTTCCGATTTCTCGGAACTGTTACTTAATATAAAAAAAGTCTATGAATTTTTCATAGACTTTTTAATCGTATTGCAAACAGACGACCTATTCTTTGGGAACTTCTTCAAGCGTTGCTATTTTAAAACAGTCCTGTTTCCGTTCAGAGCCATTAAACCATTCGCAAACAACATCCCCATTTTGGCAGCCTTTGACTAAGCAGGCATGGTCCAGCATTCGGTATTGAGGCTCAGTATGCCCTCCAATAATATGAGTAACCGTCATTTTCGGGCCACCTGATTTCAATATGACCACATCTCCAACATTTGCTTTCTCCATCGTTGTAATTTTTAATTAGATTAGTTAAAATTAAAAATATTTATCCGATTTCGCAACTTTATGTAAGCGAAATTTTACAAACTATGGATTTTAAGTGATTAGAACTAATTATTATCGACCTTACGCCATCGTAAAACAGAAATTAGGGACTGCAAAATCTTCTCGGAATTGCAATGCCCCTAATCTCTGTAATTTACAAATTTGCTATGTCGATATGCAAGCCGAGTTTTATTCACCTGCAATCTTTCTAATCACGTTGTCCATGCAGACAGACTGTCCGCTGGCTAACCTGCCCCACCAACAGCAACCGTATTCCTCAATGATTACCTCTCCCTCTCTTTTCAGACGTTCTGCCAGCCAGCTGTCAATCAACCACCATTCCATGACATCACCCAAGAATGGATAGATATATTCTTCGGGTAGCAGGTGCTTGTTCAGCATTTCATCCACGACTGCGGTTTGATTCGTCAGTACGCAGTTCTCCACCAATCGCTGTGCTGTCATAATAGGTGCTGTTGTGTGGCTATGTTGCGTAACCATTGATTAGCGAATGCGGTGTGTTCTGCCTGCAAGCGACGGATCAGGAAGACGCCATCTTCCGACCATTTCACGCTGTTCTGCTCTATACCCATATAATCGTTACGGTAATAGTAAGGAATGAACTGCTGGCTTTCTTTGTGGAGTGCAAAAATCATTTCGGGATCACGCATGGCATCACCGTTCTGCTGTCCGTAATGAGCCAGCGAAATGTGGTTGTACTTTTCCGTGAGGTCTATCAACTCAATGTGAACGGGCATATATACCCCGTCCGAGTTGTCAATCTTTGCAGTTTGTAGAGCCAATAATCCACGCAGGATTTCAGCCGCCTTTTTGTCCAATGTTTTCATGGCTTTTTTATTGATTTCACATTCAATAAGGGGGAGGGGCTTTGATTCATGTATCTGTTCGTGGGCAGTATATATCTACCCAATAATTTACCCAATAAACTACCCAAAAAGGAAATTATCTTTATCTTTGTGCAAAACAAGATCACGCCATGTCCTACCAACCACCTTACACCGTCACTCCGAAGATTACCCATCTGGTTGCACAAATTAGCGAGGCTGTCGGAGGATACTATGCACAGGTGAATTTACGCCTGCATCGTGCAAACCGCATCAAGACCATTCATGGCACCTTGGCGATCGAGGGAAATACGCTTTCGACCGAGCAGGTGACAGCGGTACTGGAGGGGAAACCCGTCATTGCTCCAATGAACGAGGTGCAGGAAGTACGTAATGCAATCAAGGCGTATGAATTGCTTGCAACGCTCAACCCCCATAAGGTCGAGGATCTGTTAAAGGCTCATGCGGCTATGGAAGCGGGGCTAATTGACGATGCAGGGCAATTCCGCAAAGGCGGTGCAGGTGTGGTTTCGGGTAAGACAGTTATTCATTATGCCCCTGATGCCGAGCGTGTGCCGTATCTGATAAATGATTTATTCCAATGGTTGAATACAACCGAGGAACATCCGCTGATTGCAAGTTGTGTATTCCATTACGAATTTGAGTTTATACATCCATTCAGCGATGGCAACGGACGAACAGGAAGATTGTGGCAGACGTTAATTCTCTCTCGTTGGCGTTCCGTATTTAAGAATTTGCCTATCGAAAATATCGTCTATAAGTATCAAAAAGAGTATTATAACGCGATTGCCATAAGTGGTGGCAAGGAGGGTTGTTCTCCGTTTATTGAATTTATTTTAGGGGTAATTGCTGAAACTTTGACTGACCAAGACGCTACCCCAAAGTCTACCCAAGAAATCATCTTAGAGGAGATTCAGAAGAATCCGAAAATTACTCGTGTGGAACTGGCAAAAATAGCAGGTATTTCCCCTGACGGCGTGAAATATCATTTGCTGAAACTCTCCAAGTCTGGTATTCTCAAGCATATTGGCTCTACCCGCTCGGGGGAGTGGATAATTTGTAAGTAGGGAAAAGCTATGCATAACCCATTTCTATAATACCTGTCGTTAGTATTCTCCTGTAGAGGTGAATTTTATATTTCGCAAATAGTCAATAACATCAGATGCATCTTTAAGTAAATTATTGTGTTTAAGCGCAATTTTTGCCATTTGTTTTGAAACATTGAATTTATCGCCAATATATGAACATGCCTTGTATCCCAATGCAATATTACAACGCTGATTATCGAGATAAAGAGGTACTTTCGTAATATTCTCTTGTACCATAAATTGGGCAAAAGCCATTCGCAGATTCCTTAGGGGCAACAACAAATGTTCTGCAAAAATATTTGCCTGATATTCCATTATGTCATTATTCGACAATTTTTCTTTGTAAATAATATTCTGAGAACTTTCTGTCTCCTCGAAATTAGAATGTAATTTTCGATGCAACAACAAGTGTCCTATTTCGTGGGCGATTGTAAATCTGTATCTATGTTCGTCCTGTTTTAAGCGAGAATTGAATACTATGAGGTTGTTCTGAAAATCAGTTCTGCCGAATGTTCTTAAGTCTAATAGTTGATCCTCAAATAGAATCTTATATTTTGATGCTATATGTTGACATATTTTCTCAATATTTAGACAGCCATTATCATAACAATGGTTGATATCCAACTCGTTAATAAATTTCATTATCTCTTCTGGAGAGCGGTATGGGACAACGCTATTCTGTGTTTTTTGAAAAATAAGCCCTATCCGCTCAAACAATTCTAAAAAACTGTTGTAGCATATCCCAGAATCAAGAATGACAACTTGCCCCTCAGGAATATTAGGCGTTGCTAATAGTGTTTTAGCCCTAATTACACTATATGATTTGAATTTTCTATTTGCTATGGTCAACATAGAATCATCATCATTTATTCGGATTAGACCAATGTGATAATGCTCCGCTACTTGTATTGCTCCCTGTTGAAATCCATGTCTTGATATTACAATGCCTTTTTGTGCTTTTAGTTGGGATATTTTCGTGTAGAATTCTTCTACATCATCAACAGAAGTAGGACGATTACAATCTTTACATTCAATAATTGTCAGAATATTATATGAAGATGATATCTCCATTGTCGTTTCAATAGATATATCTGTAATTATGTGCTTTTTTCGAGCTTCTGAATAATATTTCTCTTTTTTCTTAATAACACTCTGTTTCCTATTGACAGGTAATTTTTCATCTTCCAATAGCCCTTTGAAGATTTGATAAATTTTGTCTTCAAATTTATTTCCTTTGGCAGTTGTATTCATAGTAGTTAAAGGTTTCCTAAAATTAGCAATATTAAATTTAATACACAATTTTATGCTGTAATATTTTGAAAATGACTAATATAATATTATTTATAATATTTTCACCATCTATTTTACATAGTCTGTGAGTGTCCATTTTCGGCAAGTAGATTCAGATGTTGGCACTTTGTTCGTGGGCGGTATATATGCAATTTTTATAATCTTGGGCTTATTGAGTGAGTGCCTACGGCACGCCATATAAAGATGAATAACACAATTAATAAGGTCTATATAAATCGAATATCCGCAAAATATGTCATACTCTCATTAAATGGGAAAAGCCCTGCATGCGTAAGCATGAGGGCTGTATATAGACTATTATTTGCTGGTTGTTATTCAAATGCAAAACCTTTGAAATCTTCCTTATCGAGTTTGTTTTGCTCTACCTGTTCTATAACTGCCTTATACTGTTCCTGCATATCGAGCACCTTTATAAAGTAAGGCAACGATGCTTTTTCGGGCAGGGTCTTACACCGTTTATTAAGTTGGTAGGTTATGCTTATTGGCTCTGTTCTCAATAAGCCTATTGCATTATACTTGGTAAGCAGTACGGACATGGCTCGTTTATCCCAGTTCGGTGGGGTTACTCCTTTTGATTGGCAGAACTCGCATAGCTCCTTATAAATCCCTGCATTGGTCTTTTTAACAGAGGAATTGATAAAACAGCCTGCTGTCAGTTCGTAGCCATTAGAAATAGGCTTTATAAGCCCTAATTGCTGACATTCTTTAATGAGAGCTGTTATCGTGTTTCTCGATAATCCGATACCCTTTGCAATTTGGGATATACTTCATTGAATGGTATCCGTATTATTAAGGCATATTGCCTTTAATAAGAGCAGAAACCCTGCAATCTTGGCGGGATAGTTCTTTTGAAAGAAACTATTATCGAGGAAGAAATAGTTGGTCTTTATTGGGGCTATATAGTACGTGTTCCGCTTTATAAATCCTCTGTCTGCATCTTCTTTAATGGTAGTCTGCACGGTCAGATAACCTGCATCCTTTAAGCGTTTAATGCTCCGTCGTATAGTTCTTTCATCCAATCCCGTCAGTAAGGATAGCTTTTCTTCTGTTACATGGGAAATATTCGTCTTGTGGTTGGAGCAATATTTAATGGTTGCTCACACGTAAATATCGACGGGTTTACTGTTTCCCGTCTGAAAGTTCACGATTGATTTGGGGATTACGGTATAATTCATCGTTAGCAATGGAATTGTGATTGTTCGTAAATATAATCTCTTTTAAGTGCAGTAGTTTTCGGAAGCAGGCTACGCCGTAATGTTCTTTGGCCTGTTTACGGTTATCGAATCACTTGCGGTCTTTGATATGGTAGTACATGGTCGGGAAGACTTTAATAGGTAGTGTATAAGTAGGTAATGTATATATAGGACACTTTTGAGCAGTTTGCATAGGACAGATTTGAGCAACTCTCTATCCCGTCATTCAAAAACCTACTATCTCTTTAATTGGAATCTTCCACATTTTCTGATTCTGAAATATATTCTTTATAGGAAATCTTCATTTCACACTCAAAAAATGTGGTAAAGGATTTCACCGCATTTTTTCTGTGTGTGAAATATCTTTTTATAAGGGAATTTCATTTCCGACACAAAAAATATGCGACTATCAACCAAAGACAAGGACAGCATATAATGCCATCCTTATCCGTCCTATAACATATTTTCTATGGAAGAAACAAGAATTACCCTTGTCTGTGACAATGATGTGCAAAGGTATAAAGCATTTAATCAAAATCCAAATTTTAACATAATATTTTACAAAAAAAATTTAATCGAAGTCTTATGGTTGCTGTTCTTGCAGGCTTTCATTATCTTTGAGTAACCGAAAACTTTACGATTATGGGCTATACGATACCTCAAAATTGGAATGATGAAGCTATGGAGTATGTCAATAAACTGACAGACAAAATCAATGTCGGTTGGGATGGCGAGGACTATTGTTTGAGCGACTGGAATTTGCGGTTTCTCTCCCGAATGAATAGAGAGGTAATAAAACCGCCGTTCACATATCAAGCATTCCTCGATAATAAAGACATTATCGCTACATTGGAAGGATACGAATTAGATGTAAAAAAATTCTGGTTCGCCCTGCTTTATATTTACGATATTACAATGGATTTTGGAATAAATGCAGCAGACGCCAGCAAGACGGATTATGATATATTGGTTGAAATTGAAGATTATCTGGAGAATCATCCACAAGCCGTTCTTTACCTGTCGGACGATAAGGAGATTCGCAAAAGCTACCGTTATGAGACCAACAGCCCTGTAATATTGCAAAATCTACGTCGATTCGTGAAGCGGGAACTTGACAAATACCAAGAAGCACCACAATTAAAGGTATGGACGCTTGATATTATGTGCAGGAATTACACGAAATCATTTGGTGCTGCTCAACAACAGGTGTTGTTGTACAAATTATTTAAGGTATTGTTCGATGTCCTCGGCATGCCCGATTTACGAGCCGAACGTGGTAGTACCGTTTCATACAGCAAACTATTACTTATTTCTCGGATTATCCATTTCTGCCGACTATCGAGAAAGGAGGTATTTTTGGTAAGTGATTCTGCGTTGAAAAGAAATATCAAACAATATGGAGATTTCGATTTCAACCAACGGCATCCCAAGACTTATGCAGGTGGTTTGAAACTCCCCAAAGAAGAGGGTGAGTAAATCGGCCTGTGTTTTACTCCCTAATAAGGGCTGAATTTCTATCGACCTTTGTGGTGTCGGGAGGGCGTTCCTCTCGATGCTCCAGCCAGAGGGCGATGGTCTGAAGCAAATAGAAGCCCCTCCGTAAAGGACGGAGTAATCCACAGCTATGAAAAAGATGAACATCACCATCGAGAACGAAGCACGCCAGTTTGCATTTGTCAAGGGCAACCGCGCGATCAACGCCAAGACGGTTAAGGCCAAAGAAAATTCCATTAAGGAGTACGGGCAGTTGTCGCCCATCATAGTAGTTAAGGGAGAGGATGTCTACCTTATGGACGGTCATCTGGTAGACCTCGATGGGAACGACATTCCCGATGACCAGACCGAAAACTACTATGCCGTGCTGGACGGTCAGCACCGATTGGTTGCCTATCTGAATTTGAAACTGAATCTGGATGACTTCGTAATTTGTGAGCCGCTGAATGTCGAAATGTCGATTGCGGCACTGATTGCAGAAATGAATATCTGCACAAAGACGTGGACGGGTACGGATTATATGGCGGCTCCTGCAATGATGCTCGGTGTCGAAAATAAAGTCTTTGAGTTTGCAATGTACCTCCGTAGCAAAGGCTGCCCGCTGGCAACCATTTCCTTATGGTGTACGGGCGCAAATTCCCTCAAACCAAAAGACCTTGTGGCCTGTGTCAAGAGTAAGGAACTGCCCAAAGCATTTGGAGAGGCTGGATGGTATGAACGGAGTGTCAAGTGGTATGAGGCCGCGCAAGGCAAATTTCCAGATACGTTCTTGGCAAAAAAGTACCTGATTACCCACCTCTCCAAGAAATTCAGCAATGCGGCAGACCCTACGGCGTTTACTGTTCAGATGGTGGAGCAAATCAATCGACTGACTGCCGAACAAGCGCAAGAGATTATGAAACCTCAGACAGGAGAGGGGCTGTCACGGGAACAGGCCACATATGATATGCTGGAAAAACACCTCGGATAATGAGGAGGCTACCCATCATTAGGAAAAAAGGAGGTCGGTTACCATATTGGTCGCCGACCTCCAAACTCCTATAACAAGTGTTGCATTGCAGCGTCGATTTGTGAGTTCTCGAAACTGTCCAAGTAAATCTGTGTCGTGGATAGGTCTGAATGCCCCAATGATTCGGAAATGATGGCAATATTCACTCCCGACCTTTTCAGCACGGTGGCGAACGTATGCCGAGCGACATAGGTAGTCAATGGCATTTCCAATCCTATCTGCTCACCCAGCGTCTTTAACTCCCGATTGACTTTCCGCAGAACCTTGTGTGTGCGGTTGAAAATCTGTTGTGCTGTCTTGTGTTCCGTGCGGTCGAGAATAGGGAAGATATAATCTTCTTGTGCGTGGTTGGCCTTGCTGTATTTCTCGATAATCCGCATGGCGTTCGGTACGAGTTGAAAGGACAGCAATTTCTGTGTCTTGTGGCGGGAGTAGTAAATCCTGCCGTCCACAATATCGCAGTAACGCAGGGTAGCCATATCCGTAAAATTAATGCCTGCCGTGTAGTAGGAGAACAGAAAGATGTCCCGTGCAAATTCGGCATAGTTCGTCCTATAATTAGGGGCTATCTCCAATGCAACGAGTTTCTGTATATCCTCTTTCGTGATGGCTCGTTTCCTCGTCCGTGTCCATAGGCTACCGACCTTGTATTTTGCAAACGGATTTATCTTTTGGAGAAACAAACCCTCTGCAAGAGCCTTGTTATAGGCGGCCTTAAAGATGGCAAATTTCGTGGCTATGCTGTTGTTTACATTGCCCTCTTTACGCAGGAACAATTCAAAATCACGCAGGAACGCTAAATCTATTTCATCGAACCGAGTGTTCAGCGACCTAAATTCAGACAAGCGGGAGAGTAGGGAACGGTGTTTGGATGCCGAGCCGTATTTGCCGAGCGTTTCCAGCCGTTCTATGGTCTGTTTCAGATATTCTCCAACAGAACAATTCAATCGTTTGCTGTTCTGCTCAAAGAGATTTTCAAAGGTTACGGGAATATCCATAACCTCTAAACGCTGGATTTTCTTCTCGTACTCTTTTATTTTGGCTGTTATCTGAAACTGAATATTGTCCCTGTCGGGGCAGTCGTCCGTGACCTTTTGTGCTTCTGCGTCCCAATGTTTAAGCGCAACGGAAACGCCCAATCCGACTGCCTTTTTGCGTTTGCCCTGAAAGAATAAAAGGCACAATGGAGAGGTGGAATTTTTATAAATAATTTCTTTGCGGCATATAACTTTGAATGTCATTTGATTACATTGTTATATGCAGTTGGGTGTGTAGTTCTCTATGTGGAGCCTAATGTGTACTCTGCACCCTCAAACGGGCTGTTTTTGCCCTAAAAATGCCAAAGGGGAAGGAATAGTATAAACACAAAAAAGACCGATAATCATTGATTATCAGTCTTTTGCTTTGTACCCCCTCAGGGGCTCGAACCCTGGACCCCAACATTAAGAGTGTCGTGCTCTACCAACTGAGCTAAAGAGGCATCAATCGTTATCCGATTGCGAGTGCAAAATTAGTGATAATTTTTTTTATTGCAAAAAAATCCTGCAAAAAAATCCCGATTTTTTTGCAATAAAAGCTTTTCGCGTTATCGCAGAGCCACTTCGGGTTTATTGCATCTCCAGTTTGTCGCTGTTCCACTCTCCGGCGGCATCGGGATAGATGAACGGCCGCGGGTCGCCGGACTTCTTCATGTTCAGGTAACTTTCGTAGAGGTTGATGCCGTTGGCCGATTGCGTGGCCAGCGAAAAAGCGATTACCGACGGATGCCGTTTCGAGGCATGGTAGCTGTCCGCCGTACGTTCGACGTATGCCCCCAGCCATTCCGGGTCGTTCGACGGATTGCCGCCGATCCGCCTCGATTCACCGCTGCTGCGGGTGTCGATCGGCGCCTGTACGATCACGTACATTCCCAGCGTGTCGCAGGTGTCATACAGCGTTGGGGACACCGACCCCGGGAGGAGTTTAAGCGTGTTGTACCCTTGTCCGCGCAATGCCGCGATCTCGTCTGCCGAGGCCTGGGCGGGAATCTCGCGCGTGCGGAGCGTGACGGGTGTGCCGTTCACCGCCAGCTGTCCGTTTTGTACCTCTACGGTACGGAACCCCAGCGGAACCTCGATATACTCCATATAGCGGCCTTCGTGCTGGGTTTTGACCCGCAAGGTGAAGCGTGTGGTCTTTTCCGGGCTCCAAAGCAGGCTGTCCGGAATACGTGCCAGGAACCGCAGGGTGTCCTCGCCGCGCATGTTGAGTTTGATGTCCTTGTAGCCCGTTGCCGAGGTCTTACCGGCTGGGGACAGCAATTCGTAGTGAACGCGCGACGTGCGCGGGTTGAGGGCTTCGCTCTTGACGACGAGTCCGACTTCGGCCATGACGTTGTCTCCCTCTTCGGTGCTGCGCCATGTCTTGGTGAGTATGTCGCGTACGCGCAATGTGGGCTGGCTCATGACCCATGCCGCTCCGATGGCCGGTGACGCGTCGTTTTTCCAGCTTTCGAGCCGTTCGACCTTCGACGGGGAACTGAGAATGACCTCCAGCGTGTTACGCCCCTCTTTGGCATGGCGCGTGAGGTTGAATTCAGCCGGGGCGTTGCAGTCGCTGTTGTAGGCTACCGCCTCGCCGTTTACGCGGATCTCATAGTCGGCCGATGCCCACCCGAGCCGGAACAATACCTGCCGGTTGGCCCAGGCGAACGGTACGGTGAAGTCCGTCGTGAAACTGTTCCCCTTTTGCGTCCATTCGTTCAGGCGCTTGAAATATTTGTTGTCGCTGCCGTCGGCCTCCGCAGCCTCCCGGGCGCTTGGGTAGACGAGCAGTTCACCGCGCATCGGTTCGCGGCCGTAGGTCGGAATATACTCCTGTGCCGCCAGCGTGCAGCACGAAAAAAGTGCTATGATCGAAAGAATACTCCTCATAAGGTTGTTTTTTTGTGACCATTCCCTTACGCCCGGCCAAACGAGTGCCCCGTGCGGCCCGGCGTATCGAAAATGTTCGTATATTTGTGCACGTAAAGATAGTAAATTTTCCGGAACTAAGATGTCTGCGCTCCCCAAACTCAATTTTCCTGCCATCCGGCTGCGTGCCCGCCGCCGCGAGGGACAGGTCGAGGTGTGGGATGACCTGCGGGGTATTTACCTCGTGCTGACCCCCGAAGAGTGGGTGCGGCGCCACCTGATCGCTTACCTCGTTTCGCACTGCGGGGTGCTGCCCAAGCGCGTCGTGCAGGAATATGCCGTGCCGGTCAACGGGCAGCCGCAGCGGGCCGACGTGGTGGTGGTCGGCGACCGTGCCGAGCCGCTGGTGCTGGCCGAATGCAAAGCGCCGGAAATCCGGATCGGCGAGCGAACCCTGGCGCAGGCTGTGCGCTACAATTCGGTGCTGGGGGCGCGGTTCGTGATCCTGACCAACGGCCTGCGGCACTACTGCTGCGAGTACCGCGACGGCAAGTACGTCCAGTTGTCGGGGTTCCCCGATTTCTCGGCCCTATAAATTCTTGAAATTCGAATCGATGTAGTGCTGGAAACTCTCCTTGTAGTTTTCACCGATGGGGACGTATGCCGTATCGCTCAGGAACACGCGGCCGCGGACATAGCCTTTGATGCAACGCAGGTTGACGATGTAGGAACGGTGCACGCGCATGAACATATCCGACGGGAGCGCCGCCTCCATGTTCTTGAGCCGGAAAAGCGTGGTGATCGTCGTGCCGTCGTCGAGGTGCATCCGCACGTACTCCCCTTCGCTTTCCAGGTACACGATGTTGCTGATCTTGACCAGCGAAACCTTGTAATCCGCTTTCACGGAGATGTATTCCTTGTCTTTTGGCAGTGCTTCGGGAGTGGCCTCGGGTTCCCCAGCACGCTGGTTGTGGCGCAGTTCGTAGAGCGAATTGGCTTTCCCCGCCGAGCGGCTGAAGTCGGCAAAGCTGAAGGGTTTGAGCAGGTAATCCACGGCGTCGAGCTTGAACCCTTCGACAGCGTATTCCGAGTAGGCCGTCGTGAAAATCACCATCGGCCTGTCGACCAGCGAGCGGACGAACTCCACGCCGCTCAGGTCGGGCATGTTGATGTCGACGAATATCAGGTCTACATGCTGCGAAGCCAGTAACTGCTGGGCTTCGAGCGCGTTGTTGCACGTCGCAGTAAGTTCCAGGTACGGGATTTTCTCGATGTAGCTTGTCAGTTGGCGCAGGGCCAGCGGTTCATCGTCTATGGCGATACATTTAAGCATTGAGGGTAGGTATTACGAGTTTTACGGTATAGGTCTCTTTGGTCTCTTCGATATCGAGCGAATAATTTTTCGGGCCGTAGATCAGCGAGAGGCGTTTGCGGACGTTCTCCAGCCCGATTCCGGCGTTGTGCTTCTCCGCCTGCGGGCTGTGGAGGCTGTTGCCGATGGTGCTGACGACCTTGCCGTCGGCGTAGTCGATCCGCAGGTGGATGAACGACGGCTTGCTGTAACTCACGCCATGCTTGAAGGCGTTTTCCACGAAAACGATCAGCAACAGCGGCGGGATGGAAATCTGGGGCGGCAGGTCGTGCGGGTATTCCACGCGAATGTCCACGGCGTCGGTGTAGCGGATGCGCATCAGCCCGATGTAATTCTGTACGAACTGGATGTCCCTGTTCAGGGAGATGATCTCGTGTCCCGATTCATAGAGCACGTAGCGCATCATCTTCGAAAGCTCGATCACGGCGCTCTTGGCGTATTCGGTGTCGATGTCTATCAGGGCGTGGATGTTGTTGAGCGTGTTCATGAAGAAATGGGGGTTTATCTGGTATTTCAGATAGTCCATTTCGGCTTCCAGGTTCTGGCGTTTGAGTTCCTCCATCTGCTGTTCGTCGCGCATCGACTGGTAGATGAGCTTGATACCCGTGTTGGCCCCCGTCATGAAGAACCCCAGCACGACGTTCCAGTACATTTCCAGGTTCGAGAACGAAGCTTTCCGGTAGGCGTCGAACGCTTCGGGGTCGCCGTGGGGGAGGAAGCGGTCGGTGAGGTGTTCTTCGTATATGTTCACCAGCCAGAATACGGCGATGATGAGTGCAAGGTCGCAGAGCAGGTATGTTTTGTACTTGCGGCGCAGCATGAGCCGCGGGGCGAGGACGGAATTATGGATGATGAAGATGATGAAATAGGGGGCTATCTGCCGCCATGCGATGAGTACGTTTTCGAAACTGATGTGCAGTTCCGACATCATCTGCGAATTGAGCACCGGCACCAGGATGATGGCTGCCCACACCA
This sequence comes from Alistipes sp. AM16-43, assembly GCF_003435745.1. NCBI lineage: Bacteria > Pseudomonadati > Bacteroidota > Bacteroidia > Bacteroidales > Rikenellaceae > Alistipes > Alistipes sp. AM16-43. The sequence goes on from NZ_QTUQ01000001.1 coordinate 261,499, forward strand.
TTACGTAGAGCAGGTTTTCTCCGACGGTTTGTTTGCGGGTCATTTTCATGCCGTAAAGATAATAAAAAAAAGTTACCCGGTGCTCCCGGGTAGCTTTCGTAAAAAAAGCAGGTAACCGAACTATTAGTGACGCCTCATTGTTGGAATGGATTCAGTGACTATGAAGAATTTGGGATAGAGAATCCAAGTGGTTACCTGCTGAGCCTTTATGTGTGTTTTTATTTGTTCAGTAGCGACGGACTGTATAAATAACGTTTGATACTCCGTTTTGGTGTCTTTTCGAACTCCGTCGGATAAATTATTATTTCCGACACCCGTTCGTATGCCGCCAGGAGCGAGTTCAGCTCCGTGAGGTTGTTCTGCATGATCTGCGGCAGGTCGTTCTTGTCCACGCCTTCCGCCTCGGCCTGTTCGTAGTCGGGGACGACCATCGCTTTGAGCTTGCCGTTGCCCGAGTCGAGTATCAGGGATTCGAGTACGAGGTACATGTTGTTGAGCTTGTCCTCGATCTCCTCGGGATAGATGTTTTGCCCGCTTCCGGAGAGGATCATCGTCTTCGAGCGTCCGCGGATGTAGAGCGTCCCGTCCGGATCCATCGTGCCCATGTCGCCCGTGTGGAGCCAGCCGTCGGGTTCGAGTACCTTCTCCGTATCTTTTTCGTTCTTGTAGTAGCCTTTCATCACATGCTCGCCGCGCACGACGATTTCGCCGGCCACGTGTTCCGGGTCGGGGGAGTCGATCCGGACGTCGAGCAGCCCTTTCAGGTAGCGGCCGCAGGAGCCCGCCTTGAATTCGTTGTCGGGCGTGAAACTGATGAGCGGCGCGCATTCGGTCATGCCGTAACCGATGGTGATCGGGAATTTGATCTTCATCAGGAACGACTCGGTCTCCAGGTTCATCGGGGCGCCGCCGACGATGAATATGTCGACGTTGCCGCCGAAGGCATCCAGCAGTTTTTTGCGGATCACCGAGTAGATGGCCGTGTTGAGCAGCGGGATCTTGACGGCGATCGACATCGGGCCTTTTTCGAGCATCGGCATCACCTGCTTGCGGTAGACCTTTTCGAGGATCATCGGTACGCAGCAGATGATCGTCGGTTTGACCACGGACATGGCTTCCAGCAGGATCTTTGCGGCCGGGATCTTACCCAGCAGGGTGACGTGCCCCCCGACGGCCAGCGGCGAGAGGAAGTCGAAGGCGCAGCCGTAGGCGTGGGCCAGCGGCAGGAACGACAGCGTGCGTCCGCCCTTGCGGAAATAGTGGGTGCCGGTCTGCGTGTTGACCATGCCGCGGGCGAAACTTACGTTGCCCGTGAGGTTGTTCACCGTGAGCATCACTCCCTTCGAATAGCCCGTGGTGCCCGACGTGTAGTTGAGCAGGATGACCTCGTCGTTGGGGATCTCGGGGTACTTGATGTCGTTTACGCTGAACCCGCGCGGATATTTCGAACGGTAGTTTTTCAGGATATCGCGCTGGAACTTGGTGAGCGCCTTGCCGTTGCGTTCGTAGATGGCGTGGAAATCGGTGAGCGAAAACACGGCCTCGATCTGGCGTATCTGGTCTTCTTCGATGATGTCCCAAAAGTTGTCGCCCAGAAAGAGCAGCTTGCTCTCCGAGTGGTTGATGATGTGGATGATGTCGGCCGGAGCGAAATCCTGCAATATCGGGACGATTACGGCGCCGTAGGAGATCGTGGCGATGTAGGTGATGCACCACCGGGGATTGTTGCGCCCGATCAGCGCTATCTTGTCGCCCTTCTTTACGCCGGCCTTTTTGAACAGGAGGTGCAGCTTGGCGATCTCCTTGGCCATCTCGTAATACGAGAAGGTTTCGCCCTTGAAATAGTCGGTCAGTGCCGGCATTTCACGGTTCTCGCGGAAACTCGTCTCGTATATTTTTATCAGGTTTTCCTCTAACATGATTGCGTCCTAATGTCCGGTGCAAAGATAGACAAAAAAACGATTTTCCAGCAGGGAACCCGCATTTTTTATCCTATTGTGCTTACTTTTTGCTCCAAAAAGTCCTGTGGGGCAGCTTCCGGAGCCTTATTTGTTTGCTCCCTTGTCCTTGGCTTCTTCCGGGTCGACTTTTACATGCCGGGGTTTCCAGATGTATATCTTCGATTCGGTGCCGGCCTTCAGCCGCTCGATGTTCTTGCGGTGGGTGTAAATCAGCAGGATGGCGATGATGAACGAAAAAACCACGAACGGCACCAGGTGGTTGACCTTCGGCGATATGAGCGTAAAGATCGGGAAGGAACAGCCTGCGACCATCGAGGCCAGCGACACGTAGTGGGTGACCATCAGCACCAGGAACCATACGCCGAAGCAGAGCAGTACGAGCGGGGCGTTGACGCCCATGATGGCCCCGACGAGCGTCGCTACGCCCTTGCCGCCCCGGAAATTGGCGAAGATCGGGAAGATGTGTCCCACCACGGCGGCGAACACGGCGATGAAACGCAGGATGTAGAACCAGTTTTCATTGGCCCCGTCGGCGAATACGCTGTCGTATTTCATCAGGTCGATGATCGTCACTGCCACGAAACCCTTCAGGAAATCGAGTCCGAATACGGGCAGTGCGGCCCGCCTGCCCAGCACGCGCAGCATGTTGGTCGTGCCGGCGTTCTTGCTGCCGTATTCGCGGATGTCGATGCCGTAATATTTCTTGCCGATCCACACGGCGCTCGGAATCGAGCCCAGCAGATAGGCGATGATAATCATGGTGGTAGCGGTGTAATATGTGAGGATCATAACGGTTTTCCAAGGGTTTGTGTAATGCAAATATAATTAAAAAATCCGGAAACGGAAGCCCTGCGTGAAAAATCCGCGCCGTTCTGCTGGCGGATTCGGGGGAATATCGTATCTTTGCATACTTTAAATGTATAACAGGGTATGAATACGAAAGCATTACTGGAACCTATGGGCTCGTGGGCGTGGTGGCGCTCGTGGTTCCTGATCTTTTTCGGGTGTTCGGTCATGGGTGCCGGCTTCGTGCTGTTTGTGAACCCTTACAATTTCGTGCCGGGAGGCGTGTACGGTATGGGTATCGTGCTGCACAACATTTTTCCGTCGATCCAGGTGGGTACGTTCGGCTATATGTTCGACGTGCCGCTGATGCTCGTTGCGATGCTGGTTTTCGGCGGGCAGTTCGGAACGCGTACGGTGCTGGCCGCGCTCTATACGCCCGGCTTTATGAACGTGCTCACACGGCTGGTCTACCCCGACGCCGCGGCGGTCGAGAGCCTCGACCCGTCGCTGTTGCTGGGCGGGCGGCTCGACCTGTCGAACGACTTGCTGCTGACGTGCGTCATCGGCGCCGTCGTCATCGGCGTGGGGCAGGGCATCGTCGTGCGCCAGCAGGCGACCACGGGCGGCACCGACATCGTGGCGATGCTGTTGCAGAAATTCGCGGGTATCAAGTTCTCGTCGGGCATCTTCCTGGCCGACGGTTTCGTCGTGCTGTCCGGCCTGGCCGTCATCGGCTTCGGGCTGGGGACGGGCGAAGCCGCCTCGAACGGCTGGATGCTGACGCTCTATTCGCTCATCACGATTTATATCACCTCGCGTGTGATCGCCTACCTGCTCAACGGTGCGTCGTACGACAAGCTGCTCTTCATCATCAGCGACCACCATCAGGCGCTCAAACGCTTCATCATCGAAGACCTCGACCGCAGTGCGACCTACATCAAGTCGAAGGGGATGTATACGGACGCTTCGCGGGACATGATCTTCCTGGTCGTGAGCCGCAAGGAGGTGCACCTCGTGCAACATAAGATCAAAGAGATCGACCCGGCGGCGTTCGTAGTCGTGACCGATGCCTACGAGACGTTCGGCGAAGGGTTCAAACAGTTCCCCGACAAGAACGAGATACATGCGGAATAACGGAAATTTGGAACGTGGAATTTAAACTCAATACGAATACATTGCGCCCCCTGTCGGGCGCCGGACGCAAACTTTTCGTCGAAACCTACGGCTGCCAGATGAATGTCGGCGACACGGAAGTCGTGGTTGCCCTGATGCAGCGGGAGGGATACGTCTACACCGAGGATATCGGCCTGGCCGATGTCATCCTGATCAACACCTGCTCGATCCGCGACAATGCCGAGCAGCGTATCTGGGGGCGTCTGGCCGAGATGAAACGCTACCGCCGGGCCAAACCGGGGCTCGTCGTGGGCATCATCGGCTGCATGGCCGAACGCCTCAAGGAGAAATTGGTCGAGGGCCCTTACGGCGTCGACGTCGTGGCCGGGCCGGATGCCTACCGCGACCTGCCGCGCCTGGTGCGCGAGGCCGAGGCGGGCGGCAAGGGGGTGAACGTCCTGCTCTCCACGGAGGAGACCTATGCCGAGATCGCCCCCGTGCGGCTCGACCGCAACGGCGTGAGCGCCTATGTGGCCATCATGCGCGGATGCAATAATTTCTGTTCCTACTGTGTGGTGCCCTACACCCGCGGCCGCGAACGGAGCCGCGACCCGCAAACGATCGTTGCGGAGGCCCGCTCGCTCTTCGGGAACGGATACCGCGAAGTGACGCTGCTGGGGCAGAACGTCAATTCGTACAAGGCCGGCGAGGTGGACTTTCCCGAACTGATGCGCCTCGTGGCGTCGATCTCGCCCCTGCTGCGCGTGCGCTTCGCCACGTCGCACCCCAAGGACATGAGCGACCGCCTGCTGGAGGTCATGGCCTCGATGCCCAATATCTGCCGTGCCATCCACCTGCCTGCGCAGTCGGGTGCCACGTCGATGCTCGAACGTATGAACCGCAAATACACCCGCGAATGGTATCTCGGCCGCGTCGCCGCCATCCGCCGTTACCTGCCCGATTGCGCCGTCACGACCGACCTGATCGCCGGCTTCTCGGGCGAGACCGAGAAGGAGCACGAAGCGACGCTTTCGCTCATGCGCGAGGTGGGGTACGAGTTCGCCTACATGTTCAAATACTCGGAGCGTCCCGGGACTTTCGCGCACGAGCACCTGCCGGACGACGTGCCCGACGAGGTGAAGTCGCGGCGGCTTTCGGAGATCATCGCCCTGCAAAACGAACTGGGGCATGCGAGCAACCTGCGCGACGTGGGGCGCGAGTTCGAAGTGCTGGTCGAGGGGCGCTCGAAGCGCGACGAAAAGCAGCTCTCGGGCCGGACGTCGCAGAACAAGGTCGTGGTCTTCGACCGCGGCCGGCACGACGTCGGCGACTATGTGCGCGTGCGCATTACGGGGTGCACCCCGGCGACGCTGTTCGGAGAAGAAATCATTTAAGGATATAATAAACTGAAACGTAAGATGCGATTTGACGAACTCGATTTGGAGGATGAGATCCTCGACGGACTCGACGATATGAATTTCCAGGAGATGACTCCTGTTCAGGAACACACCATCCCGGTGATCCTGGAGGGCCGCGACATCATCGGTTGCGCCCAGACCGGAACCGGCAAGACGGCGGCCTACACGCTGCCGCTGCTCAACAGGCTGTTGATCGAAGGCAACGAAGACAATGTGATAAAGTCGGTGATCATCGTGCCGACGCGCGAGCTGGCGCAGCAGATCGACCAGCAGTTCCAGGGATTTTCGTACTACCTGCCCGTGTCGACCACGGTCGTATACGGTGGTGGCGACGGCAAGGGCTGGGATGTGCAGAAGCGCGGTATGCTGATGGGTTCGGACGTGGTGATCGCTACCCCCGGGCGCATGATCTCGCACATCCAGAACAGCGGCATCGACCTTTCGCACGTCGAATGCCTGATCCTCGACGAGGCCGACCGTATGCTCGACATGGGTTTCAGCGAGGACATCATGAAGATCGTCTCCTATATGCCCAAGGATCGGCAGACGATCATGTTCTCGGCGACGCTGCCCCCGAAGATACGCGAGATGGCCAGGACGATCCTGCGCAATCCCGCCGAGGTGAACATCGCCATTTCGAAACCCAACGAGGCGATCGACCAGTCGGCCTATGTCTGCTACGAGAACCAGAAGCTGGGCATCATCCGCGAGATGTTTGCCGAGCCGACCGATTCGAAGACGATCATCTTCTCGTCGTCGAAGCTCAAGGTCAAGGAGCTGGCGCACACGCTCAAGCGCATGAAACTCAATGTGGCCGCCATGCACTCCGACCTGGAACAGGCGCAGCGCGAGGAGGTGATGCTCGACTTCAAGAACAACAAGGTGTCGATCCTGGTGGCTACGGACATCGTGGCACGCGGCATCGACATCGAGGATATCGGGCTGGTCATCAATTACGACGTGCCGCACGACCCTGAGGATTACATCCACCGTATCGGCCGTACGGCGCGCGCCGCGGCTACGGGCAGCGCCGTGACGTTCGTCAGCGAGGACGAGCAGGGCAAGTTCCACGCGATCGAGAAGTTCATCGAGAAAGATATCCGCAAGGCCGAATTGCCGGCCAGCGTGGGCGCGGGCCCCGTATACAATCCCGCCGTCAATAACGGCCGTGGGCGCGGTGGCCGTGGCGGAGGCCGTGGCCGCGGCGGTTCGAACGGCGGAAGCCGTGGGCGCGGACGCGCAGACAAGGGCGAACGCGCAGGGCGCGAACGCCGCAACGACCGGGAACGGGGTACGGCGGCTGCCGAAAATCCCGGGATCGCAGTCCCTCAGGCGGCACCTGCCGATAACGACCACGCCTCCGGGCGCGGCGAAGGCAATCGTGGGACGCGTGACCGCAAACATCGCCATCGCGGGGGCAGGAACCGTCGCCGCGGCGATAAGCCTCAGGGCGGCGAAACCCCGCAGCCGGGCGGTAGCGTGCCCCGGGAGTAGCCCGTGTGGGCTACACAGGGAAAGACGGCATGCTGGTTGACGGGCTGAAGGTTTCCCTAACCGGCAGCAGCCGTAAATATCCCTGCATGGGTAAAATGCAAGGCCGGGCTTTCTGAAAGCCCGGCCTTGCCGTTATTGTCCGGCAGTTTTTCCGCCTGCCGTTTTCAGACATCGGCCTGCCGTGGCCGGCGGTGGGGTGCGAATCGGTTTGCCGGAGCGGGCTGCGCGGATTGCCTGCGAGGAATCCCGCCGATCATTTACGCGGATCCCACGAAGGATGCGCCGGGTCTTCGGCCCTGAGGGCCTCTTCGAGCGAGATGCCCAGCGCCTCGGCCACTCCCTTGCCATATGCCGGGTCGGCATAGTAGCAGTGGCGCGTGTGGCGCTGTTTGATGAACAGCTCGGCATCGCCCATGGCGCGCGCCGTATTTTCGCAGGTGGCTTTCCGGTCTTCTGCCGACATCACGCGCCACAGCAGGCCGGGCTGCGTGAAATAGTCGCTGTCCAGTTCGCGCTCGTCGTAGTTGTAAACGTCGCCGTTCACGGCCAGGGGCGGCTCTTTGAGGGCGGGGTTGTCCTGCCATTCGCCGTAGCTGTTGGGTTCGTAACCCTTTGCCGATCCGTAGTTGCCGTCGGTGCGCATTTGCCCGTCGCGGTGGAAGGCGTGGAACGGGCAGCGGGGCCTATTCACGGGGATTTCCGTGTGGTTCACGCCCAGGCGGTAGCGCTGTGCGTCGCCGTAGGAGAACAGGCGCCCCTGCAACATCTTGTCGGGCGAGAAGCCGATGCCTTCGACGATGTTCATCGGGTTGAACGCCGCCTGCTCGACATCGGCATAGTAATTCTCGGGATTGCGGTTCAATTCCAGCACGCCCACCTCGTGCAGCGGGAAATCCTTGTGGTACCACACCTTCGTCAGGTCGAACGGGTTGAGCTTGTAGTTGCGCGCCTCTTCCTCGGTCATTAGCTGCACGTACATCGTCCAGCGCGGGAAATCGCCGCGTTCGATGGACTCGTAGAGATCTCTCTGGTGCGACTCGCGGTCTTTGCCCACAAGGGCTTCGGCTTCGGCGTCCGTCAGGTTTTTGATGCCTTGCTGGGTCGTGAGGTGGAACTTCACCCACGTGCGCTTGTTGTCCTTGTCATAGAAACTGTATGTGTGGCTTCCGAATCCATGCATGTGGCGGTACGATGCCGGAATGCCCCGCGGTGACATGGTGATCGTCACCTGGTGCAGCGCTTCGGGCAGCAGCGTCCAGAAATCCCAGTTGTTGTTGGCCGAACGCAGGTTGGTGCGCGGGTCGCGCTTCACGGCATGGTTCAGGTCGGGGAATTTCAGCGGGTCGCGCAGGAAGAATACGGGGGTGTTGTTGCCCACGAGATCCCAGTTGCCCGCATCGGTGTAGAACTTCATGGCGAAGCCGCGGATGTCGCGCTCGGCATCGGCAGCGCCGCGCTCGCCGGCGACGGTCGAGAAGCGCACGAAGCATTCGGTTTTCTTGCCGACCCGGGCGAAGATCGACGCACGCGTATATTGGGTGATGTCCTGCGTCACCGTGAAGGTGCCGAATGCGCCCGAGCCTTTGGCGTGCATGCGCCGCTCGGGGATTACTTCGCGGTCGAAATGCGCGAGTTTCTCGAGGAACCACGGGTCTTGCAGCGTCACGGGGCCGCGGACGCCTGCGGTCTGGATGTTCTGGTTGTCGGCGATCGGCCGGCCGTTCTCTGCGGTAAGCTGTTTCTTTTTGTCCATGGGGTTTTCTGATTATGCGGTTTGGAATTTTTTATAAATATAAGTTATGTTTGACGGATTTGCAAATCGGTAATTCTGATGATGGTATAACCTGAAGTTATACAGGTCGAAAACCGTGCCCCGACTGCCTCCGAAGGCGGATGCGATTTTTCGGCCCGAAATGCGGGTATTTTTATTTTTGTGCATTATCTTTGAGATACCGCTTGCGATTGTTTCCCCGAACCTAAACCTTCGAACCATGGATCTGACATTCAGCACGCCCCTGAAAGGCAACCTCGTCCTGTGCAGCGACTACCGCGATGCCGCGCTGCATCGCAGCCCCGGGCTCTATAAATTCGTCTGGGTAAGGCGTGGATGCCTTTGGCTCGAAGTCGACCATATTCCCATGGAGCTCCGGGCTGGGATGCTGCTGCCCCTGACGCCGCTCCATACCCTCGACGTGACGCGCGCCGAGGGCGAATACCTGATCCTTGCTTTCGACAGCAATTTCTACTGCATCTTCGGCCATGACGGCGAGGTGTCGTGCAGCGGGCTGCTTTTCAACGGCAGTTCCGAAGTGCTGCGGCTCGAACTCTCCGAAGTGCGCACGGCCGCCCTGCAACGGGTGGTGGACGATCTGCGGGCCGAATATGGGGTGGTCGACGGCCTGCGCGAAGAGATGCTCCGCATGCAGCTCAAGCGGTTCATCATTATATGTACGCGTGTTGCGCGCGAGCACTTCTCCGTCGGTGCCGACCGTGAAAAACTCTTCGACACGGTGCGCCGCTACTATGTGCTGGTCGACAAGCATTTCCGGACGAAAAAACGGGTGCAGGACTATGCCGGGCTGCTCCACCGGTCGCCCAAGACGCTCGCAAACCTTTTCGCCTCGTGCGGACAGCCCTCGCCGCTGAACATTATCCACGACCGGGTCAATGCCGAGGCGCGCCGCCTGCTGCTCTATACTACGAAAAGCGCCAAGGAGATTGCCTACCTGCTGGGCTATGAGGATACCGCGGCTTTCAGCCGTTTCTTCGCCAAAATGAACGGCGAGAGCATCACCGAGTTCCGGCAGCGCGAAAAACGGGAATAATTTCCAACATTTCCGGCATTCCTGCCATCGTATGTCTGATCCGGAATCCAGACCTTTGCATCATCGGACAATTAACGAAAAACGAATATGATGCAAAGACTTTCCTGCCTGTTTTACGGCTTTCTGAAAATTGCGGCCAATGCGCAACGGCTCGGCCTGGGGATGATCCGGGTGGCTATCCTTATCATTTTTGTCTGGATCGGTGGACTTAAATTCCGGAATTACGAAGCCGAAGGCATCGTGCCCTTCGTGGCGAACAGCCCCTTCATGAGTTTCTTTTACAACGAAAAAGCACCCGAGTACAGGGATTATAAACTCAAGGAGGGCGAATACGACGCTGAAAAACATGCGTGGCACGAGCAGAACAACACCTATGGCTTTTCCCACGGGTTGGGGTTGCTGATCATGGGGATCGGCATCCTGACCTTCCTCGGGTTCTTCTCGGCCCGCATCGGCCTGGCGGGGGAGGTGCTGGCAGTGATTATGACCCTCGGAACACTGTCGTTCCTGGTGACTACGCCCGAAGTCTGGGTGCCGGATCTGGGCAGCGGGGAATTCGGGTTTCCGTTGCTTTCGGGCGCCGGGCGGCTGGTGATAAAGGATACTGCGATCCTTGCCGGTGCCGTGGTGCTGCTCTCCGATACGGCGCGTAAGCTATTGGCGCGACGGCGGGAGGCGTAACGGAGTGTAAAAAGGGACGACACTGCATGTCGTCCCTTTTTGTTTTGTGCGAATGGCAGGAGCGAGGCCGGATTCCTCCGGTGACGAGACCGGGCGATGCCGTAGCCCATCCTTATTTCTGCCGGAAGTAGATTTGCATCGGCATCCCGGTTTGTAAAAGTCCCCCTTTGCCAAAGGGGGATTTAGGGGGAATGTCGAGGCCGGATTTCTCTGGTGACGAGACCGGGCGATGCCGCAGCCCATCCTTATTTCTGCCGGAAGTAGATCTGCATCGGTACACCGGAGAAATCCCAGTGGTCGCGGATGTTGTTTTCGAGGAAGCGGCGGTAAGGCTCCTTGATGTACTGCGGCAGATTGACGAAGAACGCGAACTGCGGCGTCGGCGTCGGCAACTGGGTTACATATTTGATCTTGATGTATTTGCCTTTGGTCACGGGGGGCGGGTAATTTTCGATCAGCGGCAGCAGGAAATCGTTGAGCGCCGAGGTCGAGATGCGGCGTTTGCGCGACTCGTAGACCCGGATAGCCGTCTGGAGTACGTCGAAAATGCGTTGTTTGCTCAAAACCGAGGTGAAGATGATCGGAATATCGTTGAACGGTGCGAGTTTCTTCTTCAGGAACTCCGTCCACTCCTTCATCGTATTGTTGTCCTTCTCGACCAGATCCCATTTGTTGACCACGATCACGCAACCCTTGCGGTTGCGGACGATCAGGTTGTGGATGTTGAGGTCTTGCGATTCGAGCCCCTGCTGTGCGTCGAGCATCAGGATGCAGACGTCGGAATTTTCGATGGCGCGGATCGAACGCATCACCGAGTAAAATTCGAGGTCTTCCATCGCCTTGCCCTTCTTGCGCATACCCGCCGTGTCCACGAGGTAGAAGTCCATCCCGAATTTGTTGTAGCGGGTGTGGATCGAGTCGCGCGTGGTGCCGGCGATCGAGGTCACGATATTGCGCTCCTCGCCCAGCAGGGCGTTGGTCATCGACGATTTGCCGACGTTCGGACGCCCCACGATGGTGATGTGCGGCAGGTTCTCCTCCTCTTCGGCCACGGCCTCGGCGGGCAGCGCCGCGAGGATGGCATCCATCAGGTCGCCCGTGCCGCTGCCGCTCATCGAACTGATGCAGTAGGGATCGCCCAGCCCCAGGGCATAGAACTCGTGCGAAGAGTATATCTGGTCGTTGTTGTCGACCTTGTTGCAGACGAGGATCACCTTTTTCGATGTGCGGCGCAGGAGATCGGCCATCAGCATGTCGAGGTCGGTGATGCCGGTCTTGACTTCGACCAGGAAGAGGATCACGTCGGCTTCGTCGATCGCCAGCAATACCTGGCGGCGGATTTCGTCCTCGAAGATATCTTCCGAATTGACGGTGTAGCCGCCCGTGTCTATCACGGAAAATTCCCGGCCGTTCCAGTCGGTCTTACCGTAATGGCGGTCGCGGGTGGTTCCGGCCGTGGCATCGACGATGGCCTTTCGCTGGCCTACCAGACGGTTGAAGAGGGTGCTTTTGCCGACATTCGGACGGCCCACGATTGCTACGAGACTCATACTTTATTTCTTTTTCCGCTGCAAAGATAAGAATAAAAAATGAGAGATTGAGCAGATGAGCGCAGGAAGGTTGTAAATAAGGGGTTTAGAGGAAAACGTATTGCAAAGACAAAGCCAGGCGAAACCGCCAAAAAGCCAAATGAAACCGGAGTTACGTTACTATCCCGTTACTCTTTTCAAAACGGCGGCGGAGATTTTGGGAGGCTTTCAAAACGCTGAATTACAAGCCTGATTCGGAGGATTGCGACTGCAAATGTAGTAGGATTTTCGGATTATGGGCAGCACACCTCGAAAAAAGTCGGTTTCCGAATGCTATTACACTGATTCGCTGTGTTTTTGCGTATCGATAAACAGCTCTGCAAGAAATATTTTTGCCGCCAAAGAAACGGCGGCGACCTCCTCCTTGCAGGGCATAGTATGCAAGCATATTCTGCTCCATCTGTGATCGGAGGTTGAACCCTAAAAAATTGTAGAGTTATGAGATCGACATTTAAAGTTTTATTCTATCTGAAACGCAACGCCACGAAAAAGAACGGGCTTGCTTCGGTGATGTGCCGGATTACGGTAAACGGTAAAATCGCACAGTGCAGTTGCAAGCTGGACGTGGAGGAGAAATCATGGAGCGTGGAGTTCGGCCGCGGGCCGGTCGCAGCGTGGTGGCGCAGGAGGACAACCGGATGCTGGATAAAATCCGTGTGGGTATCAATCAGGCCTACCGGAAGATCGCCGACCGGGATAACTATGTAACCGCCGAGAAAGTGCGTAACGCCTATCTGGGATTGGGTATGAACCATGAAACGCTGCTGGCGGTATTCCGGCAGCATAACGAAGATTACGAAAAGCAGGTGGGCAAGCTCAAAAGCCTGCGCAGCTATTGGAAATACTGCACCGTGTATAACCACCTCACGGAGTTTGCCGGAAATCAGTCCGGCGGGCTATGCGATCAATCCGGCCCGCGACCTGCCGCCGCGGCATGCGGGGCAGCCGCCTGCGTCATGGCCGGATGGATTCTTCCGGTTCATTTTCAAAAGAGAATTTCATCGAATATCCGATCCAGTAGCTTGTGCCAGAGGGGCTTTCTTTTTTTTTCAGATAATGTATCGTCTGATCGTCGAACCAGTAAACGCCCTCTATCATGGTCGGGCAGACTCCTCTAAGATGTGAAACCCATTTATCACCCTGCTTTACCTCCAAATAAATCTCCGTTCCTGCTTCGACGTCAAATGTTCCAAAGCGATAGCAACCCGACGGAGAATAGACAAAAGTAGAGGGATTGACGAAGATCTCTTCCAAAGTTTCCAAATCATACGCAAAGGCATAGCCATGCCCGCCCGTGGTCATCACATAGTTCAGTTCAGGACAATATTCGTAAGCCACAACATCGTCCGTAACAAAATCGTCAGGTGTCCGATACTGACCGAATTTACCCGAATTCATAAGCCGCTCGCTTTTCATCAGCACTTCGGTGAATTTGTCCTCGGCCTGCTTCCCGTAGTAAACTTTATACGGAGATTTTTTGACCTTTCCGTAATCGTAAACCCCTATATCCAGCGCCTTCTTCGTTATGCGCAGGCACTTTGTTCTCTGCGCGTGCAGCGCAGAGAAAAGCAAAGACAGCAACACACTCAATAAGACCGCAGTTCTTTTCATTCCGTTGTTTTTTTCAACATGAATTCCCGTTCCTCTTTCCCGCGCAGATAATATACCTCGATAACGTCTGGATACCGGAGCGTCACCACATACTCCCCGTCGGCAACGCCCTGACGCATTTCGTTATAGAACAGGCGGCGTGTATCGGGACCGCCGCCGCTGCCTGGCTCTACGGTTTGAGAATGATTCAGATACAGGGGTATCCGCTCCTTCTGATCTTTATACTGAACAAAACCGCCTGCCATATCTTCATCGTAAATCGCAAGCCTCAGCCGGCAGGTATCTTTCGATCCGACGGATTCCAATTCCACATCGATATAGCTGTCGGGATAGCAATCCTCTTCTTCGAAGACCGGATATCCATCTTCGTCCTCCAAATACGTGCCCTTTTCTTCTACCTCTACCCAGGTCAGGCAGTGCTGTTCGATAAGCACCGCCCGGTTATCCACCAGTTTGTAGATTTGCTCCATCTTTCTACTTCCGGCGCAGCAATAGTTCGTCGAAGTGATCGTTTTGGAAACGTCGTTAAATTCCAGGTTGGTTCCGCCGATATTACTCAGGAAAAAAGTGCCGGTTCCGGGATCGAACAGAAAATAAACACTCGATGTATTCCCACTCGCATATACCCCTTCCAACATGGAAAAATCGTCGTAGCCGTCGAAATTGTAGTCATCGACACAAAGCATGTCTCCCACACCCCCTTCTTCGTCTGCTGCCAGGTCGATTTCCTGCAGGAGCCGGCGCGTGGTTTTATCGAGCACCTGAACACATATCCATCGATTGTAGTAATCGACTGTATCCTTGGATGTTACCAGTTGCAGTATGCGGGAATCGATTTGTGCTTCATCAATAATTTTGTTTTGCCACCCGCCGCTATCGAACTCTTCGGGAGTACGAAACTCCGTGAAGCGCGGCATCGCGGAATTCTCCTGCGCCTGCAGTCCGGGCAGGAACAGGGAAATCAACAGGCTCAATAGAAGTGCTGTTTTTTTCATAGGATCGTTATTTTACGATAATCTCCATTTCACCGTAGAGACGGCCTCCTTCCGTGTAGGAATCGGGGCATGTATACAATACCGTATTATTGTCCGTCCACGACCAGTCCGTACCGTAGTACCAGCACAGAATCACATGTTGTACACGTTCGAAATTTAAACCGTCGCCGTCGTCCGTCCACGACCAGAGCATCTTATCGGTATAAAACAAATCGCCGATATGCTCGTACCGTCTCTTTTCCTTGTTCCATTTCTCTAAAAAATAGCTGTAGCCCTCTCTCGCTATACAGTCGGGACCATCGGCATTGATCCGCAATTGTTTGTCGGGCGAAACGGACCACTCATCGGGACTTATATTTCCGTTCCACTCTTCCGAATTGGTGTTGAAGTCGACCTTACTGTAACCGCCGTCAGAATCGAAACACAATATCCTGAGCTCCGGATAGTAGGCGTAAAAGACGAATTCCAAATCCAAGTACTCCTTGTGCTCCTTGGTTCCGTCGTCGAAAGTGATTTCAAACTCGTTGACAATACGGCCCCCATAATCTTTGGGGATAACCTTCAGTCTCCGGCCGAGGATTTTCTGCACTTTGGCAAGATCCTCGATTTTCCGGTAAGGTTTATGCCGCAAGTGTTCAGCCGCCTGTTTCCGGGTTTCATATTCCTCTTTGGAGATCGATCTTATCCGGATGCTGAGGCTGTCGTTGATCCGTATTTCCAGCGGTTCGGATATTGTTTGATCGTAATCGGCATACGCCGCGCCGCGCAACACGGCGGGCGTGACGAGGCACAACAGTGCCGCGACGGATAAAATGGAGCGTAAGAACATGTTTGCATGTTTAGTGTTTATATGCCCAATATATGGATTTTTTCGGACAAACAGCAAACATTTTCCAACTTTTTGAACACAAATCAGAGCTGCAGGAAACGAAAATGGGAGGTCAGGCGGCGGCAAAAGCCTTTTTTCATCATATGCCCAGCCCGAGGCCCCGGATCCATTTGTCGACGGCGTCTTTCGAATTGCGCACCGCACCGCCGCGGACAGGAAGCCCGCCGGCAACGACGGACGCCGGGGAGAGAGGCGCCCCGAAGCGGTCTATGTAGTTCTGTGTCGCCGCCTCGGCCATCACGGCTTTGAGGGTCTCGGCGATCTGGAGCTTCACGGCGGCCGTCTCCATCTCGTACTGTTCCGTTGAGATCATCTCCTTGACGCGGGCCATCACGCGGGGCTGGAGCAGCAGGCTGCGGGCCTGTGCCGAATCCCGCATCGATGCGGTGCCGCCGAAGATCTTACGGTAGCATTTGAGGATCTGCCCTGCGAACTCCATTCCTCCGTGGACATAGAGGTCGCAGAAAGCCTCCTCCTGTGCGGTCAGTTCCATATTCTGTTGTGTATCTTCGTTCATGGTGTCTCTTTGGGAAGAATAGGCGTTTGTACGGCCGGTTGTTGAGCAAGCGATACTTTCTGCGCCAACAGTTGCTCCATCAGCTCCGCGCCGTCGTAGTTCATTGCACCGTAGGTCATGCGCTCGTCCGTGCGGAAGGTCACATTCTTTGCCTGTTCATTACTATACATCGGTTCAGATTTTAAAATGGGTGCGTGTTTTCTCCGCCTGCCGTGTGTCGGCGGCACCGTTCGCATAATTCCCGCATCCGGCGGCGGATGAACTCCCGCTTTTCGCTGTGCGACATGCCCCTCATAGCCTCGTGCAGGCGGCGGTGCTCCCGGCGCGACATGTGCGGACGGCCGAAACCTCCGCGGCCGAAGTATCCGAAATGCCCGAAGAGCAGCCGCAGCAGTACCAGCAGGCCCAGCGATTGCCCGTGGTTGATGGCTTTCCAGCCCACGATCTCGGGAATCAGCGCATTCCACAGCCACATGGTCACGGCGACGCCCAGGGCGAGCGGAACCACGCCTCTCTGGGCGTATCCTGCAATTTTTAGTTTTTCTTTCATGCTATTGGTTTAAGTAAAATCGCATTGTTCGGGCATCGCCGTTCGCACCGTCCGCATTCCGTGCAGCGCGAAGCGTCTGCGACGTTGACGAAGCGGCATGTGCCGTTGTCGACCAGCTTGAGGATCCCGCTGTCGCAGACTTCGGTGCAGTAACCGCATCCGGAGCAGTCGAAGGTGTAAAGTACGGTCTTTCGTTTTTGTGCTGTCATTGCCGCTGCGTTCTACTTATGCAGAGGATCCGGCAGCCCGGATATTTTAAATCCTGCGTAAAGTTTGCGAATTTTCCGGAGTGTTCGGGGAAAGTGCATAGAAAGCAGCGGCCCGCAAGGAGTGCTGCATACGTTTTCCGGGAATGTGTATGCCTCCGATCCGGTTTGCGGAAAAAGCGTAAAATAATGACGAATAATAACTAATTGATCCGAATGGATAACAACCGGAGGTAATTTTTAATTTATCTTTATATGCCGGGACAGTGTCCCCGGAAAACCCGTAAAAAAAATCTTTACCCCGACCTAAAATGAAAATGAAACTCCTCTTCTTCTTTGTGACCGCGGCAGTCTATCCGTTGTTGGTAGGAGCCGTTGCGCTGATTGTCCGGCTTATAAATTTCAGTGCCGGAACTGACCCGGCCGGTGCGGGCATGGCCAGGGGTTTTACGTTTATCTACTCAAGCATCTTCGTATGCATCGTCTGGTTCATTCTCTCTATCGTCCTGGCACAGGTATACTTCCGTGCGTGGTGGATCGGCCTTCTTGCGCCGGTAACGGTAGCCATAATCTTGCAGGCGATCTTTTTCGGCCAGAACTACATCCGGGATCATGTGCCCCATTCCTACACGGAATACGATGCGGACGGTAATGTTTGCGAAACCGGGAAAAAACTCAGGTTCCGAAGGCACGGTAAGATTACTGAATACCGTTCCGACGGCACGGTCTGGTCTGTCGAAACTTACCGGCATGGGGAACCGGACGGCCCTTGCGAGTTCTTCTACCCTGATGGCAAGATGATGGCCAAAGGCCGTGAAAAAGGCCACGACCGGAAACTGACGGGGATTCCCGACGGTACGTGGAGCTACTACCGCCAAGACGGCAGGCTGGACGACAGGCGGATCTACGAAAAGGGCGAACTGCTCAGCTCCGAAAAATACCTCTACTATTGCGACTCCGCCGGGCTTATCTGCACGATCGCGGATCGCAGGCCCTTTACGGGCAAACTCGAAAAGACCGGAATTGTAAGAAAGGCCTTTTTCCCGAATCTCTTTACGACACAGGTCAAAGAAGGGGTATGCGACGGCGGGTATTGCGAATATTACACCATAGACGGCAGACTGACCGTTGCCAAGACTGCGACTTACATCGACGGAAAGCTCGACGGCGCCGTGAAAACATATCACCCCAACGGACAGCTGAGAAGCGAGGGTTTCTATGCCGGAGGAGAGACCCAAGGCCGATATACGACCTACCATGCCGATTCGACGGCGTTCCGGCCGCATGGAAATATCGAATATTGCTGCGACTATCTCGACGACGAACGCTATGGTACGGCCCGTTGGTACGATGAGGACGGGAGACTCAGAATGGAGGAGGAGTATGTCGAAGGCAAACTCGAAGGCGCTGTAAAACGCTATGACAGCCACGGAAAACTCCTTTCGGTGTATACCTATCGTGATGACAGAAAAGAAGGACCCTATGAAACGCATGACAGCGACGGATGGTATTACAAGGGGCGCTACAAGAACGACAAGCTGGTTTACCGTGAAACGTATCGTTCCGACGGCTCGCTGAGTTCCACCTCCGAATGGACAGACGACGGCGGATTTATCGAAAATAATTACGATAAAAACGGGGAACTCATCAAATGATATTTATTGCCCTCCCTGGTTAAGGTGCATAAAAAAGCAGCAGTCCCATCGAGGCGCAGGGAAGATTTTTCGCCAAACCGCAAGACGCGACCTTGTACGTGAAGACCTCGTAAACATCTTTGCACCTGCAACGTAACGACGCCACAATACGATGGGAAGACAGTAAAACCGGAGGTAAACGAATTGTTAGGCAGATTCGAGACGGTAAGAATAGTGCCTGCGCTATTCGCAATATAAAGGGCGGAGCCCCCCCCGAAAAAGAAAAACTCTCCGCTTCGCAAGAAGCGGAGAGCCTTTATACGGTTATGCCATTGTTGGAGAAAAGACTGGAGAACGGATTATAATGTACGGATATCTTTTGCCATATCCGATTTTGATTTATATTTGCATAGAGTTGTTTGACGAGATGCAAGCGCAGCGGTTCAGCGCAGTTGCATTGTTGCTAAATCGTTACCAACTACTTTCTTTCTCTCTACTCAACGCTGTCATTCAGGCAGATATGCAAAAGTTTCTTATCCGCTGCAAAGATAATACAACGAGGACGCAAAACCAAACCTGTCCGGGTTTTTCCGGGGGCGTCCGTCGCCCGTAAAGGTAGTATAAAATCCGGAAACGGGAAACTCCCCGCACCGGTGGCCCGGGCGTACGTTACAGATAGCGGTTGTCCGTATCGCCCGCCTGTACGGGATAGATCAGCACGAAACTGTGCCCGGCGAAGAACTGCTCCATATACCCCGGCACCTTGCTCATGGCGGGGTGGTAGGAGAGCCGGTCGCGGCGGCTCATCACCACCCACAGGCAATCGTCGCGTTTGGTTTCATAGGTCAGCGCTGTCAGGTCGTCCCAGCAGTCGGAAACCACGTATTCGGCTTTCGACGAGCGTTTTCCGCGCGAAGGCCGCAGGTATTGCATCGTGCTGGCCGGGGCGTAGAAGACGATCCTGGCACTCGAATTCTCGGCCAGGTTGCGTAATTTCTGCATCCAGAGCTGGAACCCGGCCTCTTTCTCGGCTTTCTCGGGTACGATGACCAGGTGCCGCTTGACGGTGGTGAGCGGTTGTTCGGGATGGTAGAAGAACGTGGTGACGTTGCTGTAGCCCAGCAGGTCGGCGGCCATCCTGCCGATGCCCGACCCGCCGGGCGTACGGTCGTGGTGCATACCCATCACGATGTCGGAGATATTGCGCTCCTTGACCACGCTGACGATGGCGTTGGCGATGTTCACGTCGTAGCGGAGCAGTTGTTGCATGTAGTTGTCGGCCGATGCCGCCGCCTGCGCCGCCATGTCGAGCAGTTTGCGCCCCTGTTTTTCGAGGTTGGGGTCTTCGACCTTGTTGTCGATGGCGTTCAGCGCATACAGCCCGTTCCGCTCCTTGGCCTTTTTGAGCGTCATGCTCAGGCAGACCAGTTCGTAGGCGGTCTGCTCGTTGGCGAGCGGGATCAGGATATGGTCTTCCTCCTGCGGCTCCTTGTCGTCGTCCTGCGCATTGCGCATTGCGATGTTGTGTGCCCCCCGTTGCGTGGCGAAGGTCGAGACGGTGCAGGTGGCGAGGATCATCAGGATCGTGCCGTTCAGGACGCTTTCGCTCAGCAGGCGGATCGGTTCGCCGTCCGCCGTGTGCCCGAGTATGACGTTGTAGCCGACCATGACGGCCGCGAGCGTCGCCGCCACATGGGCGCTGCTCAGCCCGAAGATCACCGTACGCTGGTCGTTCGAGAGCCGGAAGGTCTTTTGCGTGAAATAGGCCGCGAGGAATTTCGCGAGCGTAATCAGGGCGATCATCACCAGCGCCACTTCGATGCTCTCCCAGTCGCGGAAGAACGCCCGGTAGTCGATGAGCATGCCCACGCCGATCAGAAAGAAGGGGATGAAGATGGCGTTTCCCACGAATTCGATCCTGTTCATCAGGGGCGAGGTGCGGGGGATCTGGCGGTTGAGGGCCAGTCCCGAGAGGAAGGCGCCGATGATCGGCTCCAGCCCGGCCATGTGGGCGAGGTAGGCTCCCAGGAATACCATCGCCAGCACGAAGATATACTGCGATACGCTGTCGCTGCAATGTTTGAAGAACCAGTGCGCCAGCAGCGGGAACAGGAACAGGATGATGCCGATCGAGAGCAGTACCGAGGCGCTGAGCCTCCACCAGAATGTTTCGTCGACATTGCCCGTGGCCATCCCGACGATGACCGTGAGCAGCAGCAGGGCGAGCGTGTCGGTGATGACCGTGCCGCCGACCGCGATCGTGACGGCCTTGTCGCGCGAGATGCCGAGTTTGCTGACGATGGGGTAGGCGATGAGGGTTTGCGAGGCGAAGAGCCCGGCCAGCAGGATCGAGGAGTAAATCGGGAAGCCCAGGATGTAATACCCGGCCAGGATGCCGAGCCCGAGCGGCACGCAGAAGGTGTAGAGCCCGAAGATGAGGCTGCGCCAGCTGTTTTTCTTGAAATCGGACATGTCCATGTCCAGCCCCGACAGGAACATGATGTACAGGAGGCCGGCCGTTCCCGAGAGGATGATGCTGCTATCGCGCAGAACCAGGTTCAGGCCGTGGGGGCCGATCACCGCACCTGCGATGATGAGCCCCAGCAAATAGGGGATTTTGAGTTTGTTCAGTAACAACGGTGCCGCCAGAATGATGACCAGGATCAGCAGGAATTTCAGGATCGGGTCTTCGAGCGGCAACGTTATGGGGAATGCGGTCATTAACATTGTCGGATCTGTTTAGTCTGAGGACAAAGATAAGAAAAAACAGATAATACGCAAGTCGCCGGCGACGTTTGTATCGTAAAAAAATCCAGCAGGGATTCCGTGGCGTACGGGGAGGCGGTGCCGTGCCGATTCGGGCGTGCAAGTTGCAGTAAGGGGTGAAAAAAACGGGTCGATGTTTCGCGTTTCGCCAAAAAAACGTAACTTTGAAAAATCGTATGGATAAAAAATCGTCGCCGATGCGTGTCGACAAAGTAGATAAACGTGTTCTCGGGCCCGTGCTTATGGGCTTCTTTATCATGGGGTTCTGCGATATCGTGGCTCCGATCTCGGGGCGTATCGCCACCGAATTTCCCGCATCGCAGCAGGCGGCCGTGAGTTTCCTGCCCACGATGGTGTTCCTTTGGTTCCTCGTCCTGTCGACCCCCTTGGCGGCACTGATGAACCGCATCGGCCGCAAGGCCATGTCGATGATCGGCTATGCCTTCACGATCGCCGGCTTGCTGGTGCCCTTCCTCGCAGGCGAGGGCTGCGCACTGGGCTGGTACTTCGCCGGCTTCGGGCTGCTCGGCATCGGCAATACGGCGCTCCAGGTGGCGGTCAACCCCCTGCTGGCGACCATCGTGCCGGGCGAGCGGATGACGAGCTACCTGACCGTGGGACAGATTTTCCGCAACACCTCGCTGCTGTTGCTGGCGCCCATCGTCACGGCGCTCGTGGCGCTCACGGGTTCATGGCGCTTGCTGTTGCCGATCTATGCAGGGCTCACCGTGCTGGGCGGCATCTGGCTGCAATTTACCACCGTGGCCGAACCCGAACGCAGCGGGCATGCGGCGGGGATGTCCGATTGTTTCCGGCTGCTGAGGAACAGGGCCGTCCTGTTGTGTACGCTGGGTGTGGCGTGTTTCATCGCCGGGGACGTCGGGATCGGGTTCCTCTCGGTACGGCTGATCGACAACCCCGATTCGATCCTCACCACTACGGGTTTCTATGCCTGCCGCATCGTCGGTACGCTGGTCGGAGCCTGGGTGCTGGTGCGCCTTTCGGACGTGAAATACCTGAGCTGGAATATGGCCGGGGCGCTGGTGCTCTGCGTGGTGCTGCTTTTCGTACGCAACGAGGCTGCGATTTATGCGGCCGTCGGGCTGATGGGCTTCGCCATGGCCTGCGTCTTCGCCACCTTCTATGCCGTGGCGACCAAAGCCGTACCCGAACAGGCCAACGGGGTCGCGGGGCTGATGATTATGGCGATTGCCGCCGGGGCCGTCTCGGGGCCCGTATGCGGGGCGATCATCCGCTGGACGGGGAACCCCCACCTGGGGATGCTGTTCGTCGCCCTCTGCGTGGGTTATATGCTCTGGGCAAGTATCAAGTTGAAAATCAAATAAACAGTTGTTCAATGATTCGTAAAATTGTAATAACCCTGCTGTTGGGGGCCTGCGTATGGTCGGCCTTAGCGCAGCGCCCCCGCACGCGGGTCGAGTGGGGGGTGATCGGCGGTATCAACGTCCCCGATTATACGACCAACATGTCGAAGACCGATGTCAAGAATAAACTGGGCTGGCAGGCCGGTATCGTCACGGCGGTAAATCTGGGCGCCTTCGCCATCGAGCCGCAGATCCTGTATGTGCGCCAGGGGCTCCGCATCAAACCCGAAGGGGCGAAGGAGATCAACCTCAAGTCGAATTCGATCGACGTCCCGGTGCTCGTGTCGCTGCGCCTGCTCAGGCCGTTCCGTTTCTATGCGGGCCCGGTGTTCACCGTGATGAACGACTGTAAACAGAAGTCGGGCGGCGACCTGCTGGATTTTGGCCGCGTACGTCCCACGATGTCCTATACGGTGGGTGCGGGCGTCAAATTGCTGGGTCACATGCTCATCGACCTCCGCTACAACGGCCAGTTCAAAGGCAAGGAGGACGTGGTGCTGCCCGACGGCAGCCGCCTCGACAAGCTCCGTTCGTATAACGTCGCCCTGAGCGTCGGTTACCTGTTTTAGCCTATGACCGAAGCTGTCGGAAAAGAGATCGCCATCGAGGGTGTCGACCCCCGGGAGCTCTACGGCCCCCGGAATGTCTACCTCGACCAGATCAAGGCGCTCCATCCCCAACTCAGGATCGTAGCGCGCGGTTCGTCGCTCAAAGTGCTGGGCTCGGAGGCCGAAACCCAACGGTTCGGCCGGCATATGGAGGGGTTGGTGGCCTATTACCTCAAATACGGGCATATCTCGTCCGAAGTCATCGGCCAGGCTTTCGCCGGTGATATCGCCGGACAGGAAGCCCCGGCTGACAAGGACGTCATCGTTTACGGCAACAACGGCAATATCATTCGCGCGCGTACGGTCAACCAGCAAAAGCTGGTGAAACTTTACGACAAAAACGACCTGTTGTTCGCCGTGGGCCCCGCCGGGTCGGGCAAGACCTATACGGCCATCGCGCTGGCCGTGCGCGCGTTGAAGGAGAAGGAGGTGCGGCGTATCATCCTCACGCGCCCGGCGGTCGAGGCGGGCGAGAAGCTCGGGTTCCTGCCGGGCGACTTGAAGGAGAAGCTCGACCCCTACCTGCAACCCCTCTACGATGCGCTGAACGACATGATCCCGCCGGCCAAGCTGGCGAAATACCTCGAAGAGGGGACGGTACAGATCGCGCCGCTGGCCTACATGCGCGGCCGTACGCTCGACAATGCGTTCGTCATCCTCGACGAGGCGCAGAATACGACCCTGTCGCAGATCAAGATGTTCCTCACGCGCATGGGGCGCAACGCCAGGTTCATCGTCACGGGCGACGTGACGCAGATCGACCTGCCGAAGAAAAGCGACAGCGGGCTGACCCGCTCAATGGAGATCCTGCGCGGTGTCGGGGGGATCGGCATCGTGGAGTTCGACAAACGCGACATCGTGCGCCACCAACTGGTCAAATACATCGTCGACGCATTCGACAAATATGCCGGGGATACCCGGAGAGAACCCGAACAATCAAACCTAAAAACCGAATAGTTATGGACAAGAACCTGTCTGCGCTCAAGCCCGCGCTCGTCTGGAAACATTTTGCTCAGATCGTCCGCATCCCGCGCCCCTCGTCGCACGAGGAGAAGATCCGCAAGTACGTCATGGATTTCGCCAAGTCCCGGGGACTGGAATGCAAGGAGGACGCTGCGCACAACGTCTATGTCCGCAAGCCCGCCTCGAAAGGGATGGAAGACCGCAAGGGCGTCATCCTGCAGGCGCACCTCGACATGGTGCCCCAGAAGAACAACGATAAGAAGTTCGACTTCACAAAAGACCCCATCGACGCCTACGTCGACGGCGAGTGGGTCACGGCCGACGGCACGACGCTCGGGGCCGACAACGGCATCGGCGCCGCGGCGATCCTTGCCGTGCTGGAGGACGATACACTGGTGCACGGCCCCCTCGAGGCCTTGTTTACCGCAACCGAGGAGACCGGCATGGACGGTGCCTTCGGGCTGAAAAAGGGCCTGCTCCGCGGCGATATCCTGCTGAACCTCGATTCGGAGACCGAAGGCGAGCTGTATGTGGGCTGTGCCGGCGGGCTCGATGCCAACGTCACCTTCAAATATACGGCGGAGAAGACGCCCGCACGGAATTATACCGCTGCGAAGATCACGGTCAAGGGGCTCAAGGGCGGCCACTCGGGCATCCAGATCGGATGCCAGCGTGCCAATGCCAACAAGGTGCTGTTCCGCTTCCTGAACGCCGCTTCGGCGTCGTGCGACGTGTTGCTGTGTTCGGTGGACGGCGGTGGCCTGCGTAATGCCATCCCTCGCGAGGCCGAGGCTGTGGTGATGGTCAAAACGAAAGAGTACGAGGCATTCGCCAAGGAGCTGAAGGTGTATGAGAAGGTTGTCAGGGCCGAATACGCGGGCATCGAGGATGCCGTGTCGGTCAAGATCAGGGAGTGCGAAGCCCCTGCGGAGATGGTTGCCCGCGAGGTGGCTGAGAAACTTACGAAGGCAGTGGTCGGCTGCCCCGACGGCGTGCAGAAGATGTCGATGGCCATGCCGGGGCTGGTGCAGACTTCGAGCAACCTCGCACGCGTGGTGTCCGACGGAAAGACGGTCAAATTGCAATGCCTGCTGCGCAGTTCGGTCAACACCGAAAAGGCCGCGCTGGGCGAGGCCATTGCCGCCGTGTTCTCACTGGCCGGCGCCAAGGTGCAGCTTTCGGGCAGCTACGACGGATGGAACCCCGACATGGATTCGCCGATCCTGAAGGCCATGACCGCTTCGTACAAAGCCCTTTACGGCAAGCAGCCCGCCGTGACGGCGATTCACGCCGGGCTGGAGTGCGGCATCATCGGCAGCAAATACCCCAAGATGGACATGATCTCGTTCGGCCCCACGATCTGCTACCCGCACTCGCCCGACGAGAAGGTGGAGATCGCATCGGTCGGCAAGTTCTACGAGTTCATGGTCGACACGCTGCGCAACATCCCCAAAAAGTAGCGTGTTTTGGAAGCCGGAAAGGTCAAATGGTTCGTCATCGTCAATCCCGTGGCCGGAGGCGGCCGCGGGCTTGACCATTTCCCGCAGATATCGCGCTACCTGCGCGATGCGCAGATACTCTGCGAACCGGTCTTCACCGAACATAAGTTCCACGCCACGGAACTTACCGTGACGGCCGTCAATGAGGGGTATCGGCATATCATCGTCGTCGGGGGCGACGGCACCCTGCACGAGGTGGTCAACGGCCTGTTCATCCAGCAGAAGGTCTGCCCCGACGAGGTGCTGCTTGCGGTGGTCGCCGTCGGTACGGGCAACGACTGGGTGCGCACATTCGGCATTTCGAACCGCTACCAGGACGCCGTGAAGGCGATCAGCGAAGGGTATTCGTTCCTGCAGGACGTGGGCGTGGTCTCCTACGAGGAGTCGCACTACCGTCAGAGCCGCTACATGGCCAATGTCGCGGGTGCGGGCTTCGACGCCCATGTGGTGCGCAAGTTCTCGCACCTCAAGAAGAAGGGACGCAAGAACCGCTGGATCTACACGTGGTGTCTGGTAAAGCAGTTCTTCCGTTATAAATCTACCGGAATGAAGGTGTGGGTCGATGACCGGCTGGTCTACAATAACCTGCTGCTGAGCATCGCCATCGGTATCTGCAAGTACAACGGCGGCGGTATGCAGCAGCTTCCCGAGGCTGTGGCCGACGACGGCATGCTCGACGTGTCGCTCATCCGGCCGGTGCATTTCTGGCACCTGCTGTTCCGGTTCCACTACCTGTTCAACGGCGGTATCTACCGTATCCGGCATATCCTCCAGGAGCGCGGCAGCCGTATCCGCATCGAGTCGTCGCCCGAAATATCGGTCGAGGTGGACGGGGAGCTGCTGGGCGAAACGCCGCTCGAATTCTCGATCCTCCACAAGGCGATCCGGATCGTGGTGTCCAAGGAATTTTACGACAAACGCCCCGAGACGTCGTGTTCGTGCACGGTGCCGGAGGTGTAGCGCTTGTTACGCCGCCGGAGTGGCGGGGTAAAGATAACCGGGCGGGATTTTTTGAAAAATCCCGCCCGGTTGCGTTTGGTCGTGCGATGCGTCAGTTGACGCTCTCGATCACGTCGACTTCGGTAATCACCCATTCGAAAAGGTCGTTGGCGCACTGCCCCTGCAACTGGCGCAGCTGCGACATGTCGGTCGTATCGGCCAGGATGGCATTGAAGAATTGCGACATCGTGTTGTAGGTGGCGTTCACCTTCCCGGCGAAGCAGTTGTAAAAAGCCTTCTGCTGGTCGTGGTCGAGGCCTGCGGGGAGCACGCCCTGCGCTACGAGGTAGTTGTAGGGGAAGATATGCCGCATGTTGCGTGCGTCGGCGTTCAGTTCGTCCACGATGGTCGTGACGACCACCATGTCGACCGTGTCGGTTACGCCCGGCATCTCCACGAAGGTTGCGTAGACGGGATAGGTGCCTTCCAGCTCCCCGGCCACCTGGTCGGTGAAGAGTACGAACTCGGCGTCGGTCAGGTCGTCGAGGTAAACCATCTGGCGGTAGCTGCGCAGCGCTTCGCGCATGGCCTTGCGTTGTTCGTGGTTCCACTCCCGCTTTTGCGAGCAGCCTACGAAGCCTGCCGCGAACATCGAGAGCAGGGATACACAGAGGAGAATTTTTTTCATCGTTTCCTTGATTTTGGTTTTACTTATGGCAGGAACGCAATCCGTGTGCCAAAAATTTCATATCTTTACCCGAAAATCAGTTTGCTATGGATGTCCTGGCTTTTCGCGACTACTGCCTGTCGCTGCCCCTGACCGAGGAATGTACGCCCTTCGACGAAACTACGCTGGTCTACAAGGTCGGCGGGAAGATGTATGCCTATGCCGATATGGAGAATTTCGGGCGGGTCGCCGTAAAGTGCGATCCCGACGAGGCGGTTTCCCTGCGCGAGGAGTATCCCGACGTCACGCCTGCGTGGCATTCGAGCAAAAAGCACTGGAACGACATCCGCACGACGGGCGACCTGCCCGATGCCTTTATCCGGACGCAGATCCGCAATTCCTACCTGCTCGTGCTGCGGCAGAACGTTACGCCCAAGTCCCTGCGCGAGGAGATACTGGCCTATGTCGGGGAACACGGCCTGCCCGAATAGCCGCTGTGCCGGATCCTGCCCGGCCCTGAGATTGTCCGATCAAATAACTCGATAAACTATGAATATCCGATTTCTTTTCGCAGCGCTGGTTTGTGCGCTGGCTTTGGGTTCGTGCGACGGAAATGCCCGAACCGAACTTTTCAATGGCAAAGACCTTGCGGGTTGGGTATGCGTCGTCGACAGCCTGGGCGAAGTGCCTGCCGGGGAGGTATTCACCGTCCGGGACGGCAATATCCGTATCGCGGGGCAGCCGTTCGGCTACATGCGTACCGCGCGGCAGTACGGCGATTACAGGCTCCACGCCGAGTGGCGCTGGATCGGCGAAGCAACGAACAGCGGCATTTTCCAGCGCGTGCAGGAGGGCGACAAGGTCTGGCCTCAAGGGATCGAATGCCAGCTCATGGCCGGGCGTGCGGGCGACCTGGTGTTGCTCGGGGGTGCAAGGGCCGCCGGGATCGAACCCGTCGGCAAATTCCCTATAAAGGCGCGTATCGGCGATGCCGATTGCGAGAAGCCTGCAGGCGAGTGGAACGAGGCCGAGATCGTTTGCCAGGGTGACCGGATGACCGTCTATATCAACGGCATATTGCAGAACGAATGTTCGGGTACGAACCGCACGGGCTACATTGCGCTCCAGAGCGAAGGCGGCACCCTGGAGTTCCGTAATGTCTACCTCACCGATGTGAAATAGGGCATCCGGCACAGCGGCCCGGATACTCGGAAAGCGAAGGCCGTCCCCGCAGCAGGGGACGGCCTTCCGTCGTTTTGAGGCCGGATTGCTATGCGCGCATTTTTGCTTTCCAGCGAAGGTAGCCCGCGACTGCCAGCGCCGAGTAGAGGGCGTACAGGCCTGCCGTCAGCGGGATGCCCTTGTAGAGGTACAGCCCCACCGTTACCAGGTCTACGGCCAGCCATACGAGCCATTGCTCGACGTACTTGCGCGAGAGCATCCACATCGCCACGATGCTTCCGGCCGTGGTCATCGCGTCCCAGAACGGCACGGTGCTATTGGTGAATGCCACGAGCAGGAAGTAGATGCCCGTATGCGCTGCGGCGTAGACGGCGACCAGCCCCGCAGCCTGGCGCAGGGGCGTATGCCCGATCTGGTCGGCCGCTGCTTTCCTGCGCGGTGCGTTATGCCATACGATCCACCCGTAAAGGCCGGCCAGTACGTAGTAGGCCTGCATCGAGCAGTCGGCATAAAGCCCCGCCTTGTAGTAGAGGGCGCCGTGCACCAGCGGCATGATGAGCCCGACGATCCACAGGCGGATGTCGGCCCGGTATTCCAGCCACAGGTAGAGCAGCCCCAGCACGACCCCGGCGATTTGCAGTACGAGTTTCCAGTCCATCCGTTCTCAGAATTTCACCGTCACGTTGGCCAGCACGTTCAGCGGGGCCTGCGGGAAGTAGAGTGCGACGTCCGTACGCTTGCCGTCGTCCATGTAGGAATAGCCGTACCCATTGCCGCAGTACTCCGAATCGAAGAGGTTGTAGACCATGAGCCCGAAGCGGACGCTGCGGGCGGCTTTCGTGCGGAGCGTATAGCCCAGGTTGAGGTTGGTCGTGCAATAGCTGTCGAGCGACAGGGCGTCGATTTCGTTGTTCGTGAAATACTGCTTGCCGACATACTGCGTGTGGAATACGGCCTCGAAGCCCTTGCAGTGGAAGTCGAAGAGCACCCCGGCGATTACGTCGGGCGAGTAGGAGATGGTCATGTCGCCCAGGTTCTGCCCGAAGGTAGGGCTGTCCTTGAGGGCGTCGACGTAATCCTCGATCCTGTTCTGGCTGAACGTGGCGTGCCCGCTGAGCGTGAACCAGCCCGTGGCTTTCCACTGCGCCGAAAGTTCGATGCCCCGGCGGTAGCTGTCCTCCACGTTCGTGTTCAGGGCGTCGTCGCCGTCGTTGACCATGCCCGTGGCGATCAGCTGATCCTTGTATTTCATGTAGTAGAGGTTCACGCCCGCGCTGAATTTCGGCGCGTCGTACCGGTAGCCCAGTTCATAGTCGTAGAGTTTCTCGGACGAAGGATAGGAGTTGTCGCCGGAGAACATATAACGGTCGGTGAAGTCGCTGCGCGTAGGCTCCTTCTGTGCGACGGCGAACGATGCGTAGAAGTTGTGGCGGTCGGCGAGCGTGTAATGGATGCCCGCGCGCGGGTTGAAGAAATGGTATTTCTTATCTACGTCGATAGGTTGCATCGCGGAGGTGTCCCAGTTGTAGTTGTCGTTGACGCCCCATGCCTGGTAATGCACATAGCGGTATTGCATGTCGGCGAACAGGCGCAACCCCCGGGCGACTGTCCAGTTGGCGCGCACGAAGACGTTGGCGTCTTGTTTGTCGACATCGTTGTCGTACCAGCGTCCCCGGATGTCGCTTTTCTTCAGTCCGTCCACCCAGTCCAGCGTGCCCCAGTGGGGACAGGAGTAATAGCTCCACGAACCGCCGAACGTGAGGTCGAGGTTGCGTACCGAATAGGCTGCCGAGGCGTTGATGCCTCCCAGGTGGTTGCGCATGATCTTTTCGCGGATCAGGTCGGCCTGTTCGATGTCGCTCTGCAGGTTGGTGTAGCCCGCAAGCCATGCGTCGTCCTTGTACTGCTTGTAATAACCGTACCCGTACGTGTAGAACGCCGTGGCGTTCATCACCCAGCGGTCATCGATGCGGTGATTGAGGATCAGCTGGTTGTTGATTTGCAGGTAGTTGTCCGTCTGGTCGTCGTAGTAGTCGACGTGCGTGCCGTCGGCCAGTACGAAGGGGCCGTCCGAGGTGACGTACTGCCCGCTGTCGTGGTACCGGCGTCCGTAGCGCTTCATGTCCTCCTTCGTGACGCCGTTATAGGTGAGGTAGGTCTTGGCCTTGCCGCCGAACGATACCAGTTTCAGCATCGTATTGCCGTTGTAATAGGCACCCTGGAACATGTAGGATTTAAGATCCGTGGCTCCGCGGTCGATGTAGCCGTCCGAACCGATATGGGTCAGGCGTGCATCCACGGCCCAGTGGCCGCCCATGAGGCCCGACGAAACCTGCACGGCCTGCTTGTTGGTGTTGTACGATCCGTAGGAGAGCGATGCCGAGCCGTTGAAATCGGTCGGGAGTGCCTCGGTGGTCATGTTCACCGCGCCGCCGAAGGCACCCGTGCCGTTGGTCGAGATGCCTGCGCCGCGCTGCACCTGCACCGTCCCTACCGACGAGATCAGGTCGGGCGTGTCGTACCAGTACATCGAGTGCGAGTCGGGGTTGTTCATCGAAACGCCGTTGATCGTCACGTTCAGGCGCGTGGCGTCCGTGCCGCGCAGCCGTACCGAGGTGGCGCCGATGCCGATGCCGGTTTCGTTGGTGGCGACCATCGAGGGGGTCAGCGCCAGTACCGACGGGATGTCGGATCCGAAGCTGTTGCGGGCGATCTCGTCGCGCGCGATGTCCGTGTAGGCCACGGGCGTGGCCGCGTCGGCGCGTGTGGCGGTGACTTCGATCTCCTGCAACCGGTACATGCGCAGCGAGTCTTCCTGCCCGGCCTCCACGGCCTGGGCATGTGCGGCGGTGCCTATGACGGCGGCCGCAATGGGTAGTAAAAACCTTTTCATGTTTAAACTTTTTAAAGTTAAAGAACTGAAAAGGGGTATGTAATGTTGATTATGCATCCCGGTCTCGGCATTACCCGTGTCCGGTTCAATGGGTATAATCTCAGCCCGCGCACTGCGAGCACCCCTTAGAAATTCGACGGCAAAGGTAGTGATTGTCCGGGGCAATACCAAATTTATTTGTCCCGGCCCGTGCAGGCCCGAATAATTAAATGCCGAAAAGGGGGATATAAGCCGAAAAATGCCTACTTTTGCACTTTCAAATTTTTTTAACGGTCTATGAAACATATCGCATCGTTCCGTCCCCGGTTCTTCGAAGTGTTCCGGGGCTATTCGCGTCAGACGTTTTCGGCTGACCTGATGGCCGGCCTGGTCGTTGGCATCGTGGCCCTGCCGCTGGCTATCGCCTTCGGTATCGCTTCGGGCGTGTCGCCCGAAAAGGGAATCATCACGGCCGTGGTCGCGGGGTTCGTCGTCTCGCTGCTGGGCGGAAGCCGGGTACAGATCGGCGGCCCTACGGGCGCCTTCATCGTCATTGTCTACGGCGTCGTCCAGCAATACGGCGAAACGGGGCTGCTGGTTGCGACGTTCATGGCCGGTGTGCTGCTGGTCGCGATGGGGCTGTTCAAACTCGGCGCCGTCATCCGGTTCATTCCCTATCCCGTCGTGGTGGGGTTCACGGCCGGTATCGCCCTGACGATTTTCACGACGCAGATCGCAGACCTGTTCGGGATGGATTTCGGCGGGGAGCCCGTGCCGGGGGATTTCATTGGCAAGTGGATGCTCTATTTCCGCCATTTCGGTTCGGTCAACTGGGCGAACCTGGCCGTGGGGCTGTGCAGCATCCTGCTGATTGTCCTCACACCCAGGTTCTCGCGCCGTATCCCGGGGTCGCTGGTGGCCATCGTCGTGCTGACGGCCGGGGTTTGGGCGCTTCGGACGTATGCGGGCATGGAGGGCGTCGATACCATCGGCGACCGCTTTACGATCCGCGCCGAATTGCCTGCCGCGGCCATGCCCGCGATGGATTGGGAGGTGATGCGCAGCCTGTTCCCCGTGGCTTTGACCATTGCGCTGCTGGGGGCTATCGAATCCCTGCTTTCGGCGACGGTAGCCGACGGTGTGACCGGCGACCGCCACGATTCGAATACCGAGCTTATGGCGCAGGGTGCCGCCAACCTGCTCACTCCGCTGTTCGGCGGCATTCCGGCCACGGGTGCCATCGCCCGGACGATGACCAATATCAACAACGGCGGCCGGACGCCCGTGGCGGGCATTATCCATGCCGGGGTGCTGCTGCTGATCCTGTTGCTGATGATGCCGTTGGCGCAGTATATCCCGATGGCCTGCCTTGCGGGCGTACTGGTGGTCGTTTCCTATAACATGAGCGGCTGGCGGACTTTCCGGGCTTTGCTGCGCACGCCCCTTTCCGACAGGGCCGTCCTGCTGGTTACCTTCTTCCTGACGGTCGTCTTCGACCTGACGGTGGCCATCGAGGTGGGGCTGCTCATCGCCTGCGTGCTGTTCCTGCGGCGTGTGATGGAGACGACCGAAATATCGGTGATCCGCAATGAAATCGACCCCTCAGCGGGTTCCGACGCCCGGCTGCACGAAGAGCCGCTGGCCATACCCTCCGGGATCGAGGTGTATGAGATCGACGGCCCCTATTTCTTCGGCATCGCTACTCGCTTCGAGGAGTTGATGATGCAGATGGGCGACCGTCCCCGGGTGCGGATCATTCGTATGCGTCGCGTGCCGTTTATCGACTCCACGGGGCTCCATAACTTGGAAACCCTGTGCCGGATGTCGCAGCGGGCGGGGAGTACCCTCGTGCTGTCGGGCGTGAACCCGGGCGTGCGCGCTACGCTGGAGAATGCCGGGATCTGCAACCTGCTCGGCGAGGAGAACATTTGCCCCGACATCCATGCGGCGCTCGAGCGCGCCCGGGCGTTGGCCGCCCAGTCCGGGACGGGGAAGTAGGGCGGAAAAAGGTAGGACGGAAAAGAAGTAAGAAACCCTGCAGGCCGCATATACGGAGCGGAATCTCCCGTGTCCGTCCGCTCGTTCACGCCGGGTTCTTGTACGAAAAATCCCTGCTACATGTAGCAGGGATTTTCGTTTTGCCGGGGCAGCCTAAAAGGTGCCGAACCGGAAGACGATCTTCTGGCAATAGAGTTCGCCGGGTCTGAGCAGCGGCGACGGGAAATCGGGATGGTTCACGGCGTCGGGGTAGTTCTGGCATTCGATCGCCACGCCGTCGTAGTCGTCGTAACGTCCGCCGGTCTTGGTTTCGGGGCATCCGCCTGCGAGCCAGTTGCCGGTGTAGACCATCACGCTGGGCTGCGACGAAAGTACCTTTACGCAGCGCCCCGAGCCTTTTTCGCGCAGTTCGCCGACCTCGCCCAGGATGTTGGGCTGCCACCCGTCGATGACAAAAGGATGGTCGTACCCCTTGAAATCGCGGATATGGTTGAACTCCGAGCCGATGCCGGGGCGGAAGGGCCTGAATTGGCGGAAGTCCTGCGGAGTGCCCGCTGCGTCGAGCAATTTCCCGGTCGGAATTTGCTTGTCGTTCATTTCGAGCACCTTCGAGCTGTTCAGGCGCAGTTCGTGGTCGAGGATCGAACCGCTTCCGTCGCCCGCGAGATTGAAATAGACGTGGTTCGTGAGGTTCACGACCGTCGTCTTGTCCGTCTTGGCGAGGTAGGTGATCTCTAGGGCATTGTCGTCGTCGAAATCGAATACGGCTTCGACGTTCAGCTCGCCGGGGTAATTCTGGTCGCCGTCCTCCGACAGGAGCGACATGACGACGCGGTTGGTCTCGACACGGCTTTCCCAAAGACGGTTGGCGAAATTCTTCGTGCCGCCGTGCAGGTGGTTGGGGCCGTTGTTGACCTCCAGCGAGTATTCTTTGCCTTCGATGGTCATGCGTCCCGATGCGATACGGTTGGCACAGCGGCCGACGCTCTTGCCCGAGGCGGCGCCGTCGAAGAAGTAGCCTTCGGGATGTTTGTAACCGAGCACCACGTCGTCCATGCGGCCTTCGCGGTCGGGCATCGTCACGGAGACGATCGCGGCCCCGAAATTCGAGAGCTTCACTTCGGCGCCCTTGTCGTTGCGCATCGTGTAGAGGATGATCGCCTCTCCTTCGGGCGTCATGCCCCATACGTGTTGTTCGATAGTTACCATATTATTCTGCGGGTTTTAAGGTTGCCAGGATATGGTCGATGCGGCGCAGGGTCTCCTCCTTGCCGATGAACGACGTCACGTCGTACATGCCGGGGCCCTTGCCGGCGCCGACCAGGGCCAGGCGCAGCGTGTTCATCACCTGCCCCATGCCGTAGCCTTTCTGCTCGATCCAGCCGTGTACGATCCGCTCGGTATTTTCCAGCGAGAAATCGTCGATCGCGGCCAGTACGCTGCGCAGTTCGCGCAGGATTTCAGGGTTCTGCCCCTTCCAGTATTTCCTGGTCTGCTTCTCCTCGTATTCGGCCGGGGCCACGAAAAAGAACGACGTCAGATCCCACAGGTCGGTGATGAACGTGGCGCGCTCCTTCATGATGCCGGCGGCGCGGCCTGCGACCTCGTCCGCGACCTCGATGCCGTGCCCGCGCAGGATCGGCTGGTAGAGCGCGGCCAGTTCGGCGTCGCTCTTATGGTGCATGTACTGTGCATTGAACCATTTTGCCTTGTCGGGCTGGAAGCGTGCGCCCGACTTGGAAACGCGTTCCAGCGAGAAATTGTCGATCAGCTCCTGCATCGAGAAAATCTCCTGTTCGGTGCCGGGGTTCCACCCCAGCAGCGCCAGCATGTTGATGAATGCCTCGGGGAAATAGCCGTCCTCGCGGTATCCGTGCGCGGTCTCGCCCGTCGTGGGGGATTTCCAGAAGAGCGGGAATACGGGGAATCCCATCTTGTCGCCGTCGCGTTTCGAGAGCTTGCCGCCGCCCGTGGGTTTGAGCAGCAGGGGCAGGTGGGCGAACGCGGGCTGCGTCGCCGTCCATCCGAATGCCTTGTATAGCAGGTAGTGCAGCGGCAGCGAAGGAAGCCACTCCTCGCCGCGGATGACGTGCGAGACCTCCATCAGGTGGTCGTCGACGATGTTGGCAAGGTGGTAGGTGGGCAGTGCGTCGGCCGATTTGTAGAGCACCTTGTCGTCGAGCGTCGAGGTGTTGACCTCCACGTGGCCGCGGATCAGGTCGTCCATTTCGACGACTTCGTTTTCAGGCATCCTGAAACGGATCACCCACTGGTCGCCGCGGTCGATACGCGCCCTGACCTCTTCGGCGGGCAGCGCCAGCGAGGTGGCCAGCTTTTCGCGCACGGTGTAATTGTAGGCGAATGCCTCGCCGCGTCCTTCGGCCTCCCTGCGCAGGGCGTCCAGCTCTTCGGCCGTGTCGAACGCATAGTACGCCCACCCGGCTTCGACCAGCTGCAGGGCGTATTTGAGGTATATCTCACGCCGTTCGCTCTGGCGGTAGGGGGCGTGGGGGCCGCCCGCGCCGACGCCTTCGTCGATCCGGATGCCGCACCACTCGAGCGATTCGAGGATATACTCTTCGGCGCCCGGTACGAAACGCTGCGAGTCGGTGTCCTCGATGCGGAGGATCATTGTGCCGCCCATCTTGCGGGCGAATAGGTAGTTGTAAAGGGCCGTGCGGACGCCGCCGATATGCAGCGGCCCCGTGGGGCTCGGTGCAAAGCGCACTCTTACGGGTCTTGCCATGTTATGATTCTATTTTGTTTTTGTCGTTTCGTTTCAGTTCGTCTTCCCTGCGCCGGGCGTAAGCGTCGTATTCGGGCGTATCCGGGAAATCGCGCCACGCCCTGCCGCACCTGCGCAGCCCGGCGGCCGCGACGATTGCCATGCCCGCGCAGGCTGTTCCCACGATTGCCGCCGTGATAATCCACATCGTGCGGTTACGCAGGATCGCAGCGGCGAGGATCAGGCCGAAAAGCACTCCCTGCGTCCGGCGGGAGAACAGTATGCTGCACAACGTGTCCATGTCCGGGGTGTCCTTATTGCGGGTGTCCGCTGCGTTTCGGTGTGCCGGATGGGGACGTCAGACGTTGAACAGGAAGTGCATGATGTCGCCGTCCTGCACGACGTATTCCTTGCCCTCGATGCCTATTTTACCGGCGTCGCGGCACGCTTTCTCCGAGCCCAGCGCCACGTAGTCGTCGTACTTGATGACCTCGGCGCGGATGAATCCTTTTTCGAAGTCGGTGTGGATGATACCTGCCGTCTGCGGGGCTTTCATGCCGCGCACGTATGTCCAGGCCCGCGACTCGTCGGCGCCCGTGGTGAAGAACGTTTCGAGGTTCAGCAATTTGTAGGCCGATTTTATCAGGCGTGCCACGCCCGATTCCTCGAGGCCGAGGTCTTCGAGGAACATCTGCCTCTCCTCGTAGCTTTCCAGTTCGGCGATGTCGGCCTCCGTCGCTGCTGCGACGACGAGCATTTCGGCTTTCTCGCCCGCGATGGCCGCCTTCACCGCTTCGGTATAGGCATTGCCCGTCACGGCGCTTTTCTCGTCTACGTTGCAGACGTAGAGCACCGGTTTGTCGGTCAGCAGGTTGAGATCGGCGACCAGCTTGCGGTCTTCCTTCTCCAGTTCCACCGTGCGGGCGCTGTTCCCCTGTTCGAGCGCGGCTTTGTATTGCAGCAGCAGCTCCACGGCACGCCTGGCGTTCTTGTCGCCGCCCGAGGTGGCCTGCTTCTGCGTTTTGGCGAGGCGGTTTTCGACGGTTTCGAGGTCTTTGAGCTGCAACTCCGTGTCGATGATGCCCTTGTCGCGCACGGGGTCGATCGACCCGTCCACATGGGTGATGTTGCCGTTGTCGAAGCAGCGCAATACATGGATGATGGCGTGCGTGTTGCGGATGTTGGCCAGGAATTTGTTGCCGAGCCCTTCGCCTTTCGACGCCCCTTTCACCAGCCCGGCGATGTCCACGATCTCGATCGTGGTCGGGATCACCCGTTTGGGATTGTCGATCTCCGCCAGTTTGACAAGCCGCTGGTCGGGAACCGTGATGACGCCCACATTGGGCTCGATGGTACAGAAAGGAAAGTTCGCCGCCTGCGCCTTCGCATTGGACAGGCAGTTGAAAAGGGTCGATTTACCCACGTTGGGCAAACCTACGATGCCGCATTGTAAAGCCATTCTATTTATTTGTCGTTAGATTTCAATAACGCCTGCAAAGATACGAAATTCTTTTCATATTGTCATCGCAGGCAGGGGCTTTCGCACGGTTCCGCCTGCGATTTCCCGCTTTGCAGGGCAGCGCCGGACGGATTGCCCGCAATGAAAAGGCAGCGGCCTGTGCAGGCCGCTGCCTTTTGGGGGCAGGCTGGTTTATCGTGCGTAGATGCGGGCCGCATAGCCTCCGCCCGGGGCCATCCGGATCTTAAGCCTGCGATCCTGCGGCAGCTCCGATACGGTCTTCCTGAAGTCGCGGGCTGCCCGGTCGGCGTTGATGCCGTCGGCGAAACTCTCGATGTCGTAGTTGCCGTTGCCGATGAACGACAGATCCAGCTCCAGTTCGCGGGGTGTCCAGTCGGTCATGGCGCCGATGTACCACGTGTCGCCCGAGCGGCGGGCGATGGCGATATATTCGCCTACCGAACCCGTGAGGGCCACCGTTTCATCCCATACGGTCGGGACTGAGGCCATGAAAGCGAAGCACTCGGGTTCCTTCATGTAGTTCGACGGCGAATCGCAGAGCATCGTGATCGGCGACTCGAAGACCACGTACTCGGCCAGCTGGCGGCAGCGGGTGCCCTGGCTCATGGGTTCGCTGTGCACCGGGCGGTAGTTGCCGCGCGAGGCATTGCGCATGGCTCCCTGCGTATAGTCCATCGGCCCGGCGACCATGCGGATGAACGGCATCGTGACGTCGTATTTCACCATGTCGGTCGATTCGGC
This sequence comes from Alistipes sp. AM16-43, assembly GCF_003435745.1. Taxonomy (NCBI): domain Bacteria; kingdom Pseudomonadati; phylum Bacteroidota; class Bacteroidia; order Bacteroidales; family Rikenellaceae; genus Alistipes; species Alistipes sp. AM16-43. The sequence goes on from NZ_QTUQ01000001.1 coordinate 299,593, forward strand.
CGACCATTTCAGCTGTTCGAGGCCGAACACGCCCTCGTAATTGAGTACGTTGGGCCATGTGCGGTTGAGCCCCGTGGGCTTGAATACGCCGTGGAAATCGAGCAGCATCTTATGTTCGGCGCAGACTTCGGCGGCGCGGTGCAGGAAATCGACCATCCGTTGGTCGTCACGATCCATGAAATCGACCTTGAAACCCTTGACGCCCATGTCGGCATAATGTTTCACGACGCGTTCCATGTCGCGCTCGAAGGCGTAGTAGCCCGCCCAGAGGATGATGCCCACATTGCGCTCGCGGCCATATTCGACCAGTTCTTCCAGGTCGATCTCCGGCACTACCTGCATCAGGTCTGCCTGTTTGTTCACGGCCCATCCCTCGTCGAGGATCACGTATTCGATCCCGTGCTGCGAGGCGAACCAGATATAATACTTATAGGTTTCGTTGTTGATGCCCGCCTTGAAATCGACGTCGTAGAGGTTCCATGCATTCCACCACTCCCAGGCCACTTTTCCGGGTTTGATCCACGAGGTGTCGGCGATCTTCGAGGCCGGGGCGAGGCGGTAGACCAGATCGTTGTCGAGCAACTGGCTGTCGTCCTTCGATACGGCCATTACGCGCCACGGGAACGACCGGGTGCCTTCGGTCGCGGCGATGTAAGGTTCGCGCTCCGTGACCAGCATCTGCAACTGGTTGTGGCCGCCCTGTTCCTCCTTTTTAGGATAGGGGGCGAACACGCCCTTCAGCACGGGGGCCTCCGTCGAGTTGTTGAGGAAGAGGCCCGGATAACCCTGCAGGTCGGCCTCGGTGATGACCATCTTGCGGCCGCCGGGAAGTTCCACCAGCACGGGCAGGAAGATCAGTTTGCGGGGGTCGAGCTGCGTCAGCGGGAGACGGGTGTAGGTGTTCTCGAACGAATTGCGGAACTGCCCTTCGAAATCGAGCAGCCGCTTGTGCCCGACATAGGGGGCGTACGCCGTATAATCGGCCGGGAAGGTATAGGCGACCTGCTCGTTCTCGACCAGGATGCCGTCCTTTTTCCGGGTCGTGAAACGGTAGGCCAGCCCGTCGTCGTAAAGGCGGACTACCAGCCCGTAATCGCCGCGCATCGTAAGCTCAAGTTCGTTGTAGTGGTCGCGGACGCTGCTCTTCTTGTAGAACGGCGAGGCGATCCGTGCGTCGGCCGTATTTTTCCTGGCCCTGGTGACTTTGGGGTTGCTGCCCAGCACTTCGCCGCCGCCGAGCGTCATCGAGACGGGCGACGGGGCGAGCAGCGTTTCGCCGTCGGCCGAGAGCGAGATCCTCAGGTCGGAGCCGGTGGCGACGGTGGCCTGCAGCGTGCCGTCGGGCGAGGTGAGCGTGTAGTTTTTCTGTGCCATGAGCGGCAGCGCGCACACGGTGCATGCGAATAGGAATAACGGTTTTAAGGACATAGATTCGGTTTGAAGGTTAATTTGCCCCGAAGATAGTAAATCCTCCGCAAAAAACGGCCGATATGCCTGAATTTTGATCTCTGCGCGGAACGGAAGGGGCGGGACACCTGTTTGCGGGACGGTGCTAACGCCTTTTCGGGGCGACCTGTTCGCGGTATTCCGACGGGGTGATGCCCTTCAGCTGCCTGAAGGTGCGCGAGACGTTCTTGATGTCGGAGAAGCCCAGCTCGGCGGCCGCCTCGGATACGCTCAGCCCTTCGCACAGCAGCTGCATCATCTTTTCGATGCGAGTCTGGATGATGTAATCGTAGATCGAGGTGCCCATGCTCTTTTTGAAACGGGTTTCGAGCAGGCGGCGCGACAGGGGTACCAGCTTCACCAGATCGTCCACTGTGATCTTCTGACTGATGTTCTCATGGATGTAGCGCAATACCTCTGCGATGTGCGGGTCGTTGTTGGCATAGATGTCCGTCGACTGTCGGGTGATGATATTGAGCGGCATCACCATGACGTCTTCCCATTCCGCTTCGGGGTTGCGGATCAGCCGGTCGATCAGCCGTGCCACGTCGTAGCCGCCCTGCTCGACACCCTGGCTGAGCGACGAAAGGTTTGGGGCGGAGAGTTTGCAGATCGTCTCGTCGTTGTCTACCCCCAGGATGGCTATGTCGTTCGGAATACGCGAATTTCCCCCCCCCTCGATCTGGAGGCACGCCTCGGTGATATGGTACGCCTGGTTGTCGTCGCAGGCCATGATGGCCACCGGTTTGGGCAGCGATTGCAGCCATGTGATGAGCTGCGCCGTGTCGTAGTACCACAGGTCGTTCTGGGCGCCGCTGCGCAGTGACGAGAAGGTGAAATCGGGGTTTGCCTGTTCGACGGTCTCGCGGAAACCCTGGCAGCGTTCGTCCGAGAAGTCGATGCCCCGCGTCCCGTAGAAGGCGAAATTGCGGAACCCCTTTTTCAGGAAATACTCCGCGGCCATGCGGCCGGCAAGGTGGTGCGGCCCGGTGATGTTGGGGATCGTCGTGAAACGCTTCTTGAAATCCTGCGCGATGGCGATGATGCCGTTTTCGCGGAACAGACCGACGTTGTCCGTGTTGTAGAACTGCCCGATCACGGCGTCGGCCTTCATCCGCACGGCCCATTCGACCACCGCCTCTATGCCGAACTTGTCGCGTATCGACAACGGCAGCCGGCAAAGGCTCCACGCCTGCGCCGTGTCGTGCGCATAGCGGGCCATGCCGAGCAGCAGTTCGCGGGCATAGGCTTCGGAAAAATCGGTCAGGAAAATTACGCGTGCCATGGTCTGGTTGGGTCTCTTCGAGGGTAAAGATAGCTTTTTTTCGGGAATTTTCTGCCCCAGGACGGAATTTCGGGCGAAAAGGCACTCCTGCCGGGGTTTCGGCGCCGGATAGGAAGGTTCTGCGCGATGTGAGGATGTAAAAGCGCAAATAGCCACGGACGGGACGCTTCTCTTCTCTTATATTTGTGTAACCTAAACTGCGACCGGTTCCGATGTTGCGCAGATACGGCTGCCGGGGGTTGCAATACCGCCCCGGAATCCTTATCTTTGATGGAACGCTTTACGGACGGGATGCATACACCGAAACTGCCATGACCAAAAACCTTATCATCGCCTTGCTGGCCCTCGGGCTCCTTGCGTGCGCGCCGCGGCCGGCCGGCCCGGTCGATTATGTAGACCCGTTCATCGGCACGGGCTACCACGGGCATACCTACCCGGGCGCAACGACGCCGTTCGGCATGGTGCAGCTCAGCCCCGACACGCGTGCCGGGGACTGGGACGCCTGCGCCGGTTACCATTATGACGATACGACCATCGACGGTTTTTCGCATACGCACCTCAGCGGTACGGGGTGTGCCGACCTGGCCGATGTCCTGTTCCATCCCACCACGCGCGAAATCGTGTTGCACGACGGCGCCTGCGTCCTGCAGCCCTATTTCTTTTCGCACGGGGACGAGAAGGCCTCCTGCGGCTATTATGCCGTGGAGTTACCCGGTGAAAATATCCGGGTGGAGCTTACGGCGGCGCTCCGTACGGGCGTGCACCGCTATACCTTTACGGGCAAGGGGCCGCGGCAGGTGGTCGTCGACCTGATGCACACGATCGCCGAGGAGCAGGTCGACATGCGTGAATTGCGGACGACGGCGCCCGATGAGATCGCCGGGATGCGCCGCACGCAGGGGTGGGTGCCCGACCAGTATGTCTTTTTCTCCGCCCGTTTTTCGGAGCCTTTCGCCGACGTGCGGCTGCTGGGCGACAAACAGGCCGTGCTGACCTTTGCGCCGGACACCGAAACGCTTACGATAGCCGTCGGGTTGTCGTCGGTCAGCGCTGAGAATGCCCGTCTCAACAGCGTCGCCGAGGTGCCGGAGCTGGATTTCGATGCCGTGCATGCGCGTGCCGCCGCGCTGTGGCGCGAAGCGCTGGGCGACATCGTCGTCGAGGGCGGTTCGCGCGACGAAATGGTCAATTTCTATACGGCGCAGTACCATACCAAGCTGACGCCCAATCTGATGAGCGATGTCAACGGCGAGTACCGTCGTCACGACCAGCGCATCGCGCGTATGCCGCAGGGCGGTGCCTACTATTCGACATTCTCGCTGTGGGACACTTTCCGCGCGTGGAACCCGTTGCAGACGCTGGTGGATACGACGTTAGTCAACGACATGATCCGCAGTATGCTCGACATGTACGACATAACGGGCGAGCTTCCGATCTGGCCGCTCGCGTCGGGCGAGACGGGGACGATGATCGGCTACCATGCCGCGTCGGTCATTGCCGACGCCTACCTGAAAGGTATCCGCGGATACGATGCCGAAAAGGCGCTCGATGCGATGATCCGCTCGTCGAACATCAATAAGAAAGGTTCCGATTACTATGTGGCACAGGGGTTTATACCTTCCAATATCAAGCGCGAGTCGGTCTCCTGCACGCTGGAATATGCCTACGACGACTGGGCGATCTCCCGCATGGCCGGGGCCATGGGCCGGGACGACGTCGCCCGGGAGTATGCGCAGCGGGCGCTCAACTACGCCAATGTCTTCGACGGGTCGACCTGTTTCTTCCGCGGCCGCGGGACGGACGGCAACTGGTCTGAGCCGTTCGAAGAGTTCGCCACGGGGCGCGACTATACCGAGGCCACGCCGTGGCACTACCGTTTCTTCGTGCCGCACGACGTGAACGGGCTCGCCGGGCTTTTCGGCAGCCGCGAGGCATTCGTCCGTGAACTGGATCGGCTCTTTACGCTCGAATCGGACGAGATGCAGCTCGACGTAAGCGACGTGACGGGGCTCATGGGGCAGTATGCCCACGGCAACGAACCCAGCCACCACATGGCCTACCTCTACAATTATGTCGGGCAGCCGTGGCGGACACAGGAGCTCACGCGCAGCCTGCTGCACGGGATGTACGCCCCGACGCCCGCGGGGATCATCGGCAACGAGGACTGCGGCCAGATGTCGGCGTGGTACATCTTCTCCAGCCTGGGCTTCTATCCCGTCTGCCCCGGCTCGAACCAGTTTGCGCTGACCGCACCCCAATTCCCGAAGGCCGTCGTGCGCCTGGCCAACGGCCGCACGCTGACCGTTACGGCAAACAACCCCCGCCGCAATACCTATATCGCTTCGGTGACGCTCGACGGAGTGCCCGTGACCGAAAATTTCATCACCTACGAACAACTGATGCAGGGTGGGGAACTGCATTTCGAACTCCGTGCGGAACCCGATTACGCCCGTGGAACGGATGCCGCAGCAGAGCCCTATTCGCTTACGCGCGGCCAGGTCGTTTCGATTCCCTATACCACGCAGAACGTGAGCCTCTTCACCGAGCCTGTGGCCGTCGCCCTGGCCACGACGACGGCCGGAGCCGAAATCCGCTATACGCTCGACGGCTCGGAGCCGGACGAAACCTCGGTGCTCTATGCCGGGCCCGTCGTTGTCGACCGCTCGCTGACGCTCAAAGCGCGGGGATTCAAACCCGGGGCCGCACCGAGCCGTACGCTGACGCTCCAAGCCGAGAAGGCCGTATTCCGCAAAGGGCTGCCCGAAGCGGGCGCGGCCATGCGTCCGGGCGTCGCCTATGCCTGTTACGAAGGCGTGTTCTCGCATGTGGACGAGATTCGCCGGGGGAAGCTCGTGGCGTCCGGGACAATGCCCGAGCCGTCGATTGCCGATGCCCCGCAGGAAGACCATTTCGGATATATTTTCAGCGGCTGGATCCGTATTCCCGAACGGGGCGTGTGGGAGTTCATGACCAAGAGCGACGACGGTAGCGTGCTCGTGATCGGAGACCGGAAGGTGGTCGACAACGACGGGTCGCACGCTTCGGTCATGGCGACCGGGCGCGTGGCGCTCGAAGCGGGTCTGCATCCCTATACGCTCATGTATTTCGAGGATTACGAGGGGCAGGATCTCTCCTGGGGCTGGAGGGCACCCGGGGCGGCTGGCTTCGAGCAGATCCCCGCGGAGCGTTTGTACGTTGAATTTCCCGATTGTCCCGCTGATTAAACTATAAAGTTATGAAACGATTGTTCTATCTTCTTGCGGCAGCGGCGTTCACTGCCTGCGGTTCGGCCACGACGCTCGGCGTCATGACCTTCAACATGCGTTACGACAACCCCGAAGACGGGGCGAACAACTGGCGTTTCCGCCGCGGGCGGGTCGCCGAGGTGATCGCTTCGCACGGCGTCGACGTTTTCGGCACGCAGGAGCTGCTTGCCAACCAGCTCGGCGACCTGAAGCGTTTGCTGCCCGGCTATGCTGCGGTGGGCGTCGGCCGTGAGGACGGTGCCGAGGCGGGCGAGTTCAGTGCCGTATTTTACCGGCGGGATCGTTTTACGCCCCTCGAATCCGGGACTTTCTGGCTGAGCGAAACCCCCGACGTCGCAGGCTCGAAAGGGTGGGACGGCGCCTGCGAGCGCGTGGCAACCTGGGTCGTACTGCATGACAGGGAAGGGGGCCGGGAGTTCCTCTTCGTCAACACCCACCTCGACCATGTAGGGCAGGTTGCCCGCGACGAAGGCGTGAACCTGCTCAGGGAGCGCATCGAAGCGCTGCGCGGGGATCGGCCTGTGATCCTGACGGGCGATTTCAATTCCGAGCCCGGCTCGTCGGTCGTGGCGCACGTGCAGAAAGACGGCGTACTGCATGACGTGAAGCAGGTCGCCGCCCGTAAATCCGGCACGGAGTGGAGCTTTTCCGACTTCGGGCAGATACCCGAGGCCGAACGCCCGTTGCTCGACTACATCTTCGTGAGCGACGGCATCGCCGCCGACCTTTACGAGGTGCTGCCCGATACGCTCGGTGGCGGTTATGTCTCCGACCATGCCCCCGTGATGGCCATCGTCAAATTCGAAAAATAACATCCCGCAATGAAAAAGATACTCAAAATCTGGCTGCTGTTCGCAGCACTGTGCACCTGCGCCACGGCTGTGGCCGAGCGCCCCATCCTGATCCATTCGCACAACGATTATTGCCGCCGTGCCCCCTTCTGGCAGGCGTACGCCCAGCAGGTCTATTCCATCGAGGCCGACGTGTTCCTGCACGACGGCAAGCTGCTCGTGGGGCACGAGGTCGAAGACCTTTCGCCCGGCATGACCTTCGAGGCGCTCTACGTCGAACCGCTGGTGACGCTCTTCGGGCGTAACGGCGGGCGGGCGTGGAAGGATTCCGGCGAACACCTTCAACTGATGGTCGAGCTCAAGTCTGCTACCGAACCGACTTTACAGGCCGTTGCGGCATTGCTGGGCCGCTATCCCGAGGTGTTCGACCCGGCGGTGAATCCCGAGGCCGTGCGGATCGTTGTCACGGGGCGTGTCCCGGCACCGGCCGATTTCGGTAAATATCCCTCCTATATCCGTTTCGACGGGGTGTGGGATGCCGACTATACGCCCGCGCAACTGGAGCGCATCGCCCTCGTAAGCGCCGATTTCAGCGACTATTCGCAGTGGAACGGCAAGGGCTCGATCATCCCGGCCGAGCGTGCGGAACTGGAGAAAGTCATCGACCGCGCGCACGCCTGGGGAAAACCCGTGCGTTTCTGGGGCGCCCCCGAAGGGACGACGGTTTACTATACCTTTTATAATATGGGTATCGACTACCTCAATACCGACCATCCCGAGGCGTGCGCCGCGTTCTTCGATGATTTCGGCAACAAGAATTTCCAGATCGGCGAACGCCGCACGGCCGCCGAAGGCGTGACGGGCACCAAGCGCCTGGACAAGACCACGCGCGATTTCCGGGGCTTCCAGAACGACAAGCTGCAACTCTCCAAGGGCATCGACGTCTACACCCCGACTTACCGCAACGACGGGGGCCGGGGACGGGTTCGCAACGTGATCTACCTGATCGGCGACGGCATGGGGCTGTCGCAGATCGTGGCGGCTTTCTATGCCAACAAGGGGCTGTCGACCCTGCAGATGAAATATATCGGCCTGCAACAGAACAATGCGCTGGATGCCTTCACGACCGATTCGGCCGCCGGCGGCAGCGCCCTGGCCACGGGCGAACGTCACGATAACCGCCATATCTCGATGAGCCCGGAGGGCGTGCCCTATCCCTCGCTGAGCGATTTCTTCCACGACAGGGGGCTGCCCGTGGGCGTCGTGACGCTGGGTAACATCGCCGATGCCACGCCGACGGCCTTCTACGGGCATTCGGTCGAGCGCGACAATGCCGACGAGCTGACCCGCTGCCTCATGGACGGGCGTATCGACCTGCTTTGCGGCAGCGGCATCCGTGAATTTACACGCCGCAAGGACGGGATCGACCTGGTCGGGGAGCTGGAGAAACAATACGATTTCGTGCGTTCGGTCGATGGGATCGATGCCGCGAAGGGCAAGGTCATCTGCATCGACGAGGCGATGGACGACGCGGCCGAGGAGACCAACCTGACACTGCTGGCCGATGCCACGCGTGCTTCGATCGCCAAATTGCGGGAACGCGGCGGCGAAGGGTTTTTCCTGATGGTCGAGGGTGCCAAGATCGACTATGCGGGGCACTCGCGCTGCCTGCCCGGTTCTATTATCGAAATGTTGAGCTTCGACCTGGCCGTTGCCGAGGCGCTGAAATTCGCCGACACGAACGGCGAGACGCTCGTCATCGTCACGGCTGACCATGAAACCGGCGGCCTGGTGGTGGTCGACGGCGACGAGCATACGGGGCGCGTGACGGGCGTCTATGTCTCCGACGACCATACGCCCGCTATGCTTCCGGTATTCGCCTACGGCCCGGGCGCCGACAAGTTCTGCGGCACCTACATGAATACCGAGATTGCACGCAGGATAAAATCACTGATAAAATAACCGCATACTATGACGCTACGCAAACAAATCGCGGCATTCATGTCGCTGGTCTTCGCAGCGGGCACGGCAGGGGCGCAAGACCTCAAATCGGGGCCCTACAAGCTGCCCTACAAAAACACCTATGTAAAGGAGGTATTCGTGGCCGAGAACGAGTTCCGCACGGCCAAACCCGAACACATCAAACCCCGGACGTTCGCCGAGGCGCGCAAGATCCTGCCCTCGCCCGTGTGGGAAGGGCATGAAAAGGAGGTCGAGATGTACTGGCACGCCTGGCAGATCGCCGTGGGCAACATCCGCCAGCCGCAGGAGGGCTCCGGGTTCGTGTCGCCTTACCTCGATATTGCCTACAACGGCAATATCTTCATGTGGGACGCTTCGTTCATGATGATGTTCGCCCGCTACGGTTACCGCTTTTTCCCGTTCCAGCGCACGCTGGACAACTTCTACGCCAAGCAGCATCCCGACGGGTTTATCTGCCGCGAGATCCGTGCCGACGGCTCCGACTGCTTCGAGCGCTACGATCCCACCTCGACGGGGCCCAACCTGCTGCCGTGGGTCGAACTGATGTATTACCGCCAGTTCGGCGACATCGACCGCCTGCACAAGGTTTTCCCCGCCCTGTGCGCCTATGCCAAGTGGTGGCGGCTCAACCGCACGTGGCCCGACGGCACCTACTGGTCGAGCGGGTGGGGGACGGGCATGGACAACATGCCCCGCGTGAAGCCCGAATACAACCCGATCTTCTCGCACGGCCACATGGTATGGCTTGACACCAACCTGCAGCAGATGCTGGTCGACGAGTCGCTGCTCAACATCGGTTTCCACATCGAACGCTGGCAGGAGATCGAGGACATGGAGGACGAGATGAAACGGCTGCGCGCCTATGTCAACGAACACCTGTGGGACGATGCGACGGGTTTCCTCTACGACCGCTACGGCGACGGGTCGCTCTGCACGACCAAGGGGATCGGCGCCTTCTGGGCCCTGCAGGCCGACGCGCTGGACAAGGGGCGGATGGATCGCATGGTGGCGCACCTGGCGGACACGGCCGAATTCGACCGTCCGCACCGCGTGCCGTCGCTCTCGGCCGACCACCCGAAATACAACCCGACGGGCCGTTACTGGCAGGGTGGCGTATGGCCGGGTGCCAATTACATGGTCATCGACGGCCTCTACCGCAAGGGCTACCATGACCTTGCGCTGGAGGTGGCCGAAAACCATTTCAACGCCGTATTCGAAGTGTGGAAGAATACCGGGACTTTCTGGGAGTACTATGCCCCGGAGAAGATCGAACCCGGGTTCATGGCCCGCAAGGACTTCGTGGGCTGGGCAGGGCTGCCGCCGATCGCGGTGTTCATCGAGTATATCCTCGGCATCAAATCCGACTATTCCGAGGGGCGTATCGTATGGGATATCAACCATACCGAGGCCCACGGCATCGACCGCTATCCCTATGGCCCCGAGGGCGTCGTAGGGCTGAAGGTCAAGGGCCGCAATTCAGCCGGGGACGTGCCTGCGGTGAGCGTTACGACCAACGTGCCGTTCGACCTGACGGTGACGTGGGGCGACGGGCAGAGCCGCACCGTCCGCGTGGAGAAGAGCGGCAGTGTGAAACTGAATTAAGGAACCTAACCTACCTATGAAAAAGATAACGACTCTTATGTGTGCCGTCGCCTTGTGGTGTTCGGCACAGGCGCAGGCGCCCGCCCTGCATTTCGGCCGGGACGGCAAATTCCGGATCGCACAGTTCACCGACGTGCACCTCGACCTCGGTACGCCTTACCGCCGGGCGCAGGCGGAAAAAACCATCGCCCAGATGCGCTACATCCTCGATGCGGAGCATCCCGACCTGGTGGTCTTCACGGGCGACGTGGTGACGGGCAAGCCCGCTGCCGAAGCGTGGCACCGCGTGTTGGAGCCCGTCGCGGAACGCAACCTGCCGTTTTGCGTGGTGCTGGGGAACCACGACGCCGAGCAGGATCTGACGCGGGCGGAGATCGGCCGCATCGTCACCTCGTATGCCGGCACGCTCAATACGCTCGGCGCCGGGGGCGAACTGGCCGACGTGGTGCTGGAGATCGCCGGGACGACGCAACCTGCGGCATTGCTCTACTGCCTCGATTCGCACGATTATTCAACAATCCCGTCTATCGACGGCTACGGCTGGTTCACGCAGGAGCAGGTGGGCTGGTACCGCGCCCGCAGCGCCACCTATACCGCGGCCAACGGCGGGAAGCCGCTGCCGGCGCTGGCGTTTTTCCATATCGCCCTGCCCGAATACGTCGCTGCATGGCGGAACCCCGACAATACGCATGTCGGCCGTGCCGCCGAGGATGAATGCCCCGGGGCGCTGAACCCCGGCATGTTCGCCGCGATGGCCGAGTGCGGCGATGTGATGGGCATCTTCGTGGGGCACGACCACGACATCGACTATGTGGTGGCCGAGAAGGGTATCGCCCTCGGTTACGGCCGTTTTTCGGGCGACGATACGACCTACAACAACCTGCGGCCGGGGGTGCGCATCCTCGTGCTGACCGAGGGCGAACGAGGCTTCGAGACGTGGATACACGAGCGCGACGGCCGGATTGCAGACCATGTGGAATTCCGCGGCGGGAAAGTTGCGAAAGTCAAAAATAACAACTGATTGCACGATGAGGATTGGTGTGGATTTGGGCGGCACGAACGTGCGCGCCGGCCTGGTGAAGGATGGCCGCATCGTGCGGTTGCTCTCCGAACCCTGCAAAGCCGACCGCCCCGAAGGGGAGGTCGTGGATCATATTGCCTCGCTCATCGGGAAGCTCATCACCCCCGACGTCGCCCGCATCGGCATTGGCGTGCCGTCGGTCGTGGATGCGGCGCGCGGGATCGTCTACAATGTCGTAGGCATCCCGTCGTGGCGCGAGGTGTACCTGAAGGATCTGCTCGAAAAACGGTTCGGCGTCCCGGTATATGTCAATAACGACTGCAATTGCTTTGCTTTGGGCGTCAGCCGCTTCGGCGAGGCGAGCGCATACAGCGACGTGGTGTGCGTGGCGCTCGGCACGGGTGTCGGCGCGGGGATCGTGATCGGCGGCGAACTCTATTGCGGGCACGATACGGGCGCCGGGGAGATCGGGAGCATTCCGTACCTCGACCGCGATTACGAATACTATTGCAGCAGCCGTTTCTTCGTAGGCCGCGGCACGACGGGCAAGGAAGCCTACGAGCGTGCCCTGGCGGGCGATCCCGCGGCGCTGGCGCTGTGGCACGAATTCGGCGGACATATCGGGCGGCTGGTGATGATGATCCTCTATGCCTACGACCCCGAAGCGATCGTTTTCGGCGGGAGCATCGCCCATGCCTTCGGGTTTTTCCGGGAAGCGATGTACGAGCAGTTGAAACAGTTCCCGTATGCTAAGACGGTCGAACGGCTCCATATCTGCTGTTCGTCGGTCGAACACGTGGGGCTTTTGGGGGCTTCGGCGTGCGAATAACGGGCCGGGGTTTTGATTTGTCCGTTTTTTGCCTTATTTTTACCTTGTGTTTCGGAGGAACCTCCATTTAAAATAACCCGGATATGAAGAGACTTATACCCCTCGTTGTCCTTTGTGCAGCCCTCTGCGGCTGCGGTAAGGTAATCCCCGCCGACGATGAAGTCGCGGTGGTACCGCTCCCCGAACGCGTCGCGAAGGGGCAGGGAACTTTTTTGCTGACCGCTTCGACCGAAGCGGTGCTGCTGTCCGGCGACGACAGTCTGGCCTGTGTGACCGGGGCACTCGACCAGGTGCTGGAACCGGTGTTCGGCAAAGGGTTGCGGGTGCGGCATGCCGACGTGCCCCTCGACGGGGCGCTGAATATCTCGTGCGACGCGGCGATGCCGGCGGATGGCTACCGCCTGGAGATTACGCCCGGGCGTGCGGAGATTGTTGCCGGGAGCGCAGCCGGGGCGTTCTATGCGGTGCAGACCCTCCGCCAGCTGATCCCCGCTGCGGCTTACGGTGCGGCCAACGTGCGGGCCGTGGAGCTGCCCGTCGTGACGATCGAGGACAAACCGTGCCTGGGCTACCGGGGCATGATGCTCGACGTCTGCCGCCATTTCTTCACGGTCGACGAAGTGAAGGAGGCGCTCGATATCATGGCCCTGCATAAGCTCAACGTGTTCCACTGGCACCTGACCGACGACCAGGGATGGCGTATCGAGATTAAGAAATACCCGAAACTGACCGAGGTGGGTTCCGTACGCAGCCGTACGCTGATCGGCCGCGACCCGGGCGGCGAGTACGACGAAAACTGCAAGTTCGACGAAACGCCCTATGGCGGTTACTATACGCAGGACGAGATCCGCGACATCGTGGACTACGCCGCGAAGCGTTTTATCACGGTGATCCCCGAGATCGAATTCCCCGGACATGCCGTGGGCGCGCTGGCCTCCTATCCGTGGCTCGGCTGCACGGGCGAACAATACGAGGTGCGCCAGACCTGGGATATCGACGACAGGGTGTTCTGCATCGGCAAGGAGACGACCTTCGAATTCATCGAGGGGGTGCTGGAAGAGGTCGTCGGCCTTTTCCCGTCGGAATACATCCATATCGGCGGCGACGAATGTCCGACGGTGATGTGGGAGAAGTGCCCGCATTGCAAGGCGCGCATGAAGGCCGAAGGGCTGAGGCGCCCGCGCCAGTTGCAGAATTACGCTACGGCGCGCGTCGAAAAGTTTCTGAACGCCCGCGGACGCCGCCTGATCGGCTGGGATGAGATTCTCGAAGGCGATGTCACCCCGACGGCGACCATCATGTCGTGGCGCGGAGCGAAAGGGGGGATCGAGGCCGCCAGGCAGGGCAACCATGCCATCATGGCGCCGACCACGAACTGCTACCTGGATTACTACCAGACGCGCGATACGGCCCGCGAACCCCTTGCCATCGGCGGGTACCTACCTGTGGAGAAGGTCTACGAACTCGATCCTTACGAGCAGCTGACGCCTGCCGAGCAGGTTTGTATCCTGGGCGTGCAGGCCAACCTGTGGACGGAGTATATCGCGACATGGCCCCATGCCGAATATATGCTTCTGCCGCGCCTGAGCGCGCTGGCCGAAGTGGGGTGGAGCCTCGACCGGAAGGATTATGCCGGCTATCTGCACCGTGTCCGCCGCCTGGCGCGGATCTACGATGCCTGCGGGTATAATTATGCGCGGCATATTTTCGGGGAGTAGACTACTCCCGCATACGAACGGGGATCGGCTGTGTGTCGATCCCCGTTTTTTGTGCCCCGCAGCGGCGCCGCAGGCCCTCGGGGATATTATCTCGGGTTTTGGGCGGCGTGTTCGTAAATTTTTCCTATCTTTGGAGGCAAAAAGTGTGCGGATTATGGATTTGAAATACGTGCGGAGCGAATTGCGCAAGCTCTCGGAAATCGTTGAAGGCTGGAATGCGAACCAGGAGATCGGCTCCCTCGAGCGGGATCTCGTACTCGATAAGTTGCGGACACTCTACGAGGCCGTGCGTTTCGGTGCGGAGGCGGAACCTCCCGCGGCAGATGCCTCCGGACAGGAACCCTTCCCGACGGAGATTCCGGTCAGCTTAGACCTCGGCGAGGTGCTTTCGATCGAGTCGCTGTCCGTGGCGGAACCCGAATTACCGTCGCTCTCCGGATCCGGGCCGGAACCCGAATCAGGGTTCATTGCGCCCCTGGCCGGCCTGCCCGTGGCGGAGTCCGGGGCAGATTTCCCCGATTGCGATACCGCGGTGGCGGAAACGGTGGCCGAATCCGTGCTGGATTCCGTGCCGGCGGACGGACAAGAGCCGGCCGGGGTTGTTGCGGAACCTGCCGAAATCCCGGCTGAACCGGCTGCGGGGCCGATTGCGGAGGCTGAACCCCCGGTTGCCGGGCTGGTTTCCGATCCTGAAACCCCGGCTGCGGAAGAAATTCCTGCGCCCGAATCGACTGGAAATAGCGCCGGCAAGGAAGTGCCGGCTGAAAATATTGCGGCGGCATCCGAATCGTATGGGGATTCCGGTTCGCAGGAGCTTGCCCGTGTGCCGGGGGCATCCGGGCCGCAAGGGGCAACCGCCCCCCGGGACGAGCCCGCACACCGGGAAGCACCCTCGGGGATGCCCGAACCGGAAGCAATTGCCGGATCAGGGGCGGAAACGGGCGTTACCCACCCGGCTCCCGGAGCGGGGACGCATCCTGCGGCAGCGCCGCAGCCGATCGCGCCGACCTTGTTCGGCATCGAAGAGGAGACCCAGCGCCACCGCCATAAACAGCGGGTAATCATGTCGCTTTACAATCCCGAACCCACGGCTGCACGGCCGACGGCCGAAAAGCCTGCTCCGGCACCTGCCGCGGGGGACGCCGCAAGAACCGCGGCCGGGCGGCCGCAGCTTCCAACCGACAGTCTGGCAACCGACAGCCCGGAACCGGTATCCGGCCCTGGCGTTTCTGTCCCGGACACCCCGCGTATGTTCGCCGGGGATGAAGCTCCTGCGGAAGGGGTGTATGCGGCGTCCGTGTCGCAGCGTCCGGCACCCGTGCCCGACACCGGGAATGACGACGAAGAGCCCGATTTCGAGGAGATTACCCTTGCAGGGAACGGGGCGCCGAATAACGGGGCCGTACTGGGCGAAGTGATCAACCATGACAAACAGACGCTGGCCGATACGATTGTGCCGCCGCGCGACATGGCCTCGGAACTGCGCCGCAGCGAGCCCGTCACCGACCTGAGGCGCGCCATCGGCATCAACGACAAGTTCCTGATGATCCGCGACTTGTTCGACGGCGATGCCCGGGCTTACGAAGCGGCGCTCGACAAGCTCGATGCCTTCGGCGATTTCGACGACTGCATGATTTACATTGCCGAGAATTATGTCTGGAATGCCAATTCCGACGGCGCGAAGTTCCTGATGGAACTGCTCGAACGTAAATTCGCATAGCCCCATGGCCAAGCTCTATATCGTACCTACCCCGATCGGGAACCTCGACGATATCACGCTGCGGGCGGTCAATGTGCTGCGCGAGGTGGATTTCATCCTCGCCGAGGATACGCGTACTACGTCGTTCCTGCTCAGACACCTCGGTATCGAGAAAAAACTCCATTCGCACCACAAGTTCAACGAACACGCCACGGTCAAGATGGTGGCCGGGTCGATTGCCGCCGGACGCAATGCCGCGCTGGTCTCGGACGCCGGGACGCCCGGGATCTCCGATCCGGGGTTTCTGCTGGTCAGGACGTGTGTCGAGGCCGGCATCGAGGTCGAGACGCTCCCCGGTGCCACGGCGCTCGTTCCCGCCCTTGTGCAGAGCGGATTCCCGTGCGACCGGTTTTGTTTCGAGGGGTTCCTGCCCCAGAAAAAAGGGCGTGCGAAGCAGTTGCAGTCGCTCGCCGACGAGGAGCGCACGATGGTATTCTACGAATCGCCCTACCGGGTGGTGAAATGCCTCGAACAGTTCGCCGAAGTTTTCGGATCGGAACGCAGGGTGTCCGTATCGCGTGAGCTGACCAAGAAGTTCGAGCAGACCGTGCGGGGCACTGTCGCCGAAGTGCTGGAACATTTTCGTACGACGGAACCCAAAGGCGAATTTGTGATCGTATTGGCCGGGAAACCCAAACCGAAGAGGGAATTACCGGATGAGGAGACTGAATAAAGGACTGGAAAATGGAAAACAACAACGATACGCAGCGGATCAAACGTTCTTCCTCGGCATGGCTGGGGGAGATGCGCGAATTCCTCCGGGGGCGTTTCAGCCTCGATGAGGACAAGGCGCAGCGCGACGAGGTCGTGGCGTCGATTTCCAAGGGGGTGGTATTTCGCGGGGTCAACCTGTGGGTACTGATCTTTGCGACGATGATCGCGTCGCTGGGCCTGAATGTCAACTCGGCCGCCGTGATCATCGGCGCCATGCTCATCTCGCCCATCATGGGGCCGATCATGGGCATCGGCCTTTCGCTGGGTATCAACGATTTCGAACTGCTCAAAAAGTCGCTGCGCAATTATGCGCTGATGTTCGTCGTGGCGATCGTCACCTCGACGGTCTATTTCCTGGTGTCGCCCCTGTCGTCGAACAGCAGCGAGTTGCTGGCACGCACCGTGCCGACGACCTACGACGTGCTGATCGCATTGTTCGGCGGCCTGGCTGGTATCGTGGCGCAGACGCGGCAGGATCGCACTTCGACCGTGATCCCGGGCGTGGCGATCGCTACGGCGCTGATCCCGCCCCTTTGTACCGCGGGCTTCGGCCTTGCCACGGGGCAGATGCGCTTCTTCTTCGGGGCGTTCTACCTCTTTTTCATCAACTCGGTATTCATCGCCCTGGCGACCTATGCCATGGTGCGGTTCCTGAAATACGAGAAAAAGGCGTTCATAGACAAGGTGCGCGAGCGCAACGTGAAGCGGCTGATGATGGTCATCACGCTGGTGACCTTCATCCCGAGCGTCGTCATCGGGTTCCACATGGTCAGGGTGTCGCTTTTCGAGGCGGCGGCCGACAAATATGTCTCGCAGGTATTCAATTTTCCCCATACGCGTGTGATCGAGTGCAATAAGCGTTACGCACACCACGGACATCCGTCGCAGATCGAACTGCTGCTCCTGGGGGAGCCGCTCGACGACGGAACCATAGAAAACGCCCGCACGCAGATGGGTAGCTTCGGGCTCGACAAGGCCGAGCTGGTCGTCCGCCAGGCAAACACCACGGACAAGATCGACGTGGCGTCGCTGCAACAAAGTTACCTCGAGCTTCTGGAGGAGAAGAACAGGCGCATAGGCGAGATGGCTGCGCAGCTGAAACGCTACCGCGTCACGAATGTCGAGGTGGACGACATTTCGCGCGAGGTGGGTGCCATGACCACGAACGTCAGGGCCATATCGCTCATGAAGGGCATTACGTTCGACGTTTCGGGCGCACCGCTCGATACGACGCTCGTCTGTGTGGTCACGCCGAAAGTCGCATCTGATTCCATCGACCGGACGACGCTCGCGAACTGGCTGAGAATCCGCACCAAGGTCGCCAATGTAAAACTTTTCGTCGAACCGTAACCGTTGATTTGCCGGATGAAACGTACAGAGCTGAATTTCATACAAAAGATATGGTTGGAGTTCCTGTGGCTTGGGGCGCGGGTATTTGCTGTGATGCCTTACTGGTTCAAGTACTACATTGTTGAAAACCTGCTCTTTTTCATCATATATTATTGCCTGCGCTACCGCATGAAGGTCGTGAAGGCCAATTTGTGGAACTCGTTCCCCGAAAAAAGCGAGCAGGAACGGGCGGCCGTCTGCCGCAGTTTTTACCGTACGCTTGCCGAGATTTTCGTCGATACGGTCAATATGGCCCACATGAGCGAGGAAAAAGGCCGTACGGTACTCACCGTAAAAGGGTTCGAGGAACATTATGCGCAGGTGCACGGCCGCGACTGGATCGCCATGACGGCCCATTTCGGCTGCTGGGAGTATTGCTCCTATTGGGGACTTTACGAACGCTCGCAGATGCTCGTGGCCGTTTACCACCCGTTGCGCAGCAAAGTGATGGAACGCCTTTACCAGCGCCTGCGCAACTACGAGAATTCGATGACCGTGGCGATGAAGGATTCGCTGCGCTTCTACCTGCGCAACCGGGAGCGCGGCATCGAGGGCAAGAACCTCGTGATGGGACTTATAGCCGACCAGAACCCGCCGCGCCGCCCCGACAGCCATTGGTTCCGCTTTCTCAACCAGGATACGATCTTCTTCGACGGCGGCGAGAAACTGGCACTGCGCTGTAACCTGCCGGTCTATTTCGTCCGGATGGAGCGCTTGCAGCGGGGACGTTACCAGATGTCGTTCGAACCGATCTATGACGGTGTGGAGGAGGTCGCCGAATACGAAATCACGGAACGCTACGTTAGACGTTTGGAAGCCATGATCCGCGAGCATCCCGAGCTCTGGATGTGGTCGCACCGCCGCTGGAAACACAAACGCACGAATGCCAATCGTTAAAATCGTCATACTCAACTGGAACGGCGCGGAACACCTGCGCCGCTTCCTGCCGAGCGTCGTGGCCGCGGCTCCCGCCGGGGTCGGGGTCGTCGTCGCCGACAACGGTTCGACGGACGGGTCGCTGGCGGTGCTGGCGGAGGAGTTCCCGACCGTCGCTGTGGTGCGCCTCGACCGGAATTACGGTTTCGCGGGCGGTTACAACCGCGCTTTGGCGCAGGTCGAGGCGGATTATTACCTGCTGCTCAATTCCGATGTCGAGACACCCCGGGGATGGCTGGAGCCGATCCTCGGCGTTCTGGAGCGTGAGCCCGACGTGGCGGTCGTTTCGCCCAAGCTGGTTTCGTGGCTCGACCGTACGAAATTCGAGTACGCAGGGGCTTCCGGGGGCTTTATCGACTTCCTGGGCTATCCTTTTTGCCGGGGGCGTATCCTCAAGCGGGTCGAAGCCGACGAGGGGCAGTACGACGATGCCCGCGACGTATTCTGGGTCAGCGGAGCGGCTTTTTGCTGCCGTGCCGACGTGTTCCGCGCATTGGGGGGCTTCGACGACGATTTCTTCGCCCACATGGAGGAGATCGACCTCTGCTGGCGCATGCAGCTCGCGGGTTACCGCGTGCGGGTCGTGCCCGGGAGTACGGTCTACCACCTCGGCGGCGGGACGCTGACGACCGATTCCCCGACCAAGGTGTTCTACAACCATCGCAATAACCTGGCGATGCTCTACAAGTGTGCTTCTCCCGTACAGCGTGCCGTCGTGGCCATCGTACGCCCCGTGCTCGACCTGATGGCGGCATTGTCGTATCTGGCACAGGGGCGGGGCGATAATTTCCGTGCCGTATTCCGCGCCTGGCGCGATTTCCTCCGCTGGCACGGCAGCCTGTCGCGCAAGCGGAAGGAGATTCGGCAGCAGTGCAGGGGAACGGTCGCCGGGAAGGTTTACCGCGGTTCCGTAGTCCTGCGTTACCTTTTGGGGCGAAAGACCTTCGGGCGGATGATGTGACCCGGCGGAAAAGCTCAGGACGGAGATCTACCTCCCGGTGGGTGAAATAATTTAAAACAAGACCTCTCGGCAGAACCGGGAGGTCTTGTTTTTATAAATAGTATTCCGTGTTTTCCTACTTGTTGATTTTCGCCCACGAATCCTTGAGCGTCACCGTGCGGTTGAACACGGGGTGTTCGGGTGTCGAGTCGGTGTCGGGGCAGAAGTAGCCTACGCGCTCGAACTGCACGGCCTGCCCTATGGGTATGTCGCGCAGCGACGGCTCCAGGTAGCCCGTGACCTTGACCATGGATTCGGGGTTGAGGTTGTCCTCCCAGGTCTGTCCTTCCTCCACGTCGTCGGGGTTCTCCTTCGTGAAGAGCGGGTTGAACAGGCGGATTTCAGCCTCCACGGCATCTTTGGCCGATACCCAGTGGATGACGCCCTTTACGCGGCGGCCGTCGCTCGACGACCCGCCGCCCGACATCGGGTCGTAGGTGCAGCGCAGCTCGGTGATGTTGCCCGCGGCATCTTTGACGACCTCCTCGCACCTGATCAGGTACGAATAGCGCAGGCGCACCTCGCCGCCGGGTGCCAGGCGGAAGAACTTTTTGGGAGGCTCCTCCATGAAATCGTCGCGCTCGATGTAGATGACCTTCGAGAAAGGCACCTGCCGCGTGCCGGCCGATTCGTCTTCGGGGTTGTTGATCGCCGTGAAGAGCTCGGTCTTGCCTTCCTCGTAGTTGGTGATGACCACTTTCAGCGGATTGAGCACTGCCATGCGGCGCTCTGCGATCTTGTTCAGGTCTTCGCGCACGCAGTATTCGAGTTTGCCCAGGTCGATCACGTTGTCGCGCTTGGCGACGCCCACCATCTCGGCGAAGTTCCGCACCGAGGCCGGGGTATAGCCCTTGCGGCGTAAAGCGCAGATCGTCGGCATGCGGGGGTCGTCCCAGCCCATCACGGCGCCTTCCTGCACGAGTTTGAGCAGCTTGCGCTTCGACATCATCGTGTAGGTGAGGTTCAGCCGGGCGAATTCGTACTGGTGCGAAGGGTAGATCTCCAGCGCCTGGATGAACCAGTCGTAGAGCGGACGGTGCACGTCGAATTCGAGCGTGCAGATCGAGTGGGTGATCTGCTCGATCGAGTCGCTCTGCCCGTGGGCATAGTCGTACATCGGGTAGATGCACCATTTGTTGCCCGTGCGGTGATGCTCGGCATGGATGATGCGGTACATGATCGGGTCGCGGAAGAGCATGTTGGGGTGCGCCATGTCGATCTTGGCACGCAGCACCTTGGCCCCGTCGGGGAATTCGCCGTTTTTCATGCGGACGAACAGGTCGAGGTTTTCCTCCACGGAGCGTTCGCGCCACGGCGACGGAGTGCCCGGTACGGAAACCGTACCGCGGTTTTCGCGGATCTGCTCCTGTGTCTGGTCGTCGACGTATGCCAACCCTTTTTTAATCAGTACGATCGCCCAGTCGTAGAGCTGGTCGAAATAGTCCGACGCATAGCGTTCGACGGCCCAGTCGAACCCGAGCCACTGGATGTCGCGCTTGATCGAATCGACATACTCTACATCCTCCTTGACGGGATTCGTATCGTCGAAACGGAGGTTGCACTTGCCTCCGTATTTTTTCGCCAGCCCAAAGTTGATGCAGATGCTCTTGGCGTGTCCGATATGCAGGTAGCCGTTCGGTTCGGGCGGGAAACGGGTCTGGACGCGCGTTTCGCCCTTGGCGATCGACTCTTCGATGATCTCTTCGAGGAAGTTCAGCGACTTCTCCCGTGTTTCGTTTGTTTCGCTTGCCATATGTGTATGTTTCGCTTGTTGTATGCTTTATTTCTTTGCCTTGGGGCCGATGTTGAACAGCTTCTGGATGTCCACCGAGAGCTTCACGACCTGCTGGGTGCCCATGCCCGTGCCGTCGTAGTGGAACACCATGCCCGCCTCGACGGCCAGCGTGCCCTTGAAGAATCGGCGGTCGTAGCCGACCCACGTGCGGTTGTAGATGTGCTCCGTCGTGGCATAGAACGGTTCGCCGGCGTACAGTCCGTCCTGTCCGTAGGTAATGGGGATGTCTTCGCCGACCGCGATGTTGCGCAGGGGTTGCAGGTTTTCGCCCAGATAGAGGTTGTTCTCGAGTTTCACGCCCCACTTGGTCAGCACGAAGTCGATCTGTGCACCGCACGGTTTTTTCCAGTTGTGGTCTACGCTGCGGCCGCGCTGCGGGGCGAAGAGGAACCCGGCCTTGATGTCGAAGTCGAAGAAGGCGTTGAATCCCCAGCCCGCATAGGGGTTTACCAGCAGGTTGTCCGTGACGTTCTCGTTGAGCTTCGAACCTGCGAAATGGAACATCGAGAAGGCATAACCGAAGTAGAAGCCCCGCTCGAGCGTGTAGCGTCCCGCCGAGATGATGCGGAACATTTCGCGCGACTGCTCGGAATACATGCCTTCCCAGTCGATCGCCATTTCTACATAGGTATTCTCGCGCTCGGTGGATTTATAATGCCCGAGGAAACCCGACAGGCGGTTGTGGTAGAACGCCGTCGAGTCGCTGAAGAACGCCCTCGAATAGTCGCCCAACAGCTCCTTGCGGTCGAAGATACCGGCGTTGGCCTGTACGTTCTTGCTGTTGAACTGGTAATATATCAGCGGTTTTACGTCGCTCAGGAACGGTTCGCGGGCGCCGTTGTGCTGCCCGAAGTTCTGCAGGAGGTCTACGCCGAAGATCAGCCGGTTTTTCTCCATCCATTCCACGCCGATGCGGGGTGTGAAGCGGGCGCTGAAGAGCGTCTGCGATTCGTTGAAATCGTTGTTAGCGTATTCCCGGTTGTCGAAGCGGGTCGCGAAGTCGGCGCCGACGATCAGATTCTGTGCGCTGAGGCTTCCTCCCGCGACAAGGGCGGCGAACGATAGCATCAAGACTTTTTTGAGTGACATAATTCTTTTGAATTGAGACCCCAAAAATAGGTAAAATATTTATTATTTGACTACTTTTGACCCCGAAATCACTCATTTGCATACGTTATGCGTAAAATCACCAACGAAGAGCTGAACCGGCCCTCGGCCGGGGAGTTCGCCGCGATGGAGAAAATGCCCGTCGCGGTGGTGCTCGACAACGTCCGTTCGTTGCAGAACGTAGGGGCTTTCTTCCGCACGGGGGATGCTTTCGCCGTGGAACGCATCGCCCTCTGCGGCATCACCGCGACGCCGCCCAACCGCGACATCCACAAGACGGCGCTCGGTGCCGAACTGACCGTGCCGTGGACTTATCACAAGACGACGGAGGAGTGCATCGCCCGCCTGCGCGCCGAAGGCTACCGGGTCTATGCCGTCGAGCAGGTCGAAGGTGCCGTGATGCTCGGCGATTTCCGGGCGGAGCCGGGCGTGAAATATGCGCTCGTGTTCGGCAACGAGGTGATGGGCGTGGGGCAGCAGGCCGTGGACATGTGCCACGGCGCGATCGAGATCCCTCAGGCCGGGACGAAGCATTCGATCAACGTTTCGGTCTCGGGCGGTGTCGTTTTGTGGGATTTTTTTTGCCAAATCCGGCCGAAGCGTTAACTTTGCCGCGCTGAACCTCGGTTTAGCTGCGCCCCGGCAAAACAGATAAATTTGGCTTTGCACCCGGCTTGCGCTATCACCCCGGTTTACAGGTGTTGATAAGTCTCCCTTTTCAAAGGGAGGTTTGGAAGGATTGTCGATATGGAATTGGCGTTTTTGCGCCGTAATACGAATCCGATGGATTCCATACCGGAACCTTGCGAACGAATGAAATGTTGAATAATCCATCGGGTTCGTAGTAAACTATGTCTGTAGAAAGTACTGTCAGGGCAGTGACCACCTACCGTCTGACGGAGATGAAGCAGCGCGGCGAGAAGATCGCCATGCTGACCTCGTACGATTATTCGATGGCCAGGATCGTCGACGCCGCGGGTATCGACGTGATCCTCGTGGGCGACTCGGCGGCCAACGTGATGGCCGGTTACGAAACCACGCTTCCCATTACCCTCGATATGATGATTTACCATGCGCGTTCGGTCGTGCGTGCCGTTAGCCGTGCACTGGTCGTCGTCGACCTGCCGTTCGGAACCTACCAGGGCAATTCGAAGGTGGCGCTCGACTCGGCCATCCGCATCATGAAGGAGACCGAGGCCGATGCCGTGAAGATCGAGGGCGGCGAAGAGATCCTCGAATCGGTCAACCGCATCCTTTCGGCCGGAATACCCGTCATGGGGCACCTGGGGCTGACGCCGCAGTCGATCCATAAGTTCGGGACGTACAGCGTGCGTGCCAAGGAGGAGGCCGAGGCAGCGAAACTCGTCCGCGACGCCCACCTGCTGAGCGATGCGGGGTGCTTCGGCATCGTGCTCGAAAAGATTCCTGCGGCGCTGGCCGCCCGCGTCACCTCCGAAATCTCCGCGCCGACCATCGGCATCGGCGCCGGTAACGGCTGCGACGGGCAGGTGTTGGTGATCCACGACATGCTGGGCATCAACAAGGGTTTCTCGCCGCGCTTCCTGCGCCGCTATGCCGACCTGTATACCGTCATGTCGGACGCTGTGTCGCAGTATATCACGGACGTCAAGTCGTGCGATTTCCCCAACGGGCAGGAGCAGTACTGACCCCGCCGGGTGCGCAGGCCGCCGTGACGGAATAATTTCGATCCCCGACCCTGAGGCCGGGGATTTTTCCTGTCCGGGAAGTCGGCGGCGGGAGGATGCCCCCGATTGCTGTCCGGGGATTCCGGGCGCGGAGCGTCCCCTCCGGCTTGTACGGGACTGCGCGGGCGGCTTCCCGGCGCCCCGGGCCGGGAAGCCGGGGGCTGTCCCGGACGCAGGCGTGTGTATTTACCCGTCGCGGGGCTGGCCGGGCGTTGTCCCGGGGGCTCCGGATTTCGCCCGCACCCGGCGGCTTTGATAAATTGTTGATAAAAAAAATCGTCGCGTTGCCCCGGATATTAGGCCGTTTCGAAAATTATCACTACATTTGCGAGCAACAAAAATCCACGTTCATTATGTCTTTTATCAATGAAAGGGTTCAGCCCGAAGGACTTACGTTCGACGATGTGCTGCTTATACCCGCCTATTCGGAAGTGTTGCCGCGAGAGGTCAGTGTCCAGACCCGTTTCTCGCGAAATATCAAACTCAACATCCCCATTGTGTCCGCTGCCATGGACACCGTTACCGAAGCGCCGATGGCTATTGCGCTGGCTCGTGAAGGCGGGATCGGCGTGATCCACAAGAACATGTCCATCGCCGAGCAGGCCGCCCACGTGCGCCGGGTGAAGCGGGCCGAGAACGGCATGATTTACGACCCGGTGACCATCTCGAAAGACCATACGGTCGGCGATGCGCTCAACCTGATGAAAGAGAACAAGATCGGGGGTATCCCGGTCGTGGACGCGGATCGGAAGCTGATCGGTATCGTCACCAACCGCGACCTGCGGTTCCAGCGCGACATGTCGCGCCGTATCGAGGAGGTGATGACCCCCGGCGACCGCCTCATCACCACGCATAGCTCCGAATTGTCCAACGCTTCGGAGGTGTTGCTCAACTGCAAGATCGAAAAGCTCCCCGTGGTCGACGACGAAGGCCATCTGGTGGGGCTTATTACTTATAAGGATATCACGAAGGTGCAGGATCATCCCAACGCCTGCAAGGATGCCAAAGGCCGTCTGCGCGTCGCTGCCGGCGTGGGCATCACGCCCGATGCGCTGGATCGCGTGAAGGCGCTCGTCGAGGAGGATGTGGATGCCGTGGTGCTCGACTCCGCGCATGGGCATTCGATGAATATCGTCAATAAGCTCAAGGAGATCAAGGCTGCCTATCCGTCGCTCGACGTGGTGGTCGGAAATATCGCCACGGCAGGGGCCGCACGGTTCCTGATCGAGAACGGCGCCGACGGCATCAAGGTCGGCATCGGCCCCGGCTCGATCTGCACCACCCGCGTGATCGCGGGCGTGGGCGTTCCCCAGTTGTCGGCCATCTATGCCGCGGCGTCGGCCGCCAAAGATACGGGCGTCCCGGTTATCGCCGACGGCGGCCTGCGTTATTCGGGCGACATCGTCAAGGCGCTGGCTGCGGGCGGCGACTGCGTGATGATCGGCTCGATGTTCGCCGGCACGGAGGAGTCTCCCGGCGAGACGATCATCTACAATGGCCGTAAGTTCAAGACCTACCGCGGCATGGGCTCGATCGACGCCATGAAGGCGGGTTCCGCCGACCGCTATTTCCAGAAGGGCTGCGAAGGCAATATCAACAAGCTCGTTCCCGAAGGGATCGTGGCGCGCGTACCCTTCAAGGGCACGTTGAGCGAGGCTGTCTTCCAGCTTATCGGCGGCATCCGTTCGGGCATGGGTTATTGCGGTGCCAGGGACATCGCGGCTTTGCAGCGTGCGCAGTTCATCCGCATCACCTCGAACGGCGTTACGGAGAACCACCCGCACGACGTGACCATCACGAGTGAAACGCCCAATTATTCCCGCGGTGAATAGTTCCGATCCCGGGATTGCGGCCTGCGGGCTTTTTTGCGGTTCATGCCGGAAATTCCGGAAAGGGAGTTGTCCGGGGTGCCGCGATAACGAAAAGGCCGTGTGGTGCAAGGTTCGTTCCTGCTGCCGGGAGAACGGCTGGCAGAGTTGCGCCGAATGCACGCTGGTGCCGCTGGATGCCTGCGGAAAGTTCAATAATTTCATCGCCGGGGTTTTTCAGGTCGTTTTTCGCTCAGACCGCCGAGGTTGCATAGAACGCATCCGCGAAGTCGGGAACGAGGCTTTCGCCGCGGAGATGCGCCTTTCGGGAAGCTACAACCGTCCGGTAAAAAGAAAATAATAAGGATTCGGGGTCTTCCTTGCCAAAGGGAGATTCAGAGGGATATTAAGCCTGGAACCGGCGTCGGAGACGCCGTAGAGTGAGTCCGGCGAGTTTCATGGCTTGTAAACCTTCCGAAATTGATGAACCCAGATTCGTCGGACTTACATTATATTATGGAAAAAATCCTGATTCTCGACTTCGGGTCGCAGTATACGCAGCTCATCGCGCGGCGCGTACGCGAACTGAATGTCTATTGCGAGATCCACCCCTTCAACAAGATTCCGGTGCCGGATGCTTCGGTGCGGGGCGTGATCCTCTCGGGCAGTCCCTTCTCCGTGAGGGACGAGCATGCCCCTGCCCCCGACCTTTCGGCCATCAAGGGCAAACTGCCCCTGCTGGGGGTCTGCTACGGCGCACAGTTCCTCGCATCGGCCTTCGGCGGCGAAGTGCAGCCTGCGCCCAGCCGCGAGTACGGCCGTGCGATGCTTACGGTGGGCGATGCCGGTGACCCGCTGATGCGCGGCCTGCCTGCGACCACGCAGGTGTGGATGTCGCACGGCGATACGATCACGTCCGTGCCGGCTGACTACAAGGTCGTGGCCAGCACCGAGGAGGTGCGCGTGGCTGCGTTCCGCATCGAGGGTGAGCAGACCTGGGGCATCCAGTTCCACCCCGAGGTTTACCATTCGACCGACGGCACGCACCTGCTGAAGAATTTCGTCGTGGGTATCTGCGGCTGCAGGCAGGAGTGGACCTCGGAGAGTTTCGTGGAGGCCACCGTGCGCGAGTTGCAGGAGAAACTGGGCGACGACAAGGTCGTGCTCGGGCTTTCGGGCGGCGTCGACTCGTCGGTGGCCGCCGTGCTGCTGCACAGGGCCATCGGCAAGAACCTCTACTGCATCTTCGTGGATTCGGGCCTGCTGCGCAAGAACGAATTCGAGGACGTGCTCGAGTCGTATAAGAACATGGGCTTGAACGTCAAGGGCGTGAAGGCCGGCGACAAGTTCCTGGGTGACCTGGCCGGCGTGAGCGATCCCGAGACCAAGCGCAAGATCATCGGCCGCGATTTCGTCGAGGTATTCAACGACGAGGCGATCCGGATCGAGGACGTGCGCTGGCTGGCGCAGGGGACGATCTATCCCGACGTGATCGAGTCGGTGTCGGTCAACGGCCCCTCGGCGACGATCAAGTCGCACCACAACGTCGGCGGGCTGCCCGAGAAGATGCACCTCGGGATCGTCGAGCCGCTGCGCCTGCTCTTCAAGGACGAGGTGCGCCGCGTAGGCCGTTCGCTCGGGATCTCCGAGCAGCTGATCGGGCGCCATCCCTTCCCGGGGCCCGGCCTTGCGATCCGTATCCTGGGCGACATTACGCCCGAAAAGGTCGGAATCCTGCAGGACGTGGACAAAATCTACATCGACGCCCTGCGCGATGCCGGACTTTACGACAAGGTGTGGCAGGCGGGGGCTATCCTGCTCCCCGTGAAGAGCGTCGGCGTGATGGGCGACGAGCGAACCTACGAGAGCTGCGTCGCACTGCGTGCCGTGACCTCGACCGACGGCATGACCGCCGACTGGGTGCACCTGCCCTACGAGTTCCTTGCCAATGTGTCGAACGACATCATCAATAAAGTCAAAGGGGTCAACCGCGTCGTCTACGACATCTCCTCGAAACCGCCTGCAACCATCGAGTGGGAATAGGGTATGATCCCTGCGCGGCCGCTGTGTGAGGCAGGCCGCCGCCGTATTGCAATCGTTGCCGAACCCGTTATTCGGCATGGCCTGCCCGGACGTTTACAGTCCGGGCAGGCTGCTTTTGTGGCCGGGTGGTGTGGTCGAGCGGCTTTGCCGGCTGCTGCAACGTGCGTGTAATGCCATATTCCCGGGATTGTAACGGGACTGTCGCAACGATGAAATAGCCGCAGGGTAATTTTGCAGCATCGGAAACGATGCCGGTTTATGACTCCTGCCGATGCAATCCGCCAACCAGCCTTGAAACTTCGCCCGTCCCGGTTTCCGGGGCGGAATTTTTTTTTTGCCTGGCCGAAGGTGCGCCAGGGGGGCGGTTCCGGACGGAAGCCTCCGCCGATGCCTTGATTTGGGTGCTTGCGAGGCTGTCTGCCGGACGGGTTGTCCCTTTCGAAGCAGCATGGAACGTTTTTTTTGCTATGTAACGGAATATTAACAGTAAATATATGCCGAAATCCTTTTGTATTTTTGAAATAAAAACTATCTTTGTAATAGTTTCCCCTTGAAAAAACGGAAGAATCGTAAGTCATTTATTGTGTACAGATATTAGTTTATAATCACCTAATTAAAACTATTTTTTATGAGTAAACATCTTTTTAGGTTGTTGTTCGGCGCATTCTTCCTCGTGGCTGCCACGGCATTTACGGGATGCTCCGATGATGATGACAAGTCGCTGACGCCGAAGTTGACGGCGGATCCGACGGCGCTTGATTTCACCGATGAGACGGCGACGACGCAGACCGTTGCCATCACGGCGAACTGCGAATGGACGGTTACTGCAAGTAACCTGGATTGGGCTACCATTTCCCCGATGAGCGGCAAAGGCAACGGAACGATCTCCGTTACGGTTTCCGAGCTGCCCGCCGGTACGAACCTGCGCGAAGGCAAAATCTCCTTCACGCTTATCCACCCCGAATTCGGCAAATGGGGTCAGGCCGAGTCGTCCGTAGCCGTAAAACAGTACGGCAGCGGGGTTACACCCCCCCCCACGGGCGATGCTATCTATGCTAACGATTTCGATAAGGAGCAGGCTCAAAAGGGGTCGGATAATAAATTCCCCTTCGCAGATGCATTCGAGGGCTGGAAGAATCAGACCGGTACGGGTGCCGACAATGTTGCTTATAAAACGAGCGGTATAAGTGTTCGTTCGAATTCGCCTTCGAACGATAGCCATTCGAAGTACAAGGACGACGCTTCCGGTGTCAACAATATGTTCTTCGGAACGAGCGGTGTTTTTGAGATTCAGAAAATCGCACTTGAATCTACCCAGAAGAACCTTCAACTTACGTTCGGTTCATACCGTAGTATTTTTGAAGATAAGGACAATGCCTTCAAGACTTCGGAGTTCCATGTATATCTGAGCAAGGACGGTGAAAACTGGGCGGAAATTACCTATGACCGCCCTGTCGGGGACGACGAGCACTCTAACTACGGTACCTGGGCTTTGGCGACGGCCAATTTCACGCTGAAACAGGTGCCTTCGGAACTTTACATTAAATTTACTTCGGATCTTACATCCGCACACCGTATCGACGACGTGAAACTTTTCGAGGGCATCGGTGGTACGGAGGTCGACCTGGACAATATTACTCCTCCTGTAACTGAAACGAAGACCATTGCTGAAGTCATTGCCGGTTCGGTAGGCGCGACCTATACTACGCAGGGACAAGTCGTGGCGATTAACGGACGTAGTTTCCTGATTCAGGACAATAGCGGGAAGATTCTGGTCTATCTTGGATGGAAAGATAATAAGCCTGTGGTAGATTATTCCGCTACGATTGGCCAGACTGTCAAGGTGACCGGCAAGACGACTACTTACAGTAAGTTGGTACAGTTCTCTGAAACCGACCTGGTAATAGAAAAGGTGTCTGACGGTTCCTTCACACAGCCTACTCCCGAGAAGTTCGACGGAGCCGCTTTCGATGCCTATGCGGCAGCCACTCCCGTTATTAAATATATCGAATATTCGGGCACGCTTACGATAGACGGGTATTACTATAATATAGCTGTCGATGGTACGGATCTGCAGGGCTCTCTGGCATATCCCGCCGATGGTTTTGTCGATGCGTCCCTTAATGGACAGGTTGTTATTGTCAAGGGTTATACGTTAGGTATGACCAACCAGAGTAAGATGCTTAGCACGATTGCCGTATCGGTCGAAAAGGATGGTGATGCACCCGCTGAACCGAAGATTACCAAGCTCGACCCGACGTCGCTTTCTTTCGCTGCGACGGACAATGCCAAGACCGTGACGGTCACGGCTGCCAATGCCGACGACTGCACGATCGAAGCCGCTACGGATAAATCGGAGCAGTTCACGACTTCCGTAAAGGGGATGGTTGTAACCGTGACGCCCAAGGAAAACACGACGGAGCAGGCTATCACCGCCACGCTGACCATCAAACTGATGAAGGCCGGTGCTGCTGTGGATACCAAAACCGTTGCGATTTCGCAGGCCGGGAAAATAGTGGGAAGCGGGTATGTGCGCGTAACCTCTATTACATCGGGTAAAAAATACCTGATAGTGGCTGAAAATGGAGATAAATATGCTGTTTTACCGGCATCTGCGGGGTTGAACGCTAGCAAATTGTTTGATGGAATTGCGATTACGGTTGCAAATGGAAAAATCGAAGCAAATGCGGCAAATAATGCCCATGCTGTTACCATTGTAGCGAGTGACGGTGCGTATACGATCCAAAATACAGCAGGCAAATTTATTGAGTACGCTAATAATAGTAGTGGTAAGACGCAGTTGGCAATTGTTGATGCATCATCAAGAAAATGGGTTGCTGATGAAGAAACTGCAGGGACATTTTTGATTAAAGATTCCGAGGTGACGGGGCGTGCACTCCTATACCGAAATGGAGACACTGAGTATGACAATCGTTTTGGAGGATATGCAACTTCAAATATAGGTAAAGGGTATATTACTGTCGCCCTTTATGAATTGAGCGAATAGCAACTCTCTGATTCCGATAATCCATCCCCGGCGGATTGGCTTCCGCCGGGGATGATTGTCGGATTTTCTACCTGACATTTTTATCTGCAAATTCCCACATGATTTTGACAAACGGGTTATTGAAACTTTTCGGGCGGGCTATGGTGCTCGGGGCGCTCCTGCTGGTTTTCGGGCGGTGCGGTTCCTCCGACGACGGCACCCCGGCGAATATTTCCGCGGTGTTCATGGAAACCGAGACGACCACGCTCGACGCCAAAGGTTATGCGACCGATCCCCGGCTCGTACTGACGGGGCCCGTAGGTACGGCTTACACCGTCACCGTGACCGAAGGCGGCAGTTGGTGCTGGACGTCGCGCAGGACGCATACCACGACCAAATCGGCGAAACTCGTTTCGGCGAACGATGTCGTGTACCTCTACCTGGACGATAATGAAACGGGCGCTTCGCGCCGGGCTGCGGTCGATGTCGTTTTCGACGGCGGGCACGAATTCACGTTGACGATCGACCAGGCGGACTACTCGGTTCCGGCGTCGATGGATCACGCGTGGGCGGAATTGCCCGCCTATGTCGAAGACTCCGATTACCGTTACGTAACACATTACGCGCCGCTCTCTTCGACTGTGACGGCACGTAACTTTACGATCTGCTACGACACGAAGAAACGCATCGCCAACTGGGTCGCCTATCCGATCCACGATTGTTATATGCAGGGTTCATACAACCGTGCGGACACATGGGCATATGATCCCGACATACCGTCCCAGTATCAAGCCGACCTCTCGCTCGGTTCCTATCGCAGCGGCGGTATTCGCGGTCACCAGTGTATGTCCAACCACCGCTATGTTCCCTATTCCCCGCTGCTGAATGAACAGACCTTCTATTCGACCAACATCATGCCGCAGAATTCTGCGTTTAACGGTGGCTCCTGGCTCAGTATGGAGAATACCGCATCGTCGAAACGGTGTGCCGATACGCTTTATATCGTGACGGGTACCTACGGCGTGCAGGGTTCCGGTTCGGACAAGGCGGGTACGTCGGTCGCCGTTCCGGAGTATTGCTGGAAGGTGCTGCTGCGTACCCGGAGCGGCCGGACGGGGAAACGGGTCGACCAGATTACGGATGCGTCGCAGCTGATGGCCATCGGGTTCTGGGCGAAAAACGCTTCGTCGAGCAAAAACGGGTTGAAGGAATATCTCACGAGCGTCGCCGACATCGAAGAGAAAACGGGCTATAAATTCTTTACGATGCTCGACGAGGACATTGCCGCCGACGTGAAGGCACAGAACAATCCCTCCGACTGGGGTATAAATTAATCTGAATTATATGAAGAAACTGCTTTTTACCGGGCTTTTCGCAGCGCTGATCGTCGCCTGCTTCGCCCAGAAACCCTACAAGGTCGTTTTCTACAACTTCGAAAACCTCTTCGATACGATCCGCAACCCGGAGATTTACGACGAGGAGTTTACGCCCGAAGGGCCCAAGAAGTGGAATACGCCCAAGTACACCAAAAAGATCAATAACCTTTCGCGCGTGTTGTTCGACATCGCCGCCATCAACAAGGACTACCCGGTGGTGATCGGTGTTTCGGAGATCGAGAACCGCAATGTCATGGAGGACGTGATCGCTACGCCCAAACTCGCCCCGGCCAATTACCGCATCGTGCACTACGATTCGCCCGATGCCCGCGGCGTGGACGTGGCGTTCTACTACCGTCCCGACGTGTTCAAGCTCGAAGGCAGCGCCCCGATCCCGTTTACGATGGAGAGCCTGCCGAATTTCCGCACGCGCGACGTGGTGACGATGTGGGGGACGATCGACGGGGAACCGTTCTATTTCATGGTGGCCCACTGGCCTTCGCGCCTGGGCGGCAAGGAGGCTTCGGCTCCCAAGCGCGAGCGCGCCGCCGAGATCATGCGCCATGCCGCCGACTCGGTGCTGGCGATCAACCCCGCGACCAAGGTCGTGATGATGGGTGACTTCAACGACGACGCCACCGACAAGAGCATCACCGAGGTGCTCGGCGCCGAAGGCAACATCCGCAAGCTCCAACCGGGCGGATACTACAATCCTTTTATCGACATGCTGAAGGCGGGTATCGGTTCGCTTGCCTACCGCGACCAGTGGAACCTGTTCGACAATATCGTCGTGTCGGAGAACCTCGCTACCGGCTCGACAGGTTCGCTCAAGCTGGAGCGTGCCCCCAAGGGGAAATATTACGGCAATATTTTCCGTGCCCCCTATCTGTTCCAGCAGGAAGGCCAGTACAAGGGCTACCCGCTGCGTACGTTCGTGGGCAACAATTTCCAGGGGGGATACAGCGACCACCTTCCCGTATTCATTTACATCGGTAAATAACCCAACAAAGTAATTATGAAGATCAGAGCTTTACTTGTTATCCTGCTCACGCTGGCCTGTGCCGGGGCGTATGCCCAGGACGGGGGCGTCAAAGGCAAGGTCGTCTCGCGTGACGGCCGTGTCGCACTGAGCAATGTCAAGGT
Source organism: Alistipes sp. AM16-43 (assembly GCF_003435745.1). Lineage (NCBI taxonomy): Bacteria > Pseudomonadati > Bacteroidota > Bacteroidia > Bacteroidales > Rikenellaceae > Alistipes > Alistipes sp. AM16-43. The sequence goes on from NZ_QTUQ01000001.1 coordinate 333,296, forward strand.
GGTCGTCGAACCGCTCGGCGTCACCGTCATGACCGACAACCACGGTAATTTCAATATCGACCAGCTGCCCAAAGGGGAATACCAGTTGAAATTCGAAGCCCCCGAGTTCGAGAACCTCGACCTGGCGGTTCGTGTCGACAAGATGGTCAAGAACCTCAATTCGGTGGTGATGTCCCCCGATGTGCAGTATGTCATCGACGATGCCGTGTTCGCGGAGTTCGACTCCGACACGGCGGCCGACGGGCAGTCGCTGCCTTCGTCGCTTTCGTCGTCGAAGGATGTCTTCAACAACATCGCCTCGTATAAATTCAGCGAGATGCGTTTCAACGTGCGCGGTTACGACTCGCAGTATTCGAGCATCTACCTGAACGGCATCCGGTTCAACGATGCCATGACGGGCTATGGCCCCTGGTCGTTGTGGAGCGGCCTGAACGACGCCACGCGTAACCAGGAGAATACCGCCGGGCTGCGCTCGTCGGGCTACGGCATCGACGGCATCGGCGGCACGACCAATGTCAATGCGCGCGCTTCGCAGATGCGTAAGGGCTTCCGTGCCAGCGTCGTGAACGGCAACTCGATGTACCGCTTCCGCGCGATGGTTTCCTACGCTTCGGGCCTGCTCGACAACGGATGGTCGTACGCCTTCTCGTTCTCGACCCGCCAGGGCGGCAACTCCTATGTCGACGGGGTGTACTACAATGCCTACGGTTACTTCGCATCGGTCGAAAAGCGTTTCGGCGACGACCGCCACAACCTGGCGCTGACCATCCTGGGCGCACCGACCGAGCGCGGAGCGCAGCAGGCGTCGACGCAGGAGGCCTACGACCTGTTGAGTAACAACTACTACAACCCCAACGTGGGCAAGCAGGACGGCAAGCTGCGCAACTCGCGCGTGCGCGATTACCACGAGCCGATCGTGATGCTCAACTACGGGTTCGACATTTCGTCGAATACCAAACTTGCCGCCGCGGCTTCGTTCCGCTTCGGCAAGAACGGCTATTCGGCCCTGACGTGGACGGACGGCCCCGACCCGCGCCCCGACTACTACCGTTACCTGCCCAGCTTCTACACGAACCGTATCCTCCAGCTGTCCGAGGGCATCGAGAGTTCGGATCTGGGGACGTACAACGACCTTGCGCTGCGTTCGATGCGTGAGTGGATCACCGACCCCAGCAAGAGCCAGATGGATTATGACAACATGTTCCGCATGAACTACAACCGCAACAAGTCCGGGGCTTCGGGCATCTACATGATCGAAGAACGCCATACCGACCAGCGCGATTTCAACTTCGCGGCCAACATCGCCCATACGTTCCGCAACCAGTCCGTGCTGCGCGGAGGCCTGACGGCGCGTGTCAACCGCACGGAGTACTACGACGAGGTGAAAGACCTGCTCGGTGCCGACTACTGGCTCGACGTGGATAAGTTCGCCCTGCGCGACAACGGCAACTACAACCCGCTGCTTTCGCAGAACGACCTGGATTATTACCTCAAGCACGGCGAGGCCCGCCGCGTCGGGGAAGGCGATAAGTTCAGCTACGATTACTACGCCAACCTGCGCCAGGCACAGGTCTGGGCGCAGTATTACGCCTCGTTCGGCGGTTTCACGATGAGCCTCGGCGGCGAGGTCGGCTATACGGCCATGTGGCGCGACGGCCGGCTGCGCAAGGGCCTCTTCGCGAACAACTCGCTCGGCAAATCGAAGACGCTCGATTACCTGACCTACAAGCTCAAGGGCGAGTTCTCGTACCGTTTCTCGGGTGCGCACGCCATCGACGCCAATGTGGCCTACATGGTCAATCCCCCGCAGTTCCGCGACGCTTTCGTTTCGGCGCGTACCCGCAATACGACTACGCCGGGCCTCGATTCCGAGAAGGTACTCGGCGTAGATCTGTCCTACAACCTCAACCTGCCGTGGATCACGGCGCGCGTTTCGGGTTACTATACCTCGGTCGCCGACCAGTCGAAGGTTATCTCGTACTATGACGATACGCAGTCGTCGTTCACCAACTTTGCCATGAGCGGCATCGACAAGCGTTACTACGGCCTCGAAGTGGGCGTCGTGGTTCCCATCTGGGGCGGCATCTCGTTCAACGGCGCCCTGAGCCTGGGCGACTACCGCTATACGTCGGACGCCAACTTCACGCAGACGCGCGACAACAGCGAGGAGGTGCTCCGCGGCGACAAGGTGCTCTGGGACGACCTCTACGTCGAAAGCACGCCGCAGACGGCGCTCAACCTCGGTCTGAGCTACCGCGGCCCGCGCAACTGGTTCGCCTCGGTCGATTTCAACTATTACGACCGTATCTACCTCTCGATGAACCCCGCGCGCCGTACCCGTGCCGCTTATGCCACGGTACTGCGCCCCGACGAGGCGGCACAGCTTCCCGGCGCCGTGAAATACACGGCGCTGATGAACCTGCGCGAGCAGGAGAAATTCGACTCGGCCTATACGCTCAACCTGAGCGTCGGCAAGAACTGGTACATCCACCGCATCTACCAGCTGGGCTTCAGCCTCGAGGTGAAGAATATCCTCAACGACCAGACGATCCGCACGGGCGGTTACGAACAGATGCGCCTTTCGCGCCGTACCTATGTGAACAAGGAGGGTGCGGCCGCCCAGCCGATCCAGTACTACGTACCGTTCGATTCGAAGTACTTTTACCTGCTGGGGACGACCTATTACCTGAATGTATATTTCCGCTTCTAATACGATATGACGATTATGAAAAAGATATTTCAGTTATGTGCCGTGCTGGCCGTGATGTTTGCGGTTACGGGGTGCTATAATGATTTCGATGCGCCGAAGCCCGCCAAAGTCTATACCGACGAGGATTTCGCGGGGATGAAGCATATCTCCATCGCCGATGTGAAACAGATGTTCCTCGATGAGCACAAGTCGCTCGGCGGTACGGGCAGCAACTCGAGCTGGGGCGATACGAAGTACGTACAGATCGGCCAGTCGCCCGACGGGCTGGATTACTACATCAAGGGCAAGGTGCAGTCGAGCGACGAGGAGGGCAACGTCTACAAGTCGCTCTACCTGGTGGACGATTCGGGTGCCATCGAGGTGAAGCTCACCACGGGGCTCTATTTTACCTATCCGATGGGGCGTTTCGACAAGGCCACGGGTACGATCCCCTCGAACTGGGTCTATGTCAAGGTCTCGGGCCTTTATATCGGCAACTACCGCATGATGCTGTCGCTGGGCGAGGGGCCTACCGATTCCTACAACAAGGTGGGCGAACATAAATTCTATGCCAACTCGAACATCGAAGACCCGACGGAGATCCGCAAGCGCGTATTCCTCGGCGGGGAGACGCAGCTGGAGCTGGGCAAGGAGATCCTCGAGGTCACCGAAGCCAACTGCGACGATTTCTTCGGCCAGAACGGGCAGCAGTATTTCGGGCGCCTGGTGATCCTGCGCGGCGTTACGTGCCGTTACGGGACGGTAGGGTCGAACATCTATCCCGCGTGGATGTATACCGACATCCGCCCGGTGATGAACAAGGTCTGGTATCGGTGGGCGTTCAGCAATGCTGGTACGAACCTCTACGGTTCGGTGCTTTTCACCTATGACAGCACCCTGCCTTCGACGACCAACAAGAAGGGTGTCTATACGGTGCGCACGAGCGGTTATTCGCGTTTCGCCCAGTATCCCGTCGTCCGCGACGGCGCGAAAGGCGATATCATGGCCATCTTCGGCATCTACTCCAAGGACTGGACATACAACTACGGCGCTTACCAGTGCACGGTCAACTATTTCGACGACATCATGTTCGATGAAGACGCCTTCCTGACGGAGGCGGAAGTCGAGCAGCTGACGCCGGCCGACTCGTGGGTTACGCCCGACACGTCGGACGACGAGTATACCGAATAACCCGCTCCGGCAGAAACGACGGCCGCCCTCGGAAAGGCGGCCGTTTTTTCGTTGCCGGCGATACCGGGAAGCGTTAAAATCCGTATCTTTGCCCCGGATATTCACTCCTGACCGATGAAAGATTTTGCAGCCATAGATTTCGAGACGGCCAACGGCCGGCGTACGAGCGTCTGCTCGGTGGGCGTCGTCGTGGTGCGTGGCGGCGAGGTGGTCGACACGCTTTACAGCCTGATCCGCCCGCGTCCTAATTTTTACAGCCGTTTTACCACGGCTATCCACGGCCTCAGCTACGAGGATACGGCCCAGGCGCCCGACTTCGCGGCCGTATGGAGCGAGATTGCACCCCGCATCGAGGGGCTGCCGCTCGTGGCGCACAACTCGCCCTTCGACGAGGGGTGCCTGCGCGCCGTGTTCGAGTTGTACGGGATGCCTTACCCCGGCTACCGGTTCTATTGTACGTGCCGCGCCTCGCGCAGGACGTTCGGCAGCCGCCTGCCCAACCACCAGCTCCATACCGTGTCGGCGGCGTGCGGTTTCGACCTTGCCAACCACCACCATGCCCTGGCCGATGCCGAGGCGTGCGCGCGGATCGCGCTGAAAATCCTGTAACGGGGCTCCTGCCCCGAAACAGAAACTCCCGGCAATAGCCGGGAGTTTTCGTATTTTCCTGTTGCCGGGTCAGAGCCCCAGCTCCAGCTGGAAGCGGATTTCCCAGCGGTTGTAGTCGGGGTCGAACGATTCGCTGCGGTGGTTGTACGACATGTCGGCCTGTACTTTCAGGCTGTGGCCGATGATGTAACGGGTGATGCCTACGGTCGTCTGGTTCCAGCGCTTGTACCCCGCAAAGGGTTGTACCTCGTGCTCGGGGAAGAGCGTCGAATTACGCAGGGCGACCTCCCATTTCTTGTCGAACAGGTAGCTGGTCTGTATGTTGAGCCCCTGCCCGCTGTATACGAAGGCATTGCTCTGGGAGTCGAACAGCGGTCGGTCGCAGCTGCGTCCCATGAAATCGGTATAGAATGCGAAGCCCCGGTATTTGAGGATGAAATCCGCGAAATAGGAGCCGATGTTGCGGGTCGCGTCGTCCGGCATGACGGCGCCGCGCTGGCCTTTCAGGCGCGATGCCTTGTGGTTGTAGGAGTAGGCTCCGGCCACGAGTATCTTGACCTGCTCCTCGCCTTCGAAATCCCCCTCCATCACGTCGCCTTTCGACTTGAACCGCCCCAGCGGGTAGAGCTCCAGCCGTCCCGTGTAGGCGAGCCCGCCGTTGGACGAACTGCCCCAGTTGCGGCCTTCGCCCAGCGTCACCGAACCTTTGGCCGAGAGGTTGAAGCCCTCGCCCCCGCGCATGTTGTATTCGCCGAAGAACCCGAAATCGCGGTCGAGGTTGAACTCGCTGTTGACGATGCTGCGGTCGACAAATTGCAGGGCGCTCGAAGAGTTAATGCGCGCCCGGTTGGCCTTGATCTTGGTCTGCCCGAACCCGATGTTCCACTTGGGACTCGGGACGTAGTAGACGATTGCGTCGCGGACGATGTTCATATTGCCGTTGGGCAGCGGTTCCGTGTCGTAGGAGGTGAATCCCAGCTGAACCGAATAGACCAGTTTCGGGGAATAGATGTACCCGTCGAAGCGCAGGCGCAGGCGCTTGACCTGCGCATCGGTTTTCGTGAGCGTGAAATCCTTGTCGAACGAGAGTCCCACCATGTTCTGCATCCGGAAGCGCATCGTCAGTGAGAACCAGTTGCTTTTGGGACGGAACGTGATGCCCTTGCCGACTTCGAGGTTGGGCATGTTGCGTATGCGCTCCAACAGTTCGTGTTCGTCTTCGAGCGAATCGGCGGAGATGAATTCGGTTTGCCTCAGTGGCGAGCGTTCCTGTGCTGCAGCGATTGCGCAGCTGCACGTCAGCATGAGCAGAAGGAGTGTCTTTTTCATGTCGGTCTTGTCTGTCTGTTTGTTTCGTTTTGTTTCGTTTCGTTTCGGCCGGGTTCGGGCAAAAATACAAAAAATATGCTCTTACCCGGTTAAGTCGCTGCAAAGTTGGGCGGTAAACCTGAAAAGAATATGAAATAGCCGTTGGAATCTTCCCGAAAAGGAACTAAATTTGTGGTGCGGCATCCGTGCACGGTTTCCGTTGGCGGCATGTCGCCTGCCGGACAATAAACCTGCCGGTTTTACGTTTTATGAAACGACAGAAAAATAAAAAGACGATGACAACGACAAAATTCAAGGGCACGCCCGTGCATATCGACGGCGAATTCATCCGGGCCGGCGCCCAGGCTCCCGATTTCGAATTGGTAAAGGGGGATCTCTCCCCGCTGAAACTCAGTGACCTGAAAGGCAAGCGCGTCGTGCTGAACATATTTCCCAGCCTCGATACGGGCGTCTGTGCGACTTCGGTGCGAAAATTCAATAAGCTGGCATCTTCGCTGCCCGACACGGTCGTCGTGGCCGTGTCGAAAGACCTGCCTTTCGCGCAGTCCCGGTTCTGTACGACCGAGGGTATCGCCAACGTCGTTCCCGCGTCGGATTTCCGTGCTGCGGGTTTTGCCGGCGCCTATGGCGTGCTGATGGCCGACGGCCCGCTGGCTGGGTTGCTCGCCCGTGCCGTGGTGGTGATCGACAAGGCGGGGAAGGTGGTCTACACCCAGCTCGTGCCCGAAATTACCGAGGAACCCGATTACGATGCGGCCGTCGAGGCCGTGAAAGCCTTTTAAACTTAATTAAATAGAACGAAATGATACGATTGAATGTTTTTATCCGTACGACGGATTCCAACCGCGAGGAAGTGGTAAATACGGCCAAGGAACTGGTGGCGGCTTCGCTCAAGGACGAAGGCTGCGTGGCCTATGACCTGTTCGAAAGCACTACGCGCAATGACGTGCTGATGATCTGCGAGACGTGGAGCGACGCCAAGGCGCTGGCCGCGCACGAGCAGGCGTCGCATTTCACGACCCTCGTACCGCGCCTGCACCAGCTCGGCGAGATGAAACTCGAAAAGTTCGTCTTCTGATTCGGTGTCCATGCGGCGGGAAATCCGTTCGCCATAGAAGGAAAGACAGATATGGAACAGGCCGGCTGGTATTACCAGCCGGCCTGTTCGTATTCGTAGGGGTGACCTGGTCCCACACCTTAGAACGGATAGCCGATCGCCAGGTGGAACCCGAGCCCATCCTTGAAGCTGGAGATGTTGTAATACCCCGTCTTGTCGGGATTGGGATAGGGGGTGTGGATGCCGATTCCGAGGTCGGCACGGATGACCAGGTAGCTGATGTCGTAACGCAACCCGAATCCGGTGCCCAGCGCGATTTCATTGAGCAGCCCTTTCCATTTCAGTTCCGCACCGGGGCGTTTGGGGTCTTTTTTCAGCAGCCAGATATTCCCGGCGTCGAGGAAAACGGCGCCGTTCAGGCGTCCCATGATGCCGAAGCGGTATTCGACGTTGGCCTCCAGCTTGAAATCGCCCGTCTGGTCGAGATAGCCGTTGCGGTCGTTGGCCGGGGGACGGTAGCTGCCCGGCCCGAGCGACCGGATCGTGAAGGCGCGGATGCTGTTGGCGCCTCCGATGTAGAACTGCTCGCTGTAGGGCATCACCTCGGAATTCCCGTAGGCATATCCCACGCCGACGAGCAGCCGCGTCGCCAGCCAGTTGTTCCGGCGCCCGATGCGGTGGTAGAACTTCACTTCGCTCACCTCCTTGACGAACTGCGAAAAGCGGTTCCCGAACAGGTGCTGGGGCTGTTTTTCGCCGAACAGGCTCAGGATGCCCGAGAGGAGGTTCCCGGCCGAGGTGACGCTGTTCTGCCAGTAGAAGCGGCGGTTGCCGGTGCTGCCGTAGGTCTTGTCGAACGTATAGGTATAGTTGATCGACGGTACGAACTGGTTGCGGAAACTCATGGCGATGGCCGGGTTCTCGTCCATCGTCTTGTCGAAGGCTTCGGTCGTGTGCAGCAGCTTGTTGTAGGTGAGTTTGAATACGGTCAGCGAATGGCGGCTGTAAGGCGAGGTCTGGAAATTGTATCCCGCCGAGCCGCTGAACGCGATCAGCCGGAAGAAGCTGGGGCGGTTCATCAGGTCGACCCCGAGTTGGAACGTCGTGCTCCCGGGGTATTTCAGCCTGCGCGTGATGAACGACGGCAGCAACAGCCGCGGAATGCTGAGGTTCGCATTCAGTCCCAGCTCATAGGAGTTGAGCCGTGAGGAACGGCCGCCGGAGTTTTTGTTGCCCGTCTGCCATTCGTACGAGCCGTTCAGTTTCAGGGCGAGGACTTCGCCGCCCCGGAACAGGTTGTTGTTGCTGACCTTGAAGGTGATGCCGGGGCCGATGAAGCTGTTCGACTTCGAGGTTACGTCCGTTTCCAGGGCGGCTTCCAGCGGATAGTCGAACTGCGCGTCGATGGCGACGTCCAGCGTGTCGGAGCCCCGCAGCGAGTCGAGCGGCGTGACACTCAGGTTGACGGAACGGAAAATGCCAAGCTTGTTGAGGTCGGTCTGCGTGCGGTTCTGGGCATCTACCGTGAAGAGCTGCCCGCTTCGGAGCGTGAGGGCCCTGGACAGGATCCTGGGGCGGATTTTCACCGGCTTCTGGGCGATGACCGTCGCATTGCGCAGGCGGAGCGTGTCCGTCGGGCCGGGTTTGATGTTCGTCAGCCGCACCGTGATGCCGCCCACCCGGTAGGGCTTGAGCGCCACCTCCGGCAGGTTGGGCTTGAGGTTCAGGCGCAGGTCGACCTGCCGCAGACCGGAGGTCGTATCGGCCAGGTATTCCAGGTATTCGGGACGGAAATAGTAATATCCCCTGTTGCGCAGCAGCTGGGAGATCCGTTTGCGTTCGAGCGTGAGGCTGTCCATGTTGTACTGCGCCCCCACGCGGAGCAGGGACGTGGCCCGGAGACTGTCCATGAGATGCTCCATGCCGCTGTCCACCTCCGGGTAGGCGATCTTCGAATAGTGCCAGGGCGGCGCTATGCCGAGCGTATAGTACACCTTTGCCTTCCGCCCGTGTTTGCGGTAGAGCAGGGAGTCTGCGGCGTGCGAGCCGAAATAGCCGTAATTTTCGAGCACCTGTTCCGCGACCTTCGTCCGGAGCCGGGGCTGTACCTTCGAGATCAGCACGGGCTGTTTGGCCAGCCGTTTGAATAACCAGTATTTGAATCCCTTTTGCCTGGGCGTGTAGAGGTAGTTGTAGGCCCACAGCCCGATCGGCAGCGGGGTGCGGATATAGGGGCTGTAAAGCGGGTTGTTCGGGGCGACCGACAGCGGTTCCTTCACGGCCGATTCGGCTGCGGCGGAGAGCACGACGCCCGAGTCGGGTTCGATCCGGATTTTCTTCACGCCCGTATACAACACCTCGTCCGACCCCAGCCGGCGGGTGGTGGAGCAGGCCGCTACCGACAACACGGCGCAAACCAGGATGCAGGTATTTCTAATGTGTGCCGGCCTCATCTCGTTTCTGTTTTTTCGCTTTGGGTTTCGTCGATTTGAACAGGTCGCCCAGCCTCAGCAGTTTTTTCCGGATCACGAAGCCTACGCCCGTTTCGGTGATTTCGCCTTCGAGGATGCTTTCGTACCCGGTATGGCGGAATACTTTCAGATACATGTTGTCGCGCTTGGTCAGCATGTATTCCAGCGAAATGTCGTCGATCAGGTTCTCCTTGAGGTTCTGCGACGGGTCGGCGTCCGTGCTGAACTTGCCTCCGATGACGGCGCGCACGCGGTTGCTGAACAGGTTTTTGGACAACCGGTAGGAGTAGTCGGTGCGCTGGCCGTTGGGGTCGTCCTCGCCGTAGGAGTTGATGCCGAAGCTCAGGTCTACGCCCTTCAGGTTGTTCTGCGCCCACTGGTTCAGCTCCTTCTGGATAAACGAGTTGAGCGGGTTCTCGGAGCTGACCTTCGCCGTGGTTCCGGGGCCCGTGTAGGTGTTGTATATCAGCAGGTTCATAGCCTGGTTGGCGCGTTGCTCGGCCGTGAGCGAATTCAACTGGTTCTGCATGGTGAGGTCTTCGGGGGCCGAAAGTCCGAAGCTGACCTCCAGGTCGTCGAGCGAATTGCGGATGTTGATGGAGATGTCGAAATTCACCGCACGGTTGTCCTGCCCGTCCGAGGAGACATTGGCACGTACGGTCTCCACGGCCGTGATGTTGAAAGCCGGGTCGGCGATGTTCCCTATCCATTCGACATAGCTGTCCGGCGTGATCTTGAAGATTTTTTGGGAGATGATGGGCGGATTGTAGCGTACGCTTCCGCCCGAAAGCACATATTTTCCCGACAGGCGGACGTCGCCCAGCGGATTCATGGTATAGGTCAGGTTGCCGCCTCCCTTCAGGTCGATCCGGTTGTTGCCGTCCGCCGAAAGGTCTACGGCCGCCTGTACGTCGTTGTTGATGTCGACATTCACCAGCACGTCCATGCCTCCGATGCGTATTGCCTGCGATGTCTCTTCCTGTCCCTGGGAATCCAGTTCCCGGAACGAGACGAACGTCACGATGTTTTGCGGACGCTCCTTCACGTCCATCGGGGAGTCCTGCATGACGTAATTGATGTCCGTGCCGCCCAGCAGGGCTACGTTCCCGCGGACGACGAGTTCGTCCAGGGGGCCTTTGGCCGTCGCGTCCAGGTCGAGGTAGGCCTTTCCGTAAACCGACGTCCCCTCTTTCCGGGCTACGTCGACTGCCTGGAAATCCGACGCCCGGAGCGCGAGGTCGGCCGTCATGCGGCTGAAATCGGCCAAGTCGACCTCGCCGCCGATCGTCAGCGGCTTGCTGTTCGGGGCGAGGAGCGTGTAGTCGTCGAATATGACGCGGCTGTCGTCGATGCGGATCGTGTCGGACGACAACCGGAACGACGTGCCGATCATCGGTACGCGGATTTCGGTCTGTGCGAAGTGCACGCCCCCGTCCAGCCTCGGCCGGTTAGCGGTGCCTCCTGCGTGGATTTTCGCCTGCAACCGGCCCCGCAGGCGGATCAGGTCGTCGGGCAGGAATACGTTGGCCTGCTGCAACGGGAATCCGGGGATCGTCGCCGTGAGGTCGAGCGGGCTTTCGCGCTCTGCGCGGTAATCTCCCCGGACGGTCAGTACCTCGGCGCCGTCGAGCGTCAGCCGCGCATCGGCCATATGTCCCTGATCCTGCTTGTAATAGAGTCCGAAGTCGACGTTGCCGAAGCGCCGTTTGTCGTACGACAGTTCCGCGATGGACAGGTCGCCGCGCAGGGTCAGGCTGTCGGGCGTCATGCCCAGCGTCATTTCCGTACCCAATACACCGTCGACGGGCGGGGCGGAGGGCAGCAGCCCCAGTGCGGAACCGATGTTCAGGCCCGCGATGTCCAGCCGGATGTTGTCGGACGCCCCCGCTCCGGAAACCGTTTGGATTGCGAACCGCTGGTCGCCGTGCCTCATGTCGAGGTCGGCGTCGATGCTTTTGCCATACCTGTAAACGAGGTAATTGCCGGGGTTTACCGTCCAGGGTTCGTACCCGAATACCGGGTCGGGCGGCGTTACGCCCGCCCTGACCAGGCTGTCGTTCCATTCAACGTCCAGCCCGAAACGGAACCCCTCGCGTCCCGCCCGGTTTTTCTGGCAGAGGTTTACCTGGCCCCTATTTCCGGCCACATGGCCGTACAGCCCTGCGAGGGCTACGTTGTCCAGGTTCCCCGGGACGTTCGCCGTGCGGAGGAAATAATCCAGCCGGCGGCCGTCCTGCGCGATGCCTGCCGTCAGCGTGTCGAGGACGACGCCTCCCCAGGCCAGCCTCTCCGCCTTTATCCGGAGGGATACCGGCAGGGAGTCGCAATTCACGCCTTCGATGTCCAGCGCGCCGAACGACACCTTTTTTGTTTTCAGAAAATTATTCAGGATATTTTCGCGTCCGGCCGTGACCCGCAGGCTGAAATCGGGCAATGCGGGTTTCAGGGCTTCCATGTCGACGCTTTGTGCCCGTATCTGCCGTGCGAGTATGTCGGCGCTCCGCGTCAGGGCCGGAACCAGCGAATCCACGGGCCCGGGAGAGACGAATGCCAGCGACAGGTCGCCGGATGCCAGTCTGGCCCGCGTCGCCGTCGTGTCGGAGCTCAATGACAGGCTCGTCGGACGGATGCGGTCTGTGCGGTGCCGGGTTCTGACCTCGATGCTGTCCAGGGCTATCCGGGCGGTATAGCTGCCGGCGTCCGAGGCGGACGCCCCGGCCTCCAGCGCGAACGACCCGCCGATTTTCTGCGGGGAGATTCCCAGCTCTGCCAGGTCGAAATCAAAGACGTTGCCCGTGAGCCTGACTTCCTGTTTCCGTTCGGTCAGCGTGCCCGAGACCAGCAGCAACAGCCGCAGTGCCTCGTCCCGGTCGGACAGGCGGCCGGAAAGCTGTCCTCCTTCGAGGTTTGCGTTCAGCTCCACGCCTCCGAAATCCCTGCCGCGGAACTCCGCCCGGTCAACCTGCAGGCGGATGTTCCCCCGGGTCTGCGCCCGGAGCGGATCGAATCCGCTGCCCCCGGCCTGCAGCACCAGGTCTATAAGGCCCAGCGAATCGGCCGGCAAAAACCTGTTCAACGGGAAGCTGTCGCACCGTAATTCGATGCCATAGGCCTCGCTGCGGGTATCCAGCTGGCCTTGCAGGGCTATCTCCCCGCCGTCGGCCGAGAGCGTCGAAGCGGCCGAGAACGCCCCTTTGTCTGCGCCGGCCGTTCCGCGGAGCCGGATGCGGTCGGGGATCGCTATGCGCCGCCGCAGGGCGGAGTCGGGCAACAGCGCTTCGAGGAACGCCATATCCCTGAAATCGCCTTCGAACCGTGCGGAAGCCTCCATGCGGCCGGGGTCGAGCACGTTTCTCGCCGCCCCGTCCGCCGTGAATGCGACGTGTCCGGGCGAGGAGATGTCCAGCCCGGCTTTTCCGATGTCGCCCAGCGTCCCCGCTGCGGTGAGCGCCAGGCTGACGATACGTCCGTCGAGCACGGGCGGTATCAGCGCCGGATAGAGGTATTTTAGGTCTTTGGTGTTCACGTCGGCCATGAGGTCTGCCTTGAGCGGCGAATCCGGAGCCAGTGCCAGAATCCCCTCCCCGGCGGAGATGTTGGCCTCGATCCGGGAAAAGGGCGTTTTCAGGGTGACGCCGGCAAGTGATATGCCCGAGGCGTCCATGCCGATGTCCCCGGTCATGTCGCTCACCGTGAGCCCGCTGCGCTCGGTGAACGCCATGCGGCGGATTTGCAGGGCTATGTCCGCACCCCGGTTGTAGATCGAATCGACCGCCAGGTCGAGCGTCGAGAGGGCGATGAACGACGGGTCGAATCCCGCTGCGGGACGATGGTTCAGCAGCCCGTATTCCGCCCGGTTGCCGGTCAGCACGACGCTGCCGACCCGAACCGTCCAGGGGAGCGACGGCGTGCTGCCGCCGGGCGCGGGAGCTGCCTCCTGTTTCTCTTTTCCGGGCACTGCCGGCCCTGTCAGGTAGGAGTAGCCGCCCCGGTTCAGCAGTACGCTTTTCACGGATACCTGCTGGCTGTCGAGCCGCACCCGGCATTCATCCACCGTGCCTTCGGCCAGGCGGACGGAGAGTTCCGATACGGCAGGTGCCGTCCGCATCCCGAAAGCCAGGTTGCCCACCGAGAGTTTCCCGATGCCGATCGTCCACGGCAGTGCGGCCGTGCTGTCCGCTTCCTCTTTCGGAGCCGCTTGCGTTATGTCCAGCCGGACATCGGCATCCGACAGGACGAGGCTGGCGATGCCTGCCGTATTTGCCGAGAGGTCGGCCTTGGCCGCATCCAGGGACAACAGGCCCGCCGAAAGGCGCATGTCCATGCCCGCCAGCGAATCCTTGTAGCGGGCGGCGACCCGCTCCAGCCCGAAGCTCCGGATGACGACCTCTTTCCGAACCAGGGGCCACAGGGCGACATCCAGCGAGAGCCTGCCGCAGCTGAGGAGCGTATCGGCCTTGTCGACCAGCAGCGTGTTGTCCACCGATAACCGGAGCGGAAAGGAGAGCCGGAGACGTTCGACGGACAAATCCATCCCGAGCGCCCGCGAGGCATAGCCGACCGCGCGCTTCCGAACGAAATCCTGTACGGCCGGTATGTAGAGCAGGGCAGGAACCAGTATCAGGACGACGAGGACAACGAGCAGCGCACGGAGCGTATATTTGATGATCTTTTTCAGCATTAAAATATAGTGTCGTGTATTGTAACGCCGTATAATACAATGTGTTGGTGCGTGAAAGCGCTCTTGGTTTTACGGGCAGCCCGTAAAATCGTGGCAAGTTACTAAAAATCCGATGATTGCACAACGGCAATTCCCCCGATAAACGGGCTTATTCGAGGTCTCAATCGTCTTTTTTGATTTCACCCAGCTGCCCGGGCGGTGCCTAAGCGGCTGCCACAGCCGTTGCCGGGGGACATATATCGCATATCCTCGCCGGACGCCGTGCCGCGCCTACCGGAAGAAACTGACGAGCAGCATTACATTCAGGACGGTCACTACGGCCCCGATCCCGTAGAGCAGGTATTTGGTGAACCGCGAGTTCCGGTATTTGCCCATCACACGCTCCGAAGAGGTCAGGTGTACCTGCAGGAAGACCGTGAAGGGCAGCTGGATGCTGAGTATCATCTGGGAGTAGATAAGTCCTTTGAACGGGTCGCCGATCAGCAGGATGATCAGGAATGCGACGACCAGCGAAACCATCACGCCCGTCCGGGAGTGGTTGTCCCTGATGTCGTAGGGCTCTTTGAATATCCCGGCGAAGATCGAGCCCGCGGCCATTCCCGAGGTGATCGTCGAGGAGATCCCCGCGAAGAGCAGGGCGACGGCAAAGATATGCGTTGCGCTTCGCCCCAGGAGCGGTTGCAGGAGCGAATCGGCCTGCTGCAACTCCTCCACGGGTGTTTTCGTCGCGAAGAAGGTCGCTGCGGCCAGCAGGATCATCGCGCTGTTGATCGCCCAGCCCACCAGCATCGAGAAGATCGTGTCTGCGTATTCGTAGCGCAGTTGTCTGCGGATGACCGCGTCGTCGCTCAGGTTCCACTGGCGGCTCTGGATCACCTCCGAATGTAGGAACAGGTTGTGGGGCATTACCACTGCGCCCAATACGCTCATGATGATGACCATCGAACCTTCGGGGAACGAGGGCGTCACCCATGCCCGGGCGGCTTGCGGCCAGTCGATCGTTACCAGCGACAGTTCGTAGATGAACGACAGCCCGATGATCGAGACGAAGGCAATGATCCATTTTTCGATCAGCCGGTAGCTGTTGGTGAAGAGCATGACGACCACGAACACGAGCACCAGCAGCGCGCCGATGCGCACCGGTACGCCGAACAGCATTTGCAATGCGATCGCCCCGCCCAGGATTTCGGCCAGCGAGGTGGAGATCGACGCCAGCACGGCCGAACCCAGCAACGGGCGCGACCATGCGGGTTTGAGGTATGCAGATGCCGCTTCCGACAGGCAGAGGCCCGTGGCGATGCCCAGGTGTGCGACGTTGTGCTGCAATACGATCAGCATCACGGTCGAGAGCGTCACCATCCATAGCAGCGTGTATCCGTATTGTGCGCCTGCGGCCAGGTTGGAAGCCCAGTTGCCGGGGTCGATGAACCCCACGGTGACGAGCAGTCCGGGGCCGATGTATTTGAAAATCTCCAACCCGCCCATCCGGGGCTTGTGATCCGGGCCGAAGAGTCGCGACCAGAATGACATAGTTACATGGTTTATTTCGATCCGCAAAATAAGAAAAATAAATAGTTTCTACGGGTTGCGCGCCCGGCAAGTTCGTGTGTCCGCGCGAAATTGCCGGCTCGGTTTTCGGTTATAGGTGCAAGTGGAATAATTTGGCGATGCCCGTCACGACGATCTGCACGCCGACGCAGAAGGTGAAGAAGGCGACCATCTTGTTGATGACGATGCTGCCGCTGGTGCCGATTTTCCGTATGATGCGCTCGCCCTGCGACAGGAACAGGTAGAGGATCAGGCACATCAGCACGACTACCAGCGCGATGATCGCATAGGAGAGCAGCCCTTTGGCCCAGCCGTCCTTCATGCTCACCGAGGCCATCAGCGTCAGGATGACCGAGACGCTGCCCGGGCCGATGCTGATCGGGAAGGTGATCGGGTAGAAGACCTGCGATTCGAGGGCTATTTTGTGGAGCGGGTTGACATCCTTGCCCTGCGCGTGCCCCACCGAGGAGTCCGAGTCGCTGAGCCATTGCAGGGCGGTGCGGCAGATCAGCAGCCCGCCGCCCAGCTGGATTACCGGCAGCGAGAGCCCGAAGAGCGTCAGCACGAAATGCCCGACGGCCAGGCTGCCCAGCCCGACGAGCAGATAGTCGGTGATGATCCTCCGGATGATCGACTTGCGGTCTTCATCGTCCAGCCCCGACAGAAGCCCGTTGACCAGGAAGCCCGCACCGACGGGGTTCGCCACCGGAAACAACGCCATGAAGGCGGATATGAACGTGAAAAGAAATCCTTCCTTTAACATCTTGGGGTTCGGAACTTTGTATTGTGGTGCGAAAGTCATCAATAACTATTCCAAACCTCCGGTATGTCCGCATAATATGTTCCGGGGCGCAAATTCGCGGGCGGCCTTTTCCCTGCTGCCGGTTTTCCCTGCTGCCGGCGGCAGCGCCCTGTCGCTGTCGCCGGGACGACGTGAGGCCGCCTGCTCCGGTTACGGAACTTTTTTCGGGCTCCTTTTCCTGCGGCCTTGCCCGCTGGCATTCGCTCCATGCCCGGGGAGCGGCGATGCTCCTTTGCAGGGCTTCGAATCCGGCTGTGGGCGGGGGCGTGCGGCGCCGCACGCCCCGGTGCGGATATTCCGGGCCGTATCCCATGCCGGTTCCTCTCCACCGTCCCGTATACGTCGTGACGCGGTGCTCAGCGCATGATCCTGGCGGGCTCCACGGCCTCGTCCTCGGTATCGCCGGGGCTGAACTCCTTGTCTGCGAAGAGTTCGGCGAGCCCCGTGATCTGTTTCAGGCGCAGCAGTTCGTCGCGGTCCATGCCGATGTGGCGCATGATCCACTGGTCGGACATCTGTGCCCGCGTCAGTTCGGCGACGATTTCGCTCATCAGTTCTACGTTGTGTGTGCCGCGCGCCCGGTTGTGGCGGATGGTCGAGGCCATGCGGTTCGAGATGTCCTTTTCGATCACCGCCACGGGCAGCAGGCCCCTCTCCCGTTCGTAGATGCGTTTCGACCGCTTGAGCACCAGGTAGCGGTGGTAACCGTCCACCAGTTCGTAGAGATCCTTTTCGGCATCGTAATAACAAACGCACGGCATCGTGTAGCCGTCCTCCCAGATCGACAGCTCCAGCAGTTTCATTTCGGGCGGGGCTACGACGTTGGGGTTGTAGCTGTTCGCCACGACTTTCTCCACCGGCACGGCTCTGACGTCATAGACAGGGCTCCGGTACGTTGCTTTTGTCGGAGGGTTGCAGTAACGATTCATATTTTTCCATGATTTTATTTCGGCGCTGCGTCTCGCTTTTGTTCGGCGAGAATCCCATGTATTTGCAGGCATGGTCGTTCTTCAGGATGCAAATGCAGATCCGCTTGAACGTTGGCAGCCGGCTGAATTCCGGAAGGTCTATGTCGTCGAGGTATTCCATGCGCACCGGACGTTTGTCCGTCCGGTAGGCGCTCTTGCCGCCGATTTCAATCCGGATACCCGCCTTTTGCAGCTTTGCGATGGTTTCGTCGGGGAGGCACCCGCCTTTTTCGCGCCAGAAACGGATGCTTACGGAGAGCTTTTCGAGGTAGTTATTCCGTGTCCGCTCCGGAAGCGTCGAGAGCAGGAAATGCATGTAACCTTCCCAGGTCATCCCTTTCGGCAGCTTGACCGATTGCCAGCCGGTGGCAGCCGTCCGGCCGTACAGCGCCGCGAAGTTGGCGCCGTTGACCCGGCCGATCATGCGGCCCCACGTGTCCGGGTCGATGGCCTTGTAGAGATGCAGGCTCGAAATCGCCTGCGAGATGAAAGGGCTGGCTACGCGTTGGCTCTCCAGCGGCACGCCGGCCATGTAGAAGAGGTCGTAAAGGTGGTTGTAGGGCCAGCCGAACCGGCCGTTCGCCGTCCAGATGTCGGTCGTGAGCCAGTCGTAGAGCGGGTAGGCGTTGCAGATTCCGCCGCCGACCCATTGGCGTATCCACCGCTTGCCCGAAAATCGGTGGTGGTTGCGGTCGCTGTATATGGTGCGCCAGCGGTTGAAACTCTCCTGCGTGCGGATGCCGATCAGGCAGCACGTGCGTGCCGCCCGGTTGCGGGCGTGGAGCCACTCGGCAAAGCAATTCTGGAATTCGTAGTCCCACATGTCGTCCCTGAAGAACGGGAAGTCGCGGTGCGTGAGGCAGCCCGCAGGCATCTCACGCACCCACAGCTCCCGCTTGGACTCTTCCCACGGGCGCCAGTAATGCCGAAACATCGATGTGCAGGTTTGTACCTTGAACGGCACGCAGACCCGGTAGACGTCGAGTATGTCGGCGTTCGCGGCCAGCGTCCGGTCGACATAGTCGACCGTGTCGCGGTACTGTATCTCGTAGTCCATGTGGAATACTCCGATGCGGCGTTTGAGATGGTGCCGCCGTATGTAGTCGATGCACAGGTTGAGCAGCACGCCGCTGTCCTTGCCGCCGGAGAAGGAGACATAGATGTCGTCGAAGAGCTCGAAGACGGTTTTCAGCCGTTGCTGTGTCCGCTCGTAGACATTCATGGCTGCGGCCGTTTATTGTCGTACTGCATCGCGACGTATTGCTTCCATTCCCGGATTGCGGCGAATCCCTCGGTGCGGAATATCTCCGCATGGCGGATCAGCGTGACGGAACGTATCGTATAGTCGCGGCCGTAATACTGGACGACCTCCCGCAGGAACCGCGCGAGCAGTTGCGGGTTGTCGCCCGAGACATAGTAGTTGTTGATCCTTGCGATCCCGCCGTCGGTAATCTCCACCGGCACGAATCCGTAAACATTTTCACCTTCCCAGGCGACGAACCACGTATGCGAACGCGAAGTCCAGAACGGATAGTTGTTGTTCTGGCGCAATACGCTGCGCCGCATGACCAGAGGCGCGACGAGTGTGTAGAGGCGAGGCGAAGTTCCGTCCAGTTTTTCGATTGTCATATCCCCGATGCCGCATTTGCGGACTGAATGTTGTATATTTGCGACTGAATGTTCCGAATATATGGGTTGTCATCACAAATATAACAAATTACGCCCGTTTTCTCAAATTTTTCGGCCTCGGGGATAGATGTTTCAATCCGGTTTCCGTCCGGAAAGCACCGCCGGAAACCTGTAAGAACGACGGGGAAAACCCGGACGGGAAATTCAACCCCGGCTTTCCATGCTGTCAGCCGAGGGATTGACGCTCACCACGTCCTGCTCTATTTGCCGCTGCGTAGGCGTTCCGTCTTCGGTGGCAGGGGTGATGGGGCCGCCGTCGGCGAGTATGTCGTCCGGGGTGATCTGGGTGACGGGGATTTCCTGCATGCCTTGCGATTGTCTTACGTCGGCCTGCGCTGCCTCTTGCCGGCAGGACGGATGGTGTTGGTCGGTGTTTTTCATCGGTTCTTTTTTTGGAAAGTGTGCTGCAAAGGTCGTACCGCGATGGGGAAGGGCGTTGCTGAAGGCATCCAAGCCCGGCATACCGGAGTTTGTCCGAGGTTTTCTCCTTTTTTCCGTTGGACGGCACCCCGGAAATGGAAACCCCTGCAAATTGATATTTGCAGGGGTTTCGCTCGTTTTTGCGGAGAGTGGGGGATTCGAACCCCCGGTACAGTAATCCCGTACGTCAGTTTAGCAAACTGGTGGTTTCAGCCACTCACCCAACTCTCCGGGCAGCTAAAACTAAATATTGCTATCGTTAAGCGGGACAAAAGTAAATCAAAAAAGGGGAATTACCAAATAAAAACCGGAGAAAAGTTTTCGCCCTGCATTCTGCCGGGGGAGGCCCCGCGGCATGGAGCCCCCGTGGCCGAAGGCTGCGTCCCGCCGATACGGCCTGTCGGCAGCGGCATCCGTTGCACGGGCGTCGAAAATTCACATCTCTTTTTTGCCGTTTTGCCTGCTCTGGTGTCGGATTTGCTTTGCCGTATTATGAAATTGCATTTAGATTTTGTACCTTTGTGTGATATTTCGCTCATAATGGCAGAGAAAGATAAAGACATACTGGAGAATATAGGAGAGCAGGAATACAAGTACGGCTTCACCACGGACATCGAGACCGAAACCATCGGTAAGGGTCTGAACGAGGAGGTGGTACGTCTGATCTCCGCCAAGAAAGGCGAGCCCGCGTGGATGACCGAGCGGCGCGTGGCGGCTTACCGCCACTGGCTGACGTTGGAACCCCCGACGTGGGCGCACCTGACGATTCCCGAAATAGATTTTCAGGACATCATCTATTACGCCGCCCCCAAGCCGCAGAAAAAACTCAATTCGATGGACGAGGTCGACCCCGAGCTCAAACGCACGTTCGACAAACTGGGCATCCCCCTCGAAGAGCAGATGGCGCTGGCGGGCGTGGCGGTCGACGCCGTGATGGACTCGGTGTCGGTCAAGACGACGTTCAAGGAGGTGCTGGCCGAAAAGGGCATCGTCTTCTGTTCGATCTCCGAGGCGCTGCGCGACTTCCCCGACCTGGTGAAGAAATACCTGGGCAGCGTCGTCCCCTATACCGACAATTTCTATGCGGCGCTCAATGCCGCGGTCTTCTCCGACGGATCGTTTTGCTACATCCCCCGGGGTGTCCGCTGCCCGATGGAGCTGTCGACCTATTTCCGGATCAATGCGGCGGGGACGGGACAGTTCGAACGTACGCTGATCGTGGCCGACGAAGGGGCTTACGTGAGCTACCTCGAAGGCTGTACGGCCCCGCGCCGCGACGAGAACCAGTTGCATGCCGCCGTGGTCGAGATCATCGTCGAGAAGGACGCCGAGGTCAAATACTCCACGGTGCAGAACTGGTATCCCGGCGACAAGCAGGGGCGGGGCGGCATCTATAATTTCGTGACCAAACGCGGCATCTGCCGCGAAAACGCCCGCCTGTCGTGGACGCAGGTGGAGACCGGCTCGGCCATCACCTGGAAATACCCGAGCTGCATCCTCGCGGGCGACAATTCGGTCGGTGAGTTTTACTCGGTGGCCATGACCAACAACTTCCAGCAGGCCGATACCGGTACGAAGATGATCCACATCGGCCGCAACACCCGCAGTCGCATCGTCTCGAAAGGTATCTCGGCAGGACGGAGCGAGAACTCCTACCGCGGGCTGGTGCGCATGGCCAAGGGGGCGGAGAACGCCCGCAACTATTCGCAGTGCGACTCGCTGCTGATCGGCGACAAGTGTGGCGCGCACACCTTCCCGGTGATCGACAGCCGCAACCGCACGGCCGTGGTCGAACACGAAGCCACCACGTCGAAGATTTCCGACGACCAGCTTTTCTACTGCAACCAGCGCGGGCTTTCGACCGAGGACGCCGTGGGGCTGATCGTCAACGGCTACGCCCGCGAGGTGCTGGCCAAACTGCCGATGGAATTTGCCGTCGAGGCGCAGAAACTGCTTTCGATAAGCCTCGAGGGTTCGGTCGGATAACCGGATATAAAAAAGGGAAAAGATATGTTAAGCGTAAAAAATCTGCATGCGTCCGTCGACGGCAAGGAGATCCTGCGGGGCATCGACCTCGAGGTCGGAGCCGGTGAGGTGCATGCCATCATGGGCCCCAACGGTTCGGGCAAGTCGACGCTCGCGGCGGTGCTCGCGGGCAATGAAAAGTTCACCGTCACCGAAGGTTCGGCGACGTTCCTGGGGCAGGATCTGCTGGACATGCCGATCGAAGACCGGGCGCGCCTCGGCCTGTTCCTCGGCTTCCAGTACCCGGTCGAGATACCGGGCGTCACGATGGCCAATTTCATGAAGCTGGCCGTGAACGAACAGCGCAAGTTCCGCGGCGAGGAGCCGCTGACGGCCGCCGAGTTCCTGCGCCTGATGCGCGAGAAGAGCGCTGTCGTGGAGCTCGATGCGAAGCTCACGTCGCGTGCCGTGAACGAAGGCTTCTCGGGCGGTGAGAAGAAGAAAAACGAGATTTTCCAGATGGCGATGCTCGACCCGAAACTGGCGATCCTCGACGAGACCGACTCGGGACTCGACATCGACGCCCTTCGCATCGTCGCCACGGGCGTTACGAAACTCCATACGCCCCAGAATGCCACGGTGGTCATCACGCACTACCAACGCCTGCTGGACTACATCGTGCCTGACGTGGTGCATGTGCTCTACAAGGGGCGCATTATCCATACGGGCGACAAGACGCTGGCCCTCAAGCTCGAAAAGGAGGGCTACGACTGGCTGATTAACGATTACAGGGAATGACGGCGCTTTACGATATAATCCGCGGGTTCCGTACGGCCGAGGGCGAAGTGTTCCGGGTTGCCGGGGCGGAGAGCGAGCCTTTCGCTGCGGTCGATCCCCGGCGTATGCGTGTCGAGGTCGCGGCGGGGGCTTCGCTGCGGTTGGCCGTGCTCCATACTTCGCCCGAGGTGTCGGCCTTGGAGATCGTGCTGGAGGAGGGCGCACGCTTCGTATTGACCGAGTTATTCGTTTCCGAAGCCTTTGCGGAGGTGACCGTGAAACAGGCTGCCCGCAGCCTTTGCCATATCACGGCGGTGCAGCTTTCGAGCGCCAATGCCTCCTATACGGTCGATCTCGACGGGCCGGGTGCCGAAAGCCTGTTGGGCGGAGCGTTCCTCGCCGCCGGGCAGGAGCATTGCGTCGTCAGGCTGCGGACGAACCACAACGTGCCCGACTGCCGCAGCAACTCTTATATAAAAGGTGTCGCGGGCGGCACGGCCGTAGGGGAGTTCTGCGGGCTGGTCTATGTGGCGCCCGACGCCCAGCGCACCGATGCGCAGCAGCAGAACCGCAACATTCTGCTCAGCGAGACGGCGCGTATCACGACCCAGCCCCAGCTGGAGATCTATGCCGATGACGTGAAATGCTCGCACGGCGCGACGGTGGGACAGATGGATTCCGAGGCGATCCTCTATATGCGGCAGCGCGGCCTGAGCGAAGCCCAGGCGCGGCGGTTGCAGATCGAGGGCTTCGTGGGCGATGTCGTACGCCGCTGCGACATTGAACCGCTGTGCGAGGCGGCGATGGAAGCGGTGGTTGCCAAACTGGAAAAATCATAACGATGTTCGACGTTGAAAAAATACGCGGGGAGTTCCCGATCCTGGGGCGCGAGGTCTACGGCAAGCCGCTGGTTTACCTCGACAGCGGCGCCACGGCGCAGAAACCGCTGGCCGTGATCGAGATGGTCGATTACCTGCAGCGCGGGCTTAACGCCAATATACACCGCGGGGTGCACTATCTTTCGGAAGAGGCCACGACGCTTTACGAGGCGGCACGCGAGCGTATCGGCGCCTTTATCGGCGCTGCCGAAAAGGAAGAGGTCATTTTTACGGCCGGCGCTACGGCTTCGCTCAATACGGTGGCCTATGCCTGGGGCGAGAAGTTCGTCCGTGCCGGCGACAATATCCTTGTCAGCGAGATGGAGCATCACTCCAACATCGTGCCCTGGCAGATGCTCGCCGAACGCAAGGGGGCGGAAATCCGCGTCCTGCCCTTCGACGACGAGGGGCGCCTGTGCACCGAACTGCTGCCGTCGCTGCTGGATGACAAGACCCGCATCGTCGCCGTTACGCAGGCTTCGAATACACTCGGAACGCGTCCCGACCTGCGGCCCGTCATCGACGCGGCACATGCCGTGGGGGCGATCGCCGTGGTGGACGGATGCCAGGGTGTCGTGCACGGCGGTGTCGACGTGCAGGCTTTGGATTGCGACTTCTATGCCTTCTCGGGGCATAAGCTCTTCGGCCCGACGGGCATCGGCGTGCTGTATGGCAAACGTGCGCTGCTCGAAGCCATGCCGCCGTTCCTCGGCGGGGGCGATATGGTCGATACCGTGACCTTCGCCAAGACCACCTATGCCCCCGTGCCGCTCAAGTTCGAAGCCGGTACGGCCAATTTCACCGGGGCCATCGCCCTGGGCGAAGCCGTGAAATTCGTCGGGCGTTTCGACCCGACCGAGGTCGAGGCGCACGAGGCGGCACTGCTGCACCGTGCGACCGAACGGCTTTCGGCCGTCGACGGGCTGCGGATTTACGGTACGACGCCCGGCAAATGTGCCATCGTGTCGTTCAACGTCGAAGGTGTGCATCCCTACGACATGGGCATGATCCTCGACAAGCTGGGTATCGCCGTCCGTACCGGGCAGCACTGTGCCGAACCCACCATGACGCATTTCTCCACGACGGGGATGTGCCGCGCTTCGTTCGCGCTCTACAATACGCTGGCCGAGGCCGATGCGCTGGCCGGCGGCGTGGAACGCGCGGTGCGGATGCTGCGCGGATAGCGGGCCGGGCGACTTATTGAAGGATAAAAACTTAAATAATTCGGAATTAACCTATGTTCATAGTACTCGAAGGTTTGGACGGGGCCGGTAAATCGACCCAAATCCGCATGTTGCGCCGGTTTTTTGCCGACAGGGGCGTCGAGAGCGAGTATGTGCACTTCCCGCGTTTCGATTCGCCCGTCTACGGCGAGCTGATAGCCCGTTTCCTGCGCGGCGAGTTCGGCGGTGTGGGTGAGGTCGACCCCTACCTCGTGGCGCTGCTCTTCGCGGGCGACCGTGCCGATGCCGCCTCCCGGATCAGGGAGTGGCTCGCGCAGGGCAAGGCGGTCATTCTCGACCGCTATGTCTATTCGAACGTGGGTTTCCAGTGCGCCAAGCTGCCCGCCGGAGAAGAACGCAACCGATTGGCCGACTGGATCCTATACCTCGAATTCTGTCATAACGGCCTGCCGCGTCCCGACGTGTCCTTGTTCCTCGACGTGCCGTTCACCTTTACCGAGCGCAAACTCTCCGAACTGCGCGAGGGCGACGACCGCGAGTACCTGCAGGGCGGACAGGACATCCACGAGGCGTCGCTCGCCTTGCAACAGGCCGTGCGCAGCGTATACCTCGAAGCCGCGGCCAAAGACCCCGCGCTGCGGGTCGTCGATTGCAGCGATCCTGCGGGGGCGATGGATTCCCCGGAGGGTATTTTTGCTAAAATATGTGCCCAGCTGGCACCAATACTCGAAGCCGATGCGGAAGTCCAGGGCCTTTAAACTGCTGGCCAATGTCTGCCGGCTGATCCTTGCCTGCACGTTCATCGTGTCGGGCTTCACGAAGGTCATCGATCCGTGGGGCACCGCCATGAAGGTCAACGAGTACCTCTCGATCTACGGGATGGAATCCCTCCAGGGGGCGAGCATGGCCTTTTCGATCTGGTTGTGCGGTGCCGAGATGATGATGGGCTGTATGCTCCTCTTCAAGGTACGTATCCGCCTGATCTCGATCTTCGCCGTGCTTTCCATGCTCTTTTTCACCGCCCTCACCCTGCTCAGCGCTACGGTGATCCCCGTCGAGGACTGCGGTTGTTTCGGCGAGGCGCTGAAGCTGACGCCGTGGGAGACTTTCTACAAGAACCTGGCGCTGCTGCCGATGGCTCTGGTGGTCTGGTGGCGTTACCGCCCCGACAAGATCTTCGCCTTCAACCCCCTGGAAATCGTGCTTACCGTCACCTTTTTCTTCCTCACGATGTATCTGGGATACTATTGCTACCGCCACCTGCCGCTGATCGACTTCCTGCCCTATAAGGTCGGGGTCAATATCTGGGAGGGGATGCACGCCCCGGTCGTCGAGCCCGGCGAAACGGAGACCGTACTTGTCTACCGCAACATCAAGACGGGCAAGCTGCGCGAGTTTTCGCTCGACGACACGGCCTGGCAGGATGCCGAAAAATGGGAGTGGGTCGATACCCGGACTACGGACGAGATGCCCGCCATCCGCCCGCTCATGAGCGAATTCTCCCTGCGCGATGCCGAAGGGGATGCGACCGAGGAGATCGTGACTGCTCCTGGGCGCGTGTACCTGCTCTGCGTTACGTCGTTCGACCGCCTGCCGCGCGGTTGCGCCAAGCGGTTCGCCAAGGTCGTGCGGCGGGCCGCGGAGGAGGGGGCCCGCGTCGTCTGCCTTACCCCGCAGCCGTTGTACGGGGTCACTTACCACGATTTCGGTTCGGGGGATGTACGGTGCTATAACATAGACGCTTCGACCATGAAGACCATGCTGCGCGCCAATAACGGCATGGTGGTGCTGGAGGACGGCGTGATCCGTGCTAAAAAGAATTGTCGCGATATTCGTCCGTAGGGACATTTTGCGGCATGTGGTATGAAAGTTGACCCCGGGAACGGAGTCAACTTTCTTATTATGCGAACTTTCCATGTTTTAATCGTAGTCTTTCTCCTGGGCGCTTGCGCCCGGCGCCAGCCTGTGCCCGAGACCGTGCGTCCCGTCAAAGTCACCACGGCAGCCGGTGCGGCGGTCATCGACAAGGACTTCGCAGGGCTGGCGACGCCCGATGACGCCGTGAACCTCGCCTTCAAGCTTCCGGGGCAGGTGCTCGATGTCCCCGTCGCGCAGGGCGAAAGCGTCAAGAAAGGGGCGCTGCTGGCCGAACTCGATCCCCGGGATATCGAATTGCAGGTTTCGGCCGACCGGTCGGCTTTCGAGGAGGCCCGTTCGCAGATGCAGCGTATGCAGCGGTTGTTGGAGCACGAAGCCGTATCCCGCCAGGAGTTCGAAAGCGCCCAGACCCGTTTCGCACAAGCCAAGTCAGCCTATGAAAATTCCCTCGACCTGCTCAAGGAGACCAAGCTCCGTGCGCCTTTCGCCAGCGTCGTGGAACGCAAGTTCGTCGACAACTACGAACGCGTGCAGGCCGGGCAGTCCATCGTTCGCGTCGTGAACCCGGTGACGACCAAAGTGCAATTCACCATGCCCGAAAGCGGCCTGTCGCTCCTTTCGTCGCCTTCGACCCGCTTCGAGGTCGAGTTCGACAACTACCGGGGCGTCAAGTTCCCCGCCGTGCTGAAGGACTATGCCAAGACATCGTCCGATGCTTCGGGGTTCCCCGTGTCGCTGCGCCTTACGGATGTCGACACCGGGCGTTATTCGATTTCGCCCGGCATGTCGTGCATGGTCACGATGCAGAGCGCCGATCCCGTCACGGATGCGGTATCCCTGCCCGTCTCGGCCGTTTATGCCCCGGCCGAAGGCGGCACTTACGTCTGGGTGGTGACCGGCGGCGACCGTGTCGAGCGCCGGGCCGTAACCCTGGGCGAATTGTACGGCCGAGACCGGGTCGTGATCGACAGCGGGGTGGAACCGGGTGAGCGGGTCGTCACGGCCGGGGTTTACCAGTTGCGGCAGGGCGAACGGGTGAGAATCTTAAACTGATGCGACGATGAGCCTGCCCGAATATTCATTGAAGAACAGAAAAGTCGTTTGGTTTTTCCTTTTCATCCTGCTGGCGGGCGGAGCCTTGGGCTTCGTTACGCTGGGAAAAAAGGAGGACTCGGTATTCGTCATCAAGAGTGCGTCGCTGGTCTGCTCCTACCCGGGCGCCACGCCGCTCGAAGTCGAACAGCTCGTGACCGAACCCATCGAGCGCGAGGTGCAGTCGATGCGCCTCGTGCATAAAATCACGTCCGAATCCTATTACGGGCTGTCGAAGGTGCTGGTCGAACTCGACCCTGCGACCCGTGCTTCCGAGATACCCCAGTTGTGGGATGAACTGCGGCGCAAGGTGCTCAACATCCAGCCCCGGCTGCCTGCCGGGGCTTCGCCCGTGACCGTGGCCGACGATTTCGGCGACGTCTACGGTATCTATTACGGCCTGTCGGTCGACGGGGGTTTCACCTGGGCGGAACTGCGCGACTGGGCACAGCGGATCAAGACGGCGCTCGTGACGGTCGACGGCGTGCAGAAGGTGAGTCTTTTCGGCGAGCAGACGCCCGTCGTGAACGTCTATGTCAACCTTGCCGCGCTCGCCAACTTCGCTATCCGCCCCGAAACGATCGTGGCGACCATCGGCCAGCAGAACACCATCGTCAACAGCGGTGAAAAACAGGCCGGGGCGCTCCAGATACAGATACTCGAGGCCGGAACCTACAAGGGCCTCGACGATATCTCGAACCAGATGCTGACCGCTGCCTCGGGCAAACAATACCGCCTGGGCGACATCGCCCGCGTCGAACGAGGCTATGCCGACCCGCCGCAGACGCTCATGCGAGTCGACGGCCGCCGTGCCGTGGGCATCGGCATTTCGACCGAGGCGCAGGTCGACGTAGTGAAAACCGGGGAGAAGATCACCCGGGTGCTCGACGGCCTTACGCGCCAGATGCCCGTCGGCATGGATCTTACGGTGCTTTATCCCGAAAACCGCATTGCACGGCAGGCCAATGCGACCTTCGTGCTGAACCTCGCCGAGTCGGTGGCGATCGTCATCCTGATCATCATGCTCGTCATGGGTTTCCGCGCTGGGGTGCTCATCGGCAGCTCGCTGCTGTTTTCCATCGGGGGTACGCTGCTGCTGATGCAGTTTCTGGGCGAGGGGCTCAACCGTACGTCGCTCGCCGGGTTCATCATCGCCATGGGGATGCTCGTGGACAATGCCATCGTGGTGACCGACAACGCGCAGCAGGCCATGCTGCGGGGTGTCGCGCGGCGCCGTGCGGTCGTCGACGGGGCGAATGCCCCGCGCTGGAGCCTGCTCGGCGCGACGCTGATCGCCATTTTCTCGTTCCTGCCGCTCTACCTGGCGCCGTCGTCCGTGGCCGAGATCGTCAAGCCGCTGTTCGTCGTGCTGGCCTTGTCGCTGTTGCTGAGCTGGGTGCTGGCCCTGACGCAGACGCCGCTTTTCGGCGACTTCATGCTCCGCGTGAACCCTGCCGCGCACGATCCCTACGATACGAAATTTTACCGCGCTTTCGACCGCCTGCTGGCTGCCCTGCTGCGATGGCGGTGGGGCGTCGTGGCAGGCGTCGTGGCGCTCTTTGCGGCGGCATTGGCGGTAATGGGTCTTATGCCCCAGAATTTCTTCCCGTCGCTCG
Organism: Alistipes sp. AM16-43; assembly: GCF_003435745.1. Lineage (NCBI taxonomy): Bacteria > Pseudomonadati > Bacteroidota > Bacteroidia > Bacteroidales > Rikenellaceae > Alistipes > Alistipes sp. AM16-43. Next base: position 362,140 of record NZ_QTUQ01000001.1, read on the forward strand.
ACAAGCCCTATTTCCGTGCCGACGTGCTGCTGCCCGAGGGGTACAATATCCGGGACACGGAACGCAACCTACGCACGATGGAGGAGTGGCTTCATGCGCAGCCCGAGGTGAAGACCGTCTCGGTGACGATGGGTTCCACGCCGCCGCGCTACTACCTGGCCAGCAGCAGCGTTTCGCTGCGCCCCAATTTCGGGAACATCCTCGTCGAACTGCACGATAAGGAGCAGACCGAAGCTGTCGAGGCGCGTTTCAACGCCTATGTCCGGGCGATGTGCCCCGACGTGTGGCTGCGCTCGTCGCTTTTCAAACTCTCGCCCGTGCCCGATGCGGCGATCGAATTCGGGTTTATCGGCGACGATATCGACACGCTCCGCCGCCTGACGCAGGCCGCCGAAGAGATCATGTGGCGGACGGCAGGCACGGTCAACATCCGCAACAGCTGGGGCAACCGCGTCCCGACATGGCTGCCGCTCTACTCGCAGATGAAGGGGCAGCGTATCGGCGTCACCCGCAGCCAGATGGCGCAGGGCATCACCATCGCCACGCAGGGTTACCGCCTCGGCGAATACCGCGAGGGCGACCAGTTCATGCCGATCCTTCTGAAGGACGAGAATATCGACACCTACAACCTCACCAACCTGCAGGCACTGCCGATTTTCACCCCCGCCGGCAAGGTCTACTCCATCGAGCAGGCGACCGACGGCTTCCGCTTCGAATACCGCGTCGGAGTGGTGAAACGCTACAACCGTCAGCGGGTCATGAAGGCGCAGTGCGACCCCGGCCGCGGGGTCAACACCATGCGGCTCTACGCTGCGCTGCGGGATTCGGTTCTGCGCGGCGTGGTGCTCCCCGAAGGGTATTCGATGAAGGTTTTCGGCGAGCAGGAGAGCCAGCAGGAATCCAACTCGGCCCTGGCCAGGTATATGCCCCTGACGATGGTGCTCATCTTCATCGTGCTGCTCCTGCTTTTCCGCAACTACCGCGAGCCGACCGTTATCCTGCTGATGATCCCGCTGATCTTCATCGGCGTGGTGCTCGGACTGGCCGTCACGGGCAAGGTTTTCAACTTCTTCTCCCTGCTGGGACTGCTGGGGTTGGTGGGCATGAACATCAAGAACGCCGTGGTGCTGGTCGAGCAGATCGGCGTGCTGCGCTCCGAAGGCAAGGGTGCCTACGAAGCCCTCACGGCGGCTACGCGCAGCCGAATCGTCCCCGTGGCGATGGCTTCGGGTACCACGATCCTCGGTATGCTGCCCCTGTTGTTCGACTCGATGTTCGGCGCCATGGCCGCCACGATCATGGGCGGCCTGCTCGTCGCCACGCTGCTGACGGTCTGCGTGCTGCCGGTCGTCTATGCCATTTTCTACAATATCCGCAAGTCATGAAGAATTATCTGATCCTCTCCGCACTGCTGGCCTTCGTGCCCGCCGCCGCCCAGACCTCGCTCGGCGACTACCGGCAGGCCGTGACCGAATACAGCTGGGAACTGAAGGTCGCCGCATCGAAGAGCGATGCGGCTTCCGAGACCATGGGACAGGCTCGTACGGGTTACCTGCCGCGGCTGTCGCTCGACGGCAGTTTCACCGCCACGGTACACCACTACGACGGGGTGGAGCGGTGGAATTTCAGCGTCCTTCCGCAACTCGTGCAGACCGTCTACGGCGGCGGGGCCGTACGTGCGGCCTACAAACAGGCCGAGCTGGGCTACGACATCGCTCTCTGCGACGAGGAGTTCACGCAGCTCGACGTGCGTTATGCGGCCGAGTATACCTACTGGAACCTCTCCGCCATGGAGTTGTATGCCGCATCCATGCGCCAGTATGTCAACATAATCCGCTCGCTCAAGGAGGTCGTCGACCGCCGTTTCGCCGAGGGCTACATTGCCAAGGGCGATGTGCTAATGATCGACGCCCGTCTGAGCGAAGCGCAGTACGGGCTGGTGAGTGCCGAGCAGAATTATACCGTCGCGCTGCACAATTTCAACATCCTGCGCGGCACGGATCCCGACCTTGCGGTGGAACTTGCTCAGGGCATCCGCGATTCGCTGCCGCAGCCTGTGCGCGTACTGCCCGACGAGGTGCTGGGGCGCCGTCCGGACTATATGGCTGCCCGGTTGCGCAGCGAACAGGCCGACGCGGGTATCCGGGCGGCGCGCGCGCCGTTCAATCCGCAGGTGAGCGTCGGCATCGGCGGCTCGTGGCAGCCGTATTTCCCCAACCGGACGGGCGCCACGACGGTCGACGGCTCGGCGTTCGTGAAACTCACGCTCCCGATTTTCCATTGGGGCGAACGCCGCCGCGCCACGGGTGCTGCACGCGCCGTCCAGCGGCAGAGCGAGTGGAACACCGCGCTGCTGCACGACAATATCGTGCGTGACGAGATGAACGGCTGGACGGCGCTGGTCAACAGCCGGGCACAGGTCGATGCCACGGAGCAGAGCCTGCGCATCGCCGGCGAAAACCTCGACATCAGCACCTATTCCTACGGCGAGGGGCTCTCTACGATCCTCGATGTGTTGCAGGCGCAGCTGAGCTGGATACAGCTCTACACCAATGCAATCAAGGCTCATTACAACTATGCCGTGGCGGTATCGGACTACCTGCGCATCACGGCGCAGTGAGCGGCGGCAGGCAGGCCCTGCCCGGCAGGCCGTCGCGGCGGGGATGCCTGTTCCGGCTGCGGAAACCGCATGGCCGAGACCGCCTCTTCGGGACGCCGTCGCCGGTTTCCTGCCTGTGGGGGTACAAAAAAACGGGGATTTTCGATAATCCCCGTTTCTGTATATCCTGTCCGTCGCGTCAGGCTTTCACCGCGTCGGTGCTGACCACCGCGATTTCGTGCGATACGGGTGCGACCTTGCGCAGCATCTGCATCATGCCGCAATACTTTTCGTGCGCCAGCGTCACTGCACGGCCGACCTTGGCCTGGTCGTCCTCGGTGTCGCATTCGATGTTGTAGACCACGTGGAACGATTTGAAGGTACTTTCGGATTGAGGCGTTTCGTCCGAGAGCTCGCCCGAAATGCCGATCTCGAAGCGTTTGGGGCGGAAGCGTTCCTTATCCATAATCATCAGGGCTGTCTTGCCGACGCATTTCGCCGCGGCATAGAGCAGCAGTGTCTTGGGGTTCATCTCCTCGCAGCGGGGCCCGCCTTCGGACGTGAAGTCCGCATCCCCGGAGAGTTGCAGCGTTACTTTTTCGATCATAAGTCACAGAATTTATGTTGAACGCTGCAAGCGGGGCAAGAATCGTACCTTACCGGTATGCCCCCGCGGTTTCCGCCGCCGTTTCCGTACGGTGGACGGGGTGCACGATCTTAAAGCAGGTGTCTTTGCCCGGTGCGGAGACGACCGAGATGTCGCCGCCGAGTATTTCAATGATCGTGCGGCAGATGGAAAGCCCCAGCCCGACGCCCTTCGCATTGGAGTCGGTTTTGTAGAAACGCTCGAATATCCGGCCCACGTGCTCCTGCGAAATGCCTTTCCCCGTATCCCTGACGAACAGTTCGACCTCTCCCGCGCCCTCGTCCGTGCGGTACCCGAATGTAATGCTGCCCCTGTCGGTAAACTTCGCGGCGTTGTTTATCAGGTTGTTGATGACCTGTTTGAGCCGCGAGGCATCGGTGCGGATCGTCGTGTCGGCCTGCGGGAGTTCGAGCCTCAGTTCGACCTGTGGGGGCATGGTGAGCAGTTGGGACTGGTAGATATCCGACAGCAGCGTGTGCAGCGACTGGTCGCCGAAACAGAACTCCATGGTGTTCGACTCGATCTTCGAAAGGTCGAGGATGTCCGAGATCAGGCGCAGCAACTGGTCGCCGTTGGCCGAGATCAGGCGGCTGTACTCCTGCCTTTCCGTTTCGCTGAAGGGGACGTCGTCGCATGTCACGAGGTTGGCGAAGCCGATGATGGCGTTGAGCGGCGTCCGGATTTCATGGCTCATGTTGGCCAGGAACGCCGATTTCAGCCGGTCGTTCTCGCGGGCCTTGTCGCGGGCTTCGCGCAGGCGTCCTTCGACCTCCTTGTGGGCCTGGATGCTCTGGCAGATGCCTGCGATGCGGTAGGGTAAACCGTCGGCGGTCCGGCCCGGGGAGACGGACTGCTCCTCGAACCATTCCCAAGTCCCGTCCCCGCGGCGCAGCCGGTAGGTGACTGTGTCGGGGGCAGGTTCGCCGGCGAGTCGGTTGGCGAAAGCCTGCGACAGCGCTTTCCGATCGTCGGGGTGGACGAGGCTGAAAAATGTTTCGGCACTGATCGTGTCGCCGTCATTCGGGAGCTCCAGGTATGCGAACCAGCGTCGGTCGATGGTCAGCAGGTTGCTGTCAGGGTCGAAGAACCACGGAAAGATTTTCGTCTGCGACAACGCCGTGTCGAGGATGAACTTCCGGGATATTTCCTCCTCGGTGTCCCGGAACAGGAACACGACCCGGCGCAACTTCCTGTGCCGGTCGTATTGGCCGACGAAGCGGCCTTCGATGTGGAATTTCAGCTGGTGCCTGCGGAGCCGGATGTACGTCCGCGGCGGCAGGTCGCCGCAGTCCCTGTGTTGCTGCAGCCCCTCGAAAATAGCGGGCAAAAGGTCTTTTTGGTATTGGCAGACGGAGAACAGGTCGGAAATCCTCAGCGGATGGGAAAAATCCCCCCCCCGAGGCGGAGTACCTTGTATGCCTGCATGTTGATATCCGTTAATTCCCCTTCGGGCGTCAGTTCGATGCAGGCGACGGAAACCCGGCTGAGCGTGTCGCATACGGCCGGAACCTGTATTCCGGCGGGCTTGTTACGGTGGAAGAGACGCAATTTCATTTTGGGTGAGTTAAGGACGTAACGGCCCGGCTAAGGTATGGATAATTTTCGACAGATGCAAACCTTCCCGGGCGCCGCCGGGGTGTCGGTTCCGGTTTTATACCGGTATATTTGGGGCAGGGGTATGCGGGGAAGGCAAATTTTCGTATATTTGCCCTTTGTAAGAATTTATGTGCGTATGCGGAAAAAACTGAGCTTGTTGCTGACCCTCGCGCTGTGCGCGGTATGCACCCTGCGGGTGCAGGCCGGGGTGCCCGAAAGTGAGACCTTTATCGAGCGCGGACGGTCGTTGTTCGACTACGGCCGCTGGAGCGATGCCCGGCATGAGTTCCTCCGGGCCCGGGACGTGCTCGCGCCTTCCGACCGTGTCGCTGCGCAGACGGTCGATTTCTACCTGGCGGCCTGTGCCGTCGAACTGGGCAGCCGCGATGCCGAAGGGGCGCTCCGCGATTTCGAGGCGCGTTATCCCGGTTCGGTCTACGCCAACGACGTGCGGTTTTCGCTGGGGTCGCTCTATTGCGCCGAGGGCGATATGAGGCGTGCCCGCGAGGCTTTCGCAAAGACCGATTACAAGGCGCTGAGCCGCTCGCGCAAGGAGCAGTACGACATCCGCATGGGCTATGTCGAATTTACCGAAGGCAGTTACGACAAGGCTTTCGGTTATTTCGACCGCATCGGCCCCCAGAGCGAATATGCCGACCATGCACTCTATTACAAATCCTATATCGACTATGCCGAAGGGCGCTACGGGCGTGCGAAACAGGGCTTCACGGCCTTGCAGCGCAGCGATGCCTACCGTGCCGTGGTGCCGTATTACCTCCTGCAGATCGAATTCCGCGACGGAAACTACCGTTATGTCGTCGAGAACGGCGACGAACTGGTGCGCCGCGCCGTGCCCGAACGCCGGCAGGAACTGGAGCGCGTCATCGCCGAATCGTGGTTTCACCTGGGCGACTATAACAAGACCATCGGGCATCTGGACGCTTTTACGGCTGCCGGCGGCGAACTCGACCGTGACGGCAGCTATCTGATGGGCTTCTCGCTTTACCGCACGGCACGCTATCCCGAGGCTGCGGAGTTCCTGCGCAAGGCCTGCGGTGCCGAGGATGCGTTGACGCAGAATGCCTCGTACCACCTGGCCGACTGCTATCTGCGTGCGGGTGACAAGCAGGCCGCCATGCAGGCGTTCGCCATGGCAGCGGACGACAAGCTCGATCCGGTGATCGCCGAAGACGCGCTGTTCAACTACGGCAAACTGCAATACGAGCTGGGCGGCGGTGCCTTCAACGGCGCGATCAACGTGCTGACGCGCTATGTCGGACAGTATCCCGATTCTCCGCGCGTGGGCGAAGCCCGTTCGCTGCTGATCGCGGCCTACTACAATTCGAACGATTACGACGCGGCTTACCGGGCCATCAAATCCTTCCCGACACAGGATGCCGACATCCGTGCCGCATTGCAAAAGATCACCTATTTCCGCGGTCTGGAGGCGTACAGCGCCGGTGACATGCGTGCCGCGCAGCGTTACCTGGCCGAATCCGCGGCCATCAATGTCAGCCCCAAATACAGTGCGCTCAACTCCTTCTGGCAGGGCGAAATCGCCTTCGCACAGGGCGACTATACGGTCGCTGCGGCCAAATACAACGCCTATCTGAAGCGTGCCCCCTGCAGCGAGGACGAATATGCCATGGCGCTCTACAACCTCGGCTACTGCGATTTCTCGCGCAAGGACATGGCCGGAGCGCGCAGTGCGTTCGAGAAGTTCCTCGAAGCCTATCCGGCCCGCGACCGCTACCGCGCCGATGCCTACAACCGGCTGGGCGACATCCGCTATTCCGACCGCGAATTCGAAGCGGCCGTAGGGGATTACGACCGTGCCGTTGCGCTGAACACCCCCGAACGCTATTACGCACAGTATAAACGCGCCGTGACGCTCGGCATCCTCGGGCGCACGGAGCCCAAGCTGCAGGCGCTGCGGCAGATCGTTGCCGCAGGGCAGGGCGACTATGTCGATGCCGCCTCGTACGAGCTCGGCCGTTCCTATATCGCGCAGGAACGTTATGCCGAAGGTGCCGGACAATTGGAACGGTTCATTGCCGACTATCCCTCGTCGCCGCGCCGTGCACAGGCGCTTGCCGACCTGGGGCTCGCCTACCTCAACCTGGGGGACAAGGAAAAGTCGCTGAAATATTACGACATGGTGGTCGAGACGGCCCCGCAGTCGTCCGAAGCCAAAGGGGCCATGCAGGGTATCCGCGAGATCTATGTCTCGGACGGCAAGGTCGACGACTATTTCGATTATGCCGCCAGGGTGGGCATGGAGAGCGACCTGACAGCCGTGTCGCGCGACTCGCTGTCGTTCGCCGCCGCCCAAAAACTTTACCTGGCCGGGCAGACCGACGCTGCCGCCAAGTCGCTGCGCAGTTATGTCAGGAGTTACCCCAAGGGGTATTACCTGAACGATGCTCTCTATTTCCTGAGCGACTGTTACCTCCGCACGGGCGAGCGCGGCGATGCCATCGAAACCCTCACCGAACTGGCCGGGCAGGGTACGAACCAGTATTCGGTCACGGTGCTCGAAAAACTTTCGGAGCTGACCTATGAGGACAAGCGTTACGACGAGGCCGCCGCCGCATTCCGCAAGCTGTACGACGTCACGACGACGGTGGCCGGGCGCGAGGATGCCATGACGGGCTACGTGCGCGCCACGCTGGCCGGGGGCGACGCTTCGAAAATCGAGGCGATGGCTGCCGATGTCGCCGCGCATCCCGATGCCGGGGCCGGGGCGCTGCGCGAATCGAAATTCGCATGGGCGGAGTTGCTGCGGCAGCAGGATCGCCGTGCCGATGCCGTGAAGCTTTACAGGGAACTGGCCGCGGACGTCCGCTCGAAGGAGGGTTCCGCCGCCGCCTATTACGTGCTGGAGGACACCTTCGAAAAGGGCGATATGGACAAGACCGAGAAGGCGATATTCGCCTATTCCGAACGGGAACCCCAGGCCTACTGGCTGGCCAAGGCCTTCATCCTGCTGGGCGACGTCTATGTCCGCAAGGGAGACAATTTCCAGGCGCGGGCGACCTACCAGAGCGTCGCGGACGGCTATTCGCCTGCCGACGACGGGATCGTGGACGAAGCCAAGGAACGGATCGCAAAACTGAACTGACGATGAAACGCATGTTGTTTGTAGCCGCGCTGATGGCGGCATTGCCCTGGGGCGCGAGCGCGCAGGTCGAGAAACGGGTCGAAGTGACCAAGGCCTATGTGCCGAGTGTGGAGGGGGCGTCGAAACTCGCCGTCGTGCCCGACATGACCGACACGGTGAAGATGCGTCCCGAGATCGACTATACGATCACACCGCTGTCGTTGCAGACGACCCTCGCCACGCGGCCGATCCGCCCTGCGACGGTAACCTACTGGGAATTCAACCGCCCGCTGCCTTTCTACCTCAAGGCCGGGATGGGCTACCCGTTCAATTCGGTGTTGGATTTCTATGCTTCGAGCCAGAACCCCGGGACGGGGTATGTGGTGGGCTATGTCAACCACGAGGGGCGCTATTCCAAGATCGGGAACGACTTTGGCGTCAAGAACAATTCGACGCGGATGCTCAACCGTATCGGCGCCGCTGCGGGTAAATATTTCGGCCGCCACGTGCTCGAGGGCGACCTCTCCTACGAGAACCGCATATACCACCGCTACGGTATGTACCTCGCGCCGGACTTCTCTGCCGATGCCGTACCCGGTTCGATGGCCGATTACGGCGATGCGAACATCGCGGTGCGCTTCGGCGACGATTTCCAGGATCTGAGCCGCGTGAATTTCGAAATCGCCATCCGGGGCGGCATGTTTTTCGACCATTCCGAGTGGCCGGACTATAACGACAAGGCCCGCCAGACCACACTGGAAACCCATGCGAAGATCGCCCGCGGTTTCGGGCGTCACCGCCTGGCTGCCGAGGTGGGCTACGAGCGCCTTGCGGGACAGAAGGCCCTCGACGAATATAACCAGCAACGGATACATGCCGCGCTGCGTTACGGTATCGAGGGTGGGGTAGTACGCCTCGAAGCGGGTGCGGACTATTACCACGACAAGATTAAATCCGTCGAGGCGGAGAACTACATCCTCCCCTTCGTGCGGCTGAACCTGAACCTCGGTACGGACGGGTTGTGCCCGTTCTTCGAGATGGACGGGAGCGTCGACGACAACAGCTACCGCTCGCTTACGAAGCTGAATCCCTATTTGCTGAATCCCGTATTCGGGACTAAGAGTTCGGTCGATTACAACGGCCGCTTCGGTATCGGGGGCAGTATCTGGCGCGGGAAGTTCGACTACCGGGCCTATGCCGGGTTCTCGATCCGTGACAACCACCTTTACTGGTATAGTGCCGATGTCGTGCAGGGGAGCGATATTCTTGCCGCCGGGCTGACCATGCTGCCGTCGATGGCCCGCCAAACCGTCTTGTCGTTCAACGGCGAGGTGACGTGGCGTCCCGCGAGCAGTTTCCGGACGGAATTGGGCGTGCACGGCTATATCTATAACGACGACGAGACCAAACTCCATAACGGTGCCCCGGCTTTCGATGGCAATTTTTCCGCCCACTACGACGGCCGCAAGATTTCGTTCGGTGCGGGTATCTGGCTGCAAAGCACTCGTAAATGGTCCGATTACCAGCTGGATGCAGCATCCGGGGCGGAGAGTTTCGGCAGTGTCGAAGTGCCCTTTGCCGCCGACCTGCGGGTCAATTTCGACTGGAAGGTTTCGGGACGCATTACGCTCTTCGCCGAGGGCCGTAACCTGATCAACCGCCGCCTGTACCAATACCCGTGGTATCCGGAATACGGGGCAAATTTCACGGTCGGGGTGAAAGCCAACTTCTGAAATCCCACCTCCGGTCTGTGACGCGCAGCTGTTGCTGTTGCCGTCGGTTTTTGCAGGAATTTGCACATTTGTGTGATATATTGAAAAAATATATTAATTTTGTGAAACCTGATATGGCATAAATACAACTTTTTGAACTTATATGGCACTGAAGAACCTCCCCAAGATATGCCCCTCCTGCGGTAAACGATTGAGCGTACAAGCGATGCATTGCAACGGATGCGATACGCATATCGAAGGCGACTACAACCTCCCGGTGATGATGCAGCTTTCGGCTCCCGACCAGCAATTCGTGCTCGATTTCGTAAAAAGCAGCGGCTCCCTGAAGGAGATGGCGCAGAAATTAGGGCTCAGTTACCCTACGGTACGCAACCGTTTGGACGACATAATTGCTCAACTTAATCAATTCGAAGGCGATGAACAGGATTCTTAACCCGTTTGAATACCTTTCTACCGGGAAAGCGCTCGGCTGGGGCCTTGCCGGGACTCTTTTTTCCATCTGCCTGCTGACGGCGGTGAGCTGGCCTGTCGGGGACGATCTGTCGAAGATCGTCACGATCCTCTCTTCGAACCTGCTTTTGTGGATTCCCCTTTCGCTGTTGCTCTACGTGCTGGCCCTGCTCTTCTCGCCGTCGCGTATCCGCGCAGTCGATATCTTTGCCACGAACCTTTTTGCCATGTTGCCCACGATCGTCATACTCGGGGTGCTGAGCGTGCCTTCGAAATGGCTGGGAGGGCTTGTCTGCGAGCCCCGCAGCGCCTGCGAAGTGATGAAGCTCGCAGGGTATAACCTGATCGTGATCCTGCTGTCGGTCTCGATGGCCTGGTCGATGGTCTGGGGCTGTTTCGCCTACCTCGTCTCGGCCAATATGAAGGGGTGGCGCGGGATTTCCATCTTTGTCATCTGCTATGTTTTCGTCAGCGTCGTCAACCAGTTGCTGATCGCCTATTCGAAATAAAATACCGGAATCATGCCGCGCGGGACGTCTTCGTCCCGTTTTTTATGCCTTTACTGGAATGCACTGGCCGGCTGCTGCATCCGGTATGCATTTTTTTTGCCGGCAACACAATACGATTGGATTTTATGCCGGCGGCAGGTTTGTTCGTTGACGTTTTTTCATGCCGCGATGGAGCAAAAAAGCGGTGCCCGGGGCTATGTGACCCGGGCACCGTATAACAAAAAAAGGGTGAGCTCCTTATATCGCACCGCTACGACCACATACCCTTGCTCGATTCCTCGCCTGGGGGATTCTGTGGGAGCTGGTCGTATAAGACTCACCCGGGCACAAAAGTAGGAATTTTTTATATCTTTGCAAAAATTTTCGGCCCGATGCGTAAAAAAACTTTTCGCTATATCCTTTTCGCCTGCCTTGCGTGCCTGCTTGTCACGGGTTTTGTCCTGCGGCAGCAATTTTACGGGAATGCCGTGCGCGCGGGGCGCGACCTCTATATCGGCAGCCGTGCCGACTACCAAAGCCTCACCGATTCCTTGCTGCCCCGGCTCAGGCACCATTGGGCTTTCGGTGTCTATGCCCGGCGCATCAACCTGCCGGAGACGTTCAAGCCCGGCCACTATGTGCTGGAGCCCGGGATGAGCGTGATCCGGGTAGCGCGGATGCTCAAACTGGGGCTTCAAACCCCTGTACGGGTTTCGATCAACAATGCCCGCATTCCGGCGCAGCTCGCGCAGAAACTCGCCCGGCAGATCGACGCCGACTCCACGGCGATCATGCAGGTGCTGACCTCGCCCGAAGTGGCGCGTGGCGTGGGTTTCGACAGCGTGACGCTCTTTTCGATGTTCATCCCCAACACCTACGAGTTCTACTGGACGGTGACCCCCGAAGAGTTCGTGCAGCGCATGAAGCGCGAGTACGACCGTTTCTGGACGCCCGGGCGCGACGCCCTGCGCGAACGCAGCGGTCTGAGCCGGCTCGAGGTCATGACCCTCGCATCGATCGTCTACGAGGAGACCCGCAAGACCGACGAGATGCCCCGTATCGCAGGGGTGTACGTCAACCGCCTGCGCAAGGGGATGCCCCTGCAGGCCGATCCGACGGTCAAGTATGCCATGCAGGACTTCGGGCTGCGGCGCATCCTGCACAAACACCTGAAATACGAGTCGCCCTACAATACCTACCGGAACAAGGGGCTGCCGCCTTCGCCGATCTGCATGCCCGGCATCGACGCCATCGACGCCGTGCTCAATTTCGAGGAGCATGACTACCTTTTCTTCTGTGCGCGGGCGACGTTCGACGGCTACCACAACTTCGCACGGACGCTCCGCGAGCACAATGCCAATGCCCGGGCTTACAGCGCCGAACTGAACCGGCGCAAGATTAAATAATTTTTCGTACATTTGTCCTGATGCTTACGAAGATCTACGAACAGAACCCCTCGGAGCGGGAATTGCAGAAGGTGGTTGACGTGCTCGTCCACGACGGGATCGTCATCTATCCGACCGACAGCGTCTATGCTTTCGGCTGTTCGCTCCATTCGCCCAAGGCCATCGAACGCCTACGGCGGATGAAGGGTAGGGATGCCGAGGCTTTTTCGGTGGTCTTCGGGGATATGGCCCAGGTGGCGGAGTATTGCCGTGTGGACAACACGGCGTTCCGGATCCTGAAACGGAACCTGCCGGGGCCCTTCACGTTCGTGCTCACGGCATCCTCGCGCGTGCCCGACAAGGCGCTTGAAAAGCGCCGTACGATCGGCATCCGCATTCCGGACAACGCCATATCCCGCGCCATCGTCGCCGCACTGGGCTGCCCGCTCGTCACCACATCGGTGAAGGACGACGACCAGGTCGTGGAGTATACCACCGATCCCGAACTGATTCATGAGCGCTATGGCCGCGACGTGGCGCTTGTGATCGACGGCGGCATGGGGGACAATGTTCCCACGACGGTCGTAGACCTTACGGGCGACGAGCCCGAAGTGCTGCGCGAGGGCAAAGGGGAACTGCAATGAGATTAATATAAACAGTATATGGAAAAAACGAATTTCTGGAAAGATGTCGCCAAGTACGGCGCGATCATAGGCGCCCTGCTGGCCGTCTCGTTCATGTTGGAAACCCGATTGCAGATTTCGGCCAGTTTCGGCCTGTACGCAATCGAATGGATTGCCGTCGTCGTGCTGCATTACTATCTGCTGCACCGTTTCACGCGCCGGTATTCGATGATGTATACCGCCGAGGAGGGTTTCTCCTTCGGGCAGGGGTATGCTTACATCCTCTCCGTTTCGACCGTTGCGGGGCTCATCGTCGGTATCGTGCAATACCTTTACCTGCACTTTTTCATCGGTTACGCCAACTATACGGAGCGTACCACAGCCGCATTATCCGATTTTATAGGGCGGAACGGCGGGGTGCCGGCCAACATGGAATCCATGCTGTCGCAGATGTTCGACCAGATACAGAATACCCCCGAACCTTCTTTTTTAAGAACGCTGTGGGCCGTAACTTTCGTGAGCATCCTGTTCGGTGCCGTTTTCGGCCTTATCATTGCAGGCGTGTTGTCGCGTGCGCCCAAACCGTTCGATACCCCGCTAAGCGAATAGGGACATACCGTGAATAATAAACTGGACATATCCGTCGTAGTACCACTCTACAATGAGGCCGAGTCCCTGCCCGAACTGGTGGCATGGATCGACCGCGTTGCCGTGTCGCATGGCTATGCCTACGAGGTGATCCTCGTGGACGACGGTTCGTCCGACGGCTCCTGGGAGGTTGTCGAATCGCTCCGGGAGAAGTACCCGGCGATCCGCGGCATCGGCTTCGCCCGCAATTACGGCAAGTCGGCAGCCCTGTACTGCGGTTTCGCCGCAGCCGAAGGCGAGGTCGTCATCACGATGGATGCCGACCTGCAGGATTCGCCCGACGAGATTCCCGAACTGCGCCGCATGATCCTCGAAGAAGGGTACGACCTGGTATCCGGCTGGAAGAAGAAGCGCCGCGACCCGGTCGGCAAACGCTGGCCGAGCAAATTCTTCAACTGGACGGCGCGCCGGGTCTCTGGCATCAAACTCCACGATTTCAACTGCGGGCTGAAGGCCTACCGCCGCAAGGTCGTCAAGTCGATCGAGGTCTACGGCGAGATGCACCGTTTCATTCCGATTCTGGCGAAGCAGGCCGGGTTCCGCCGTATTGGCGAAAAGGTCGTCGAGCACCACGCCCGCAAATACGGCTGCTCGAAGTTCGGCCTCGAACGTACCGTGAAAGGCTACTTGGATCTGATCACCGTGCTGTTCATGACGCATTTCGGCCGCTCGCCGATGTATTTCTTCGGCAGTCTGGGGACGCTGATGTTCCTTATCGGCGGCGGGACTACGGTGTGGATCATCGCCGCAAAGATCTGGAAACAGGTACACGGACTGTCGCTGCGCCCGGTCACCGATCAGCCGCTCTTTTACCTGGCGATCCTCGCCGTGATCCTCGGCGTGCAGTTGTTCCTGGCGGGGTTCCTGGGCGAGCTCATCAACCGGAGTTCGTCGGACAGGAATAAATACCTGATTGATAAAACTTTGTAAATAATTATGATACAACGAATCCAAACACTCCATCTGCTCATCGTCACGGCGCTCATGGCCGTTACGCTCTTTGCCCCGCTGGCCTGGTTCGCGGGCGACGCGGGTGAGTTCCGGCTCTATGCCTTTTCCCTGCAGACCTCGGCCGGAGAGGCTGTACAGTCGACCGTCTACATGGGCGTCGTGCTGGCACTGGCCTGCGTGCTGCCTTTCATTACGATCTTCCTGTTCAAACGCCGCCTGCTCCAGATCCGGCTCTGTGTCGTGGAGATCGTGCTGCTGATCGGTTCTGCGGTTATGGAAGCGGCCTATTATTTCCTCAGTTGGCGGGTTTTTTCCGAACTTTCGTTCCATACGCAGGGTTTCCGGCCCGCCATCGCACTGCCGCTCGTGTGCCTGCTGTTCGCCTACCTCGCTGCACGGGCTGTTTTTCGCGACGAACTGATGGTACGTGCCGCCGATAGAATACGCTGACGCGCGCCATACGACCGGACGTGGCATCAATCGGCCCGTCCGCTGAATATATCCCGCTTGCGGGATATATTTTTTTGTGCCTGCCGGAGCCGTCCGGCGGTTGAAAGGCATTCCTTGGCATTCGATTTGAAGCGGATATACAGGAAATTAGGAAATTCATTCATTCCTGTCTAAAATAAACGCTTCTATGAAAAAATCGAACTTTTGGAAGTTATTGTCCGGCACGGTGTTCTTTGCCGCCGTGGCCCTGGCCTCATGTGTGGACGATAACGACGACAAGGGGATGCCTTATCTCGAAGTCACCCCCGACGTGCTCACGTTCAATGCCGACGGTGCCCCGGAAGGCGCCTCCGCATTCACCGTAAAGAGCAACCGCCCCTGGACGCTCGAAGTGCTGGAGGGCAGCGACTGGGTTACGCCCTCCGCAACTCAGGGCTCGGGCGACGGTACCGTCGAATTCACCATCCCCGCGAGCAACGTGGGCCGTATCGCCAAGCTCTCGTTCAACCTGAAGAACGCATATGGCGCCTATTGGACGAAAGAGGTCACCATCGAGCAGGGCGAGGCGCCCAAGGCCGGCGAGGTGAGCGCGCTGGTGGCCTACATCAAGAACACGTGGCCGAGCCTCGAAAGCGGTACCGAAGAGCTGAATTACAGCCAAAAGACGATTCCCGCCGTGATCCTCGCCAACAACGAGGGCGGCAATAATTTCGGCAAGCTCTATGTCGGCGACAACATCACGCTGCCCAACTCGGCCATCATCCTTTACAGCACGACCGAGTTTACCCGCGATAACAGCGCGAAATATCCGGTCGGCAAGAAGGTTACGCTCGACTTGTCGGCCGCCCAGTATGCGCCCTACGGCAATCTGCGCGAGCTGAAGAACGTCGTGGTGACCGTCTCCGACGATCCTGCCGTCGAGGTGGCCGTGCCGACGCTTTCGGCCGCGACGCTCAACGAGGGCAATTACCAGGGGCAGTATGTCCGGGTCACGAACCTCACGCCGCAGTCGTCGTTCGTCGGCGAGGCGTGGGCGACTTCCGCCAAGCGCGTCGTGCGTTTCGATGCCGCCGGAGGCGAGACCGTTCAGAGCTATATGGCTACGGCTACCGATGCCGCCGGGTTCGCCGACCTTACGATCGCCGACAAGACGGGCGCCCTGCTCGGTACCGCCGAACAGAATTTCAAGAACATACAGGTCATCCCGACCATGCCTTCGGACGTGGCCGCATTCGTCGCTTCGGGGGCTTCGCTTAGCATCTCGCCCGAGGATAACCTCGTGCTGGGCTCGGCGTCGGGTGCCACGGCGACCGTGACCGTCACGGCCAACATCGCGTGGACGGCCACCATGAGCGGCGACGGCTTCACGATCTCACCCCAGGGCGGGGATAACAACGGTACGGTCACCGTCACGGCGACCGCAGCCAATGAAACCTCCGCATCGAAAGACCTGGGCAGCATCACCTTCTCGGGCGAGGGCGTCACGCCGCTGACCCTGCGTGTCGCGCAGGCCGCCAAGCCGAGTGCCGAGCCCAAGACGGTTGCCGAATTCGTTGCCTTCGTCAAGGGGCTGGCTCCTGCTTCGGGCGCCGAGGCTTCGCTCGGAGAGTGGACGGGACAGACCGTTCAGGGATATATCGCCGCCAACGACGCGGGCGGCAACCTTTACCAGATGATCTCCGTCGTGGATAACACCGGGGATGCCGGTTCGGGTATCCTGCTCGGCGATGCGGCGTACGAAACCGTCGCCGACTACCCGGTCGGCGCCCGGATCACGCTGACCCTCGATGCGACGAGTACGGTCTACAACTCCTACGGCCTGTATAAGATCAATAAGGTAACGACCGCGGTCGACAACTCGTCGCCCGTGCAGATGGTCGTGCCGTCCGTCACCCTCGCGCAGTTCAATTCGAACGATTATATGGGTATGAACGTGAAGGTCACGGGGCTCGCATTCAAGGGCGAGGCCGGCGAGATGTGGTACAGCGGTACAGCCAACTATTCGACCCGCCTGTTTACCGACGGGAGCGGCGACCTGGCTGTGCGTACCTACAAGACCGTCGCATGGGGCGGCGAGTTGATCTCGTCGACCGTGACGGCCGGTTCGCTGACCGGAGTGGCCGAAGTCTACGATGGTGCGGCGCAGCTCTACCCGCAGTCCGCGGCGGATGTCGCCGACTTCAAGGTCGATGCTTCGACGCCCGTGATTACGGAGGTCGACCCCGCGTCGCTGACCTGGGGTGCCGAGGAGACGGTAACCAAGAATGTCGCGGTTACGGTCGTCAACCTCGGGTCGAACGCCCTGACGGTCGATAACGATGCGATTGCGCCCTTCACGGCCGTCGTCAACGGTACCACCGTTACCGTCACGCCTCCGGCTCCCAACACGACTTCCGACGACATCGTACGCACGATGACCGTCTCGGTTGCGGGCGGTAACAGCCGCGAGGTTACGCTCACGCAGTTCGCGGCCGGGTCGGGCGGCGATACCAAGGGCATCTATACCTCCATGAGCCAGTTCATCCCGGCTTCCACCAGCACGACCGACCGTTACTATCCTTCCAACTCGACCATTGACGGCCAGCCTGCTACGGGTTTCAAGCTCGGTACGAGCAGCCTTGCTGGCGTATTCACCTCCGAGGCGCTGGGAGCATCCCTCACGGGCGACAAGAAACTTTCGTTCTATGCCGTGGCATGGACGGGCAAGGCCGCCACGGTCTACATCCGTGTCAACAACGGCGGTGCGGTGAGCGGTGCCGACAACCATGCGATCACGGCCAGTGCCGGTGCCACGGGGTCGGGCAACGACTTCACCTTCACCGACGTGACCGATTCCGATTACTACACCTTCCAGCTCACGGGGCTGACCGCCGCATCGACCGTGACGATCTCCACGTCGCCCGACTTCACGGCGGCATCGGATCGCAATACGGGGCGTGCCATCGTGCTGGGCGTACAGGTCTATTGATATGAAGAGGATGCGTAAATATCTGATACGAACGCTCCTCGGGGTTGCTGCGGTCGTGGCGGCGGGTTTCGCCGCCACCTCCTGCAGTGACGACTCCGATTCGGGTTCCGGGGTCTTCCGCGTGGAGTGGGATCCCACCAAGACCGTGCACCCCGACCGGGAGGGCGCTGCCGTGCTGATCGTGGACGGCCGCGAGGGGACATCGTGGAGGGCCGAGATCACGGCGGGCGCTGACTGGGTTTCGTTCAACCGTACGGCTCCGGGCGGGCAGACCGTCAAGACCGGTGTTGCCGGAACGAGCCTCGCGGCTCGCAATCAGTATGTCTATTACTGGCCGAACGACACCCGGGGAGAGCGGCATGCCATGATCCGCTTCACGTTCGACGGGCAGGCGCCCCTCGAACTGGAACTCACACAATACAGCACCTCGGCAGCCGACGATGTCTACCAGACGGGCCATAACCTTGTCTGGCCGGAAATCCCGGCCCGGAAATCCGACGATGCGTATGTCTACGTGACGCATTTCGCCCTGCTGCGCAACCAGAATACGGGTGCAACCTACAACGCCCGCAACTTTACGATGTGCTTCGACAAGACCAAGTTCGCCGCCTGGTGGGTGGCCTATCCGCTCCACAGCGCTTACACGGGTTCGGGGCGTGTCGAAACCTGGGCATACGACCCCAAGATCGCCGCCGAGTACCAGGCCAACCTGACCAAAAGCTATCCGGCACGGAATTTCGACCGCGGGCACCAGATCCCCAACGCCGACCGCAGCGGGAATGCCACGATGCAGGCACAGACCTTCTATTTCTCGAACATGACGCCCCAGAATTCCAGCCTGAACCAGAATCCCTGGGCGGCGCTCGAGAAGA
This sequence comes from Alistipes sp. AM16-43, assembly GCF_003435745.1. Taxonomy (NCBI): domain Bacteria; kingdom Pseudomonadati; phylum Bacteroidota; class Bacteroidia; order Bacteroidales; family Rikenellaceae; genus Alistipes; species Alistipes sp. AM16-43. The sequence continues at coordinate 380,649 of NZ_QTUQ01000001.1, forward strand.
TGGCGCGCGACAACTGGATGTGCTCCGATACGCTCTATGTCGTCACGGGTGCCTATTGGAATCCCGGCAGCACCTTTGCCACGCCCGATATCGACGGCAAGCAGTGTCCCGTGCCGAACTACTATTTCAAGGTGTTCGTCCGCACGGTCAAGGGCAATGTCCGCCAGGCGGGCGACCGGCTGGGCGACTATCCGGCCGACCAGCTGAAGTCCATCGGGTTCTGGGTCGAGAATGCGGGCGGACAGGGGACTGCAAGGAGCTGGGTGAAAAGCGTTTCGGAGGTCGAAAGCCTCACGGGTTTCGAATTCTTCCCTTCGGTGCCTGCCGCCGTCAAGGCGCAGAAAGACGCCGCCTCGTGGGGACTGTAAAACCTTAAAATTTCAGAACGATGAAAAAACGATTGATATTCACCCTGTTGCTGGCGGCATTCATTGTGGCGTGCTTCGCGCAGAAGCCCTACAAGGTGATGTTCTACAACCTGGAGAATTTCTTCGATACGATCAACGACCCCGAGGTGCTCGACGACGAGTTCACCCCCGAAGGGCCCAAACAGTGGAACTCGGCCAAGTACAACCGCAAGCTGGGCAACACCGAACGGGTATTGTTCGACCTTGCGGCTGCCGACAAGGTCTATCCTGCCGTGATCGGCGTGTCGGAGGTCGAAAACCGCTCCGTGCTCGAGGATATCGTGGCGGCGCCCAAACTGGCGCCAGCCGATTATCGTATCGTGCACTACGATTCGCCCGAGGCGCGCGGCGTCGACGTGGCTTTTCTCTACCGCCCCGAAGTCTTCAAACTGGAGGGCAGCTATCCGGTGAAAACCGTCGTGCCGTCGCTCCCCAATTTCAAGACCCGCGACATCCTGACGATGTGGGGAAGGATCGACGACGAACCCTTCTTCTTCATGGTGGCGCACTGGCCTTCGCGGCTGGGCGGCAAGGACGCTTCGGAATTCAAACGCATCGCCGTCGGGGAGCAGATGCGCCGGATCGCCGATTCGGTGCTGAAAGCCGACCCCGCGACCCGGATCGTTGCCATGGGCGACTTTAACGACGACCCTACGGATCCGAGCATGGCCGAAGGCCTGGGTGCCCGAACGCGCATGAAGGAGCTCGAACCCGGCGATTTCTACAATCCCTTCGGGGACATGCTGCGTGCGGGGATCGGTACGCTCGCCTACGGCGATGCCTGGAACCTCTTCGACAACATCGTGGTCTCGGGGAACATGGTCTCGGGCGACGACGGCATGCAACTGCGCAAGGCTCCCGGTTCGAAGTACTACGGCAACATCTTCCGCAGGCATTACATGGTGCAGCGGGAGGGGCAGTACAAAGGTTATCCGCTGCGTACCTATGTGGGAAACAACTTCCAGGGCGGTTACAGCGACCACTTCCCGGTGTATATCTATTTTGCCAAATAATTTAGCTACATAGTCTATGAAAGTCAAAATTCTACTGATTTTAGTACTCTCCGTCACCACGCTGACCGCCTTTGCACAGGACGGCGGCGTCAGGGGCAGGGTCGTTTCGCGTGCGGGGCGTGTGGCCCTCGACGGCGTGAAGGTTACGATGACGCCGGGCGACGTGACCGTGATGTCCGATGAGCGGGGTAATTTCCTCATCGAGAATGTCCCTGCGGGCGAATACTCGCTGCAGTTCGAGACCCCCGAGTTCGAACCCCTCTCCATCGCCGTGCGCGTCGGCTCGCAGGTGCGCGACATCAATGCGGTCGTGTTGGTGCCCGACGTACCCCGGCAGATGATCGACGACGCCGTGTTCGCCGAGTTCGACATGGAGACCGTCGACGATGCGCAGGCATTGCCTACGTCACTCTCGGCCTCCAAGGACATCTTCAACAACATCGCTTCCTACAAGTTCAGCGAGATGCGCTTCAACGTCCGCGGTTACGATTCGCAGTACCAGGACGTCTACATGAACGGCATCCGGCTCAACGACGCCCTCACGGGCTATACGCCCTGGTCGCTATGGAGCGGCCTGAACGATGCCACACGTAACCAGGAAGTCACTTCGGGGATCGTGGCCTCGGATGTCGGGCTGGGCGGCATCGGCGGTACGACCAACATCATCACCAGCCCGTCGCAGATGCGCAAGGGGTTGCGTGCCAGCCTCGTGAACGGCAATTCGATGTACCGTTTCCGTGCGATGGTCACCTATGCCTCGGGCTATCAGGACAACGGCTGGTCGTATGCCTTTTCGGTTTCGACCCGCCAGGGCGGCAACTCCTATGTCGACGGCGTTTACTACAATGCGTTCGGTTATTTCGCCGCCGTCGAAAAGCAGTTCGGCCAGCGCCACCGCCTGGCGCTGACCCTGTTGGGTGCCCCCACCGAACGCGGTGCGCAGCAGGCCGCCACGCAGGAGGCCTATGACCTGGTAGGCAACAACTATTACAACCCCAACTGGGGCTGGCAGGACGGCAAGAAGCGCAATGCCCGCGTGCGTAATAACCACGAACCCATCGTGATGCTCAACTACACGTTCGACATCTCCGACCGTTCGAAGTTGGAGCTGGCCACGGCACTGCGCTTCGGCAAGAACGGTTACTCGGCACTGACGTGGCAGAACGGCCCCGACCCGCGCCCCGACTACTACCGTTACCTGCCGAGCTATTTCGCACTCGACAAGAACTATGTCGGTGCCGCATGGCAGCAGGTCTACTGGCAGGCCAACTACCAGAACATCCGCCATTTCGACTGGGAGCAGATGTACCAGACCAACTATAACCAGAACGATCCCCTCGACGAGCAGATCTACGGCCCCGGCCGGCGGTCGAACTACATGGTCGAGGAGCGTCATACCGATCAGCTGGACTGGAACCTCGTGGCCAGTTTTTCGCATATCTTCCGCGACGATTCCAGGATCAACGGCGGACTTTCGCTGCGCCGTAACCGTACGGAGTACTACTCGCAGGTGAAAGATCTCCTGGGGGGCGAATATTGGGCCGACATCGACAAATTCGCCGAACGCGATTTCGGTTCGAATACAGAGGCTTACCAGAATAACCTCGACTATTACAACAAGTACGGCCATGCGCATGCCGCCAAGGTGGGCGATAAATACAGCTACGATTACTATGCCCACGTGCTCAGCACCCGGGCGTGGGCATCGTACGGTTTCAACATCGGCGGCTTGGGCATCACCGTGGGCGGCGAAGTGGGCTATGCGAAGCTGTGGCGCGAGGGTTTGTGGCGCAAGGGGCTCTTCCCCGACAATTCGAAGGGCGACTCCCGAAAACTGGATTACCTGACCTACAAGGCCAAGGGTAACTTCTCGTACCGCTTCTCCGCGGCGCATGCCGTCGAGGCGAACGTCGTCTACATGCAGGAAGCGCCCGAGTTCCAGTCCTCGTTCGTTTCGCCCCGTACGCGCAACACCACGACGCCGGGGCTTTCGGCCGAGCGCGTCCTCGGCGTGGATGCGTCGTACAACCTGCGTTACGGCGATTTCAAGGCTCGCATTTCGGGCTATTATACCCGCATCTACGACCAGTCGAAGGTGATTTCCTATTACGACGACGTGGCGGCCACCTTTACTAATTTCGCCATGAGCGGCATCGACAAGGTGCATTTCGGCCTCGAGGCGGCCGTCTCGATCCCGATCTACCACACGCTCGCCCTGAACGGCGCCGTGAGCTGGGGACAATATACCTACGATTCGAACCCCTATTACCTGCAAACGCAGGACAACAGCGGCGATATCGTCTCCGACGGTTATGTCTACTGGAAGGATTTCCGGGTCGAGAGCACACCCCAGACGGCCGTCAACGTCGGCCTGTCGTGGCGCTCGAACAACAACATCTACCTCTCGGCCGACTTCAACTATTACAACAACATGTATCTCTCGATGAGCCCGATCTACCGTACCGACGCCGTAATCACGGGCGGCATGGCGCCCGGCGACATCGAACACCTGCGACGCCAGGAGAAGTTCGACTCGGCCTATACGCTCAATGCCAGCATCGGCAAGAACTGGTATATCCACCGCAAGTACACGCTGGGATTCAGCCTCGACGTCAAGAACATTCTGAACAATCAGGACATCAAGACCGGCGGCTATGAGCAGACACGCCTCTCGAAGAATACCGAGACCACCGTGACGACCTACCAGGCTTTCGACTCGAAGTATTTCTACATGTTCGGTACGACCTATTACCTCAATCTCTATTTCCGTTTCTGACGGTTGGACGAATAAAACATGAATGCTATGGATAAATTATTCAAATTGTTACTGGCGGCTGCCGCAGCCCTGTTTTTCACAGGCTGTTACAGCGATTACCTGAATCCGGGGCCGGCCAGGGTCTACACCCGCGCCGATTTCGAGGCGAAGGGACTGGAATACATTTCCGTCGGGGAGCTGAAGGCGCGCTTTCGGGCCGAGAATGCGGGTATGAACGACGGTACCGTGGCGTCGTGGACGGTCGACGAGCCGCTGTTCACCTCGGGCAAGGTTATTTCGACCGACCGCTTCGGCAATGTCTACAAGTCGGTATACCTCTACGACGAGGCATCCGAGTCAGCCATCGAGCTCAAGCTCAATACGGGCAACTACCTGTTCCATCCCGTCGGGCAGATCGTCTACGTCGACCTCGAAGGGCTCGTGCTGGGGAACTACCGCGGCATGGTCAGCATCGGTACGACTTCCTACAATGCGAGCTATTCGAACGACAATATCGAAAGCAAGATCATGCAGGACGAGCACATCTTTTCGGGCGAACAGCAGCCGATGCTGAAGTCCGATACGCTGGTCGTCACGCGCGACAACTACCTGACTGTGCTGTCGGACGACGACCTGGGGCGCCTGGTGCGTTTCGAAGGGGTCGAGAGCCGCTTCGGCACGGCGCCGTGGGGCTATAAGAACACCTTTCCCAATTATTTCGCCAATTCCATCTCCTACGACGTGAATTCCCCCGGGTGGGAGGATATCGACCAGTGGGCTACCTGGGCGACGATGCGCATGTTGCCCGGTACGAATGCCGACACGTTTTTCTACGGCTCGGCCTGGTTCACCTACGATGCGCAGGCCGCCGGTACCGGCACGAATGCCGCTCCGGGTAACTATGTGGTGCGTACGAGCGGTTACAGCCAGTTCCGCGACAACAAAATCCCCGTATCCGGTTCGGTCGTTGACCTGACGGCCATCTATACCAAGTTTACCAACGGCTCGGGCAATTATGCGACCTATCAGCTGACGCTCAACACCGACCGGGACGTGGTGGTGAAGTGATACCGCCCCTCCCCGGGACGAGGCGGTGTCCCGATAAGCGTTCATACCCTGCGCAAACGGGGGGGCGTATCCGGGAAACGCATACGAAAAAAGGCTGTCTGACAAATCTCAGACAGCCTTTTTCAGATACCGGCACTCAGCGTTTGTTCCACGCGCTCGAAGTCTGGTAATAGCCGATGGCGCGCGAGACCTGTTCGGGGTTTTCCGTTTCCATCGGTTCGAGGTTGTGGGGATTGTCCTCCGTGGGAACGACCCGGTACTGTTCGAAGCGGCGCACGGGCGAAAGGATCGTGAACACGTCGCCTTCGAGGTAGCCCAGATCCTGGTAGGTTGCGATGAACGCGCGGTTGACATAGCCCTCGTCGTAAATGCTGCGGCCGTAGAAATGCGAGTCGTAACTCATGTTGAGCAGCGAAAGCAGGGTAGGCATCAGGTCGATCTGCGAAACGATGCCCCCGACATGCTGCGGCTCGACGAAGCCCGGGGCGTAGATCAGTGCCGGGATATGGTATTTTTCGAGCGGGATTTCCGTACGGCCCGCGCTCGATGCGCAGTGGTCGGCCGTGATGAGGAAAATCGTATTGGCGAACCAGGGTTGTTTCGACGCTTCGGCGAAGAACCGCCCCAGTGCATAGTCGGTATACATCACGCCTCCGTTGCGCGACTTGGCGTCGTGCGGTATGCTGACCTTCCCGGCCGGGTAGGTGAACGGGCGGTGGTTGCTCACCGTCATGACATGTGCGAAGAACGGCTTGCCGTCGCCGGCGTCTTCGTTGAGCGTGCGGATGACCTTGCGGTAGGCGTCTTCGTCGCATACGCCCCAGATGTTGGCGAAGGTGATTTCCCCGGGCTCGTACTGCCGTTGGTCGACGATCTCATAGCCGTTGCCCGAGAAGAAGGTCTCCATATTGTCGAAATAGCTGTTGCCGCCGTAAAAATATTTCACGGTGTAACCCTTGTCGCGCAGCAGGGCGCCGGTCGAATGCATCCCCGCATTGTTCGGGCGCTTGATGATGCTTTGTCCCGGGCAGGGCGGCAGCGAAAGCGTCACGGCCTCCAGCCCGCGTACCGTGCGGTTACCCGTGGCATAGACGCGGTCGAACGCCAGGCTCCGGTCGTAGAGCGAGTCGAGCACGGGCGTCAGCTGCCTGGTGTTGCCGAAATGACCCATGAACGAGGCGCTCATGCTCTCGATCGTTATCAGTACGATGTTGCGCCGTATCTCGGGGCCCTCGCTGCGGACGGCATGCAGGTTGTCTCCCGTGCTGCCGTACACACCGTGTACGAACTCCTCGGCCTTGGCTTCGGGCTCGGTGATGTAGAACTGTTCGTAGTCGAGTTCGTTCTTGACGAACGCGTCGTAGAACTTGTAGAGTCCGTTGGCCTGCAATTCGTTCACGTAGACGTTGTCGCTGTCCTGGAACCGGGTATTGAAATGCAGCAGCCAAACCGCCAGTAGCATGGCTGCGATATAGGCCGGCCCGGCGACAGCCTTCCAGCGCCATCCGATCAGCCGGTCGGCCTGCCCCAGGTCGCGGCGGAAAAGGTACCAGGTGATGAGCAGCGTCACTACGATTATCCCGAGCGACATCGGCAGTACGGGGTAGGATTCCATGATGTTGCCCACGACCTCGTTGGTATAGACCAGGTAATCCACGGCGATGAAGTTGTAGCGGACTCCGAATTCGTTCCAGAAGAAATATTCGCTGATCGCGTTGAAGACGATAGCCCCCACGTAGAGCGTGATGATCAGTGCGAACCATACCGTCGTCCAGTAGCTGCGGAATCCCCGGAAGAAGAGCCGCAGGGCGAACGTCCCGGCCCAGAAGCCGAGGATGCCCGAGGCTACCTGCGGTGCGACGCTGCCGTATTCGTCGAATATCGTGTTGCAGAAGGTCACGTAGCAAAATGCCGCGGCGAGTATTCCGAGGATGATGTAGCCCCACGGTTTGCGGTATTTCGTCTCCGAGACGCTCATCATGAAGAGCCACAGGAAGCCGAAGCCGATCGTTGCGGCACAAAGGTCGTTCATGGCGCCCAGCAGGAATACCTGGCACCACTCGCCCGGTGAAAAACCGAGGTCGCTGGTCTGCCCGTTGAAGAGCAGCACGATGCGGAGTACGAGCCCCGCGACGATCGTCAGAATGGATATTTTAAGATAGAGGCCTGAGACCAGGTTGAGACTACGAGACATGGTGGCAGCACTTTGGTTTAAAATTTTTGCAAAGGTAATATTTTTACCTCCTGTTGCAAACAAAAAGGCAGCCGTTTTCACGGCTGCCTTTCATTCTGTCGGATGGGGGCTTATTTCGCCTCTTCCTTTGCGGGACGCATGATGACTTTCACGAGGTTACCGTCGGAAAGCACCTTCTTGGCCATGGCCTGTACGTCGGCGTCGGTCAGCGTCTTGAGCACCTCTTCGTAATCGGCCAGGTAGTCGAGCCCCGAGCCGTATTTGCTGTTGAGGTAGTTCATCCAGCTGGCATTCTGTTCGAGGCTGTTTTTCCAGCTCTTGAGCATGAACTCGCGGTTTTTCTCGATGTCTTCGCTCTTGGGGCCGTTGGCGGCGATCTCTTCGATCTCCTTCATTACGATCTCGCGCAGCTCGTCAGCCATCTCCTCGTTGGTGTCGAACGAAATGGTCATGTTGTAGGTCTCGCTCGGGATGTATTCCGTCGAACCGGATACTTGTACGCCGTACGTGCCGCCCTTCTCCTCGCGGATCGAAACCAGGTAGCGCGAGTTGAGCGCCTGCGTCAGGAACGACAGGGCAGCCTTGTTCTTGAGCGTGTAGGGCATCTCGCCGGAGAACATGTAACGTACCGAAACCTTGGGCTGTTGCATCGAGGCCGTGAAGTCCTCGGTCACCTCGCCCTTCACGGGATCGCATTTGTCGTCCGCGAACGTCATCGGTTTCTTCGAGGTCGGGATTGAGCCGATATATTTTTCAACGAGCGGTTTGAGCGTTTCGAGGTCTACGTTGCCCACGAACTTGAATACGAAGCTGTTGGCATCCGGATAGAGTTTCTTGTAGATGGCCGGAAGCGCCTCGAAGCTGAACTTGTCGATGATCTCGGTCGACACCATCTGGCGGCGCGGGTTGTTGCCGTATACCACGTCGATGAACTTGTCTTCCATCAGGTAGTCGGGGTTCGACTTGACGTTCTCCAACTGTGCGCGCAGCATCTTCATGAGCGTGTTGTAGTCGTTCTCATCGAAGCGCGGCTGCGTGAAGTTGAGGTAGAGCAGCTGGAACATCGTCTCCAGGTCTTTGGGCGAGCAAAAGCCGTTCATCTCGCTGGCGTAGTTCTCCACCGAAGGCTGTACAGACGCCGATTTGCCCGAAAGCTGCTTTTTGAGGTCGGTGGCCGAGAACTTGCCTACGCCCGACATCGAGTTGAATGCCGGCATCATCTCGCCCATGTAGAACTCCTCGTCCGAGAGGATCGACAGGCCGCCCTTGGCCAGGGCGCTCATGCGAACCTCGTCGGCTTTGTAGGCCGTGGGCTTCACGATAACCTTCACTCCGTTGGCCAGCGTCCATTCCGTCGTGCCGTACTCGGCGTTCTGTGCGGTCTTCTTCACGGGCGAACCTTCCAGGGTAGTTCCTTCGGGGATCAGCGGTTCCTTGACCGTGTTGTCCTCATATGCCTCGATCTCGGCTGCGGCGACCTTGTCGCGGATGGCGAGAATCTCCTCGGTCGTCGGATTTACGACACCCTCCTTTTCAGGTGCCGTGATGACGATTACCTGGTTGTTGGGGTAGATCGCCTGCTGTGCGAATGCGTTGACTGCCTCGACGTTGAGCGCCTTGATCAGCATGCTGTCCAGCTGCCATTCGGTTTCGGCGTCGGGCATGGGGCGGTTTTGCTGGAAGTTATCCAGATAGGTCTGTACGAATTCGGCGTTGCGACGGTCGTTGCGGTTCGTGTACGAACGCTCGGCGCGGCGCATCAGGTCGTTTTGTGCACGCTCGAACTCACCCTGCGTGAAGCCGTGGCGGCGCACCTTCTCCATCTCCGTGTAGAGGGCTTCGAAACCCTGTGTCAGTTTGCCGTCCTGCGTCATGGCGACGAAGGTCGTGGCCTCGAGCGTCGGGATTACGCCGATGCTGCCCGAGTTCATGCCTGCGCCCAGGAACGGGGCGTCGGGCTGCATCGAAATCTCCTGCAGACGGGCATTCTCCATCGTGGTCATGTAAGCCTGTACCACGTCGAGCATCTCGCCGTATACCAGGTTGTTGTACTGCTCGGGTACGGCCGGGCGCTTTACGAAGACCTGCACGCGCGAACCCTGCATTTCGGGATCGGTGTAGATGCTGACGATCGGCTCTTCGTTGTCGGGCACCGTGATCACCTCTTTCTGTGCGGCATCGGCGGCCGGGGCCGGAATATCGCTCATCAGCGTTTTGAGCTTGTTTTCGACGGCGTCGACGTCGATGTCACCCACGATCACGACCGCCTGATAGTCGGGGCGGTACCACGTGTTGTAGAAATCCTCCAGTTCCTTGTGCTGGAAGCCTTTCAGCCCGTCGAGATAGCCGATCAGGTTGCGGTGCTCGTATTTCGTGCCCTTGCCCAGCGCCTGGAGCATCTTCATGGTCGAACGCCACGAAGCGTTGTCGCGGGTGCGGAGCTCCTCCATGATCACGCCGCGCTCCGAGTCGATCTCCTCGGGCTGGAGGGCGATGAAGTGCGACCAGTCGTGCAGGATCAGCAGCGCACTGTCGATGATGCCCTCGCGTGAGGTCGGGACGTCCTTCATCATGTACGAAGTCATGTCCCAGCTGGTGCCGGCGTTGAGGTTGGCGCCGAATTTCACGCCTACCTTCTCCAGGTATTCGATCATCTGCTTGCCGGGGAGGTTTTTCGTGCCGTTGAAGGCCATGTGCTCGAGGAAGTGGGCGAGGCCCTGCTGCGCGTCGTTCTCCTGGATGGCTCCCACGTCGTGCAGGATGTGGAAATCCGCCTGTCCTTTCGGCTTTTCGTTGTGGCGGATGTAATAGGTCATTCCGTTTTCGAGTTTACCCGTCCGGACATCCTTGTCCGCCGGGATCGGCTCCATCGGGTTGAGCTGGGCCATTGCGCTCGTCATTGCGAAGGCGGCTGCAACCAGCATTGTTAATTTTTTCATAATCGATCGTATTAGGGTTTTTGTGTTATTCTTTTTCTGCGGGCAGGTCGGGGCGGTATTCGATGATGTCCCCCGGCTGGCAGTCGAGCTCGCGGCAGATCGCTTCGAGCGTCGAGAACCGGATGGCCTTCGCTTTCCCGTTCTTGAGTATCGAGAGGTTGGCGGGCGTAATATCCACCCGTTCGGCCAGTTCGCCGAGTGACATCTTGCGCTTGGCCATCATGACGTCTATATTGATTATTATAGCCATAATGTCGTCCCCCCCCCTTTAATTGTCTGTATCGTTGCCATGCTATGTTACTTATTTTAGATAGTCAGTTTCTGTTCTTCGCTCAGTTGCGTCCCGAGGGAAAGCACCTCGGCCATGAAGAGGAACAAAATACCGACGATCACATTCCAGTAGCTCAGCGGAAATGTCCCCACGACCTCGAAAGAGGTGCCTTCGAGCAGTCGTGCCGCCTCGGTGTTGCTGATGTATTTCATCAGAGCCTCGCTTAGTTCCGCTACGAGGATCAGGATGCCGATGGCGCGCGTACGCAGTATATTGCTGTGGCGCAGCGGCTGTTCGTCGCGGATCGACTTGCGGAGCGAATTGATGATCAGGGCTATCAGCACGAGGATCGTCAGGTACGAGAGGCCCGTTATCACCATCAGCAGGTAGCAGTAGACATTGTTGCCCATCACCTTGAACGCGTTGCCGAGCGTGTAGGCCTCGTCCACCTGTACGCGCAGGTCTATCCGGCTGATTGTCGGTTCGATGCTGGCCGGGAGCCCCTCGATCACGACCGGCTCGGCGGCCTTGCGCACTACCGGGGCGGAGACGTAATAGGAGCGTATGCCGCCTTGCGGGATCTCGATCTCCAGCGTGTCCTGCGCATCGCGCCATCCGCGCGAGAAATCCGGGACGAAGCTCGCTGCGAAACCTACGATCAGCGCCGCGAAGTAGATGATGTAGATCAGCAGTAAATGCCTGTGCAGTCTTTTTTTGTTCTGCATGCTTGTTCGTTTTTGAGTTTCGATAGTGCAAAATTAGTATTTATTTTCGAAAAACAAATAATATTTATCGTTTTTCGATAAAATAATTGGTCGCGGATAAAAAAGGACGGCACCAGCGCCGTCCTTCGCCTGCTGTGGCGCGTATTTATTCCACGTTGTCTTTCAGTTGTTTCCAGAACGAGGCTTCGATGGCCATTGCGATCGAAGCGGCCAGCACGAAGAGTACGAACATCACGACGAAGGTGATGAAGGCGATAGTCGTCCCTATGTTTAGGTAGGGTATCCAGATAGTTACCAGCCACAGGGTCACTGCCACGACGATCGGGGGGCGTTCTTGACGCCGATTTCGATCGAATCCTTCAGGGTTTCCGCGAAGTCGAGTTTCTTCATTTCCATAACTAACGCTTTTATTGAGGGTTAATGTTCAACCAAATATACGAAAAATTCTTATCTTTGCCGCCATGCAACGCTAAATATCAATTACATGGGAGAAAAATCGCATTATAATTACCGTGTCGAACCGCAGGATGTGGATTTCACGCTCCGGGCCACGATCCCGTCGCTGGGCTCGGCGATCCTCAATACGGCGGGCATCGACGCCCACGGCAAGGGTTTCGGGGTCGACGCCCTCAATGCCGACAACCATTCGTGGGTGCTCTCGCGCATGGCCGTGGAATTCGACTGCCAGCCCGGGCAGTATACCGACTATACGATCGCCACATGGATCAATGAATACGGGCGGGTGCTCTCGACGCGTAATTTCACGCTGACCGACGCCGCGGGCAACGAATTCGGCCGTGCGGTGACGCAGTGGGCGATGATCGACCTGAAGAGCCGTTCGGCGCTCGACTTGTCGTGGGTGGGCAATGCCCATGCCGAGGCCATCGTCGATGCCCCTTCGCCGACCGACAAGCCGCGAAAGATCCGCGATGTCGACCCTGCGCAGACGGCCGTGCACAAAGTCGTTTACAGCGACATCGACTTCAACCGCCATGTCAATACGATGCGCTATATAGAAATGATGATCGACATGCTGCCCCTGCAGATGCTGATGCAGGAGGCGCCCGTGCGGTTGGACATCCATTTCCTGCGCGAATGCCGTTACGGGCAGACGCTTGCCGTCGGTTACGAACAACGCGGCCGTACGGCGCTGTTCGAGATACGCAGCGATGCCGGTACGGTGGCTGTACGTGCCTCTATCGAGTGGAAATAGGCCTGCGGGGAATGTCCTGCCGGCACTCTGTGGAACGGGTTTTGCAGGTAGGGCTGCAAAACCTTTTTCATTATGGAAACCGCAGTCAAAACACAGAACAAGTATCAGGTGAGCATCGACCTGCTGAACGATGCCGTAGGTAAGGAGATCGCCACATCGCTCCAGTACATGTATTTCCACACCCATTTCGAAGATGACCGCTACCAGTACCTTTCGAAGATCATGCGTGAGATCTCGATCGCCGAGATGCGCCATATCGAGGAGTTCTCCGACCGCATCATGTTCCTGCAGGGCGACGTCGACATGAACGCCTCGTTCCGTACCAAGCAGGTGACCGACGCCAAGGAGATGCTCCGCCTGGCCATGCAGTTGGAGCAGAGCACGATCGACTCCTATAACGAGGCGTCGCGCATCGCCGCCGAACACAAGGACGCCGTGACGCACAAGATGTTCCAGGACATTATCGTCGAGGAGGAGGAACACCTCGATACCTTCCGCACCGAGTTGCAGCATATGCTCGACTACGGCGAGGAGTACCTGGCGCTGCAGTCCGCAGCGGGCAGCAAGCATACCGCCAAGAGTTTCAAACATACTGACGACGGCGAATAACCGTCCCTGGCCTGAGTCTGCGGGGTGCCGTTCGCGGCGCCCCGTTTTTTTGTGCGGGCTTTTCCCGGTGAATCCCGTCCGGCAGGCTCTTCGCTGTGCGTTCTTCCCGCCGGACACTTGCCGCCATGCTTTCCCGGCCGGTTTTTCTCCGTGTGTTTTTCCTCCGGGCTCTTTGCTGCGTCTTTTTACGGAGCCTCGTCCCGGCCGGGAACCAGGCCGGGACGGGTGCCGGACTGCCGGGATCTTCCCGTTATGCCCCTGCGCATGGAATCGCGGTGGTGCGAAAAGTTTGTCCTGTCCGTATATTTACGGCAAAAGAGACAGCCGTTTGCGCTATCTTTTCCTATATTTGCCGTATGAAGATTACGATTTTAGGCCCTGCGCACCCGTACCGGGGCGGACTGGCTTCGATCATGGAGATCATGGCCCGCACCTTTCAGCGGCGTGGGAACGAGGTCGACATAAAGACTTTCACGCTGCAATACCCTTCGCTGCTCTTCCCGGGCAAGAGCCAGACCGTATCCACGCCGCCGCCGGCCGATCTGCACATCTGCCGGTGCGTCAATACGGTCAACCCTTTCAACTGGGTGCGTATCGGTCGCCGGATATGCCGCGAACGTCCCGATTTCGTGCTGATGAAATACTGGACGCCCTTCATGGCACCCTGTTTCGGCACCATTGCCCGTTTCGCCCGCCGCAACGGCCATACGAAGGTGCTCTGCCAGATCGACAACGTCGAACCCCACGAGCACCACCTGACCGACAAACCCTTCAACCGTTATTACCTGGGTGTTGTGGACGGGTTCGTCTACATGTCCGAGCAGGTGCACGGCGAACTGAAGGCATACAGCGATGCCCCGGCGCTGTTTTCCCCGCATCCGCTTTTCGAGAACTTCGGGGAGCGGGTCGCCCGCAACGAGGCTTGTGTACGGCTGGGGCTGGATCCGACGGTCGATTACGTGCTTTTCTTCGGGCTGATCCGCGACTACAAAGGGCTCGACCTGCTGCTCGACGCCTGGGCGGAGTTGCGCCGCCGGGGGCTTGCCGCGGGGCGCAGGCTGATCGTCGCCGGGGAGTTCTACACCCCCAAGGAGCGTTACCTGCGGCAGATTGCCGACAACGGCCTGCAGGACGAGGTGATCCTCCACGACCGGTTCATTCCCGACGAACAGGTGAAATACTACTTCTCGGCTGCGGATTTCGTCGTCCAGCCCTATAAGACCGCGACGCAGAGCGGCGTGACGCAGATCGCCTACCAATTCTGCGTGCCGATGGTCGTCACCGACGTCGGCGGCCTTTCGGAGATCGTGTCCGACGGGCGCGTAGGGTATGTCTGCGAGCCTACGGTGCGGGGCGTGGCCGATGCCGTTGCGCGGATGTACGACGGGGATACAATCGAACGCTTCCGCCTGAACTGCATCGAGGAGCGCAAACGCTTCTCGTGGGAGGAGATGTGCACGCGCATCGCCGAGTTGTACGAAATGGTACGCTGATTCCGGATCGCGTGGCTGGGATTTTCCCCGAACCCTTGCCTCCGGAAAATTACAAAGGGCTGCCGTGCATTGCACGGCAGCCCTTCCGCTTCATTTATTCGTCGTAGTTTGGCTACTTCTTTATATTGGGCAGTTCGAGCCCGTAGTTCTTTTTCCGGTCTTCCGCCTTGAGCCACAGTCCCAGGAGCATCGCCGCGATGCCGCAGCTGGCGAAAATCACCATCGGGAGCGTATAGTTGTAGGCCGTGCCGTCCACATGCCCCGGGTTACTGAATTTGAGGGCGTAGCCGATGACAGCAGGGAAGAGGCAGAGGCCGATGTTCTGGATCCAGAAGATCAGCGAGTAGGCCGAACCCAGGTAGCGGGTCTCCATGATCTTGGGAACCGAGGGCCACAGCGCTGCGGGTACCAGCGAGAACGAGATTCCCAGGATGATGATGGCGCCGTAAGCGATGAGCGTACTCGGATAGGCCGGGAGCACGAAGGCGAAGATCAGGTGACATACCGTCATCAGGACGGCTCCGAAGATCAGCATCGTGGCGCCCTTGCCCTTGTGGTCGAGGTAGCTGCCCAGCAGCGGCGTGATGGCCGCGGCGCCCATCGGGAACCAGCGGAAGATGTCGGCGGCCGTTTGTGCCGTGACCCCGAGGTTGCTTTCCAGCATGTTCGTGGCGAAGCGCTGGAAGGGGAAGATCGCCGAATAGTAGAGCACGCAGAGTATGGCCACGATCCAGAATACCTTGCTGCTGAATATTTTGCCCAGGTCGCTGATGCGGAATTCCTCTTCGGAACTGTTGTTGCCGCGGGAATCCAGCCCGAGCTGTTTGTCCAGCTTGCGATCCATGAAGGTGAATACCGTGTAGGTGAGCAGTCCGATCAGCAGCAGCAGGGTACAAAATGCCACCGGGCGCACGACCGTTGCGGGAGCCATGTTGGCGAGCCACGGCGAGATGGAGAAAACGGCGAAGACACCCACACGGGCAATGGCCATTTCCAGCCCCATTGCGAGGGCCATTTCCTTGCCTTCGAACCACTTGGCGATCGTCTTCGAAACGGTGATGCCGGCCATCTCCATACCGCATCCGAATATCATGAACCCGAGCGATGCGAGTTTGGCACTGGCCGGGAACGATACCCACCAGCTGTTGAGCCAAGCCTCGGCGCCTGTGCCGATGAAGGCGTCGCTCACGCCGTAATATTTGATGCAGGCGCCGATAAACATCAGGGATGCCGAGAGCATTCCCGTGAAGCGCACACCCATTTTGTCGAGGATGATACCTGCCAGGATCAGGAATCCGAAGACATTGAA
The DNA here is from genome assembly GCF_003435745.1 of Alistipes sp. AM16-43. Taxonomy (NCBI): domain Bacteria; kingdom Pseudomonadati; phylum Bacteroidota; class Bacteroidia; order Bacteroidales; family Rikenellaceae; genus Alistipes; species Alistipes sp. AM16-43. Next base: position 396,645 of record NZ_QTUQ01000001.1, read on the forward strand.
GATGAACTCCGAACTTCCGTACATGCCGAACACGTCGGGCGTCCAGCCGCGCTGTGCCTCGATCATGCTCTGCAGGGGCGACATCATGTCCACGAACATGTAGCCGAAGAACATCGTCAGTGCGATCAGGATGAGCGCCGTCCACCGCACCCAGGCCGAGTCGTTGAGTTTCCGTTGGATAATTTCCGTCATAATTATTTGTTTTTGAGTTAGCTTACTTTTCTAACGGCGCGTATCGTTTCAGCACCTCGTAAGCCTCGACGATACCCAGCTCGCCGGCCTTCGAAATGTCGAGACACCCTTTGCGCGTGTCCTTCATGAATATCTGTATGATGCCGCGGTTGTAATACGCCTCGGCGAAATTGGGGTTCTGTTCGATGGCCTTCGAGTAATCCTCGAACGCTTCGGGCAGGCTTCCCGACAGGGCCTTGAGGTTGGCGCGGTTGTAATAGCTGTACGCCAGGTTGGGGAAGAGCTTGATGGCCTTGTTCAGGTCGGCCACCGCCTCGTCGTAACTGTACGTGCGCTTGCTGTTGTTGTTCAGCCGGTTGGCCGGATCCGAGTCGATCGTGATGCGCTGGTAGGAGTTGTCGATCGACGAGATGAAGTCGATCATCTCGGCGCGCGTCGTCGAGCGGTTCAGGTAGAGGAACGGGTTGCTCGGATTCTGCTCGATGGCCGCGGAGAAGGTGTTCACGGCATTGGTATACTGCTTGATGAGCGACTGCGTGACACCCCGTTCGAAGAGCATCGTCCACGATGCCCGATCCGATTTGAGCTCCTCGACGTATTGCTTGTCGAGCATCACCAGCGTGTCGGCCGGGATATTGCTTTCGCGCCACGAAAGCGTGAGGTATTCGTTGTCCACCCGTTTCCTGAAGTCCTCGACGCGCTGTACGTGGTAGCGTTCCACGGTCGGCACGGTGTCGGGACGCATCAGCGTGAACTTGAATAGCGGCAGCAGGCGCATCTCCTCGTGGCCGCCGTTGTGGCCCGTGATGCGGTCGAAGCTGCCGCCCGAGAATTTGCTGTCGAACGACAACAGGCGGTCGAAACGCTGCGTCGTGTCGGCATAGATCGAGTAGGTGCTGTCGCTCAGGCGGGAGCGGTACTCCGCAATCTTCTTCTGGGCCGTGTCGCGGTCTTTCTTCGCGCCCTGCGGGTCGCGCAGCAGTTCGCGCAGACGGCCGCGGTAAATATAGGCGTTGGCGAAATCGGGGTAGAGCTTGATGGCCGAGGAGTAGTCGTCTATCGCCTTCTCCAGTTCGCCCAGCTGGGCATAGACCCCTGCGCGGTTGTAGTAGACCAGCACGTTGTTCGGCGAATAGAGCGCCACCTTGTCGTAGTCGTCCAGCGCACGGTTGTAGTCGCCGATCTGCGTGCGCAGCATGGCACGGTTGAAGTAGGTCAGCGAATTGGTCGAGTCGAGCTGGATCACCTTGTCGAAATCCGCGAGGGCCAGCATCGGACGGTTGGTGTCCGAGTAGACCAGTGCGCGGTTGAAATACGAAAGCAGGTAGGCCGAATCGCATTCGATGGCCTTGTTGAAATCGGCTTCGGCTTCCGCAAAGCGTTTCTGCTCCATGTAGAGCCCGCCGCGGCGGTTGTACCCGCTGGGGTTCTCGCGGTTCGTGCGGATGGCGGTGTTGAAATTGTCGTAGGCGCGTACCGTATCCTTCAGGTGCAGGTAGCTCAGGCCCCGGCAGATGAAGGCGTCGGCGACTTTGTTCTCCTGGCGGATGAACTTGTCGAAATCGTCGATGGCCTCCTTGAACTGCTGGTTCAGCAGCCGTGTCACGCCGCGGCTGTAATAGGGGCCCGGCAGATCCGGGCGCAGGTCGATCGCCTCGCGGAAGTCCTGCAGGGCGTCATCGTAATTACCCAGCCGCGAACGCGTGATCGCGCGGTAGGTATAGGCTTGTGTGTATACGGGGTTGAGCCGGATGGCGGTCGAGAAATCGGCCTCGGCGCCCAGCAGGTCGTCGAGGTTGTATTTGGCGATGCCGCGCAGGAAATAGCCTTCGAAGGCATCCTCGTCGAACCGCAGCAGGGTGTTGAGCGTCCGGATGGCCTCCTGGTAGTCGTTGTTCATCATGCATGAACGTCCCACCCAGAAGAAATATTCCCGGTTGTACTGCGCATACGATTCCTTCCCGCACATCAGTGCGATGCCCAGTGCGATCCCGAGGATGTATTTTTTCAATTTCCGACTCACTTGTCCCATTAACGTCCTTTTCGGGCGGTTTATTATTCCGGTTTATTCCAATTCGTACCCGAAACGGCGCAGTTGGCGTTCGTTGTTGCGCCAGTCGTCGTTCACTTTGACGAACAGTTGCAGGAAAACCTTCTTGCCGAGGAACTGCTCCATGTCCTCGCGCGCGGCCTGCCCGACCCGTTTGAGTTTCTCGCCCTTATGCCCGATCAGAATGCCTTTCTGCGAGTCGCGGGCGACATAGATCGTTGCGGCGATGCGGTCGATCGCCGGCTCCTCCTTATAGCTTTCGATCTCGATTTCGCAGCAGTAGGGGATCTCCTTGTCGTAGAACCTGAGGATTTTCTCGCGGATGATTTCCGAGGCGAAAAACCGCAGCGTCTTGTCCGTCAGTGTATCCTTCGGATAGAAGGCCGGGCCTTCGGGCAGCAGGTCGAGGATGGTTTTGAACAACCCTTCGATGTTGAAATTCTCCTTGGCCGATGCCGGTACGATGCGTGCCTCGGGCAACTCCCCTTGCCATTTGTCGACCAGTACCTCGAGTGCCTCGGGCGTCGTGAGGTCGATCTTGTTGATGACCACGATGGCCGGAACGCCGCTCTGGCGGATGCGGTCGATGATTTCGGCCGAGCGTTCCCCCCGCTCCACGGTGTCGGTGACATAGAGTATGACGTCGGCGTCGGCCACGGCGCCCGTCACGAATTTCATCATCGACTCCTGTAATTTGTAGCTGGGTTTCAGAATGCCCGGCGTATCGGAATAGACGATCTGGAAATCCTCGCCCGAGACGATGCCCATGATCCGGTGGCGCGTGGTCTGCGCCTTCGACGTGATGATCGACAACTTTTCGCCGACCAGCGCGTTCATGAGTGTCGATTTGCCGACGTTGGGGTTTCCGATGATATTTACAAAGCCCGATTTGTGCATTTTCCTTTTGGGATATGATCCGGACAAAGGTAGCGATAAAAAAAGACCCCTGCAAACGCCCGGTCGATTAATTTACCCGCCGATACGGTCGTTTGACCGGTGTGCGGTGCTTTTTACGATTTTTCCCGTATATTTGCCGGTACACGATATAACGGAAAATTATGAACAGGACGAAAATCCTCTTTTTCTGCGCCGGTGCCGTGCTGGCCGCGTTGCTGGTATGGTGGCTGTCGGCCGGGATGCGCACCCCGACCGGGGAGTCCGGCAAGCGGAGCCCCCTCGATGTGATTATGACCCGGACGAGCATCCGGGCCTACCGGGATTGCCCGGTCGGTGCCGATACGGTCGAACTGCTGCTGCGGGCTGCGATGGCCGCGCCCTCGGCCGTGAACCGTCAGCCGTGGGCTTTCGTTGTCGTGGACGACCGGGAGCTGTTACGCGAACTCGCCGGGGCGCTGCCCTTTGCGAAGATGGCCGCCCGGGCACCCCTGGCCGTGGTCGTCTGCGGCGACTTGTCGCGCAATCCGGGGGCTTCCGGCGACTGGTGGGTGATGGATGCCTCGGCGGCCTCGGAAAACCTGCTCCTTGCGGCCCATGCCCTGGGGTTGGGAGCCGTATGGACTGGGGTTTATCCCCGCGGCGAACGGGTAGAGGCCGTGCGGCGCGTGCTGGGGCTTCCCTCCGATGTCGTTCCGCTCAACCTGATTCCGGTGGGCTATCCTGCGGACAATCCTGAGCCCAAGCAGAAGTGGAACCCGGCGAACGTCCGGCATAACGGCTGGACGGAGTAAACCGCCCGCGCAGCCTATTGTGCCTTGATCCATTCGTACACCGGGTCGATGCCTTTCGTGAAATCCGTAAAACTCATTTCGATCCTGACGTCGGGGGTGATCGTGTCTGCCTCTTCGTCCGTACGCCGGAAATATTTGGTCGAATAGGCGACTGTCAGCTTCGATCCCGGGAGCTGGAAATTCCGTACCTCGCCGAAGTGGTTGGGTTTGCCGGCGGTCTGTTCGCCGACTACGACCGCATCGGTCAGGTGCTTGAAATCCATCGTATTCAGGATGGCCGAGGAGAATGTGCTTCGCCCGATGACGACATAGGTTTTTATGCCGGGGTGCTGTTCCAGGAACCGGGCCAGCCTTTCGATGAATGCCGTCCCCTGTGCCGAGTTCCCTCCGCCGTTGTTCCTCATGTCGAAAATGATCTTCCCGACGGGGTTGCCCTGCAATATGCCGAACGCCTTTTGGCCGAATTCCGTGAACGACGGCAGCGACGCGGCTTTCTCGCGGCTCTTGAACTCCGCCTCGCTTTCACGCCCCCAGCAGGAGTTGTAGAGGATATAGTATATTTTTTCCTCGGGGAAATAGCGATCCGTGAAAAGCACGTTCCTTTCCGCGATCGCAAAGGGCAGGGAATCGGGCTGGAAGGCGGCCCGACCCGCCCGCTGCGGATCGGACGGTTTGAGCGTATAGGTCTTGTCTCCGTCCAGCGTGAGTTCCGCCTGCCCGTTGTGTGCGAACCCGAAATATTCCAGGAGCTGTAACGACGGGAACAATTGGGGAATCATGGATTTTACCATTGCTTCGTTGTCGACCGTGAACAGGGTGCTCAGGCTGTCGATTACGGTTTCTACCGGTGCCTTGCCGACCGCTGTGAGCCGGTGCCCCAGCAACTCTTTGTTTTCCTCGGCCGTCTGTATGACGTACAGCCCGTCGGAAACCCAGAGCAGCCCGAGCGGCAGTATCTGCTGCCGGTTCATCAGCTGGTTGAAATATAGCATGGTGTGCGAATCGCCCAGCCTGGCGATCAGCTGCTGGGTTTTGAGCGCCGTAGCAAAATCTCCGGCCTCCCCGGCCGAAGCCTTGATCGCGCCGATTGCGGTCTCGAACTGCGCTTTGTCGTATTTCGCAAAGAGGTTGCAATGTTTCGCGGGCAGTTCGCTGGCCAGGTAATCCAGGTCGGCGGCCCAGTCGATGCCGCTCCCGCCCTGGGAGAAGGCGGCCGGGATCGAAGCGATCCCCAGCAACAGCAGGAGTAATTTTTTCATGTGGTTTTCCGGGTTGGGTTTCCCGGTACAATTTAGCGATTATTTTTCAATTCCATGCTGTAAACCGCTCTTAAATCTTCAGCCCCCCCCCGGCCTTGGCCCCTCTTTGAAACGGAAAATCCCTGCGGGTTGCTGCTCGCAGGGATTTTCTTACAAACGGATGGATTGTGCCGTGTTACTCGACTTTGAAGCCTGCAACGTCCTCCATGCTGTTGGGGAAGATCTGATAGCCCCCCTTGTATATCTCCATGATACCACTCAGATCCGCCTTCTTTATTGCGATAGCTTCGTTGGCGAATACGGCGTGATTGGTCGTACGTGCCACCATCGGCAGTTCGGCGTCGTCGGTGAAGTTGACCGAAGTGGTCTTCTTATTCACGACCCAGGTCGTCGAATTTGCCGCCGGGGTGAGGTTCTTTACCGTCACATACTGGCCAACGTAATCTCCTGCCTGCGAAACGGTGATCTGGGGGACTTTCATCGTTACCTTCTCCTGAGTGGGGAAGATCGTCGCCATCCTCAACTGCGGCAGGTCATTGTTGATGTCGTACTTGGCGTATTTAAGGCTGACGATCACTTTCGTGCCCACAGGCAGGTCTTTCTCGGTGTAGTCGCTGCCCTTGATGATGATGCCCGTGTTGGCCTCGCCGGTGTTGTCCACCAGCGAAATGAGCTGGTAGAAGTTTCCTCCTTCGTTGTTGGCCGCCACATAGCCCTTCACGGCGATCAGTTCGCCCAGCGCATCGCCCGCATTCATCGTGGCGAGTTTGGCGTTGAGTTCTTTCACCGTGATGGCCTGGCTCTCGTCGGGCATGGTCTCCTGTTCTGCGAATTCGATCGACGTGGTCAGCGTATTGAGGTATTTGGTATCCGTCCCCGAAACACCGACGGTGTAGCCCGTGATGATGACTTTGCGGTCGACGAAATTTTCGATGTTCAGGTCGCTGTTGGGGTAGGCGATCGAGCCGACTACATTCGTACCCTCCACGGCGACATTATAGTGCCACTGATAAATCTGGTCGCGGTACGAGCTGAGGTTGCCTTCGTATTTTACATACTGGATCGTCGGGTTGTTGACATAGGCGTCGAACTGCGCTGCCCCGAAATCCGTCGGGGTGGGCTGCGTATAGCTTCCCGAGCCGTTCTTGGTGAGTTCCGACGTTTCGCCGAACTGCTTCATGCCTCCGTATTCCGACGTTGCGCCTTCGACGGTGACTTTGTCGCCGACGGTCATGCCGTGGTTCTTCTTGAATACGAGGATCGTACCCGTGGCGTCCTTTACGAGGAAGCCCTTCGAGTGGGTGCCGATCACCTGTCCTTCGACCTTGTAAACTTCGTCGATGGGAGCCGCCAGCACCTCGGCTATCGTCGAAAGCGGTGTCTCCTCTTCCTTACCGAACTCGATTGCCTGCCCGCCGTTGCCCGGGGTCAGCAATACGTCGTCGATACGGTTCACGCTGCTCATCTTGGCTTCGAACTTGATGTAGAGCGTGCCGGTGCCTGCCGGCAGGGTGAAGTCTGCTGTTGCGAGGCGCCACTCACCCGGTTCGTCCGCTACGCTGCCGAAATCGTAGTCGAGCGCCTGCGACCAGAGCTGCCCGTCGGCCGAAAGGCGCACCACGAAGTCGGACTTGATGAACGTGTTGGTGGCGCCCTGTGCGTAGCGCTGCGCGCCGAACGAGAGGCGAAGGTTCTGCGACGTTACCGCGATCTTCTGGATCGTGAAATAGTTGGGCGCCGTGCTGAAGAAGATGTTGTTTTTACCTGAACCGTCGTAAAGCGAAAGCGAACCCTTCGACGACTGGTTCGTACGTGCGGACATGCTCTTGAAGTCATAAGCCACGTTGGCGACGCCCGAGCCCTTGTGGTTGATCCAGCCTTCGAACTGGTCGAGGAACGGCCACTGGCCGCCGTCGCCGAAGGTTTGCGAGGCGAGCTCCTTGTCGAACGTGCTGTAGAAGATCGCTCCGTCGGGAACTTCCTCTTCGAATTCTCCCTCGTCCTTGATCTCCACGGGGATGGTGTACATATAGGTTTTGTACGAGCCGAAGAGCCAGCCGGTGATGGTCACGTTGTGGCTGTTGTACTTCTCCTTGAAATCGTCGCTCATGTAGTCCAGGCTGCCCTGCACCGAAGTGCCGTCGATCTCGACGTTGACGTAGTTGCCCGATACGAGGACGGTACCCTTGTAGGTCACGTATTTCACCTCGGGGTTTTTCATGTAGGCTTCGATTTCCGTTGCCGAGAATGCCGCGGGCTGCGGCTGGGTAATATCCTGGTGGCCAGTCTTGGTGAAACTGCAACCCTTGCCGAATTGCAGCAGGCCGTTGCGCGACTCGGTCTTGCCCGATACGGTGATTACGTCGCCGACGGCCAGGTCGTGGGCTTCGCCCTTGAATGCGTAGATGCGTGCGCCGTCCTGCTGGAGGAGGACACCCTGCTCGTTGGCGGCGATGACGCTTACGCCCTCGACTTCGAATGCCGAGCCGGCGCCGGCTTCGAGCACTTCGGCCAGCGTGGCCTTGTTACCCTGTACCGTGAAACGTGCTTCGGTAAGCTGGATGTCGTCGCCGTTGCAGGGCAGGAGTTGCAGTGTGCCGTTGTAGATGCCCGCGATACCTGCGATGGAACCGCTCTTGTCGGTCGGGATGGCATCCTGGGCATAGGATGCGGTTTGCAGGGTGCGGATTTTGTAGGACTTTCCGTCCTTGGTCTCCATGGAAACATTGCCCTTGTTCGAGTCGCTGTTCCAGGTGCCCGATTCCGACGCTTCGGGCTGCGTGTTTTCGATCTTTACGTATTGCGATTCGTACTGCGCGATTTTGTCTGCGGTGATGGCGATCGGGGCCAGCGGTTCGGTCTGCCCCACGAGTATGGGTTCGTTGTGGGTCGAAACCTGCAGCAGTCCGCTGAAGAGCTGTGCCGATGCGTCGCTGAGCGATACTTCGACGATGTCGCCGCGCTCGAAGGTGTTGTTAGACTGGCTGATCGAGAGTGCGAGGCCGGCACCGGCATCCTGCGTATCGTCGGCAAGGATTACGATGAAGGGCTGCTGATTTCCCCCCCCCTTGTCCGAGACTACGATACCGCACAGCGTCATGGCTCTGATCGCGTCCGTCAGTTCTTTTCCATCGGCAGAGGGATTGGTCGCCATGACGAGCTCGCGGATTTCCGCAATGTTCGTATTCGTCTCCCCTTCTTTGATCTGCCTTACGGAGCATGTGCCCGTGTCGGTGGCGCCCATGTAACCGGTTGCCGTTACGGTGATGGTACCCGTACGCGACGTGGCGTTCGCGGGGACGGTTACGGCTACCGTCGCAGAACCTTTGCCGCTGGTTTGCGACAGCTCGATCCATGCGTCGGCCTTGATCTGCCAGTTGAGCTTTCCGTTAAGCTCGATTTCGAGGTTTTTCGTCTGGGTTTGCGTGCAATCGAACGTCAACGATTGGGTAACCTCGATTTCAGGGATCAGCTTGTCGTCCTTGGTGTCGTCGTCCGAACATGCTGTCAGTGTTACTCCCAGCGCGAGGGTGAGCGCCGCGCAGAGTAATCTTTTCCAAAATGATAATTGCATCATGTGGTTGTGATTAAATTAGAAAAAGTGAGATTTGAAGTATTGCGTGTACTAAGGTAATAATTTTTAACTGTCCTGCTATGAAAAAGTGATGAAAAATTCGTTTCGGGCCCTAAAAACTACCGCATAAAAAATCCCCCATTCCGAATGAGGGATCGTGGTTTATTTGCAATCTGTTGGCTATCGGCGTCTTCCGGGCATGTTCGGCATCTTCATGTTGCCGCCGGCTACGGCCTTCATCATCTTGCGGGTATCCTCGAACTGTTTCATCAGGCGGTTCACGTCGGCCATCGTCGTGCCGCTGCCCTTGGCGATGCGTTCGCGGCGGTGTGCGTTGATGATTTCGGGGTGCTCGCGCTCGGCCGGGGTCATCGACGAAATGATCGCCTCGGTCTGCTTGAACACGTCGTCCGGGATGTCCACGTTCTTGAGCATCTTGCCTACGCCGGGAAGCATTCCCGCGAGGTCTTTCAGGTTGCCCATCTTTTTGATCTGCTGGATCTGCCCGATGAAATCGTTGAAGTTGAACTGGTTCTTGACCAGTTTTTTCTTCAGGCGGCGCGCCTCCTCCTCGTCGAACTGCTCCTGTGCACGCTCCACCAGCGATACGACGTCACCCATGCCGAGGATACGGTCGGCCATACGTTCGGGATGAAACACCTGCAGGGCGTCCATCTTCTCGCCGCTCGAAATGAATTTCAGCGGTTTGCTGACCACCGAGCGGATCGAGATCGCGGCACCGCCGCGGGTGTCGCCGTCGAGCTTGGTGAGTACCACGCCGTCGAAGTCGAGCCGGTCGTTGAACTCCTTGGCCGTGTTTACAGCGTCCTGGCCCGTCATGGCGTCCACTACGAAGAGTGTCTCCGAAGGCTTCACGGCCGCCTTGATGGCCGTGATCTCCTGCATCATCGCCTCGTCCACGGCCAGACGGCCCGCCGTATCGACGATTACGACGTTGAACGAGTTTTGGCGGGCGTATTTGATGGCGTTTTCGGCGATCTGCACCGGGCTTTTGTTCCCCTCTTCGGTGTAGACCTCCACCCCGATCTGCCCGCCGAGCACCTTCAGCTGGTCGATGGCCGCGGGACGGTATACGTCGCCTGCCACCAGCAGTACCTGGCGGCCTTTCTTGCTTTTGATGAATGCCGCGAGCTTGCCCGAGAAGGTGGTTTTACCCGAGCCTTGCAGACCCGCGATTAGGATCACGGCCGGGTTGCCCTCCAGCCTGATGTCTGTGGCCGTGCCGCCCATCAGTTCGGCCAACTCGTCGCGTACGATCTTGGTCATCATCTGTCCGGGCTTCACCGCCTTGAGCACGTCCTGTCCCAGCGCCTTCTGCTTTACCTGGTCGGTAAACGATTTAGCGACCTTGTAATTGACGTCGGCGTCGATCAGCGCACGACGGATCTCCTTGAGCGTCTCCGCTACGTTGATCTCGGTGATGCGCCCCTCGCCCTTGAGGATTTTGAATGACCGTTCGAGTTTATCCGTTAAATTTTCAAACATGGCTCAGCGAAATTTTGCCCACAAAGATAACGAATAATTCACAAAGAGCAAGGGCTGCGGCGATTTTCAGGGCACCTGGTTGCCCACTCTGCATTTTTCCGCATAAATGTTTGGAAGGCGGCCTTATTCTGTTACCTTTGCGGGCAGAAGCAACCTGTAAATTATGAAGAAACCAGTTTTTGCGGCACTCCTCGCGCTTCTGTATTGCGTCAGCGGGGCAGCCCAGAATACGAACGAGTGGCATACCCCCAAGGGGCTGCCCTCCGGCAACGAGATCGGAGTGCGATATGGCGCACAGCTTTTCATGGGGGACGGCCGTGGCCCGGAATTCGAGGCGATCAGCATCGACTACGCCCGGTACAACTATTATAATATAGGTTTCCGTACGGGGCTGAACCTGTTTTTCGACGACGAAGTCTGCGACTACTATTCGATCCCGATGCAATTCACCTGGCGCACGGAACGTATCCGGGGGCTGGTTTTCCCGGGCGACGGCGAGGCCGGGTCGTGGGTCGCCGCGGCATTGCTTTCGATCATTCCCAAGCAATTCGAAGCGCATACGGGTTTTACGCCGGGCATGATGCTGGGCCCGCTCAGCCGCGAGCCCTCCTCCGGGAATTTCCTCGTCAAGCACCGTTTCAGCTGTACCTATGACCTCGGGGTGCGGCTTATCATCCCCATCTGGCGGTTCAACCTCTACGGTGATTTCACCTACCATTGTTACCTGACCGACAATTTCGGGTTCGCCTTCGGGGATTACCGCCCGGGGCGTTCCTACATGGAGCTGGGCGTCGGCCTGTCGTTCAATTTCTGAGCCTATTTGCTGCCGGGATTCCCGAAATTCATGCTGTCCGAAATAAAACAGCGTGCGTCATTCCGTACTTTTCCAACAAAGTGTGTATTTTTGCATGGGCATATTTGATAGCAAGCAACGACTGAGATAAGTTTGACGTACACATAGGCCGGGCGGCCTGTCCGAACCGGAACCGCATTATTACAAAATCCAAGTTATGAGGAACCTCTTTTGCCATTTGAACCCTGTCCCGCGTATCGGGACGACGATCGCCGCGGCACTCTTGTCCCTGGCCGCACTCACGGCCTGCGGGGAGGCCGGAGCCCCCGAACCGCTCGACCGGTGGCACGACGGCGAGCGGGAGATCCGCACGACGGCCCCGGCCGTTACGGCGGGCCGTACGCTCCTGGCAGCAGGCGACTACGGCAACTTCCGCCTTACGGGGGAAGCCCTCACGCAGCCCGGTGCCCAGGCGGCGCTGCTCTTCCACACCGACGGCGAGTCGGGCTACGAGGTGGTTTTCCGCAACGGCGCCATCGACGGGACACGCAAGAGCGGTTCGCTCGCCTCCGTGCGCAACCTCTACCGTTCGCTGGCCGAGGACGGCGAGTGGTTCGGCTTCGAGGTCACTGTGCGCGGCCGTAACATCGTCGTCCGCATCGACACCACCGAAGTGGTCTGCTATACCGAACCCGAACATCCCTACCGCACCCAGGCGCACGCCCGGCAATTGTTAGGACACGGCGCGATCGCGCTGCGCGGCGTGCAGGGCGAAGTTGCGTTCCGCAACCTTGCAATCGAGCGCCTCGGCGCGCAGGCCCGCAACGAGGCCGACACACTGCCGCCCGTGGACGAACGCACCGACGGCGTGATCCGCTTCCAGCAGCGCGATTTCCCCGTCATCGACTACCACGTACACCTGAAGGGCGGCCTGACCAAGGAGCGGGCGCACGCCATGTCGATGAATTACGGCATCAATTACGGGGTGGCGCCCAACGCCGGGGAAGGCGGTGTGGGCCGGATGCTGGCCGACGACGGGGAGGTCTACGCCTACTTCGACGAGGTGGAGCGGATGCCCTTCCTGTGCGGCGTGCAGGGCGAGGGCCGCAAGTGGACGGCGACCTTCTCGCAGGAGGCCCTCGGCGTATTCGACTACCTGTTTACGGACGCCATGACCATCATAGACCACAAAGGGCGCAACTCGCGTATCTACCGGCCCGAGGAGGTGCACTACGACGGCGTGACGAAAGAACAGTACATGGATCATCTGGTCGACCAGACGGTGAAGATACTCACCAACGAGCCGGCCGACATCTACGCCAACCCGACCTACCTGCCCGACGACATGCAGGCCGATTACGACAGGTATTGGACTGACGCGCGCGTCGACCGCGTACTGGATGTGCTGGAACGCTACGGCATCGCCCTGGAGATCAACGCCCGCTATCGTATCCCGAGCTTCGACATCATCCGCCGGGCCAAGCAGCGCGGAATAAAGTTCACGTTCGGCACCAACAACGTCGACGCCGACTTCGGACGTCTGGAGTACTCGCTCGAGGCGGTGGAGAAATGCGGACTCACGGCCGGTGACATCTGGTTCCCCTCGATGAGCGTACGCCGCGAGCGTCCCGTCGTCCTTTATAACAAATTCGAGTAACGGATCGGGTTTATCTCGGTTTGCCTACCGCAGCAGGCCGGCTTCGTAGTAAATTACGATCTGCTCGATCATCTTGTCTTCGTTGTCCTTGTCGTACTGCGATTTGAGGTTCTGCCCGAAAATCCGCGATACGCCCTGCCAAAACCCCGCTACGAATCCGCCCCGGAACTCCTTGAGCACCTCGTAGGCCGTATATTCGGTTTCGCGGTCGATCAGCTTGAGCAACACCTTGCCCTGCGTGCGGGTCATGTGTTTCAGCACGGGCGTATATTCGTCCTTGATCTGGTGGTATACCTGCCTGATGTACTCCTTCTGCGCCTTTTTGGTCGGCAGGCGGCATAATTCCTCTTCCATGTCGGCCATCCTGGCTTTCGCGACCTTGGCGATGGGGTAGACCTTCTTCACGGCGTCGACCAGCTTGCGGTAACGGCGCAGGTCGACGGGGCGGCTGAACACGTAGACCGGCAGGATATGTACCAACGGTACCGAGTCTCCTTTTTCCACCGTCCATTCCTGGTGCCAGAAACCGCGGCCTCCCTGCGCACGTACCCCGGGGGACACGGCGGCCAGTATTACCAGAATCAGGAGACACTTTTTCATATCGGCGAAAATCGTTATCTTTGCGAACGGCGGACTTTCACGGGGCAGGCTGTGCCTTGCGCGTAGTTCGCGGGTCTGCCGTTGCGTCCGGCTTGCATTGGCTTTGCCGCGGACGAATCCGGCGGCAGTTCCGGAGTGGAGCCTCCCCTCCTGTACGCAGCCTGCACGGCCACTGCAAATGTAATTATTTATCGGATAAACGTATTACGCAAAATGGATATTATGCTGGAAAAAGGATTGTCGGCGCAGAGCCGGACGACGGTTACGGCCGCAAATACCGCCGCGACGATGGGGTCGGGCGACCTCGGGGTTTTTGCCACGCCTTCGATGGTGGCGCTTATGGAGCATGCCGCTATGACGGCCGTTGCTGCGGTTCTGCCAGAAGGCTCTTCGACCGTAGGGGCGGAGATGAACGTCACGCACATCAAGCCTTCGGGGTTGGGTGCCGAAATCACCGCCACGGCCGTGTTGACCGGTGTCGAGGGGCGCAAGCTGACCTTCAACGTCGGCGCCCGCGATGCCGAAGGGATGATCGGAGAGGGCGTGCACGTCCGTTACGTCGTGGATCGTGAGAAATTCATGGCCAAAGTCCGCTGACGTAGGTGGGGGACACCCGGCCGGCTGGCCGGATTTTTATATTTAACGGGCGCGGGGGCATTGCCCCCG
>NZ_QTUQ01000001.1:410665-453659 GCF_003435745.1 Alistipes sp. AM16-43
GGTCAGAGCCCGACCAGCAGGTGTTCGAGCAGGATCACCAGGATGCCCGACGCATAGCCTGCGAAGGCCAGCAAGGTGATCTTCTTGAAATACCACCCGAAATTGATCTTTTCGAGCCCCATCGCCACCACGCCGGCTGCCGAGCCGATGATCAGCAGGCTTCCGCCCACCCCGGCGCAGTAAGTCAGCAGGTGCCAGAACAACCCGTCCTGCACGAACGACTGCATGTAGGCCGGGTCGGCGCTCGCGGCCACCGCCGCCGTGTCCATCACGGGGTACATGCCCATGCAGGCGGCGACCAGCGGCACGTTGTCGATCACCGACGACAGGATGCCGATGACGCCCGCTATGGTGAACACTTCGTGTACCTGCTTGTCGAGCCAGTTCGCCACGTCGGTCAGCACGCCTGCGGTTTCCAGCGCCGCCACCGACATCAGGATTCCCAGGAAGAAGAGGATCGTCGGCATGTCGATATGCTTGAGCACCTTCGTCACGCGGCATTTGATCGACTCCTCGATGCCGCGCTTGCGGTCGTAGATGATCTCCGTCAGAACCCACATCACACCCAGCGAGACCATCATGCCCATGTAGGGCGGCAGGTGGGTGATGCTCTTGAACACGGGTACGAACAACAGGCTCAATACACCCGTGATGAGGATGAATTTGCTCAGGCGCGGGCCCACACCCGCGGGCAGTTCCGCTTCGAACGTACTCTCGTCCACCGGGGCCGCGTCCTCGTTGCGGATATACCGGATGGCGATCGCCGTCGGGATGACGACCGAGACGATACACGGTACGAAGAGCGTCCCCATCAGCGCTGCCGAGGTGACGTTGCCCCGCATCCACAGCATGATCGTCGTCACGTCGCCTATCGGTGACCAGGCACCGCCGCTGTTGGCCGCGATGACGATCAGGCTGGCGTAGATCCAGCGCTCCTTCTGGTCGGCGATGATCCTCCGCAGGAGCATCACCATGATGATCGTGGTGGTCATGTTGTCCAGCGCCGCCGACATGAAGAAGGTGATCAGAGCCAGCAGCCACATCAGCTTGTGCTTGTTGCGGGTCTTGATGTGGTCGGTGATGACGTTGAAACCGCCGTGCGAGTCGATCAGGTCGACGATCGTCATGGCGCCGATCAGGAACACCAGTATCTCGCACGTGTCGCCCAGGTGGTCGACCATGTCGTGGCTGATATTCTCATCGTGCCCCCAGAGGCTGAAGATCGTCCATATGGCTCCGCACATCAGCAGTGCGATGGCCGATTTGTCGACCTTAACTTTGTGCTCCAGCGCGATGAAGGCGTAGCCCACCACGAAGAGCAGGATCATTGTCAGGATCATACCGTATCGTATTTTTCGTTTTTGTTTCAGCAGGGCGCCTGCCGGCCCGTTGTCCGGCTTGTCGGCTCCATGCGTGCAAAAGTAATGAAATTCTTTCTTGCACCCCTGCAAGAGTCGGGCATTTTTCTGTTTTCCGGTTGTAAATTGCGATTTTTTGCTTATCTTTGTCCCGCTCTCGAGCAACGGATTGAGCTGTGGTGTAATGGTAACACAGCAGATTTTGGTTCTGTCGTTCCAGGTTCGAGTCCTGGCAGCTCAACAATCCCGCATTGACTATCAATGCGGGATTATGTTTGTTGTATTATTCGCCTGAATCCTCCTTCGTCCTGCTTCTGCCCAGTATGCTGGATACGGTAAGTGTGCGGACTGTCCGCACACTTTGCTCGTTGAATAGAACTGTCGGTTTTTTCCCTGCGGTTATTATTTTCCGGGCGCGGATTCTTCGCCGGGAGTTTCTTCGACCGCCTGTGCCGGTTCCTTGTCGTCCTCGTCGTTGTCGCCGCAATGCGTTGAGGCATCGAGCATTCCGGCCAGGAGATCCATGGTCTCCGTGTTTTCCGCTTCTGCGGTGTCGGCGTGTACGCCGTTTTTCATGTTGTCCATAATCGTTGCGGGTTTAACGGATTTTCTTGTGCGAGATGGCTGCGGCAATCCATAGTAGCACCACGGCGCCGATGACCGATGTGGCCAGGCTGCCCAGCGTGCCTGCCGGAACCAGCCCGAAGAACGAAAAGAGCCAGCCGCCGAGCACGCCGCCTACCAGCCCTACGACGAGGTTGACGATGAGCCCCGAGCCGCTGCCTTTGACAATGAGGTTGGCGATCCATCCGGAAGCCAAGCCGAGCAGGAGATACCATACGAAATACATAGAGTTTCTGTTTTGATCTGCTGCTCCGTGTGCAAAATCCGTTCCCGAACGGTCGCTGCGTCGGTTCAGAGCGCCTGCCTGAGGGCTTTGGCCAGCTGGTCGGGGCACGAAGTGCCCTTGCCGCGGCAGTCGATGCCTTCCAGCCGGGCTATCGCGTCGGCGGCTTTCATGCCGCGCACGAGCGCCGCTATGCCCTGCGTGTTGCCGTGGCAGCCGCCCGTGAACGTCACATTGCGGATGATGCCGTCTTCCAGTTCGATGTCGATCTGCCGGGAGCAGGTGCCGAGGGTAGGGTAGGATATGTGTCGGGTCATGTGTATGCGTTGAAGAATCCGGATGCAAATATAACGATAAAACCGGTTGCATTTGCTGCCTTGTTTGCGCGTTCAGGATTTTTTGTCCCGAATTTTCTGGGGAACGCCTTGCCGGCCGGCTGCGGATTTGGGCCAAAATCCCCGCAGGATCGTTTGCAGACATACGGACATAAAAAACATTGCCGAGAAAGAGGTAATCTGTAAGAGGCGCTTAGAAATTCCCCCCCCCCTCGACAATGTTGTTGGGACTGTGCCCGGGTTTTCCGGACAGGTATGCAAATGTAAAATAAAATATTTGAACCTGCAAATAAAAAAGCTGCAAATTTTTGCAGCTTTTTTATTATCTGAAACAGGTTTTTACTGGCGCTGAAGGTCGCTGTTGTCGGCTACGACCATGTTCTTGTCGATGCGCAGCGTGACGTTGCCGTCCACCTCGATCAGCAGGGTCGTCTCCTTGATCTCTTTCACCGTACCGTAAATGCCGCCGGCGGTAATTACCTTGTCACCTTTTTTCAGGCCTTCGCGGAATGCCTGCATCTGCTTGCGGCGCTTGGATTCGGGGCGCCACATGAAGAGCCATAAAACCAGCACCATGAGGCCGATCATAATGATGAAACTGTACTGCTGCATGAAACCCGGCTGGGGCTCTACGGGCGGTACCTGAAGAAAATTAATCATACGTCGTTATGTTTAGTGTTTATTTCCGTTAACGGAACAAATATACGAAATATTGTCGAATACACAAATGTTTATTCCACTTCGGCCTCGATGAACAGCCTCAGGGGTTTCCGCCCGCCGGCGAATGCGATGTCCAGCGTTTTGAGCTGCCAGCCCCATTCGCCTCGCGCATCGAAGGTGAGCGATACCTGCTGCGCATCGCCCGGCGTAATGGGCTGTGCGTCATATCCGAGCGTCGTGCACCCGCAATTGCGGTCGTATCGGGTGATGGCTACGGGCTTCGATGCCCGGTTTTCGATCCAGAGCCTGAGCACGGCCACCTCCCCCGAGTGCATGCGTCCGAAACGCACGGTATCCGTGCCGCCCGTGTCGAGGATCGTGTCCGTGACGGCGATAATCCGGCCTTTCCGCCCGGTCTCGCCCGTGCGTGCCTGCCGGGTGCCGCATGCCGCCGTCGTCACGGCCAGCGCCAGCAACAACAACCCGCGCAGCATCGGGACTCAGATAAGGCCGCGGCCGGCTTTCCTGATGCGGCCTTCGGCGGTGAGCGATTCGACGATCTTGTCCAGCACGCCGTTGATGAAGGTGCTGCTGCCGGGTGTCGAGTAGTATTTCGAAATCTCGATGTACTCGTCGAGCGTCACCTTGACGGGAATCGACGGGAACGAGGTCAGTTCGGCCATGGCCGTGCCGATGATCAGGTTGTCCATGAACACGATGCGTTCCACGTCCCAGTTGGCGGTGAACTTTTCGATGTAATCCTGGTAGGCATCGTAGTTGACCAGCGATTTTTCGAAAAGCGTCTTCACGAATTCGGGGTCTTCGTCGCTCTTGAACTTCGAGGGGACTTTCAGCTCGGTGTGCGACGGTTTCAGGCCCGAGAGCGAACGCAGGATCATCATCACGATGTAAGGCAGGTCGTCGCTCCAGAGGATCGACATCTCTTCCAGCTCGGTTTCCAGCGCCTCGCAGCTCTGCAGCTCCTTGAAGAAATCTTCGAGCAGCTTGCGGTCGTCGGCGAACGAGCGCTCCTCGCGCAGCATGTAATCCTTGAAATAGTCGCTTTCCGAGAGCTGTGTATAGAGCGTACGGATCAGCTCCGGATGGCGGCCCCAGCCCAGCTTGCGGGCGGCGATATGGTCGTTCACGGCATCGCTGTTGGCGATGACGCGGGTCACCCGGTTGTCTACGAACTTGGTATTGGGGTTGAGGTCTTCGTATGTCGGCAGTTTTTTCTGTTTGGCCAGTTCCTGCCGCTGCTCGGCATAACGCGCCAGCTCCACGGGGAGGGTCAGGATCTGGAAATAGAGGTCGTAGGCCTTGTCGACGGACGCCATCAGCGTTTTTTCCGATGCCATCATGTTGTCGGCGCCCGATTTGAGGTGGGCGAACAGTGCCTTGACGACCTTTATACGGAGTAATCTTCTGCTCAACATATCTGTTTAGAACGGTTTTTTCGGCCGCAAAGATAGGAAAAATTTTTCCGGAAAGAAAGAATTATTGTCTATCTTTGCAGCCGTATGGAACAAATCGAAGAAAAAGAAATCCGGCCGTACGATGTGATCGTCATCGGGGCTGGGGCAGCGGGCATGATGGCCGCAGGTACGGCGGCGCGCGATGGCAAGCGTGTGCTGCTGATCGAAAAGATGGACAAGTCGGGCCGTAAAGTCCGTATCACGGGCAAAGGGCGCTGCAACGTCACCAACGCCCGCCCGGCCGAGGAGTTTGCCGCGCAGGTGCGTACCAACGCGGAATTTCTCGGACAGGCTTTCGCCGAGTTCAATAACCGCGCCGCCATCCGTTTCTTCGAAAAGGCCGGGGTGAAGCTCGACATCGAACGCGGCGAGCGCGTCTTTCCCAAGAGCGGCAAGGCGTGGGACATCGCCAATGCGCTGTTGGAATATTGCTACGAGAACGGCGTGAAGATCATTTATAATACGCGCGTGACGGAGATCATGACCCTGGGTGATAAGGTCTTCGGCGTCCGCTATATCAACAGGCGCGGTTTCGAACGCAAGGAGGAATGCCCGCAGGTGATCGTCGCCACGGGTGGCGTTTCCTATCCCGCCACGGGTTCCACGGGCGACGGCTACACCTTTGCGGCCGACCTGGGACATACCGTCGAACCGGTGCGTCCTTCGCTGACGCCGCTCGTTTCGTCGTATCCGCAGATCGGCTACCTCCACGGTCTGTTGCTGAAAAATATCAGGGCCGTGCTCTATGTCGACGACGAACCCGTGCGCGAGGAGTTCGGTGAACTGGGCTTCTCCGAGCGCGGCATCGAGGGTGCCGTGGCGCTGCGCATGAGCCGCGATGCGGTCGATGCGCTGATCGACGAACGCCGCGTCAAACTGGTCGTCGACCTGAAACCCGCACTGACCGAAGAGGTACTGCGCGAACGTATCGCCCGCGAGATAGCCGGGATGGAGCCGACGGAGTTCTTCGCCGAGTTGCTGCGCAAGCTGGTGCCCAAGCCGCTCGTGATGACTTTGGTGCACGAACTCGGTGTCAACGGAAAGAATTACATCGGCAAGCTCACCGAAGAGGAGATAACCCGCCTTATCAAGACGCTCAAGGGATTCACGTTCCCCATCACGGACTATGCGCCGTTCGAATACGCCATCGTGACGGCCGGGGGCGTTTCCTGCGCCGAAGTCAACCCCTATACCATGGAATCGCTGAAGATCCGGGGGCTCTATTTCGCGGGCGAAGTGCTCGACCTCGATGCCAATACGGGTGGTTATAACCTTCAGATCGCCTTTTCGACGGGGCGCCTTGCGGGGCTGTTGAAAAAATAACGGTTATGGGAATCGGCGGCCATAAACTCGGTTTGAAATTTTACGGGCGGGTCACTGAGCTGCGCAACAGGCTCTCCCGGGCCCGTTTCTTCCGCGGGCACGGCGTGCATTCGCCTTTCGTATACGATGTCGTGCGCCATGTCTTCATGCGCGATACGCTGCTTCCCGGCGACCGGGCGTTGTTCCGTGAACTGCTCGCGGCCGGGGTGCCCGAACGCCGCGCCGTGCAGCTGCAAAACCTGGCGATTCATTGCGGCTACGCCACTTTTGGCCTGAATCGTGCGGATGCGGAGTTCTGCATAGCGACGCGCAGCCTGTCCCGGACGGAGACGCTCGCGCTGGTCGGTGATGCGGCTGCCGCCGGGAATACGGTGGCGGTCATGTCCCCCTACGACGGGCGTGAACGCCGGGCCATGTGCTTGCAAATCGTCGCTGCGCACCGTTCGACGACGGTGGACAACCGCGGTTACCTGCTGGTTTTCAATAATAATTTGCCGAAACAACATTTCCGGATATGAAAGTATACACGAAAAAAGGCGATAAGGGAACGACCTCCCTTGTCGGCGGCGAACGGGTTTTCAAGACCGACGAACGGGTCGAGGCTTACGGCACGGTGGACGAATTGGCAGCATTTGCGGCTTTGCTCTGCGACAACATGCGTGCGGAAGCTGCGTTGTCGCCCTATGTCGACGACCTGAACCGTATCCTGTCACGCCTGATGACCGTCGAGGCATTGCTGGCGTGCGGGAAAACAGGATGCGGGAAGGTCGCGCCGCTGGCTCCCGAGGCCGTCACCTGGCTCGAAGGCCGTATCGATGCGATGCAGGACGCGCTCAAACCGATCGACAAATTCACGATCCCGGGTGGCAACGCCGTCGTTTCGATGTGCCACGTGTGCCGTACGGTCTGCCGGCGTGCCGAGCGTGCCGCGTTGCGTGCCGATGAAAAATACGGCACGGATGCCATCGTGCTGATGTGGCTGAACCGCCTTTCCGACTATTTCTATCTGCTCGGGCGCACGCTCACAGAGCATTACGGCGTCGAGGAGACCTTGTGGATTCCATAAAGCTTTGTATTCCAGTTTATTGATGCGTGCGCATGGATGTTTTGTAATTTTTTCTTTGTTTTTCTCGTTTTTTTTATACTTTTGCAAATCAGTGATAGCGGAATAGCGATTATTGCCTGATGTTAATCCGCTGATATTTGGGAACTTAAAAACTTGGAACTATGTACTGGACACTTGAATTGGCATCGAAGCTGGAAGATGCTCCCTGGCCCGCTACGAAAGATGAACTGATTGACTATGCCGTGCGTTCGGGTGCGCCTCTCGAAGTGCTCGAAAATCTGCAGGAAATAGAGGACGAGGGTGAGATTTACGAATCTATCGAAGATATTTGGCCCGACTACCCGTCGAAAGACGATTTCTTCTTCAACGAAGAGGAATATTAAACATGACGAGCGCTCGGACGAGCCGTTAAAAAGAGCAAGCAGCCCCGCATGAGGCTGCTTGCTCTTTTTTATAGTAAACCGATTGTAATCCGAGGGTGCTCAGCGGCTATTTTTCGGCCACGTAAAACAGGTCGAAACAATCGTCCGACACCGGGCAGATGCGGTAATCCTCCATCCGGATCGAGGACGTGAGGTCGGTATTTGCCTTCAGCAGCTTCCGGCGGTTGATCCGGTTCAGGATGTCGTAGGGTAGCTGGAGCAGGCGGCGGGGCAGGCGGTGCTGGAGATCCAGGATGTCGAAGCGCGTGATGCGTGCCACGCTGCGGCGGTTCTGTTCGTAGTAGGCCATGACTTTCCCGTTGCCTGCGACTCCGAGGGCTTCGACCGAGCGGAATTCATGCTCCAGCAGGTTTTGCAGCTGTTCCGCCGTATATTCCCGTACGTGCCATGGGTTGCGGGTGAGCGACATCGGTGCATTGGGGGTTGTCACGATGAACTTGCCGCCCGGTTTAAGTACCCGTTTCACTTCGCGCACCAATTCGACGTCCTGCTTTATATGCTCGATCACCTGGAACGAGATCACGAAATCGAAACTGTTGGCCGCGAATGCCAGCGGCGGCACTACGGCCTGGTGGAATTCGACATGCGGATGCCGCGTAAGCTCCGCTGCCGGGGCGAATTTGTCCACCGTGATGAAACTCCGTGCATGGGGTGCCACCACCTCGATACCGTAACCCGCCCCCGTGCCGATCTCCAATACGTCGCCGCCGATGCGCTGCGCCGCGGCATGGTAAGCCAGCAGCGACCGCTGGAAGACGAAATTGTCGGACATCTCGCGCGAAACCCGTTCCGCCGTGTTCATTTTACCCATTATTGCCGTTTGACTTTTATCCCGTCTTCGCCCACTTCGACCGCGCCGCGTTTCATCAGCACGCCCAGCGAGCGTTTGAAGACCTTTTTGCTCATCTCCGTAAGGCGTTTCACCTCCTCCGGGGAACTGTCGTCGTTCAACGGCAAGTGCCCGCCGTTGCCGATCACCAGTTGCAGCAAAACCTCTGCCGAATCCTTGACCTGCGCATATCCTTCCTGTTGGAGGCTCACGTCGATACGGTTGTCCTCGGTGATTTTGCGGACGTATCCCTTCATGCGGTCGCCGATGGCTACGGGGCGGAATACCTGGTTGCGGTATAGCATGCCCCAATGGCGGTTGTTGACGATCACGCGGTAACCGATCGGGCTTTCCGAGGCGACCAGCAGGTCTACCTCCTGGCGCGGTTCCACCGTGATCAGGTCGTTGTTGATGAAGCCCTTGAGCTTGGTGGTCGCCACGCAGCGCCCCGTGATGCTGTCTTCATAGAGGTATACGATGTAGCTCCGTCCCGCGAGGATGCCGCCCTGCTGGTTGCGGTTGGGCAGGAAGAGGTCTTTGCCATGCAATCCCCAGTCGAGGAATGCCCCGTGCACGGTCTTGTCCACCACGCGCAGGTAACCCGCCTCTCCGGCGCGGAGCAGCGGCGTTTCGGTAGTCGCAACGAGGCGGTCTTCCGAGTCGTGGTAAACGAAAACCTCCTTTTCGTCGCCGGGTTTGTCTGTGAGGGATATATAACGGTTGGGCAGCAGAACCTCGTTCTGTTCCTCGTCCGTAAGGTATAATCCGTAGTCCGAAACACGGCTTACGGTAAGTTTCTGGGTGCGTCCTGCTCTGAGCATATCGTTATTGCGGAATTGACCGCCTGCAAAAGTACGTTTATTTTCGCGGGATTGCAACTTTCCCGGCCAAGTTCCGCGGTGCGGGAGCGGCCGCATCCCTTTTCGGGAGTCAGTGGGATCGGGCAGCACCGATCCGTACTCCCCGTTCGTGCCGACTTTTGGGCGTTTGCGGAAAAAAGCGTAACTTTCGAAAACGAACCTTAACCTTCCTGCTATGAAAATCCGTGGATTTTTCGCGCTCCTGTTGACCGGCCTGCTCGCCGCCGTTGCGGCCTTTGCCGGGCAGCCCGTCGCCGAGCTGTACGACAAGGCCGAGTACCGCATCGCAATGCGTGACAGCGTAGCCCTCTACACGGCGGTCTATACGCCCAAGGCGCCCGGCGAAGCCCCCGTCATCATTTTTCGTACGCCTTACGGCTGCGGGCCCTATGGTGCCGGACGCTTCCCGCAGGGGTTTGAGAAAGGCTATCTGCGCAGCTACGTCGACCGCGGCTATATCATCGTCATGCAGGATGTCCGGGGGCGCTATATGAGCGAGGGCGACTTCGAGCATGTCCGGCCCGCCGGCAGCGGTGAGACCGACGAGACGACCGACAGCTACGACACGGTCGACTGGCTGGTCAGGCACATCCCGCACAACAACGGCCGGGTGGGATTCGCCGGGTGTTCCTATCCGGGGTTCTACGCCATGATGGGCGGCCTTTGCGGCCATCCCGCCGTGAAGGCCGTCTCTCCGCAGGCTCCCGTCACCGATTGGTTCATGGGCGACGACGTGCATCACAACGGGGTGCTGATGCTCACCGACTCCTACCGCTTCCTGAGCGGTATGAATACCCCTCCCGGACGTGTTCCGGCCGCGAAAATGCCCTCCATGTCCCGGCAGACCCAGCCCGACGAGCGGACGTTCTTCCTGGAGCATACGGCGCTTGCGGAACTTACCGGGCTGCTGAAACCCAACCCCTTCTGGGAAGAGATGTCCGCGCATCCCGATTACGACGCCTGGTGGCAGGAACGCGACCTGCGCCGTGCCTGTTACAACGTCCAGCCTGCGGTGCTCATCGTCGGCGGGACGTTCGATGCCGAGGACTGCTTCGGGGCGTGGAACCTCTACCGGGCCCTGAACAGGCAGAGCCCTTCGACGCCGTGCCATCTGGTCGTGGGCCCGTGGGCGCATGGGGCGTGGCGTAACGGCGGCCGGACGCTCGGGGCGTTCGATTTCGGCAGCGATGCCTCGTGGGAATATTATATGGAGCATTTCGAGGTGCCGTTCTTCGACCACTACCTCCGTGACGGCAATACGGACGAAGCGGCTCCGTTGCCGGCCGCCGCGGTCTTTTCCTCGGGGGACAACCGCTGGCATACTTTCGGCCGCTTTCTGTCGCGCGGGGCCCGGAAACTGACGTTGTACCTCGCCGGCGGCGGCATCCTCGATACCCGGCGCCCGACGGCCAAAACATCCGCAAGTACCTATGTCTCCGATCCTTCCGATCCCGTGCCGTACTGCGAGGTTTCCGGTCTGCGCCGTCCCAAAGAGTATATGGTCGCCGACCAGCGTTTCCTGTCCGGCCGTTCCGACGTGCTGACGTTCGTTTCGGAGCCTCTCGAAGAGGATATGACCCTCGTCGGCCCGGTCGATGCCGACTTGGAGGTGACGCTTTCGACGACCGATGCCGATTTCGTGGTCAAGCTGATCGACCTTTTCCCCGAGGACGATCCGCTGCCGGGCTACCGGATGCTCGTGCGGGGCGACATCATGCGCGGCCGCTATCGCCGCAGTTTCTCGCGCCCCGAGGCGTTTACGCCCGGTGTCCCGGCGCGGGTGCCTTTCCGGATGACGGACATCGCCCATACGTTCCGCGCCGGACACCGCATCATGGTGCAGGTACAAAGCACCTGGTTCCCGCTTGCCGAACGCAATCCCCAGCAGTTCGTCGACGTCTGGAACTGCCGGGCTTCGGATTTCGTGCCCTGCCGGATTTCGCTGCTGCACCAGCGCGGCAATGCCTCCTCGGTCACGGTGTGGCGGCTGGAGGCGCGTTGAGGCGTACGGGTTGGCGTCGGCCGTTCGTGCCTGTCTTCGTCCGGTCGTTTTGCCTGTCCGCTATTCTCCTATTGACAATCCGCGCCCGGTCGTCAGTGTAAGGCTGTTTGTCTTGCCGGCTGCGTCTGGTCGTTCGGGCAGCTCGTCTGGACAGACCGTCGCAGGGCCGTGCGCCTTGGCCGGTTGCGACCGGCTGCCCGCGCCCTGTTTCCCCGCATTGCTTTTCATCGCCGAACCGTACGCACTGCCGCAAGGGTGCCGCCCTGTGTGTCTGTTTTGTATGCCCGGTTCCCTTTGTTGCCGCCCTGCCTTACAAACCTCCATGTTTTTTATTCCCGCAGGTGCGATCTGTAAGAAAATTTTATATATTTGTTTACAAAACGGAGTTTTTCTATGAAAATACGTGTTGCTGTCTGCCAGGTCGACATGGAATGGGAACATACCGCCCGGAACCTGGAACGTCTGGAGCCTATCGTTGCGGCGGCCGATGCTGATATTGCCGTGCTGCCCGAAATGTTCGCCACGGGGTTCAAACTGCGCCCCGCCCGTGTCGCCGAGCCTGTCGACGGGCTTGTCGCCACGACCATGCGGCGCTGGGCGGCACAATACGGCAAAGCCGTCGTGGGCAGCGTCGTCATCGCCGAAAACGGGGAGTTCCGCAACCGGATGTTTTTCGTGAAGCCTTCGGGCGGGGTTGCCTGGTACGACAAGCGGCACCTGTTTCGTCCCGGCGGCGAAGCGCGCGACTATACTCCGGGAAACCGCCGCGTGGTGGTGGAATATATGGGGTTCCGGTTCCTGCTGCTGATCTGCTACGATCTGCGCTTCCCGGTGTGGAGCCGCAACCGGGGCGATTACGATGCCATCCTGTGCAGCGCCTCGTGGGCGGACGACCGCCGCGAGGTGTGGCGTACGCTGCTGCGGGCGCGGGCCATCGAAAACCAGTGCTACCTGGCAGGCGTAAACCGCGTGGGCACGGATCCCGATGCCTCCTATGCGGGCGACTCGGCGCTCGTCGACTTCCGTGGCGCCACGCTGGCCGATGCCGGTGAGCGGGAGCAGACCCTCGTCGCCGAATTCGACTCCGAGGCGCAGGCGGCTTTCAGGGAGGAGTTCCCGGCGTGGATGGATGCCGACGGCTTCGAACTGGAATTCTGATTTCCGAAAAATTTGGTATTGCCCCCGGTATGCGCTATCTTTGTACGATATTCGCGCCGGAGAGCCCGCACACTAAACGGGGCTTCCGGTACGTTTGACTACGATGATGAAAGAAGACACGATCAAAATACTGGGGGCCCGGGTTCACAACCTGAAAAACATAGACCTGGAGATCCCGCGCCGTAAACTGGTAGTCATAACCGGCCTTTCCGGTTCGGGTAAGTCGTCCCTGGCGTTCGACACGATCTATGCCGAGGGACAGCGCCGCTACATGGAGACGCTTTCTACCTATGCCCGCCAGTTCGTGGGGACGATGGAGCGTCCCGATGTCGACAAGATCACGGGCCTGAGTCCCGTGGTCGCCATCGAGCAGAAGACCACCAACAAAAATCCCCGTTCCACGGTGGGTACCGTGACCGAGATCAACGATTTCCTGCGTCTGCTGTACGCGCGCGCGTCGCGCGCCTATTCACCCGTCACGGGCGAGGAGATGGTGCATTATACCGACGAGCAGATCGCCGGGCTCATTATGACGGGCTTCACGGGGCGCAAGATCGCCCTGATGGCTCCCATCGTCAAAGGCCGCAAGGGGCATTACCGCGAACTGTTCGAGTCGCTGGCTAAAAAGGGGTATATCTATGCCCGTATCGACGGCGAGATCCGCGAGATTTCGGCCGGTATGCGCCTTGACCGTTACAAGATACACACCATCGACCTGGTGGTCGACCGTCTGGTCGTCGGTGAGGAGGCCCGCGACCGGGTGATGACCTCGCTCAAGGAGTCCATGCGTCAGGGCAAGGGTACGATGGCCGTCTACGACTACGGTACCGAACAGCAGCGCTTCTACTCCCGCCACCTGATGTGCCCCTCGACGGGTATCGCGTTCGAAGACCCCGCGCCGCATACCTTTTCGTTCAACTCGCCCCAAGGCGCCTGCCCGCATTGCAACGGGCTGGGCGAGGAAGCCGTCTTCGACGTCGGGAAGATCATTCCCGACATGGGGCTTTCGCTGCGCGAGGGTGCCGTCGAACCGCTGGGCAAATACCGCAACAACATGCTTTTCGCCATCCTCGAAATGCTGGGGCGGCGTTACGACTTCACGCTCGACGACCCCGTCGGGTCGCTGCCCGAACCGGGGCTGAATGCGGTGTTGTACGGCGATTCCGAGCCGTTGACCATCAACCTCTCGGAGTTCGGCTCATCGGGCGGCAACCACCTTGTCTCGTGGGAGGGCGTCGCCGAATATATAGGCCGTACCGAAGACGAAGACTCCAAACACGGCCAGAAATGGCGCGAGCAATTCCTCGTCTACCGCAAATGTTCGGTCTGCGGCGGTTCGCGTCTCAAGAAGGAGGCGCTCCAGTTCCGCATCGGCGGCAAGAGCATTGCCGACGTGTCGGCCATGTCGATCTCCGAATTTTCGGAATGGGTGGCGCACATCGAGGATTATATGGACGACAAGGAGTGGAAGATCGCACAGGAGGTCGTCAAGGAGATCCGCGAGCGCCTGCGTTTCCTGATGGACGTGGGTTTGGGCTACCTGTCGCTGTCGCGTTCGTCGCGTTCGCTCTCGGGCGGCGAGAGCCAGCGTATCCGCCTCGCCACGCAGATCGGCTCGAAGCTGGTCAACGTGCTTTATATCCTCGACGAGCCCTCGATCGGCCTGCACCAGCGCGACAACCGGCGCCTGATCCGCAGCCTGGAGGAGCTGCGCGATGCCGGCAACTCGGTGATCGTCGTCGAACACGACGAGGACATGATGCGCGCCGCCGACTTCATCGTCGACGTCGGCCCCCGTGCGGGACGCAAGGGCGGTCATATCATGGCCGCGGGTACGATCGACGACATCCTGCGTTCCGATTCCATCACGGCCGACTACCTCACCGGACGCCGCCGTATCGGGATTCCCGAAACGCTCCGCAAAGGCACGGGGCAGCGCATCGTGATCCGCGGGGCGCGGGGTAACAACCTCAAGAGCGTCACGGCCGAATTCCCGCTCGGCAAGTTCATCTGCGTGACGGGCGTCAGCGGTTCCGGCAAGTCGACGCTCGTCAACGAGACGCTGCGCCCGATCCTTTCGAAGGAGCTCTACCGCTCCTTCGGGCAGCCGCTCGAATACGACAGCGTCGAAGGCATCGGACATATCGACAAACTGGTCGTCGTCGACCAGTCGCCCATCGGCCGTACGCCGCGCAGCAACCCGGCGACCTATTCGAACGTTTTTTCCGACATCCGCAAACTGTTCGAAATGACGCCCGACGCCCAGATCCGCGGCTTCAAGGCGGGGCGCTTCTCGTTCAACGTCAAGGGCGGCCGCTGCGAGGAGTGCCGCGGCGCGGGCGTCCAGACCATCGAGATGAATTTCCTGCCCGACGTCTACGTGCGTTGCAAGGCATGCGGGGGACACCGTTACAACCGCGAGACGCTCGAAGTGAAATACAAAGGCAAGAATATCGACGACGTGCTGAACATGACGGTCAACATGGCCGTGGAGTTCTTCGAGAATATCCCTGCCATCCACCAGAAACTCCGTGCCATCCAGGAGGTCGGCCTCGGCTACCTCACGCTCGGACAGCCCTGCACCACGCTCTCGGGCGGCGAGAGCCAGCGTATCAAGCTCTCCTCCGAGCTGTCCAAGCGCGATACGGGGCGTACGCTCTACATCCTCGACGAACCTACGACGGGGCTCCATTTCGAGGACATCCGCCTGCTGCTCGACGTGCTCAACAAACTCGTCGACCGCGGCAATACGGTCATCGTCATCGAACACAACCTCGACGTGATCAAGGTCGCCGACCACATCATCGACATCGGCCCCGAAGGCGGGGCGGCCGGCGGCGAGATCGTCGCGGCGGGCACTCCGCACGAAATAGCCTGCGCCCCACGCAGCTATACGGGCGAATTTCTGAAAAAACTGGGTCTTTAGTCACGACTTTAGGCAGTTAGGCACCGTATTTGCATTTTTCATGGCCGTATAAACCTTTTATGTGCTATGAAAAAAACAGTCATTATCGTCGTGAGCGTGCTGCTGTGCGCAGTCTGCGCCACCGTGATCGGACAGAAAAAGATTCTGTCGCCCAAGGAAGAACGCCGCGAGGTGCGTGAAAAGAGACGTGCGGAACGTATCGCAGATTTTGAGAAAACGATGGATTCGGTCATCCTTTCGCGTAACTTCCAGTTCAACCCCCAGACCATGCAGCGGCAGCCGGCCGGCCCCATGCGCCAGATCATCAACCCGGCCTTCAACGTGGGTGTCTGGGACGGCACGGTAGACATCTGCCTGCCTTATGTCAAGGGCTATGTGCCGCCTTATTACACGACCATCATCAACTACACCGTGCCCAACGTGCAGGGCTATACCACCGAGCAGACCCACGAAGGCTGGATGGTAACCTTCTCCACCTCGCTTTTCTCGGCGTCGACCTATACCTTCACCTTCGAGATCTTCTCCCGTACGGGCGGTGCCAACCTGACCATCACCAACCCGTGGTATAACCCCGTGGAGTACTCGGGCACTATTTCACAGCTCTATTGACCATGAGTTCCGGGATGTATCGCCGGACGGGATGCGGCGCCCCCTTTCCGTCCTCCCCGTTGCGGCGGAATGCCGCTGCAACGATAATCCTTCCCGGATTGCGAGCCCCCGCCCCGGCGGGGGCTTTTGCTCCTGCGGGGCGGGCGGTAGTCCGGATATTGTGCCTTTGCGCCCTTGTTTTCGGGGCCTCGGGTGCTGTGGCGCAGTCCGCGCAGACCGTCCCGCAGTTCACGCTGGGCACTTCCACCGTCGACAGCGTGCCCCAGACGACCGTGGTTCCTGTCCAGCAGCCCCCTGTGCAGGTCGTCGAGCATACGACCGTCTACGAGGAGTCCACGCGCGGCATGACACGGCCCGAACGCCGCGCTTACCGGGCGAAGCTCTATGCGCAGAAGATCGACTCGCTGGTACAGTCGCGCGACTACATGTTTTTCCCGAACAGTATGCAGGAGGTACCGGGCGGCATGATCCGCAGCATCTATACCGATTATTACTTCTTCGGGATGTTCATCGACCACATCGGGGTGCACCTGCCGACCGAGCGCGGCATCACGCAGTATCTCTACGTGCTCAATTTCGACTCGCCGTCCCTGTCCGATTACCGGGCCGAGCGCTTGGCGTGGGGCTGGCGCATCTCCTTCGGTTTTGCCGACGGCGATATGGCCTACCATGCCGGTTTCGAGGTTTCGACCGCCACCGGCGAGACGGTGCTGACGCTGACGGCTCCCGACCTTGTCATGCGCTATGTCGGGTGGCTCTGGGACAAACGGATCGGCGATCCCAAGTTCCGGCGGCTGGACTGAGCGGCGGCTTTCACTGATGTCGGGCAGCCCGCGAACCGGGAAGCCCTTATCCGACGGTTTCCTCGCCCGGTTTGGCCTGCATTTTGTATATCAGTGCCACGGCGGAGACGGAAACCCCCTCTTCGCGCCCCTCGAAACCGAGATGCTCTGTGGTCGTAGCTTTGACCGATACCCGGTCATCGCCTACGCCCATTGCACCGGCCATCGCGGTGCGCATGGCGTCGATATGCGGCCGCAATTTGGGCCGTTGCATCCGGATCGTACAATCGACATTCCCGATCTCATATCCTTTTTCGCGCAGCAGCGCCGCAACCCTTCGGAGCAGTATTTTCGAGTCGATGCCCTTGAAGTCGTCCGACGTGTCGGGGAAGTGCAGCCCGATGTCACCCAGCGCTGCGGCGCCCAGCAGTGCGTCGCATACGGCGTGTATCGCCACGTCGCCGTCCGAATGCGCCACGAATCCTTTCATGTGCGGAATTTCGATCCCGCCCAGCACCAGGGGCAGCCCGTCGGCCAGCGCGTGTACGTCGTATCCGTGTCCTATCCTGAAATCCGTCATAGAGTTCCGTATTTTCCCGTAAAGATAGTGGAAGCGGAGTGCAAAAGCAAATTTCGGCCGTCGCAGCCAGCCGGAAATGCAAAAAAACCAGACGCGGGATACCGTGAATTACGCTGTTTTTGTTATATTTGTATTTGAAAATCTTCGGCCGGAAGAATTCTTGCAGATGCCCCATCTTCGAAGCGTCTTTCTGCCGTTGTAAATATTGTCACGGAATGGGCGGAAATCGAGGGGCGTGCGCCCGGTGTTACAGCCGGCGGCAACCCGACGATGTGCCTGTAAATTATATTAGGAGATTATGTCTGAAATAGTAAACCTTGAACCCCGGATCGTGTGGGAGCAGTTCGATGCCATCACACAGGTTCCGCGCCCCTCGAAGAAGGAGGGCAAGATCATCGAATTCCTGGTCGATTTCGCCCGGAAGCACAACATCGAGTATAAGAAGGATGCCATCGGCAACGTGGTGATGCGCAAACCCGCCACGCCGGGCTTCGAGGATCGCCCGGCGGTTATCCTCCAGTCCCACATGGACATGGTCTGCGAGAAGAACTCCGACGTGGAGTTCGATTTCGACAACGACCCGATCCGCACGCACATCGACGGCGGGTGGGTCAGGGCCGAAGGTACGACGCTGGGTGCCGACTGCGGCATCGGCATGGCTGCCGCACTGGCCGTCATGATCGACCCCGCGGTGCAGCACGGGCCCGTCGAGGCGCTCTTTACGGTCGACGAGGAGACCGGCCTTACGGGGGCTTTCGAACTGGGCGAGGAGATGCTCACGGGCAAATACCTCATCAACCTCGACTCGGAGGACGAGGGCGAGATCTTCATCGGCTGTGCCGGCGGCATCGACACCATCGCCACGTTCCGGTATGCGATGGAAGAGGCGCCGAAGAACTACTCCTTCTTCCGCGTCGACGTCTCCGACCTGCAGGGCGGGCACTCGGGCGACGACATCGACAAGGGACGCGTCAATTCCAACAAGACCGTCGCACGCCTCTTGTGGGACGGCATGCAGTCGTTCGAACTGAAGCTGAGCTATTTCAACGGCGGCAACCTGCGCAATGCGATCCCGCGCGAGGCGTACGCCATCTTCGGCGTCCCGACACGGTTCAAGTCCGAGTTCGTCAAACGCTACGACCTTTTTGCCGCCGACCTGAAAGCCGAATTCCGCTTCCGCGAGCCCAATTTCAGGATTACGCTCAACGAGATGCCCGAGGTCGACCAGGTGCTCGATGCCCGGACGCAGTTCGGGCTGGTCTACTCGCTGGTGGGCGTTCCCAACGGCGTGATCGCCATGTCGTTCGCCATGCCGGGGCTGGTCGAGACTTCGACCAACCTCGCTTCGGTGAAATTCGAGGGCGACAACCGCATCGTCGTCACCTCGTCGCAGCGGTCGTCGGTCGAGAGCGCCAAGACCTATGTCATGCAGATGGTCGAATCGGTATTCGCCCTGGCCGGTGCCGACGTCGCCCATTCCGACGGTTATCCGGGCTGGGCGCCCAACCCGCAGTCCGTACTGCTCGAAAAGACCGTCGGCGCCTACGAACGCCTGTTCGGTGCGGAGCCCAAGGTGCGTGCGATCCATGCCGGATTGGAATGCGGCCTGTTCCTCGAGAAATACCCCGAACTGGAGATGGTTTCCTTCGGCCCGACGTTACGCGGCGTGCATTCGCCCGACGAGAGGCTCGAAATCGCCACGGTTCCCAAGTTCTGGGATTTGCTGCTCGAAGTGCTCAAGACCGTCTGACCCGCCTGCGAACGCGGCAAATCCCGCCACGGATGCACGGTTCCCGGATGCACGGTTCACGATAACGGCCCCGCAAAGACGGGGCCGTTGCCGTTGCGGGTGGTGACGCGGTTATTCTCCCGCTGGCCTTACCACTCCCGTGAACTTGACCACGGGATATGCCAGAAGTTCGTTCGAAACCTGTACATGGCATTTGTCCGTGTCCTTGTACAGCGTTATTATTACCTTCCTGTCCTGGGAATTCGCCGGCCCGGTCATTCTCATGCAGAACTGCATGTCTCCGTTCTTTTTCCGCTTTTCCAGCGTTATTTCCGCCGAGTCGTCCGTTATGGTCAGGTTGCCCAGCGGTGTTTTCGGAAAGAGGTCGGGGGTGAAACTGATAACGCCCCGTTTGCCCTCCATGGATATGTAGTTGCCCGTGGATGACTTGACCGGGGATTTGTCCTCCGGCAGGTAAAATTCATTCGCCTCGATCACGAACCGCCCCTTTTCCAGCGCTTTCGACGCTTGTGCGTGGCGGATCTCCCCTCCGGCCGCTTCGCCTTGCCGTCCGGCTGCCGGTTTTTGCGCTGCACATCCTATTATAGAAAAGAGTCCGCAGGTCGCTGCCGCAAAAGCTATGAACAGGCTTTTCCGGAGTAAAAAAAGTTTTTTCATGGCGGTAAATTTAAAGGATTAATGAAAGGATTGTGAAGCATGTGTTTTATATTGTTCACAATGTAATTAAAAAATATGAATTAAACAATCATTTTATTCATATTTTTGCCGGGCTATGAAATCCGTGCGGTCGATGATCCGGGCCCCATCCGCATGGATCGGGTAACCGATGGACGCTCCGGGTGTTCCCGGCAGGGCGCTGCAAGGCAGGCTGCAAATAACAGAGGGGCTGTCCGGCAAGTCCGATTTTACGATTTCACCCCTGCCGGAACAAACTCCGGCAGGGGTGACTTCTGTTTCCGGCTGCTTGTGCGGCAGTCTCTTTTCGTCGATATGGATGCCGCGCCCGGAAGCCGTATGCGTCGTCCCTTGCAGCAGGGGAAAGACGGCCGCGTAAATGCCGCGATGATTTCCGCGATGATTCCTGGAATGATTTCCGCGATGACTCCTGCGATGATGGCCCACGCGGTGATGCCGGCGCCCGGCGTATCGGGCAGGATCGCCGGCGGGGGATTACATCCCTCCTCCGCCCTGAGCGCCGCCGGTGCTTCCGCCGCCACCGCCCTGTGCGCCGCTGCTCATGTCATCGTTGCGGATCGACTTGGCAGTGCGTTTCACCCCGACGTTCTGTTTGCCGAAGCGGTAGCTGACGCGGAAATAGAGGCTGCGGCACGCATACCTGTATTCGCTCCAGCCGCCGAAGGTCGGCGTGTCCGAGGTGTTCCTGTTCCTGCGGTATTTCTCGAAGGGGTTGTTGCACATGATGCTCAGGTCGAGCTTCTTCTTGAGGAACTGCTGTTTGATGCCCATGTAATAGTAGTAGTAGCTTTCCGATTTGCCGCCGAGCCACGCATACCCCGTCGAATAATTCTCACCCAGCATAAGCCGCGCCTCCTTCCAGAGCGCGAAGTCGAGGTTGAGGTTCTGGCTGAACGTGAACTGGTCGGTGTGGATGTCCATGGCGTCGAAATCGTTCTGCGAATACCTGCCGTTGTAGCTCAGCGAGAGGTTGACCTTCTCCGACGGGCGGTACGAGAACGAACCGTTGAATCCGTAGCTGCGCGAACGGACGTCGTTGCTGTAGGTGGTGTTCGTGATGCCGTCCCCGTCCGAGAAGGAGTACGACGACATGTTGTTGTTCGACAGGAACGTGTTGAGTGCGAAGGTCATGCTCCATTTTGCGGCATAGTGGCCGTACTGGAGGTTGATCGTGTGGTATACGGCCGCTTCCAGTCCCGGGTTGCCGTACGACAGCCGCGTGGGGTCGGTGTCGTCCTCGGCCGGCGAAAGCATGTAGATGCCCGGGCGCTGGAGCCGCTGCGTGTAGGAGAGCGAAATGTTGTGGCTCACCTTGGGGATGAATGTCAGGCTCAGGTAGGGCACCACGTTAAATTGGCGGTTCGAAAACGAGTAGGTGCCTTTGGCGGTCTCCTCCACGTCGGCGTCGTTCCATGTCCGTTCCATGCGCGCACCGAGGCGTCCCGACCATTTGGTGTAGGTGAATCCGTATCCGGCGTAGATGCCCAGCACGTGCTGGCGGTAATCCATGCCCGTGAATTTTATTTTTTCAATCGGGAATGTGCCGTATTCGTCGCTCTGCTTGTTGTCGGTGTCGGAGGTGCTGTTGCGGTAGATGTGTTTCAGCCCCGCCTCGATCTTGTGGTGCTCCGACAGCGGGTTGGCGTAGTCTACCTGCACGGTGTTGCCCGTCATGCGGTTGTCCGCATCCTGCAACGCCCTGTAATTGTATCCGTCGTTGTATATCCGGTCTGTATGGCCTTTGTCCGGGTCGATCTCGACTTCATCCGATATGGTCAGCGTGTGCCCCTCCTTGCCGAAGGTGTGTTCGTAATTGAGCGAGACGCTGCCGCCCATGTAGTTCCATTTCTGGATGCTGCGGCTGCCGTATTCCAGCAGCGGGTTCATCTCGGGGTCGAGGATCGCGTTCATGCCCAGCGATTTGTAGCGGCTGCGGCCGAGCCACAGCCATCCGTTGAGCGTGATCAGGTTGAGCGTGTCGGGCTGGTAGCTCATGTCCAGTCCGACGTTGCCGTAACGCGAGCTGCCCTTGTTTTCGGAGTAACTGCGGTTGTAGCGGTTCTCCGAGTCGTAATTTTCCTGCCACGACTCCGATTCCGAGGGGGTACGGCCCCCGTCGTAGTAGCCTGCATAGCCCATGATGCTCGCCGCGAACTTCCCGGCCTGGATCGAGAGGCTGGCGTTGCCGTTGTAGGCCGGGTTCTCCAACACCGTGACGCTCGCGCCGACGCTGCCGTTGTATCCGTGGAACTGCTTCTTGCGTTGGGTGATGAGGTTGATGATGCCGCCCACGCCTTCGGCTTCGTACTTGGTCGAGGGGTTGGTGATGACCTCTATGCGGCTGATCTGCGAGGCGGGCATGCTCTGGATCACATCCTTGAAATTGTTGCTCATCGTTGCCGAATTGCGCCCGTTGAGCAATATCTTGTAATTGCTCTGTCCGTTGAGCAGGACGTTGCCGTCGCCGTCGAGCGAGAGTTGCGGAACCTTGCGGATGATTTCGTCGAGTGTGCTCGTCGAAGCCTGCGGGTCGTCCTCGACCGAGTAGGTGGTCTTCTCGGCGTCGGCCATTACGAGCGGTTTCTGGACTTCGATCACCACGTCGCCGACCTCGACACCCTGCGTGATGGCGATCTTGCCGAGCGCCTTGCCCGATGCGGGCACTTCCACGGCCTGTTTGTAGGGCGTGTAGCCTACCATCGTGATGCAGAGCTGGTAGTCGCCCGTTTCGGGGGCTTTGAGCGAGAAGCGGCCGTCCGAATCGGCGGCTACGGCGTTCACGACCGTGACCGAGTCGCGCTGGAGCGAGACGGTGGCATAGCCGACGGCTTTGCCGGAAGCCGAATCGGTGACCGTCCCGGTCAGGGTGTTGGGTTGTTGCGCGGCAGCCGGATGCAGACACAGCAGCATGGCTGCCGACAGCAGGAGAGCGAGGGCTTTTTGCATGTCAGGACGCTTTGAGATTGTTGAGAGTTCACAAATATGAGGTTTGTTTTCCGATTTTCCAAATTTGCGGACGGTGTTAGCCCCCCCCGTGCTTATGTGCGCGTAATAGTTTGTATATCATATTATTATTTGATTCTGAAAAATCAAAAAATATTTTCTGCCGGCACAACTGCCATAAAGGACGAAATTCAGCGGTTTTTATTGTTGCTATTTAAAACATGTTTAAAATAGTTATATTTGTATTCTGAAAAGTCCCTGTGCATGCTCCGCAAATACGCTCTTACCGTGGTTTTCCTGTTCGTCGTGTGCGGAGC
Source organism: Alistipes sp. AM16-43 (assembly GCF_003435745.1). NCBI lineage: Bacteria > Pseudomonadati > Bacteroidota > Bacteroidia > Bacteroidales > Rikenellaceae > Alistipes > Alistipes sp. AM16-43. The sequence continues at coordinate 433,625 of NZ_QTUQ01000001.1, forward strand.
TGCGGCCCAGCTCCCCGACGACGAATACTATCCCTATGGCACGGGTTATGAGCAGCGTACGCCCATCGTGCTTACCGACTCCTCGCTTTTCTACCGGGCAATCCAGACCATGCCCGACCTCTACGGCAGCATTTCGGCCTTCAATCTGCCCTACATCGCGCTCGGCCGCCGCGGGCAGCATTACTCCTCGGAGGCGGCCTCCTTTTCCGGGTTGGGGATTTCGTCCCGCTATTTCGGTTCGCTGCGGCTGCTCGGGGCTCGGGAAGAGCGCCGTGCCGGGATCGCGGCATTGCCCGAGGCCATCGGCGGTGCCGGCGGCGTGCGTACCTTCCGGTTCCCCGGGGCGCTGGCCGAACCCTCCTGCCATGCCTCCGTCAGTTTCACCGACCGCAACTACCTGGCCGGGGCGAAACTTGCCTTTGCGCGGCCTGCGGGCCACGGCTGGGATGTCGCTGCCGCCGTCGAGGCCCGCACGGGGCGCGACATGCACGTCGAAGGCGTCTTCACGAATGCCCTGACGGCGGGATTCCGTGCCGCCAGGCATTTCGGCGAGGGCCATACGCTGGGATTCCTCCTCATTGTCCCGCCGTCGGTGCGGGGCACACGCCTTTCTTCGGTCGAAGAGGCTTTCCGCCTTACGGGCGACAACCTCTACAATCCGGCCTGGGGTTTCCAGGACGGCAAAGTCCGCAATTCGCGCGTGCGGCGCGAGCTCGTGCCGCTGGCCGCCGCTACGTACTGCGTGCGGCTATCGCCCGCGACCTGGCTCGACATGGCTGCCGGGGCCGAATACGGGGTGCGGAAATACAGCGCCCTGGGGTGGTACGACGCCCGTACGCCCATGCCCGACAATTACCGTTACCTGCCCGGCTATACGGGCGACCGGGAAACCGAACTGGCATGGCGGTCGAACGACGCGCGCTATACGCAGGTCTGCTGGGACGAGCTGATCGCCCGCAACCGCATGGCGGGCGGACATGCCGTCTATACGCTCGAAGACCGCGCCGAACGTATCCGCAACCTCGGTTTCGACGCCCTCTTTACGACCGCGCCGGACGAGCGGCTGACACTCCGCTACGGCTTTTCCTACCGCCATGCCCGCACGCGCAGCTACAAACAGATGCGCGACCTGCTGGGGGCGGATCATATCACCGACATCGACCAGTACCTCGTGGACGACGACACCTACGGCAACCTCCTGCAAAACGACCTGCGCCATCCCGGCCGCACCGTCCGCGAGGGCGACCGTTTCGGCTACGACTATGCGCTTTCGACGCGCGAGGCCACCGTCCGCCTGTCGGCCGAGTACCGTTCCGACCGCCTTCGTGCCGACGTCGCCCTCGCGCTGGGCGATGCCGTCGTGCTGCGCCGCGGGTATTATGAGAAAGAGCTCTTCCCCGGGACACAGTCCCTCGGGCGCTCGCGGCGGATGGGGTTTACGCCCTATACGGTCAAGGCACTGGTGGGGTGGGCTTTCTCGCCCCGCAGCTACCTCGAAGCATCGGCTGCAGCCGGGGCTGCGGTGCCCGATGCCGCCGACCTGTTCTACCAGCCGTTGTATAATAACCGTACGGTCGACGACCCCGCTGCCGGGCGTTTCTACGCCGCCGAGCTCAATTTCACCCGTACCGGCGAACGGCTTTCGCTCCGCATTACGGCCTTCGCCGTCGCCACGCTCGACGGCATCCAGTCCCGCCGTTATTACGACGACATGGCGGGTGTTTACAGCGACATGGCCGTTACGGGCATCGGACGCATGGCCTGCGGCGTGGAGGCCGCTGCCGACCTCCGCCTGGCATACCGCTGGAGCCTTTCGCTCGCCGCTTCGGCCGGGCGGTACAAATATATCCGTAACCCGCGCGTCACGGTCATCTCCGACGTCGACAATTCGGCCGTCGACACCCGTGCCGAAAGCCACATGGGCGGTTGTACGCTCGGTGCCGCACCCCAGCTTACGGCTTGCGCCGAACTCTCATATTTCGGCCCCCGGGGATGGGGTTTCCGCGCCTCGGCGGGATATGCGGGGCTGCGTTACGTCGAGCCTGCGCCCCTGCGCCGTACGGCGCGCATCGCGCGGCAGGGCGGCATTACACAGGAGGCGTTCGATGCCTTTACGCACCAGGAGCGTCTCGGAGATGCCTCCACGCTCGACGCCTCGCTTTTCAAATCCTTCTATTTTGGCCGTTCGCGGCTGACCGCTTCGCTCATGCTGCGCAACCTGCTGGGCGATGCCGATACGGTTTACAGCGGTTACGAGTCGCTGCGCGTCCGGCGTATCCGTTCGGGCGACGCCCTCTATTTCGCACCCCACGCCACGCGCTATACCTATGCCTATCCGCGTTCGTTCTACCTTACAGTCTCTTATAAATTTTGATCCGCAAGCGAAAAATCGCCGGATTTTTTTGCTGTTCCGGATAAAATCCGTAAATTAAAAGGCAAAAAAACCTAAAAACTTCAAGCCTTATGATTATCGGTATTCCCAAAGAGATCAAGAACAACGAGAATCGCGTTGCCCTTACCCCCGCAGGCGCCCAGGAGCTCGTCAAGCGGGGCCACACGGTTTATGTGCAGGCTACGGCCGGTGTGAACAGCGGTTTTGCCGACGAGGCCTATACGGCGGTAGGGGCGGAGATCCTTCCCACGATCGGGGATGTCTATGCCCGTGCCGAAATGATCGTCAAGGTCAAGGAGCCCATCGCCCCCGAGTACAAGCTGATCCGCAAAGACCAGCTGGTCTTCACGTTTTTCCATTTCGCCAGCAGCGAACCCCTTACCCGCGCCATGATCGACAGCGGGGCGGTATGCTGTGCCTACGAAACTGTCGAGCGTGCCGACCGTTCGCTGCCGCTGCTGATCCCTATGTCCGAGGTCGCAGGCCGTATGTCCACGCAGGAAGGGCGCTATTTCCTCGAAAAACCCCGCGGCGGCAAAGGCAAGCTGCTGGGCGGCGTACCGGGGGTGAAGCCCGCCAGGGTCTTCGTCATCGGCGCCGGTGTGGTCGGTACGGCCGCGGCGCGTACGGCTGCCGGGACGGGGGCCGACGTGACGATCTGCGACATTTCGCTGCAACGCCTCACCTACCTGGCCGACGTGATGCCCAAGAACGTCAAGACCCTGATGTCTTCGGAATACAATATCCGCGAAGAGCTCAAACATGCCGACCTGGTGATCGGCTCGGTGCTGATCCCCGGCGCCAAGGCCCCGAAGCTCGTTACGCGCGACATGCTCCGGGAGATGGAGCCCGGCTCGGTGATGGTCGACGTGGCCATCGACCAGGGCGGCTGCTTCGAGACCTCGCGTCCCACGACGCACGAAGACCCCGTTTACTATGTCGACGGTATCCTCCATTATTGCGTGGCCAACATTCCCGGCGCCGTGCCCTATTCCTCGACGCTTGCGCTCACCAACGCCACGCTTCCCTACGTCGTCCAGCTCGCCGACAAGGGCTGGCGCCGTGCCTGCAAGGAGAGCCGCGAACTGGAACTGGGGCTCAACATCGTGCAGGGCAAAGTGGTCTACCGGCCCGTCGCCGAGGCCTGGGGGCTTCCCTGCGAGCCGCTGGCGCTGTAACGCCGTCGCCGGCTTTCCTGCCCGCAGCGGGTTCTCTTGCGGAGATACCGACTTGGCGTTTACGCCGAATAAAAAGCGGGTGGTCTGTATTCCACCCGCTTTTTTCGTATATTTGGACGATGATCCGGAAATTGCTGCTCATACTCCGCTTTTATTATTCGGCCATGTTCTTTTTTTGCATGGCCGTGAGCATCGGGTTGGCATGGGTGGTCTCGAACCACGGCCCGACAATCGTCCCGTGGTGCTTGTTGGGCAAGGCGGCGGTCTATCCGCTTTATCTCTATGTCTGGATCGTCCAGCGTTACGGTGACGAGTTTTTCTACTACCGCAACCTCGGCGTGCGGCGCCGCGAACTGCTGGGCGTGAGTTGCGGCGTGGACTTTATCCTGTGTTATGTGTTATTGAAACTGACGGCCGCCTTCCTTTATGAACCCCTCTGAGAAACATATCCTCGAGATCGACTCCGTGGAGTTGTCGTTCGGCGACCGGCGCATCCTTTCGGGAGTGTACCTCGCCGTTGAAACGGGCGGCGTTACGGCAGTGCTCGGCCGCAACGGGTGCGGCAAGAGCTGTCTGATGAAGATACTGTGCGGTTCGCTGCGGGCGGATTTCCGGTCGATGCGCATCGACGGGGTGTGGCATGACCGTTTTCGGGCCGACGAGGTGCGCTACCTCGCGCAGCAAGGATTTATCCCGGGCTGGCTGACCGTCGACCGGGCACTGCGCGATTTTGGGTTGCCGTGGGACGACCTGCTGGCATGGTTCCCGTTGTTCGGCAAACTGTGCGGTACGAAGATCCGTGCCCTGTCGGGCGGCGAGCGGCGTATTCTGGAATCCTACCTGATCCTGCGCAGTCCGACGCAATTCGTCATGCTCGACGAACCTTTTTCGCAGGTCGCCCCGCTGCATGTGTCGACGCTCAAGGAGTTGATCCGGCAGGAAAAATCCTCGAAAGGCATTCTCGTGACCGACCATATGCACCGCCATGTGACGGATATCGCCGACCGCCTCTACGTGCTGGCAGACGGCCAGACCTACCTCACCCGCGGCGAAGAGGATTTGGTGCGCTACGGATACCTCGCACGCCTGTAAATGTTTTTTCCGGGACGGGACTTATCCCGTGATCCATTTTTTGAACTCCGCAGCCCGGTTCTTGCTCAGGAATACGGGCTCGGGCGTCTCGGTATCCATCGAAACCAGCAGGCGGCTGTTCGACCATACGACGATGCTCGTGATGTGCTCCCTGGCGACGACGTATTGTTTGTTGACCCGGCAGAATGCCCGGGGATCCATGTCGTCGCAGATGCTCTCCAGCGTCCTGTTGTAGGCATAGTTGCTGCCATCGGCGAGGTATACCCTCGATGTCTCCTTGGTCGAATAGAAAAAGGCGATTTTCTCCGTCGGGATCGGCAGCAGTTTGTCCTTGTAGGCCACCAGGATGTTCCTGCGGGAATTCGTCCGCTGGCAGGAAATCATTTCATACAACTTCTCGATATCCGGGAGTACCTGCGGCCGGCTGAGCCGCCGGTATTTTTCCAGTGCGCGTTTCACCTCGTCGATGGCGAGCGGTTTGAGCAGATAGTCCACGGCGTTGACCCTGAAGGCATGGATGGCGTACTCGTCGTAGGCGGTCGTGAAGATCACGGGCGCCTCGACGGCCGTCCGCTTGAATATCTCGAAAGCCGAACCGTCGGACAGATGGATGTCCATGAAAATCAGATCCGGGACGGGGTTCTTTTCCAGCCATGCGACGCTTTGCATGACACTCTCCGTCGTGCCTGCTATCCGGATGTCCGGGGCCGATTCCGCGAGGATGCTCCTCAGGTCGTCGAGGGCCCCCATTTCGTCTTCTATGATCAGTACCCTCATCGCGTATGCTTTATGTTCATCTTGACCATCGGCAGGAACACCCGGAACATCCCGTCACCACCCCCCCCCTCGGTTTTCTCGATGCGTATTTCCTTACCCAGCAGCAGCCTGTACCTGTTGCTCAGGTTGGTCAACCCGATGCCGTTCGATTCGGGCGGCGTGAGCTTCGGATAGACCGGATTGGCGATCACCAGTTCGTTATTGTCGTTGAACGAGATCGTGATCCGCATGTGGTGCTCGCTGTCGATGACGTTGTGTTTGACGATATTTTCGAACAGCGGCAGCAGCGAAAGGCTGGGCATGCGCATGTTCAGCGCCTGCTGCGGAATGTCGACCTCGCAGGTGTAGCTTTCGGCGAAGCGTACGTCCATCAGTTGCTTGTACGAATTTATGAAATTCAGTTCCTCGCCCAGGGTCGTCAGCGACGACTCCTTGAAGCGGATGATGTACCGGAATATGCCCGACAGGTTGCCGATGTATTCAAGGCTTTCCTGTTTCTTGTCGCCGCGTACGAGCGACGAGAGGTTGCTCAGTGCGTTGAAAAAGAAGTGGGGGCTTACCTGGTTGGCAATGGCGTTGTACTGGCTGCTGAGGTTCTCTATCCGGAGCATCTCGATCTCTTTTTCATGCCGGCGTTCCTTGTTGATCATCAGTACGATGCTGCCGATCAGCAGGCATATCGTATACGTGATGATCAGATACCCGACTTCGTCGTATCCCAGTGTGAGCCACGGTTTTTCGGACTGCAGCGAGATGACCAGCATGGCCGTGAGGATAACTCCCGCGATGACGAGCGTGCCCAGCAGGCAACGTACCGGGAATGGGAACCGCCTGTTCAGGAATATTTCCAGCAGCAGGATGGTCGCCAGCCACAGGACGCAGAACCAGACGACCGATACGGTCGCCCGTTTCGACCACCAGGTGACCGTTACCAGCGTATTCCAGTATTGGCTCAGTTGGATCAGGAAAGCCGTCATCGGGACGGCCCACCGTGAACGCACAGCCTGTTCGAGATAGCCCATGTGTTTTCGTATGTATGAAGAAGGGGTGACGTTGCAGGCAAAAATAGTAAAAAAATGTCACATTCTGTCATTCCCTTTTATCGCCTTGTTTTTCCCGATTATCGGCCTTGTTCGCCTTTTTGGCGTGGTATGAGAACTTTATGGACGATTCGTAGCGATATTTACAAAAACCGATTCGTTCGTTCATACAGCCTTTTCTGGCAATCTTTTTCGGGCTGTATGGACTTTGAATCAGTAGGTTAATGAACTTTTGCAGCAAATTTTTCTAAACATTTTCAGCTATGAAGAAAAAACTACTTTTCTCAGCTTTTTTTGTGCTCGGGGCTGTTATGGCGGGTTGCTCGGATGACGAAAAACCCGTGGATCCCGTTGCTTTGCCCGCACCCGTCCTGGCGGAAGACGCCGTAACGCAGGTATCGGTCGCCGTGACCTGGGATGCCGTGGAGAACGCCGCGTCCTACGCCTGTACGCTCGACGGTGGCGCCGAGACGACCGTAACACAGCCTTCGGTGCGCTTCGACGGACTGGAGCCCGGTCGCAGCTATACTGTCAAGGTAAAGGCTGTCGCGGGGCAGGAGCAGTACCTGGATTCGGAATTCGCCCAAATCACCCTGACAACCCTGCCGGCCACGCAACTGGCGGCTCCTGTCCTCTCGGCGGGCGACGCCACGGAGAATTCCGCGACGGTCGTGTGGAAAGCCGTTCCCGATGCGGCATCCTATGTATATACGGTCGATGGCGGCGAGGAGCTGACCGTTACGGGGCTGTCGGCAGTCGTGACCGGGCTGGAATCCGGTATGCCGGCTACCGTGCGTGTGAAAGCCGTTTCCGGACAAGTGCAGTTCCTCGACTCCGAATTCGCCGAGCTGACGGTCGCCGCCGCCATGGAACAGAATCCCTTTACGCTTTCGGCTGTCGAGACCGGGATGAACAGCATTTCCGTATCCGTATCTCCCAAAAGCAAGACGCGAACCTACTATTGCGGTTATGCCCTGAAGTCCGACTTCGACAAATACGCTTCGACGGAGGAATTTATCGGGTCGGTGCGCCGCAAGCTCAGCGCTTCGGCCCTGATTGCGGGCGTCAGCTTCGAGGAGTATCTTGCCGCACAACTCGTACAGGGTGACCACCCCTTCGAATTTACCGGGCTGAAACCCGAAACCGACTATGTCGTCTACGCAGTAGGGTGGTACGCCCCGGGCGACCTGCTCACGACCGTCCTCGTATCGGCTCCTGCCACGACCCTTCCCGATGCGTCGGGCGAAGTGACGGTAACGTTCGAGAATGTCGCGTCCGACGGGTTTGATGTCGTCTGTACGCCCGATGCCGCCATCGAGAAATATTACGTCCATGTCACAAAGACCTCTTCGTTGGCTATGGAGGTATTGATGGCCGGGGGACTGGAGGCATTCAAGAAGGAGGTGATGCCCACCAAGGGCGAGTATACCGGGCCGCAGACCATCCGTAAGACCGGACTGGCCGCCGGAACCTCCTATTCGGTCTGCGTGCTGGGGATCAGCAAGAGCGGCTCCGATTTCTGGATCGAGAAGACACAGAAGACCGAAAAGGCCGAATAAAAATCACGTAAGAATTTCAAAACCGATAAATACGAACGACAATGAAAAAGATCAGCAGAATTTTAATGTGTGCTTCCCTGTTGCTGGGTTTTACCGCTTGCAGCGATTCCGATTCCGGTGACGACGGGGATAACGGGAATAACAACGGGACGCAGCTCGCCGCACCCGTCCTCGCCCAAAGTTCGGTCGAGGAGACCGCTTTCACAGTGACGTGGCAGGCCGTCGAGCATGCAAATGTATATGCCTATTCGCTCGATGGCGGCGCTGAAGCGACCACATCCGAAACTTCCGCCCGTTTGAGCGGCCTGAATCCGGGAACGGAGTATACGGTCACCGTCAAGGCGCTCTCCACCGACTCGAAGTATACCGCATCCGACGCAGCCCAGATCAAGGTGACCACGCTCGCAGAGGATACTTCCGGAATGATCCAGTCGGCCGAGTTCGACGCACTCGTCGGTTCATGGGCCGGCAAGCAGACCGTGAAATACGCCACGGGCATCGACCCTGCGGGCGGTTTCTTCTACCAGACCGAGGAGTGGACGTTCGATGTCGATATCATGGCACAGGTCGGCTCGCGGAAATACCGCAAGGAGAACTATCTCATCTGCCTTGGCCTCGGGGACTTCGAGAAAGAGGGCAGTGCCCGAACCTACGAACAGCTGATCGAAGAGGGCTTTACCGTAGCCCGGGCTCTCGAAGGCTTCGGCCCCAAGTGGTTTCTCAAACTCCTGGAGGACGGATCGATCGTCGTCGAAGCTACTACCAAGTTCAATGTCCTGAGCTGGTTCACCACCGATGAGCTTGGCCCGGTCTACCTGCTCGGCGGTGCCGATGACAAGGCTTTCTCCGATTGCGAATGCGAACTTCCCGTCACGGTCGCCGGCGACGAACTGCGTGTGGGGTCGACCGTGATCGCCGAGAAAACCTGGACACCGTCGCTGTTCCAGTGGCATCCCAAGCAGGGCGCTTATGCGCGCTACTGCCTCGGTGTGTCCGACATCGTGCTGACGCGTAAGAAATAAGCCTTCATCCGGCTGCTTCAAGGCCCGTGTCCCCGACACGGGCCTTTTTTGATGCCCGGGCGTTTCCAAATAGATCCGGCATCGCCCCGGCTTGCATTATCTTTAACCTTGTTTTAGACAGGCGGCGCCTTGGCAAAATGCAAGTAAACTTGCTTTTGCTCTCGGCTTGCACTATCTTTGCAACCTAAATAATCAAGGTATGGCAGGTTCGAACTTTGTAGATTACGTGAAGATATTTGCCCGTTCGGGACACGGAGGGGCCGGCTCGGCGCATTTCCGCCGTGAAAAATTCGTGGCTTTCGGCGGCCCCGACGGCGGCGACGGCGGCAAGGGCGGTAGCATCGTCCTGCAGGGCGACAGCCAGTACTGGACGCTTATCCACCTCAAATACCAGCGCCACCAGTTCGCCGAGGACGGGCAGTGCGGCTCGGGAGCCCGCTCGTCGGGCCGGGACGCCCGGGACATCGTCATCCCCGTGCCGCTGGGCACGGTCGCCCGGCGTGTGGTCGAACAGGAGGACGGCACCACGCTCACCGAAGATGTCGGCGAGGTGACGGCCGACGGCGAACAGCTCGTACTGCTCAAAGGCGGCCGGGGCGGCCTCGGAAACTGGCATTTCAAGAGCGCCACGAACCAGACGCCGCGCTATGCGCAGCCGGGCGAGGAGGGCGACGAAGGCACCTTCATCCTCGAACTGAAGGTCTTGGCCGACGTCGGGCTGGTCGGGTTCCCCAATGCGGGCAAGAGCACCTTGCTCTCGGTGGTCTCGGCTGCCAAACCCAAGATCGCCAACTATGCTTTCACCACGCTCGAACCCAACCTGGGCATCGTCGAGGTGCGTGACCACAAGTCGTTCGTCATGGCCGATATTCCGGGTATCATCGAGGGGGCGCACGAGGGCCGCGGCCTGGGCACGCGCTTCCTGCGCCACATCGAGCGCAACTCGGTGCTGCTGTTCATGATCCCGGCCGACAGCGACGACCTCAAACGCGATTATGCGGTTCTGCTGGGCGAGCTTACGCAGTACAACCCCGAACTGCTCGACAAGCAGCGGCTGCTGGCCATCACCAAATGCGACATGCTGGACGACGAACTGATCGAAGAGATGAAATCCCACCTGCCCGAAGGCGTCCCGTCGGTGTTTATCTCGTCGGTTTCGGGGCTGAATATCCCCCGCTTGAAGGACATGCTGTGGGAAGCGCTGCAACCGTAGCGAAATCCACCTCGCGGTTGGCGATGCGGAGCGTGTATTTTCCGTTGAAATAGTCGATTATCCCATATACGGAGCCTGTGCCCTGCGGTACGGGCTCCGTTGCATAGGTGCATGTGCCCGCCGTGCGGACGGTGAATTCCCGTCCCGAGGCATCCGCTATCTGCCGCTCCGTCGTCGCGGGGCGTCCGGTCTCGGGATCGGGGTCGCACCAGTTGCCCTGCTGCACGAACCGCACTCCTTCGAAATGCACGTAGGTGTCGGTATGCCGCATGTCTACCTCCCCGAACGTGAGCGTCCGAGGTCGTAGGGGCCTGGTTTCCGCCTGCTTCTGCCGCAGGTACAGCGCCGCCTCCGCCGGAGGTATCCTCCCCGGCCCGGCATATTCGCCCGTGGGGCGCGTGCCGAGCATTACCTTGCCGCCGTAGTCGCACAGGAACAGCCCGTTGCAATGGATCGTGACCGCCGTGCCGACCGGGTAGTCGACGTAGAGTTCCGTGGCGTCCACGGCTATCGAAATTCCGCCGCTCGTGTCTTCGACGACCAGTGTTTTGTAGAATTCTCCGTAGAGGTCGTTGCCCGTCACCACGCCTTCGACCGTGATGTCCTCCGTGACGGCGGCCTGCTCTCCCGTGCACCGCGATTTGAGCGCAGCGATCGTGACCGTCCCCTGCGGCGTGTCGTCGTCGAATTCCAGCCCCGACGCCTTGTCGCACCCGGCGAGGGCCGTCAGCGCCAGCACGACGGACACGGCCGTTCGGAGTGCCGTGCGGGATATCGCCGGGAGCCGGTTAACGGGTACAATCGTTTTCATCGCGCAGTTTGAGGATGTAACGCCCTTCCCCGGTGGCGTCGTATTGCAGGATTCCCGTGAGCGTACAGCGGCCGACGGGCACCTCGTCGTCCGCAAACCGGGCGTAGCTGCGTACATAGGTGTAGACCGCCGCGCCTGCGTTGTCCGTGAAACGTTTGTATCCGGCCCATGTCCCGGGCGTAAGGTCTTCCGGGGTGTAGCTTAGCGCCCCGATCCGCACCAGCGTGCCGCATCGCTCCGGCGTCAGTTCGCCGGGCGACAGCAGGGTAGGGGCTATGGGTTTCAGGGCTTCCCCGTTGCGGGTCACCGCCGCATCCAGCGCCGCTTTCGACCCTATGTAATCGGTCGCGAACCCGCTTCCTGCGGCGGGCATCCGCCCGGCCTGCAATACCCCGTGGCTTTCGCCCAGCGCCAGGCCCCTGAGCCTGAGCGTGACCTGGCAGCCCTCCGGGAAATCGTTGTGCAGGTGGTCTATGCCCGCCATGACCTCGATCCCCGCTCCGTCCTCTTCGATGCAGAACGTGCGGTAGAAATTCTCGTCGTAATCGCTGGTGGTCACGCGCCCCGATACCACGATGTCCCCCGTGACGGGGAAGGTCGTCCCGGCGAATTTCTCACGCAGCTGCCGGATGGTCGCCGTGACGGGCTCGGGCGTGGCGTCGTCGCCGCGTTCTCCGAACCGGGAGTCGTAACACCCCGCCGCGAACAGGGCCACACAGAGCAGCGCCAACCGTCGCATGGGGTTATTGTTCGATGCGTGAATCCTTCAGGCCGAGGAAATAGAGGATGCCGTCCAGGCCGATGGTCGAGATGGACTGCCGTGCCGTGGCCTTCACCTTGGGTTTGGCATGGAATGCGATGCCCAGGCCCGCGAGGTTGAGCATCGGCAGGTCGTTGGCGCCGTCGCCGACTGCCACCGACTGGGCGATGTTGATCTCCTCGAACTGGCACAGCAGGCGCAGCAGCTCGGCCTTGCGGCGCCCGTCGACCACCTCGCCGACATAGCGCCCCGTGAGCTTGCCCTGCTCGATCTCCAGCTCGTTGGCATATACGTAGTCGAATCCGTATTTCTGGCGCAGGTAGTTGCCGAAATAGGTGAACCCGCCCGAGAGGATCGCCGTTTTATAGCCCACACGCTTGAGGATCGTCATCATGCGCTCCAGCCCTTCGGTGATGGGCAGGTTACGGGCTATCTCCTCCATGACCGAGACGTCGAGCCCCTTGAGTAGGGCCACGCGCTCGGTGAAGCTTTCGCGGAAGTCGATCTCGCCCCGCATGGCGCGCGCCGTGATCTCGCGCACCGCATCGCCCACGCCGGCACGCTCGGCCAGTTCGTCGATCACCTCGGTCTCGATCAGCGTCGAATCCATGTCGAAGCAGATCAGGCGGCGGCTGCGGCGGTAGATGTCGTCTTTCTGGAACGAAACGTCGAGCCCGATCTCCGACAGATTCATGAACCCCTCCTGCATCGTGCTGCGCTCCTCGTCGGTGAGCGACCCGCGCACCGAAAGTTCGATGCACGACTTCGCGGCACGGTCGTCCTCGCGCAGCGGGATGCGGCCCGTCAGGCGCTTTATGGCGTCGATATTCAGCCCGTGCTGTGCCACCACGCGTGTCACTTCGGCGATATGGCGTGCCGTGACCGTACGTCCCAGGAGGGTGATGATATAGCGGTTCTTGCCCTGCCGGCCGACCCAGTCGTCGTAGTTCTGTTCCGAAATGGGAGTGAAACGGATCATCACTCCCAGCTCCGATGCCTTGAACAACAGCTCCTTCATGATGTTGCCCGATTTGTCCGACGTAGTCCGGAACAGAATGCCCAGCGTCAGCGACTGGTGGATGTTGGCCTGGCCGATGTCGAGGATGAAGGCGTCGTAGCGTGCGAGTATTTCGGTGAGCGAAGAGGTCATGCCCGGCTTGTCTTCGCCGGATATATTTATCTGGATGATTTCGACGTTGTTTTGCATCTTGTAGCGTTTTTCCTTTTTTCTTTTCCGTAAATTCGTAGACAAAGTTAGTAAACTTCTCTTTTTTTTGGTTATTTTTGCAGACAAACTTTATTTCTGGTATATGTGGCCTCTTTTTTTAGGAACCGATACGCCCGCGCCGCTGATGCTGCCCGACAGTGTGCAGAAAGCCAATTTTGCGGAAACCGTCCATAAAATTGCGAACCTCGATTTCGAGACCGTATTGCAAAACCTCCTGTCCGAGTCGGTCTGGATACTGCTGAAAATCCTCCTCGCGCTGGCGATCTATTTCGTCGGCCGCTGGATCCTGCGGCGCATCGTCAGGCTGCTCGACCTGGCGCTGGAACACCGCCGTGTCGATATTTCGCTGCGGTCGTTCATGCGTAACACCGTGCGCGTGATCTTCACGCTGCTGCTGGTGCTGATCGTCGTCTCGACGCTGGGCGTCAACGTCACGTCGCTCATCGCCGTCTTCTCCGCCGCCACGCTGGCCATCGGTATGGCCCTGAGCGGTACGGCCCAGAACTTCGCGGGCGGCGTGATGATCCTGCTCATGAAACCTTACCGTGTCGGCGACTACATCTCGGCACAGGGGCAGTCGGGCACCGTGCGCGAGATCAAGCTCTTCTCGACGGTCATCACTACGGCCGACAACCAGACAATTTACATTCCGAACAACTCGATCGCCACGGCCATCATCGACAATTATTCCACGTCCGATACCCGCCGTGTGGACTGGACGATCGGCATTTCGTACGGCGACGACGTGGATACGGCGCGTGCGGCGATCCTCGCCATCCTTGCCGCCGATAACCGCGTGCTGGGCGACCCTGCGCCCGTGGTGTGGGTCGCGGCCCTTGCCGACAGCTCGGTCAACCTCTCTGCGCGAGCCTGGGTGAAGAACGCCGATTACTGGAACGTGTTCTTCGAAAACAACGAGATATTCTACAAACAGCTGCCCGAAAAGGGGATCAATTTCCCTTTCCCGCAGATGGATGTGCATGTGAAAAACAATTAATCTGCCTATAAAATGAAAAAACTGCTTATCATGGCCGTGGCGGCATGCTGCCTGGCGGCTTGCAACAAGGAACTCGGCCCCGAGTATAAGGTCGCGCCCGTGATTTCGGGAGTCACTTTCAGCCCGCAGGAAGTCCATGCCGGTGAAAATGTCCATGTTTCGGCAACGGTTACGAGCGAATACGGGTTTACCGGCATCAGTATTCTTTACAGCCTCAACGAGGATCCGGAAACGACTGAAGAGCCGAAAGACCAGGTGTGGTTCGGTTCCGAGAAAGACAAGTCGAAAAACTACAAGGCGACGATCGAGGGGCAGAAGGCCGGCACGAAAGTGACCTTCCAGATACTTGCCGTCTCTGCGTACAGCGTGTATACGTTCTCCGAGGTGTACGAGTATACCGTGCAGGAAGAGACCGACCCGGAGCCGATGCCCAACCCCGAAGCGAATTAATTTACCACACTATAATTTAATATGGAATTGAAAGAAATTCTGGCCATTTCGGGCCAGCCCGGACTTTATAAGTATGTAGCGCAGTCCACGCACGGCGTGATCGTCGAATCGTTGCTCGACGGCAGGCGGATGAACGCTTCGGCGACGTCGAAAGTAAGTTCGCTGACCGAGATCTCGATGTTCACAGAGGGAGACGACATTCCCCTGGCCGATGTGTTCACCAAGATCTATGCCCATACGGGCGGCCGCGAGGCCGTCAGCCCCAAGGAGGCCCCCGAAAAACTGAAAGCTTGTTTCGCCGAGGTGCTTCCCGACTATGACCGCGACCGGGTACACGTTTCCGACATAAAGAAGTGCTTTGCATGGTACAACATTCTCGTGAAAGCCGGGTTTACCGAATTCAAGCTTCCGGCCGAAACCGAATAACCCCTGAGTCCCGCCCGAGCGGGGCTTTTTTGTTGTGTCGTATCCCGATTAAATTCGTATGTTTTTATCCGTAATCCCCGTGTTTGTATTATCTTTGTTCAACGGATAAAAATATCGCTATGGCTAAAATGACGAAAGTGCTGGCACTGGTTGCCCACGACAATATGAAACGCGACCTGGCCGAATGGGTCGACTGGAACAGCAGGAACCTGAGCCGCCATCATCTCGTTTGTACGGGTACGACCGGCAAGATGGTCGAAAAGACACTGCGGGATCACCGCGAGGAAGACGAATCCGCGGATGGGATCCGGGAATTGCCCGACCTGAAAATCACGCTGCTCAAATCCGGCCCGCTGGGCGGTGACCAGCAGTTGGGGTCGCTGATCGCCGACGGCAAGATCAACGCCCTTATCTTCTTCTGGGATCCCATGTCGGCGCAGCCGCACGACGTCGACGTCAAGGCGTTGTTGCGCCTGGCGACGCTCTACAATGTCCCGACGGCGATCAACCGTTCGTCGGCCGATTTCCTGATCTCGTCGCCGCTCTTCGAGGACGAGGATTACGAGCCCGTCGTAAAGGACTACAAAGCCTATGTCGAGCGTGTGCTGAAGTAATGGTTGCGCTATGAGCATGTAAATGCCTGATCCCGTTTGGGATCAGGCGTATTTTTTTGCTGTTTCGCACAGAGCGGGCAAAACCCCGTTCCATCTCCGTCTCGGCCACCGACCGGAATCGGCCTTCGTGTGAACCCGATCGATTACAGGTCGTGCGACAGCGGTGCGGGCACTGTGCCGCTCACGTCGAAATCGCCCCAGCGCTCGGCGATCGAGTCGAGCGTGGCGAACAGTTCGGGGATGTCGAGCAGCGTGACCAGCTTCAGGCGCGTAGGCTTGAAATCGGGCAGCCCCTTGAAATAGTTGGACAGGTGGCGGCGCATTTCGAGGATGCCTACGTATTCACCTTTGATTTCCAACGATTTTCGCAGGTGCTCCTTGGCGATCTCCACCCGCTCGCAGACCGATGGCTGGGGCAGCACTTCGCCCGTGGCAAGGTAGTGTTTCACCTCGCGGAATATCCACGGGCGCCCGTAGGTCGCGCGGCCGATCATCACGCCGTCCACGCCGTAGCGGTCGAACATTTCGGCCGCTTTCGGCCCCGAATCCACATCGCCGTTGCCGATGATCGGGATTTGTATCTGCGGATTGTTCTTCACCTTGCCGATCAGCGTCCAGTCGGCTTCGCCGCGGTACATCTGGGCCCGAGTGCGGCCGTGTATCGTGAGCGCCGCGATGCCGACGTCCTGCAGGCGCAGGGCTATCTCCTCGATGTTCTTCGACTCGTCGTCCCAGCCCAGGCGGGTTTTCACGGTCACGGGTTTGCCGACCGCCTCCACGATCCGCCGCGTCATTTCGACCATCAGCGGCACGTCGCGCATCATGCCCGACCCGGCGCCCCGCCCCGCGATCTTCTTCACGGGGCAGCCGAAGTTGATGTCGATGATGTCCGGGCCGGCCGCTTCGGCCATGCGCGCCGCCTCGACCATCGGTTCGACCAGATGGCCGTAGAGCTGGATGCCCACCGGACGCTCCGCGTCGTCGATTTCGAGCTTTTTGAGCGACTTGGCCGCGTCGCGTATCAGCCCGTCGGAGGAGATGAATTCCGTGTAGACCACGTCGGCGCCGAAACGCTTGCACATGTAGCGGAACGACGGGTCGGTCACGTCCTCCATCGGCGCCAGCAGCAGGGGTTTTTCCCCGAGTTCTATGTCGGCAATTTTCATGATTCGCCCGCTTGGTCGTGTGTTACGAGTATTTTGTCGATGCGGACGCCGTCCATGTCAACGATCTCGAGGTCGAAACTGTTCCAGCGGAGCTTCTCCCCCGTGGCGGGAATGTGTTTCAGCTGGTCGAGAACCAGTCCGCTGATCGTATTGTAGGCATTGCGGGGAATGGCGTTCTCCTCGCCGAAAAAGGCCAGGAAATCGTAAAACGGACACTGCCCGTCGATGAGTACGCTGCCGTCCTCGCGCCGTACGATGTCGGGTTCCTCGTAGCTGTCGGGGATCTCGCCGACCAGCGCCTCGAAGATGTCCTTCAGGGTGACGATGCCGCGCGTTACGCCGAACTCGTCGCACACGATGCCGTAGCCGAGCTGCTCGCTGCGGAGCTGCTCCAGCGCGCTGTACACCTCGAATCCCTCGTGGAAGAACTTGGCGGGAGAAAGGTGGTTGCGGATGTCGAACCCGGGTTCGTCGATATGCCGGAACAGGTCTTTCAGGTAGACGACGCCTGCGAGCTTGTCGAGGCTCCCTTCGCCGACGGGATAGCGGTTGTGGGGCTCCCGGTTGACCTGTTCGCGGATCTGTTCCGGCGTCATCGCGGTGTCGATCCATACCAGTTCGCTGCGGAAGGTCATGATCGACTCGACCGTCCTGTCGCCCAGCGAAAATACGCGGCCCATGATCTTCTGCTCGACCTCCTGCACTTCGCCGTCCTCCGCGCCTTCCTGGATGATGGAGCGTATTTCCTCCTCGGTGACCTTCGAATCCGATTTGCGGAGCCCCAGCAGGCGGGTCACGCCTGCGGTGCTGCGCGACAGGAGCCATACGAACGGCGAGGCCAGCTGCGAGAGCAGGCGCATGGGCCGGGCCACCAGTTTGGCGATCTTCTCCGCCGAGTTCATGCCGATGCGTTTGGGCACGAGCTCCCCGAATATGAGGGTCAGATAGGTGACGAAGATGACGATTGTGATCTGCGCCACGACCGTGGCCGTACGCAGGGAAATGCCGAGTGCGGCGAGCTCCCGGCCGAATTTCGAGGCCAGCGCATCGCCCGAGTAGATACCCGTGAGGATGCCTATCAGCGTGATGCCGATCTGGATGGTCGAAAGGAATTTGTCCGGGTCGTCGATAAGCTTCTGCGCCTGCCGCGCCCCGGCGTCGCCCTGCCGCGCCTGCATCTCCAGATTGGAGCGGCGCGCGGAGATCATGGCGATCTCCGACATGGCGAAGAAGCCGTTCAGGATGATTAATAATAGAATGATGAGGAACTCCATTGGGGTGTCCGGTTTGTTTGTCTGCAAAGATAATGCATGGCGTGTGTAATGCCAAATTTATTTGTGCGCCCGCCGGTGCCGGGGCAGGGTATTGCACCCTGTCCGAATAATATGGGGCCGGGGATTGAATATTCCCTGAAAAAATACTAAATTTGCGGACAAATTCTTTCACGATATGAATATTGAGAACTTTATTTCGGATGCCGTCCGCCGCTCGGTGGAGGCGCTTTACGGTACGCTCGACGGCGAACAGTTGCAGATTCAGAAGACCCGCAAGGAATTCGAGGGCGATTATACGCTCGTGACCTTCCCGCTGCTGCGACGAAGCCGCAAGTCGCCCGAAGCCACTGCGACCGAGATCGGCGGGTATATGATGGCCAACGTCCCCGAAATCAAGTCTTTCAATGTCATCAAGGGTTTTCTGAACCTCGTGCTCGACGGCGCTTTCTGGGCGGCGCGTTTTGACGAGGTCGCTGCCGATGCCGATTTCGGGCAGGCCCCGGCCACCGGGCGCACGGTCATGATCGAATATTCGTCGCCCAATACCAACAAACCCCTGCACCTGGGGCATATCCGCAACAACCTGCTGGGCTACTCCGTGGCGCAAATACTCAAGGCCAACGGACATAACGTCATCAAGGCCAACCTGGTGAACGACCGCGGCATCCATATCTGCAAGTCGATGCTGGCGTGGAAGCTCTACGGCAACGGTGAAACGCCCGCCACGTCGGGCATGAAGGGCGACCACCTCGTAGGCAAATACTACGTCGAATTCGACAAGCACTACAAAGCGCAAATCAAGGAGTTGATGGCGCAGGGGCAGAGTGAAGAGGAGGCGAAAAAGAACGCTCCCGTGATGCTCGAGGCGCAGGAGATGCTGCGCAAGTGGGAGGCCCGCGATCCCGAGGTCTACTCGCTCTGGGAAACCATGAACGGCTGGGTGTATGAGGGCTTCGACGTGACCTACAAGGCGCTGGGCGTCGATTTCGACAAGGTTTACTACGAATCGCAGACTTACCTGCTGGGCAAGAGCCTCGTCGAGGAGGGGCTCCGCAAGGGCGTCTTTTACCGCCGTCCCGACAATTCGGTCTGGATCGACCTCACGGCCGACGGGCTGGACGAGAAACTGCTGCTGCGCGGCGACGGGACTTCGGTCTACATGACGCAGGATCTGGGCACGGCCTACCGCCGCTTCGAGGATAACAAACTCGACGACATGATCTATGTCGTGGGCAACGAACAGAACTACCACTTCCAGGTGCTCAAGCTGGTGCTCAAGAAACTGGGGTATGCCGATTGGAGCGACCATATCACGCACCTCTCCTACGGCATGGTGGAGCTGCCAGAGGGCAAGATGAAGTCGCGCGAGGGCACGGTGGTCGATGCCGACGACCTGATCGCCGATATGGTCGCTACCGCACGCGAGATGTCCGCCGAGCTGGGCAAGCTGGACGGCTGCTCCGAAGAAGAAGCCAATGCCGTGTCGACGATGGTCGGGCTGGGGGCGCTCAAGTATTTCATCCTCAAGGTCGACCCCAGGAAAACTATGCTTTTCGACCCGCGCGAATCCATCGACTTCAACGGCAATACGGGGCCGTTCATCCAATATACCCATGCGCGTATCTGCTCAATCCTGCGCAAGGCTACCGAAGCCGGGATCGACTTTTCCGCCGCCGTGCAGGCCGATTACCTGCCCGAGGAGATCGACCTGGTGAAGACGCTCACGGAATATCCGTCGGTCGTGGCCGCCGCGGGCGAAAATTTCGCCCCCTCGGTTATCGGCGCCTATGTCTACGAGCTGGCCAAGCAGTTCAACGGATACTACCATGACCATTCGATCCTCCGGGAAGAGGATGCAGCGACCCGCACGATGCGTCTCCGGCTGGCCGGGCAGGTGGCGCGTGTCATCCGCCGCGGCATGAACTTGCTCGGCATCGACGTCCCGGAGCGGATGTAACCCGTTGCCGGGCTGCGAAAGCTGAGATATGATTTCGAAAAGGGCAGCTCCCCGCGGGAGCTGCCCCTCCTGTATCGTC
>NZ_QTUQ01000001.1:453674-543139 GCF_003435745.1 Alistipes sp. AM16-43
CGGCCGCCGCAGGCGTTTCGTGATGACCATGCCCGTCATTGGGCCACGATCCGGTATTTGTAGGTGTTGGTTCTTCCGGGTACGGTCGCGGACTGCTCGACAATCGGTTCAGCCAGTTGTTCGAATTTGTAACCTGCAGCCGGGGTGATCGTCGTGCCACCCTTGATCTTGTCGAGCCCCATGTCGCCGAAATAGCCGCCTTTCAGCTCGACCGTGCTCGGGTCGGAAGCCGCTGCCGCACCGTCGTCGCCCAGGCGTACGCAGTAGTCGTGCCCTTCGCTGTAAAATTTACCGCCGTTCACGACCGCATGTCCGTCGGCCAGTACGGCCAGTCCGTGGAAATTGTTGCCCATGCCTGACAGATCGTAGGTCGAGAAGATACCGTCGTTGATCGTCACCTTGCCGCCCGAGTCGACCGCCACGGCTCCCTGTACGCCCGATACCTCGGCGTAGTTGATGACGGTTTGCGTGCCTTCGCCCAACGTGCGGATGCAATATGCCCACTGGCCGTTTCCGTTGTGCGCCGTCGAGGAGAACTTCCCGTTATTGACAGTCAGCGAGCCGCCGCCCTGGTTGGCAACGGCGTAAAAAGCCGCGTTGACGGTGCAGTCCTCGAGTACGACCTTGCCGCCGTTGTTCAGGATACCCGACCCCTGCTGGTTATTGGTCGTTTCGAGCGTCGCGCCCCCGTCGATGGTCAGGTTTGCCCCTGCGTAATTCCGGATCAGGCCGTAATCGCCCGTAATGGAGCCTGGGCCCGAAACCGTGAGATCCGAGTAGTTGTTCAGCTTGTTGGACGAGACCGTTATCTTCGTCCCTTGGCCGAGCGTAAGCACGGTGGGGTAGTTGACCTGCACTGCTTGCGCGGTGGTCAGGTCGAGGTCGGCGGTCACGGCGATCTCGCCGCCGCGCGATGCCAGCGTTGCGGCCAGTTCTTCCGGTGTTGCGACCTCCACCTTGCGGCTCAGCGCCTCGCCGTTCAGGGTCAGCGTACTGATGCACAATTCGCCGACATAGGGCTGTATGTCCCACGTCGACTCGTACATCGACCCGAGCCCGTCGAGGTCTTCGCGCGAATTCGTCCCGCTGACCAGCTCCCCGGAGCAGGTGATGTCGATCGTTCCCTGGTTCACGTCGCCCGCGAAATACGAAGAGGCATAAACATACCCTCCGGTAGCCGGATAGCTCGTCTCCCCGTACAGTATCTGGTTCTTATGCCGGATGGTGACGTTCTTCACCGAGCACTCCTCGATACGGGCGTTTTGCTGCATCGTCCCCGCGAAACCGCCCAGTGCGTAGCCGCCCGTCAGCGTCACGCCGTCGGCCGTGATGTTCTTGTAGAGTGAAACCTCCGCCGATCCCAGTTCCATCAGGCCTATCACGCCGCCAATGCGGTAGGAGGTGGAGGCACTTTCTTTGCTCCCGTTTGCCGTCAGACTGATGTTCGTGAGTGCCACGTCCGAAACCGTCGTTCCGGGAAGGGCATACCCGATCAGTCCGCCGATCCATTTCCGCTGGCCTGCCTTCTCCGACGGCAGGTCGCTCTCGTAGGTGAGGTTGGCGACCTTCAGGTTTTTGATCACGGCGCCCGATTTCGTAGCCCCGAAAATCCCCACGCAGGTGTGGTACGACGGATTGACCGTGATGTTGCTGATCGTATGGCCTCCGCCGTCGAATTCGCCTGCGAACTCCTGTGCCTTGGCGCCTTCGGTGTAATTGGTGCCGAATCCGATCGGGGTGTAGATTTTGCCCGTCATGTCGATATCCTGCGTCATTTTATATTTCTTCGCAGCGTCGGTGGCATTCTCCGAAACCCACAGCATGTCCTCGTAGGAGTCGATCTCGTAATACCCCTCTGCATCCTGGGACGGGGCATTTACCGGGAGTTTGTTGCTCTCCGACATCGGGCATCTGAACGTCCTGCGGATGTCGCGCTGCAACGATACCGTGGTATTGTCGTTGAAGGTCTTGCGTTCCACGAACTTGTAGCCGTCGGTCGTCCATGCCGTAATCACGCAGTAGCTGACCACCAGCGGATGTACTACGGCGTAAATATAGGTGTCTCCTCCGGCCGCGATGGTCGCCGGGGCGGCGAGCGTCACCGATACCTTGTTGTCCGTTCTGCCCGCTACGGCCGTGGTCTTGTAGTCCGTATTCCCGAATTGGGGGTTCGCCGTCAGGTCTGCCGTATAGAGCCCCGTCAGGGGCTGGTTCCGGGCTGCCTCGAAATCGACCCGGCCGATCGTTACGTCGTTGTCCGTATCGTTCACCAGCCGGATGCGGAGCAGCGCGAATATCCCCGAGAAACTCAGTTTTACCGTGGGAGTATTGTCCGTATCGTTGACCACCGTGGTGGGCACGGCCGCCAGTGCATAGTATTTTGCCAGATTCGAAAAGTCGTCGCCGGCAACCTGCTGCTGTTCGGCCGGGACTTCGAGGTTGCGCGTACCCGCCCAGTTGCTCGACACGGCCGCGCGCGAATCGGCCGTGCCGTCCGTTGTCCCCGATACCTGGGCTTCGTTTTCTTCGTACGGGTAGTAGGCGTAAACATTCAGCCCTTCCTGGATGGCAAATGTCGAGGAAGACACCTGCTTGAAATCCACCCAGCCTTTTGTCTGCGAGTTCACGGCTTCGAAACAGAGGTTCTGATCCGTCCAGTCGTTGGCCGGATAGTTCAGGTACAGGCCGATCCGGTCGGCATCCTCGGCGCTGAACGAGAACCTCAGCCCGTCCTCCGTCATATCGGCCCTGGTCTGTCCGTCGTCCCCGACGGTGGCGCGTACGATGAAGTCCGCATCGGTTTGCTTCGCTCCCGACTCTTCTGTCGTGTCCGTCGTACAGCCGCACAGGGCTGCCCCAAGCAATAAATACGATAATTTGTTAATTTTCATCGTCTTATTTTTTTAGTCATACACATAAGTTTCCCGAACGGACACATCAGTATTCATTGGTGTCGTCATCCGGTTTTTCTACCTGGCTCGCTGCGAAACCTTGTTCGACGAGCACGAGCACCTCCTCGACGGAGGGCATCTCATAGCTTTTTCTTTTCATTTTGTAGGATTATTGTTAAAAGGGAAGTGACAGGTAAACGCAAGAAAGGGATGCTCTTTTGAGAGCATCCCTGAATATGGGTGTAATACGTTGGTTGTTAGTGTACTATGTGCCCAGTCCCGTGGGGGGGGTAAAATGACCGGCCTTACGGAGCGAATGTTCCGCAGAAGTGTGTTTCAGATATGTCCGGTAATTTCCCATTGTTTGACAAAAGTAGCAATTTTGGCGTAGAGGGATATGATTCCGGTCTGAAATGTTTATTAAAAAGACGTATTTGTTTGGGCGAGGGCATTTCCCCCCCCCATGCGAATATGATCCATACCTTTATATATAAAAAGGGGAGGGTATATGCCCTCCCCTCATGTATCGCTTCCGGGATTATTTCCCGGCATGCAGTTCCGGGTCATTTCCCGATGTTGATGAACGGTAATGCGCCGCCGCCGCTGTATGTCGGGAGTTTGCCGTCCCATTTGTCGATGGCGTCCTGCTGCACGAGCAGCGGGCTCAGCGATTGTGCCACGACGCGGTTGTAATAGGCTTCGCCGTCGCCTTTGATGCGCAGTGCCTGTGCCTCGCCCTGTGCCTTGGCGATTTCGATCTTGGCGTTCGCCTCGGCCTCCTTGACCTTGTTTTCCGCCTTCAGCGCATTCTGTACGGCCTCGTTCTTGGCGTTGATGGCTTCGGCGAGCGATTGCGGAGGGGTGATCTGCGACGTGAATTCCTCCACCAGGAATCCTTCCGACGAGAGGCTCACCTCCAGGCGTTTGCGCACCTCCGATTCGAATTCCCCGCGGTGCGACATCAGGTAGTCCGACGTATACTGGTTGGCACACGTACGGTATGCCTCGTAGATGCAGGTGCGGATGTAACCGTCTTCGATCTCCCCGAGGGTCTTGCGGTATTTGGTGAATACGGCCGTGGCCTTGTCCGGGTCGAGCCGGTAGGCGATCGTCGGATCCATCGTGAATTCCGAGGCGTCCTTGGCGTTGACGCGGAACGGTTCGTAGGTTTTGCGTTGGACGTAGATCGGGTATTCGAAGATCTTTTGCGTGATGGGGTTGTACCACACCCAGCCTTTGCACGTTCCGAGAACGCCTCCGTATTGGCTGGCGTCCGACGACCATTTCTTGAAGCGGATGCCGACCGAACCGCTGTCGATCGTCGTGCAGCTTATGAATGCGATTAACAACAGCACTGCGGGGATGAGTGCGAGCAGCAGATAGCGGGGTTTTATCTGCTTGATTTTGGGATTGTCGAGGAGATCCATTTGCTTGTCGGGATAGATTTATGGTAAATAAGGTTTTACAAATATAACGAAAAATCCTGATCCTGTTCCGCACCGGGGCATTTAGCGTGGTACGAATCTTGCGAATAGGGTGGCATGAATTAACCAACACCATTATTGCGTGAAAACAATCTTTACAACATTCGCTCTATCCCTTGCGTTGTGTGCCGCTGCCGGAGCGACGGCCCGGGCCGGGAGCGCGGTGCCGGCGCCTGCGGCCGACACCGTGATGCTGTCGGAGGCCACCGACGGCGATTACATCGTCCGCAGGTTCCTTGTGAAGCGTCAGGGCGACACGGATTATTCGATCCGTTACCAGATCAACCTGGCCAGCCTTTCCGCGGCGCTCGACGGCAATTCGCGCGAACTCGACGGGCTGAACGCCTTTGTGGACAACCTCATGCGCGATACGCTGATGAATGTCAAATCGGTCGAAATTACGGGCTATTCTTCGCCCGACGGGCCCCGGGCGTTCAACGAGACCCTCGCTCGGAACCGTGCCCGGGATTTCAAGAGTTACGTTGACAAGAAGTATGGTTTTTCGAAGAAGTACGACGTCACGCTGAATTCCGTCGCCGAGGATTGGGAGATGTGCCGTGCGCTGGTCGCCCAGTCGCCCGTGCCCGACAAACAGGCCGTGCTCGGAATCCTCGACGGGAAACAGTCGTCCGATGCCAAGGAACTGGCACTGAAAAAGATACCTGCGGCCTGGGAGTATATGATAAAGCATATCCTGCCGCCGCTTCGCCGCGTCGAACTGACGATCAATTACGGTGCGGGCAGCATTGTCGAGCAGCGCACGATGATCCCCAAGCCCAAAATCGCACCCCGGCCTGCCGAGCAGGCCTGCGAGCCGTGCGGATGCGAGGTTGTCGACGAGTCGATAACGGGTATCATCGTCGAGATGCCCGGAGATACCGATTACCGGAAAGACCTTCGCGAAGCCCGGCGCGAGGCGGGGAAAGCTTTGAAGGAGGCCGGCCACTATTCAAAGAAGGAACTCCATGAAGCCCGACGCATCGCCCGCGAACAGGAACGTGCCGCGCGCAAGATCGCCAGGAAGGAGGCACAGGCCGCCAAGGCCGCCGCCAAAGCCGGCAAAAAGACCTATCGGGAACTCGAAAGGATGTAGCCCGGTATCCGCCGATAAAAAGGATTCCCTAAAGAAGGGAATCCTTTTTTTCGTAGGTGCGCATCGGCGGCGGGTGCAATCTATGCCGATGCCGATGCGGCTCCGCTGCCAGCCGCAGTGGTTTTCCTCCGGTTTCTGATGATCCGATCTCGGGAGCCCCGGTTGGCCTTTTTCCGAACCGCTGCAAATGATAATAAAAGTTTTTAATAATCGTCCCCGCCCGATAAACCTTTGGTAATCCAAAGCTTTTTCGTACCTTTGTCCAGGAAATTTTTAAATACACGATAATATGGCAAATTTAAGGTACCTGAAAAAGGAGATCGACTATCGTCTGGAAGAGGTGGTTTTCGACTGCGATATGGCAATTTGTTTCCAGCCTTCGAAAGAGACGGAGATTTTCGAGGTGATGCAGGAAGCCGTGGCTATCCGCAACGACCTTTTCACCAAGGCGAACAATCCCGCCGAGCCGCATAACCCTTCGCTTGTCCGCAAGCACTATGCTGCGCTGCGTGCCGAGATGGTCGGTGAGTTCGAAAAACTCTTCGAGAAGCTCAGCAAGATCAACGAGGCGAAAAAGTAAAGCCTGTTCGTTCCGAATACGGGCGGTTCTGCATGGCGGAACCGCTTTTTTTGCCTTCATCCGGCATTGGCAGCTCTCCTGAAAGCCTTTCTCGACAGCCTTTCCCCAGCTGTTTCCTGGGCAGTGCTCCCGGCACCCTTTCCTGCCTGTTACTCGCTCCATCTCTCGTCCTTCCCGCCACTTCTCTCCGCGATTCTCCCCGTTGTATTTTCCTGTACCGCGTCTGTTCCTCCCTTATCCTTTCCCTGCCCCCCCCCGCGTCCTCGCGCGCTCCCTTTTCGCCCCTGTTCCCGTCTGTCCTCCCTCGCATCCTCGCGTGCGCTTTTCATGCCGGTTCTATACTGAAATCAAACACCCCGGTTTATGGATTGCTTTTTATTATTGTGTTTTGTTTTCTTATTTTTGCTTTTTTATGAAAAATAAGTATATTTGTTGGGTTGTAAAAAGAAAATTAATATTTCGTTTGTTGTTCCTTTGTCTACCCGGAGCATCGCGGCTATTTTTATCCGGAATTTTCCGGAAAGGGTAGGGCGCAACGGCGATGACGCCGGAATATCGACGAAACCCCAGACCAGCGTAAACCCATACTTACTATGAACCGGACAATTTTTGACAAGATCGGCTTGCCCAAACCCCTTGCCTGGGCGTATTTGGGAATTCTTATTTTCATGATGGGCGACGGCATCGAGCAGGGATGGCTGAGCCCGTACCTCATCGGCCGGGGTTTGTCCCTGGAGCAATCCGCCGGGCTTTTCACCATGTACGGCGTGACCATCGCTATTTCTGCGTGGTTCTCGGGCGTCCTGGCCGAGGCGTACGGCGTCAAACGGACGATGTTCGCCGGGCTCGTGCTCTACCTGCTGGGTACCTGCGGCTTCGTCGGTCTGTCGCTGCCCGGGCTGCATTACCCGCTGATGCTCGCGACCTATGCCCTGCGCGGGTTCGGTTATCCGCTGTTCGCCTATTCTTTTTTGGTCTGGATCGCCTATGCCGCGCCCAAGGACGGCCTCGGAAAGGCCGTCGGCTGGTTCTGGTTCGTATTTACCGGAGGGCTCAACGTCCTCGGGGCCTACTATTCCAGTTGGGCCATCGAGCGCATCGGCAATATCAATACGCTGTGGACATCCGTATTCTGGGCTTTGCTGGGGGCGTTTTTCGCCTTGGTGATGAACAAGTCGCAGAAACGGCTTGCCGTTGCGGGCGGTACCCGTGAGAAGATGAGGGAGTTGCTGAAGGGTATCACCATCATGAAGCAGGAACCGAAGGTGCTCTTGGGCGGCATCGTCCGTGTAATCAACACCACGGCGCAATTCGCTTTTCCCGTTTTCCTCCCGATGTATATGGCCGATTACGGGTTCACGACGACCGAGTGGCTCCGGATCTGGGGCACTATTTTCACGGCCAACATCGTCTTCAACCTCATTTTCGGCTTTGTCGGCGACAAAGTGGGGTGGCGCAACACCATTATCTGGTTCGGCGGCGTGGGCTGCGGTATCACCACGCTGCTGTTCTACTATTCGCCGCAGTTTTCGGCGGGCAATTTCTGGGTGGTGATGGCTGCCGGCGTACTCTGGGGCGCCCTGCTTGCCGGATATGTCCCGCTGTCGGCCCTGATGCCCTCGCTTGTCAAAAAGGACAAGGGGGCGGCTGTTTCCGTGCTGAACCTCGGTGCGGGGCTTCCGGTTTTCGTCGGCCCCGCCATCGTCGGGGTGTTCTACCGGCTGGTCGGCGGCGAGGGCGTCGTATGGATTTTGGCCGGGCTTTATTTTTTCGGGGCTTTCCTGACGAAGTTCATAACCCTGCCCGGGAATGCGAAGACCGTGTAACCGGTCTGCGGCGGGTACATTTGGGCGGCGGCTGGCGGAGCCGGCCTTGCCGGCATCGCGCCCCAGCCGCAGGCAGGCGTGTGCGCTGTCCCGCCCCGGATCAGTCGTGGTCGCAGCAGCAGTCGCCCGGATGGTGCTCCAGCACGGTGTGCGGGATATGCCCGTGGGATACGATCTGAATAGGGCAGTCGTAATTGCGCAGCTGCTCCTCGGTGATGACGTTCGAATGGTGGCGGTGCACGCGGCGGTTCACGCAGACGATCTCCTTCACCACGCTGGTGATCGTGCCGATGTCGTGCGACACCATGACGATCGCCATCCGGCTGTTCAACTCGCGCAGCGTCCGGTAAAGCTCGTTTTCGAATTTGTTGTCCACGAAATTCGCCGGCTCGTCCAGTATCAGCAGCTTCGGGTCTGAAATCACCGCCCTGCACAGCAGCGCCCGCTGCATCTGCCCGCCCGAAACCTCGCCGATGGGGCTGCGTGCCGTCTCCCCGATCCCCGATGTTTCGAGCAGCCCGAGGGCTTTTGCCCGGTCTGCCTTCGTGTACCGGGAAACGAAGCCCCGGTGCCCTTGCAGCCCCGACAATACCACCTCCAGCACCGAGATCGGGAATGTCCGGTCGAAATTGCTGATCTGGGGCATATATCCGATCAGCCGCTCCTTGCCGCGGAACAACTCCGGGGAGAGCACGACCTCGCCGGTGTGGGGTACCGTCCCGAGGATCGCCTTCACGAGTGTCGTTTTCCCGCCTCCGTTGGGGCCTATTATTCCCAGGAAATCATCCTGTGCGATCGTGAGGTCGACATTTTTCAGCGCCTCGTACCCGTCGTACGCTACGCCGACGTGGTGTAATGTCACCAGGTTCATCTCCGTGTGATTATGCCGGTTATCTCTTCGATGTTTGCGATCACGTCCTCACGCAGCGGGTCTACCTCCGCATACTCGGCGTCGATGTCGCGGGCAATGACCTCCACGGCCGATGCCGGGAACTGGCTCTGGTAGAGGATGCGCCGCACGCCGTCCTCGCGCGCCTGCCGGATAAGCTGTGTCAGTTGTTTTGCCGACGGTTCCTTCCCGTCGGCTTCGATGGCAATCTGCCGTAACCCGTAGTCCCGGGCGTAGTAGGTGAGGGCGGGGTGGTAGATGATGAAATATTCCACGTCGCTTGCGGCGATCCGTGCCGCCGTCCGTTCGTCCAGTGCCTTCAGTTCCTGTTGCAGCAGCCTGTAATTCGTTTCATACTTTACCGAGTCTGGATAGGCTTCCCGGATCGCCTCATAGGCGTTTTCCGCCATCTTCTGCAATGCCCGGGGCGATGTCCAGACATGCGGGTCGATGCCGTGCGTATGCGTATGGCCGTGGCTGCCGTGCGAGCAGGTGCCGGCGATCAGCTCGATGCCGCGGCTGAGGTTGACCACCTTCGCCTGGTCTTCGATCTTTGCCAACAGCGTGGTTTCGAAGTCGATAAGCCCGACATTGAAGACCATGCGGGCTTTGTTCAGGCCGACGAACTGTCGGGGTGTCGGCTCGAAGGTTTCGGGGCTCGCTCCAGGCGGTACGAGTACCTCGATGTCGAAATCGTCGCCGACAATTCCCTGTACGAGGCTCCGGAGCGGCAGGATCGAGACGTACAGCGGCTCGCCGTCCGCCTGGCGGCGTGATGTGCAGCCGCCGCACACGATGGCTATGAGTAGGGCGATGTAGATTTTACGCATCTTGTATCTTGTTGGTAATTAATGTATTGATCTGTATTCGGTAGGGTAGTCCCCGTTTCCTCTTGTATGCAACAGTCAGGCCGATTGCCAGAATTATGGTGCAGAGCCGCAACGCGTTGGCCCCTATGTCGCCGACGGCGCCGCTCGTACTTACGCGGAACACTATCCAGGGTAGGTTCATCAGAGTGTGCAGCCAGATTACGCTCCAGAGGTTGTAGTTCCATTCGACATAGAGCCAGCTGAAAAAAATGCTGCCCAGTGCCGTAACCCCGAAGGCCGTCAGTGCCGATACCGGGTCGTGCCCTTGGTAGAGATGCAACGATCCGAATGCCAGTGCCGCCAACAGTGCCGCGGGCAGAAACCCCCAGCGGGCGTACCTGAAGAGCTGTCCGAAGACGAATCCCCTGTATACCAGCTCTTCGAACATCCCGGCAATGAATATCCATGTAAATGCTTCGTCGGCAGAGAGTTCCCGGTCGAACTCGCCGATGACGGCATACCCGGCGATCATCGGCAGCGTCGCCGTTACGGCGAAGAGCAGCCCTGTGCCGAAACCGTGCGACAGGCCCATCGACGAGGCGATGTCCCGGCGTGCGTGCAGCAGGAACAATGCCCCGGACGGAATAAGCCCCGCCAACAGGTAATTCAGTGTATAATGGAGCGTCTGCGAACTGCCGATGCAGCCTTCGAACGGCCTCACGGCTATATTGAAATACCACAGCACGAAAAAAAGCATGAAAGCCCCGAGGATAATTGCCGAGCGTTTTATACAGCAGTCATTTCCAGCCATTTGTTTTGATTTAACCGTTACAAAAATAGCAAAAAAACACGGAAATGACATACGATCGCCATGTGCCGTATTGGTATTTTGTTAAGGTGTTGGTATGTAGGCGGATAAAATTTGTGCTTTTGTGTCTCCGGCGTGCTTGCGCGCGCATATCCTGCAAGGGATTTGGAGCACGACCGAAGCGTAGCTTGATTCCTGCGCAGGCGATATTTGAAACGCCGGATCGCTATTACGTTGCGGAACAGTAACCCGTTAGGCGCACGTTTCCAGTCTCATAGAGGCGCTCAGGGTTTGGGGCGTAATTTTATCGCCGTTTCGGGAGGGTTCGCATTTAGGCGATTGTACCGTTGTGGGGTTTTTTATTGAATTAATATTAACATTATGTTAAATAAAGCGGGTTATGAAGACAGGCAATTGTACCGTTGCCAGGAATTTCTCCTTACCTATTAATAAGTAATTGCCAAGTGTTTCGGGAATAGACCACGTACCGTCCGTTTCGAAGCGGAAACCGGGTTGTCCGAATTTTATCTTTCCGAGAATCGAATATTCCGGGCATCTGCCCGCATGGATTATTTCAACGCTTTGTCGATGGCGTAAAACTTTCGAAGGTCTGGTCATCATAGAGCACGACGACGCGTTTGATATTCGCTTTGCCGAACAACGCCGGCGGAAACTGCGTCGCAGATCCGTCATGCCCGTCGGCGTCCTGCGTTTGTTTTTCATCCGCCCGAAGTCCGCCCGGCAGTGTCGGCGTGAAAAGGTCGTTGCCCAATTCGGGGGACGACCTTTGTGCCGCCGTTGTACGGGAGGCCTGCTGGCCCGACGAGGCTGCCGGATATTCATCCCGATACATTTTGTCGGAATCGAGCAGCAGCCAATCCGGATTGATCCGGGGAAACCTCCTGAGGATCTTTTGCAGCAAATCGAAGCCCGGTTTGTTGCGTCCTGCGAGAATGTGGGATATTCCGGCGGGATTGATCTCGAGCTGCTCTGCAAGCTGGCTCGGCTTCAATCCTTCGTTTTTCATCAAATCGAGCAATTTTTCCCTCATCAGCGTAATTTTTTACAAATATAAAGTTTTTTCTTTTGTAAAACAAGTAAGATCTACATTTGTAAAATGTTAATAATTGTTGATAATGTTTACATCTGTAAAAGAAATAATATCGTTAAATTCATCCGGGCAGATTGTTATCCACTATTAGTTAATATAAATATATGTATATTGCTGATAAATAGCATAATTATATGCTAAAATTACTCTTGGGAATCTATTTTGCACAACCACTCTATACCCATTCCGATATTGTTTAACTTAATTTGTATATAAATAGTATAACTTGCTGGTATTTAGTGTGTATATGTGTGATTGTTTAACAATTTAACTCATGTACTTTGCATTGCGGACAGGCTTTGTCTGCACTCCCCTACTGTTTTTACAAAAATATAAATCAACAGGGATTACGCTTGTTGTTGATTAACATTTGTAATTACAATTGGAAAGTGCCCTCCACTTTGATATTTACATTTGTAAATACACTACCCTTTTTCGATAAAAAATTCGATTTTCCCCGGTATTCCCGGTAAACAGCAAGTGCTTTTTCGGCAAACTCCTGCTCTTCGCAAATATTATGTTAAATAAAAAGAATGCGGATAGTGTTAATAACCCACTATCCGCTTATGATATAAGTAATTATATTTTTGTAAACAGCCCCTTATCCGAAGAGTTTTGCTGCAATTTCCCGGAACTCTTCCGGCGTCAATTTGAGCTTTTCGCGGTGGAAATCCACGTCGTTTTCGCTCTGTATGGGGATCAGATGGATGTGTGCATGCGGTACTTCGAGCCCTAAGGCGACCACTGCGACCCTCTTGCAGGCTATTTCCTGCTTGATTTTGGCCGCGACCTTTTTGGCGAAGAGCATCATGCCGGCCAGTGTCTTGTCGTCGAGGTCGAAAATGTAGTCCACTTCCATTTTGGGTACCACCAGCGTGTGCCCTTTGGTCAGCGGGTTGATGTCGAGGAATGCGTAATAGTTTTCGTCTTCGGCGACCTTATACGAAGGGATCTCGCCGGCAATGATGCGTGTAAAGATGGATGACATAGCTTCGTTTTTTGTGATTTCCGTATTTTTTTGCGTTCTTTCGCCGTTTGCGTTTGTTGTCCCCACCCACTCTAAAACGGCTTTTTCCCGGCCAGGAGCCGCCTGTGGTTGACGATGCCGAGCAGTATGTTGGCATAACCGGCGAGCAGTACCACGGCGGTCATCCAGCCGAATGTGTCCCTCCCCGTGCATAACACTACGACCCATGCTCCGGCCAGGACGCTCCAGGCGCCGAGCAGCCAGTATTGCAGCTTCAGCTTCCGCCTTATTTTTTCGGGGGCGTAAACGCTTGCCCGCCATTTAGTCTCCTCGGGTGTCATAGGTAAATCCTCCTTCCCGTTATTCGTCGAATTTTGGCTTGAGTATCTCCGAATAGATGACGGCCCTGCGCAGGTCGAAATCCTCGGTTATTTCGGCTGTAGCATCCTCCTGCGCGTCGTCATACGCGGCGTGGGGATGCTCCGTGGCTGTCATGCTGCCTTTTTGCACGTCGCTGCGCCCGCTGAGGGGTGCAGTGTGCCCGGAACCGGCCGCCGGGGCCGCATCTTCGAATCCGGCAGACGGCGCCATCGTCGGGGTTGCCGCCGGTGCCACGGCCGGCTGCACAGCCTGCCGGACGGGAGTGTCCTCCCTTGAATCCGGTTGCGGCCCCGCAGCCGGATCCCATGACGGCCATGCCTCGCTGCCGGCGTGCCTGTCGCCGGCCTGCCGGGCCTGTTTCTTCGCCTGTTTGCGGCTCTGCGATACCACGTTGAATATCATGGCCGCTGCGATCACTACGATCCATAGGACGGTCGAGAAGTTTTCCATATCAGCTCAGGGTTCGTTTGACACTTTCAATACCTTTTATCTTGCGCAGTTTGTCCATCACGTCGTGCAGGCCCTCTGCATCCTTCACATAGAGGCTTATGCTGCCCTCGAAGATGCCGTCGTGGCTGTGGATGCTGACCTCGCGGATGTTGATGCTGAAATCGCCGCTCACGACCTTCGCCAGGTCGAGCAGGATGCCCATGCGGTCGATGCCCCGCAGTTCGATGGTGACCAGGTACGACATGGCCTTGTGCTGCGACCACTTGATTTCGTCCTTGACGATGTTCTTGCCGAATTGCGCTGCAAGCCTGTCCAGCTCGTCG
The DNA here is from genome assembly GCF_003435745.1 of Alistipes sp. AM16-43. Taxonomy (NCBI): domain Bacteria; kingdom Pseudomonadati; phylum Bacteroidota; class Bacteroidia; order Bacteroidales; family Rikenellaceae; genus Alistipes; species Alistipes sp. AM16-43. Next base: position 467,287 of record NZ_QTUQ01000001.1, read on the forward strand.
CAGTTGGCTTTGTGTACGATGATGTTGCCCGTCGCCGGGTCGCGGTACCCCACGACCTTGTCTCCGGGGATCGGCTTGCAGCATTCGGCGATTTCGAACTGGGGTTCTGCCGCCGGTTCCTTTTCCGGGGCGGTTTCGCCCGGGGCGGTGGCGTCGTCGCCGTCTTCCTCCTCCTTTTTGTTGATGAACAGCGTCCAGAATTTGAGGATTTTGCTTTTGGAGTTGACCTTCAGGACTTTTTCGAGGTTGTCGAGGTTGACGATCCCCGCCCCGATCTTGCTGTACAGTTCCTCCTTGTTGTTACTCTCGTAGATGGGTACTATTTTGCGCAGAACGCGGCCGCTGAGCTTGATATTGAGCGACTTCATCTTTTCATCGAGCATGTGCATACCCCGCTCGATGTTGTTCTGCCGCTCGCGCTTGAGGAAACTCTTGATCGACTGCTTGGCTTTGGCCGTAGTTACGATCTCCAGCCATTCGGGCTTGGGACGCGCATTGTCGGCCGTGATGATCTCGATCTGGTCGCCACTGTTGATCTGCGTGGTGATCGGTTCGAGCTTGTGGTTGATCTTGGCGCTGATGGCGCTGTTTCCGATCTTCGAGTGGATGTCGTATGCGAAATCGAGCGCCGTGGCGCCGAACGGCATTTTTCGGGCCTCTCCCTTGGGTGTAAACACCACTATTTCCGAGGTATACAGCGATAACTTGAAGTTATCCAGGAAGTCTACCGCGTTCTCCGTGGGGCTGTTCAGCGCCGAGCGGATCTGTTTGAGCCACTTGTCGAATTCGTCCTCGTCCTGCGAGATGGTCGCATGCTTGTATTTCCAGTGCGCGGCGAATCCCCTTTCGGCGATGTCCTCCATGCGCTGGGTGCGGATCTGTACCTCGACCCATACGCCGTCGGGCCCCATCACGGTCGAATGCAGCGCCTCGTAGCCGTTGGCCTTGGGCATCGAGATCCAGTCGCGCAGCCGGTCGGGTTTCGGGGTGTAGATGTCCGTGATGGTGGAGTATACCTGCCAGCATTGGGTCTTTTCCGAGGGGAACGGCAGCGGCTTGAACACGATGCGGATGGCAAACAGGTCGTATATCTCCTCGAAGGGGATCTGTTTGCGCTGCATCTTGCTCCATATCGAGTAGACGCTCTTTACCCGCCCCGAGATTTCGTAGTTGATGTTGTCGCGGTTGAGCCCCGCGATGATCGGGGCGTTGAACTTGCTGATGAACTCCTGGCGCGACGCCTCGGTTTCATTGAGTTTCTGTGTGATCTCGGCGTATTGCTGCGGGAACCGGTACTTCATGCAGAGGTCTTCCAGTTCGCTTTTGATCGAATAAAGCCCCAGCCGGTAGGCCAGCGGTGCGAAGAGGTAGATCGTTTCGCCCGTGATCTTGATCTGTTTGTTCATCGGCATCGCCCCCAGCGTGCGCATGTTGTGCAGGCGGTCGGCGATTTTGATGAGGATGACCCGCACGTCGTCCGAGAGGGTCAGCAACACCTTGCGGAAATATTCGGCCTGTTCCGAGGTTTCGGCGTTGAACACGCCCGACATCTTGGTCAGCCCGTCGACCATCGAGGCGATTTTCGGCCCGAAGATGCGTTCCATGTCTTCCACGGTGTATTCCGTGTCTTCCACGACGTCGTGCAGCAATGCCGCCACGACCGATTTCACGCCCAGTCCGATCTCCTCGATGACGATCTTGGCTACTGCAATAGGATGCAGGAGGTATGGCTCGCCGGAGCGGCGCCTTACCCCCTGATGTGCCTCCTTGGCCAGGAAAAATGCCCTTTTTATGAAATTCCAGTCCTCGTCGTTCTTACATATCTTGGTGCACGAGAGGAGCAGATCGTCCCACTTTTCCTTGATTATAACTTCATCCTCGGCAGTATAATCCATACCTTATTGTTTAGGTGCCTTCATGGCCTCGCGTACCTTGGCCTCGATTTCGTTGCGGAGCGCGTCGTCGTTTTTCAGCAGCTCCTTCACGGCGTCGCGTCCCTGGCCGATCTTGCGGTCGCCGTACGAGAACCACGAGCCGGCTTTCTTGACCACGCCGTAGTCGACGCCCAGGTCGACGATCTCGCCGATCTTCGAGATGCCCTCGCCGAACATGATGTCGAATTCCGCACGTTTGAACGGGGGTGCCACCTTGTTCTTCACGACCTTCACCTTGGTGCGTGTTCCCAACTGTTCCTCGCCGTCCTTGATGACCGACATGCGGCGGATGTCGATGCGCACGCTGGCGTAGAATTTCAGGGCATTGCCGCCCGTCGTGGTCTCGGGATTACCGTAGACGACACCGATCTTGTCGCGCAGCTGGTTGATGAAGATGCAGACCGTCTTGGTCTTCGAGATGCTCGACGTCAGCTTGCGCAGTGCCTGCGACATCAGGCGGGCCTGGAGGCCCATCTTCGAGTCGCCCATCTCGCCTTCGATCTCGGCCTTGGGGGTCAGCGCCGCCACCGAGTCGATGACGATGATGTCGATCGCGCTCGACCGGATCAGCGAATCGGCGATTTCGAGCGCCTGCTCGCCGTTGTCGGGCTGCGATATGAGCAGGTTGTCGACGTCCACGCCCAGTTTCTGTGCGTAGAAGCTGTCGAAAGCGTGCTCGGCGTCGATGAACGCCGCGATGCCGCCGGCTTTCTGCGCCTCGGCGATGGCGTGGATCGCCAGGGTCGTCTTACCCGACGACTCGGGGCCGTAGATCTCCACGACGCGGCCTTTGGGATAGCCGCCCACACCCAGCGCCATGTCGAGCGTGATCGAACCCGTCGGGATGACCGGTACGTCGTTCACCTCCTGCGAGTTCATGCGCATGATCGAGCCCTTGCCGAAGTCCTTTTCTATTTTTTCCATCACTGCGTTAAGCACTTTGAGCTTATCCGCATTTACCTGTACTTTTTCTGCCATTTTGTGTAGTTCCTCGTTATTTGAAATTTTTTTTATCGTTTTTGTTGCCGCATCCTGTCCAGGGCTTTCATCTGGTCGGTGCGCTTGTCGGCTTTCGTGCCGCGCGGCATTGGGAAGCTGATTGTCCGGGCATCCAGCATCCGGTCCTGGAAGGGGCTCCAGTTGTTGACCGATGTGTTGCCTATTCCCCAGAGCCCGGTTCGCCTGTTCAGGTCGTGCGGGTATTTCTGCCGGGATCGGATCAGGGACTCTTCCTGTTGCGCAGCCCGCTCCTGCATGGTGCGGTGGAGTTTGCGGCGTGCGCGCAGGTAGGGGTTTACCTCTTCCTGCAGCCACCGGAGCCCGAACTCCTCGGGGGGAAGCATCCGCAGCGAACTTGCGGCGGCATGCGCCTTGGCCGAGAACTCGGCCGGAAGTTCTGTCGCGGGCACGCCCGGATACCCTGCTGCGAATTCCGCCGGTTGGTGGCGCCCCGGCTCCGCTGCGGATTCCCGTGCGGGATTTTGCACGAATTCATGCGCGGGTGCCGCCGGCCGCCCTTGTGCCGGAAGCTGCAGGGGCCCCAGGAGGCTGCCTGCCGAAAGTAGTATGCCCGCAAAGAATTTCATGTCTCGGTCGTCGGTTGGTGCCGTCCTATTTGTATGCGTCCAGGATTTGCCGGTAGTGGTTTGCGGTGTCGACCTTGGTGAATACCTTTTCGATCCGCCCCTCGGCGTCGATGACGAACGTCGTGCGCAGTACGCCCATGTATTTGCGGCCGTACATCGACTTTTCGGCCCAGACCCCGTAAGCTTCGCAGACGCTGTGGTCGGTGTCGGCGAGCAGCGTGAAATTCAGGTCGTGCTTGGCACAGAAGTTCCGGTGCGATTTTTCGCTGTCGGGGCTTACGCCGATGATCCGGAATCCCATGCGGGCGAGTTCTGCCCTGCCGTCGCGCAGGCTCTTGGCTTCGAGCGTGCACCCCGAGGTGTTGTCCTTGGGGTAGAAATAGAGTATCGTGCGTTGTCCCTTCAGGTCGGCCAGCGTCAGCGCCGCACCGTCCTGGGTCGTGGACTTGAAATCCGGGGCCATATCCCCCGCCTGTAACTGTGTCATACGTTTCCGAAAAAAGGTTCGTTTTCGCAAAAATAGTGCAAGCCCTGCGCTGTACCCCGTTTCCGGGGCAAGGCCCGGGCAGTGCCTATTTTGGGTAAAGATAGGAATTTTCCGCGGATTTTCACCCTTCCGTGCCTACTTTTTTGTTGCCCTGCCGCGTGTGCCGCGCGCCGCTCAGTCCCACATGTAGGTCACCTCGATCTGTTCGTTGAACTCTTCCTGCGTGGTGTTGAGTTTCTTGCGGCAAGCCGGGCAGCGGATCGCCGTTTCGGTTTCGACATATTCGCCGCATCCCACGCACACCGGCAGTACGCCGTAGCCCGGTTGCATGTGGTGCTCGAACTGCGCCCCGCAGTGCCTGCACCTGATTTTGTAAGCTGTTCCCATAATCGTTTTCTTTTAGGTTCACGGTACAAAGGAACAGCGCCGTAGTGACAACTTGTGACACGGAATTAAAAAACGCATGTTTTTTTGTGAAACATGCGTTTTTTGCCGGAATCCTGTGGGGTCAGTGGGCGTGTTCGGCCTCCATGGCTTCCTGCTGGGTCTTGTGTACCGTGCCGTGGGGATGCTCCGCCGGGGCGTAGATCGAATAGAGTTTCAGCGGCCTGTCGCCTTTGTTGACGATGTTGTGCCACTTCCCGGCCGGGACGAAGATCGCATAGTCGTCTTCCACGTCGCGTACGAAGTCGAGCTTATCCTGGCTGTCGCCCATCATCACCTGTGCCATACCCTCTTCGATGCGCAGGAACTGGTCGATGCCCATGTGCTGCTCCAACCCTACATCCCCGCCTACGGGAATCGTCATCAGCGTGACCTGCAGGTTGTTGCCCGTCCAGAGCACCGTCCTGAAATTCTCGTTCCCGAGCGTGTAGCTTTCGATGTTCAGGACGGTCGGTTCCGTCCCGTAATCCTGCAGTACGACGGCCGCTGCTGCCGGCAGCGTTTCAGTCGTTCGGGGTGTTTGCCGGCAGCAGGAACCGGCTGCTAATGCCGTGCAAAGCACACCCAGCGTTGCGATCGTGTTTATTTTCATGATGTCGGATGTTTTATGTGTATTACAAATATAGCAAAAAATCTTATAGCAACTTGTTTGCCGCGATATAATCGCGGATATAGGCGGTCAGCTCCGGCGAGTCGACGATGCGGATGTCGTCCAGCAGCCCGACGGCGAAGCGTCCCACGCCGGCAAACCCGGCGACCTGCGTGTCGAGCAGCCATCTTCCCCGCCCCAGCGGCCGGACGTCGCGTTCGGCCAGCGGGTACTCCTCGCATAACAGGTTGTAGGCCAGCAGCCCCAGCTCCAGCCGCACCCGGTGGCGTGCGCCGCCGTGCATGCGGAAGACGTCGATGAACCCTTCGCGGTGCTCCGCCCCGTGTTCCCAGGCCTCTGCGGTAAGCTCCACCGACCCGATGCGCGAGGTTTTGAAGAGCTTGCATGCCCCGGCCTCCGGATCGTAGCACCACACCTGCACGTAGTTGGTCGTGAAGGCGAAGGGCTCCACGCGGCGGTCGCGGACTTCCCCGCCATGCGGCGACTGGTAGCTGTGCAGTATGGCCTGCCGTTGCCGGTCGATGGCCTCGATCAGCGTCCGGATATTCGGGGCGTTCTTGCCGCGCACGACCGTGTCGGCCAGCGTCTTGTTGTCGTAGACCGAGTAGAGCTTGCGTTTGAGGTTCTGTTTCAGCAGGTTCGTGTCGTCGATGTTCTCGATGGCGCTCTTGAGGATCACGGCCTCTTCTTCGGTGAAATGCACGAGCTGCGAGATGTCGCGGAAGTGCGGGGACTCCTTGTCGAGGCGGATGCAGTCGCCCGCCTTTTTGATGACGAAACCCGCCTCGCGGAAGGTGTCTATGTAGCGGTAGATGGTGCGGCGCGACATCTGGAGCCGTTCGGCCAGCTGGTCGACGTTGTAGGTGGTGTTTGCCGTGAGCAGCTTCATCAGCCGCAGCAGGCGTTCGAGTTTGGGTTGATCCATGCGGTGGTCGCTTGTTTTTTCCGGTTGCGCCCGTGGCGGGCTTCCGGAGTTTTCAGGATGTTTTGCGGGCGGCGGGTTTGCCCGCTTGCCCAGGCCGCAAATATATAAAAAAAAGCCGTGACAAAACCTGTCACGGCTCCCTGTTTGGATTTTACGGTATGTGTCCGCAATTGTTCCGGCCCGGGGCTGCTTTGTGCGATGCGCCTTCGTGGCGGGGGCACCCCCTCCCGGCGGAAGCCCCTCCCTGTAACCGGTTATTGCGCAAGCACTTTCTTTTCGATCTCCTCGACCTGCCGGCGGAACGCCTTGTCGGTTTCGATCAGGTTCGATACGGCCTTGCACGAGTGGAGCACCGTGGCGTGGTTGCGGCCTCCGATGGCGGCCCCGATGGTCGTGAGCGGTGCCTTGGTGTGCTGTTTGGCGAGGTACATGGCGATCTGCCGTGCCTGGGCGATCTCGCGCGTCCGCTCCGTGGAGTTGAAGCGAGCGAAATCGAGGTTCAGGTATTCGCACACCACTTCGATGATGTGGTCGAGCGTGATCTCCTTCTGGTAGAGCTGCACGTAGACCTTCAGGATCTCCTTGGCCAGCGACGTGGTGATCTTGCGCCCGAGGAACGAGGCGTTGGCCACCAGCGACGAGAGCGCCCCCTCGATCTCGCGCACGTTGGCCGAGATGTTGTCCGCCAGGTAGGCCACCACGTCGTCCGAAATCTGCGCCCCGAACTTCTGCGCCTTTACGCGGATGATCTTGAGCTTCGTGTCGTAGTCGGGCGTGTTGAGCTGTGCCGACAATCCCCACTTGAAGCGCGTCAGCAGGCGCTGTTCGATGTCTTTCAGCTCCACGGGCGGCTTGTCCGAGGTGAGAATCAGCTGTTTGCCCGCCAGCTGCAGGTGGTTGAAGATGTTGAAGAACGCATTCTGCGTGCCCGTCTTCCCGGTCAGTTCCTGGATGTCGTCGATGATCAGTACGTCGATCATCTGGTAGAAATGGATGAAATCGGGGATTTCGCCGTTCTTGTACGCGGTCTGGAACTGCGCCTGGAATTTGTTCATCGAGACATACAGCACCTGCAACTCGGGATGGCGCTGGCGTACCTCGTGGCCGATGGCCTGTACGATGTGCGTCTTGCCCAGTCCCGAGTCCCCATATATATATAGGGGGTTGAAGGGGTTGTTGCCCGGGTTTACGGCCACGGACATGCCCGCCGAACGTGCCAGGCGGTTGCATTCGCCCTCGATGAAGGTCGCGAACGTGAGCCCCGGATTCAGCTGCGGGTCGATGATTATCTTCTTGAGCCCCGGAATTACGAAGGGATTCTTTATATTTGCGGTGTTGGTCTGCGTGTTGAAACGCGAAATGGCCGTGGTGTCGGCATCGGCGGTAACGGGTACGGCCGGGGGTGTCGAACGCGGCACGGCATAGTGCAGCCGGGTCTGCTGTCCGTAGAGCTGCGAGATGATCGGACGCAGGAACGGGATGTAGTTCTTTTCGATCTGGTGTACGTAGCTCTCGTTGGGAACACGCAGGCGCAGGTTGGTGCCGTCGAACTCGAGCGGTACGATCGGCTGGAACCACTTCACGAACTCCTCTTCGGAGGTCTGTGCCTTGATCCGGTCAAGGCAGTTCTGCCACATATCGCTATATGTCTGCGTGTTGTTTAACATGATAAGGGTTGCACTGTTTTTGATGTGACAAAGTTGTGAATAATTTTGCAAAAAGATTTCCAAAAAGGTGTTGTATTTTCACTTTTTTTATATATAGAAAAACAACGGTTTCCGGACATTCAATTTTAACTCCCTGATAGTGAATAATAGAAATAAATTTCGTATATTTGCATATCAATTTTTTAGGCAGTCCTATAATCAAGTTATAAATAAAACCAATAAAACTTATGGCTAACGAACTGGAACAATTGGTGCTGAAAAAAGCGCAGGCATGGCTTGACGGCCACTATGACGAAGCTACCAAAAAGCAGGTTAAATACCTGATCGATAACGATATGAAAGAACTCACCGAGAGTTTCTACAAAGACCTCGAATTCGGTACGGGCGGCCTGCGCGGCATCATGGGAGTGGGCACCAACCGCATGAACGTCTACACGGTGGGGGCTGCTACACAGGGGCTTTCGAACTATCTCAAGAAGAACTTCGCGGGCGAGCAGATCCGGGTTGCGATCGGCCACGACAGCCGCAACAATTCGCGCATGTTCGCCGAGCATGTGGCCGACATTTTCGCCTCGAACGGATTCACCGTTTTCCTGTTCGATACGCTGCGCCCGACGCCCGAGCTGAGCTTCGCCATCCGCGAGCTGAAATGCCATTCGGGCGTGGTCGTGACCGCCTCGCACAACCCCAAGGAATACAACGGTTACAAGGCCTACTGGACGGACGGCGCGCAGGTTACCGAGCCGCACGACAAGAACATCATCGCCGAGGTGGAGAAGATCACCGACGTGGACATGATACTCACGGGTAAGAATCCCGAAAACATCACGATCCTCGACGAGAAATTCGACGAGATCTATTTAAATAAGGTGCACGAATTGTCGCTCTCGCCCGAAAGCGTGAAGAAGCACCGCGACATGAAGATCGTCTACTCCCCGATGCACGGCGCAGGCGTCCGCCTGGTGCCCGCGTCGCTGCGGAAATTCGGCTTCACGAACATCATCATGGTGAAGGAGCAGGCCGTCATCGACGGGAACTTCCCCACCGTCGAGTCGCCCAACCCCGAGGAGCGCAAGACCATGTCGATGGCTATCGACCTCGCGGCCAGGGAGGGGGCCGACCTCGTCCTGGCTACCGATCCCGATTCCGACCGTATCGGCGTCGCCCTGCGCAACAAGAAGGGCGAATACGTGCTGCTGAACGGCAACCAGACGTTGGTGCTGCTGATGAGCTACCAGCTGACCCGCTGGGCCGAGCGCGGCGAGCTGGACGGGAACCAGTACGTCGTGAAGACCATCGTCACCTCGCAGATGGCCAATGCCGTGGCCGACCATTTCAAGGTGAAATGCTACGACTGCCTCACGGGGTTCAAGTATATCGCCAAGATCATCCGCGAGAACGAAGGCAAGGCCAAGTATATCGGCGGCGGCGAAGAGTCGTTCGGCTACCTTGCCGGGGATTACGTGCGTGACAAGGATGCCGTATCGGCCTGCTCGCTGGCTGCCGAAGCCGCTGCGTGGGCCATGAATACGATGGGGCTGACGCTCTACGAGTGGCTGCAGGAGCTTTACGTGAAATACGGTTTCTACCGCGAAGGGCTTGTGTCGGTCGTCCGCAAGGGTAAGGAGGGAGCCGAACTGATTCAGAAGATGATGGTCGAATTCCGCGCGAACCCGCCCAAGACGATCCTGGGATCGCCCGTCGTGAAGATCAACGATTTCCTGACGCTCGAAACGACCGACGTGAAGAGCGGCGCCATGACCCCGATCGTGCAGGATCGCAGCAACGTGCTCCAGTGGTTCACCGAGGACGGCACGACCGTGTCGGTGCGTCCGTCGGGCACGGAGCCCAAGATCAAGTTCTACTTCGGCGTGAAGGCTCCCCTGGCGTCGGTTGCCGATTTCGATGAGGTGCAGGCCGAGCTCGACGCCAAGATCGAAGGCATCAAGAGAGACCTCAAGCTGGAGTAGCCGCGCTACCCTGCTGCATAAGGCCCCGGCAATTTTGCCGGGGCTTTTTCATGGCCGTTTCCAATTATTCCCAGGCCGTTATTTGCCCCGAAAATTTGTATTTCTAAATTTTTAGTTTTATTTTTACTAAAATTTTAGTAGCGTAAAGCGACCGTAGCATGAAAAATCTGTTTATCCGGCTGGTCGCCCTGTTGGGCGCCGCGATGGCCGTACATGGCGTGTCGGCGCAGGAGCCGCAGAAGCACGAGGCGGAGCTGCGCTTCGACCAGGCGCAGCGCGAGGAACTTGCCGATGAGCCCTTCCCCGCCGTCGCCGTAGATTCTGCCGTCGCAGGCCGCCCCTTTGCCTATAAACTCAACCGGAAACGCACTACGGAGGCCGCGGCTTACGACGCCGTGACCCTGTGGAACGTCCGCAAGGTCAAAATCCGGGATCGCCGCATGAAACTTACCGACTCCACCCGGCGCGAAAAGGTGCGGCTGCTGAAATTTTTTACCGAGCGCGACCGGAAAAAGGGCGCCCGCCCCCACCTGCTGGGCAATGTTGCGGGGTATACCTGGTCTAACCGTATCTATGACGAAACCGCGCGAACACGGCGCACGGTGCCCAAGCACATTGCGACCTATACCCTGCGCGACGAGTATGATTCGGTACGCCGAGCCGGCGGTGATGTGTCCATGTTCCAGGTGCCCGAGGAGCTGTGGCGACGGTTGTCTCCTAAAGCCGTCTATGTGCTCGACGGGGTACGTGTCCCGGGCAGCGTCTTCCAGTTTATCGACGGGCTGTTCCTGCGCACGCTCGAAGTCCATACCGACCGCGGGACAATGGCACGGTACGATACCGACCAGGGGGTTGTCCTCGGGGATGTATACCCCGACCGGATACCCCTGGTGGTCTTCGGCGGCCAGCCCTCGACGATCGAATCGTGGCTGAAAATCTGCCATACCGATGCTTTTTCGGTAGATGCCGCAGTGCCCATGCGTTATTTCTACATGCTGCCCGTCGAGGCCGTGCAAATCTACGGGCTGGCGGGTAAATACGGTGCGATCTGCGTCGAGTTGGCTGAATAGCCCCGGGGCTGCCCTTCGCCCGATACTCTGTCCGCATTGCATTGCGGGCAGTTTTTTTGTTTTCCGGCAAAATAATTAAAAAAATAGTTGTATAACTAAAATATTAGTTTTATCTTCGTTGCAGGTAAATCAACTAAAAGTATAGTTATGACAGGAATAGTAAAGAACCGGCCGCAGGAACTGACCCGTGCCGAACTGGAGATCATGCAGGTATTGTGGAACAGGGGCGCCGCCGTCGTACACGGCATCCTCGACGAGATGGACGAACCCAAACCCGCCTACAATACCGTTTCGACCATCGTCCGCATTCTCGAAAAAAAGGGCTTCGTCGCACACAAGGCCTATGGCAAGACCCACGAATACTACCCCGTCGTCTCGAAGGACGACTATGCGCGCCGCTATATGGACACCGTGCTGAATAATTTTTTCGGCGGTTCCGTCAGCCGGCTGGTTTCGTTCTTCTCCGAACACAAGGCCATTTCGCTGGAGGAGACCGACGCCATTCTGGACATGCTCAAAAACCGCAAGTGATGAAATCCCCTGCCCTGTACCTGCTCGAAGTGTTCTTTTGCAGCGGTATGCTGCTGGCATTCTACCGGCTGCTGCTCGTCCGCAAAGTCTCCTTCGCGGCCTGTCGCCGTTACCTCGTGGCGGCAATGCTGCTTTCGGCGGCGATCCCCGCGCTCGATATCCCCCTCTACCCCGCCCGTACGGAGGCCGATCCGCTGCCGCTGGTTGCCTCACAGGCCGTCCCGCCTGCCGAAGAACCTTTCGTCGCGGAGGCGGGTCAGCCGGCCGCCGTTGTGCGCACAACGGCCCCTGCCACCGACTGGGGACGCGTGGCACGCATCGCCGCGGCCGCATTGTACCTGCTGACCGCCGCGGTGTCGCTTGCGATCCTTGCCGTGCGCATCCTCGGGATCAGACGTCTGCGCCGCCGTTCGCGGATCACCGATTGCGGCGCATATGCCGTGGCGGAGAATCCTCGCGTCGGGACGCCCTTTTCGTTTCTGCGGACGGTATTTCTGGGCGAGGGTTACGAAGGCCGCCGCCGCGAGATCGTGGTCTGCCACGAGGCGAGCCATGTGCGCCACCGCCACTCCGCCGAACGCATCGCGCTCGAACTGGTGCGCAGCCTCTTCTGGTTCAATCCCTTTGTCTGGATCGCCGGGCGCTGGCTTTCGGAGGTGCAGGAGTGGGAGGCCGACCGCGACGTGCTCGATGCGGGGTACGGCCTCACGGAATACAGGACGATCATTTTCCGTCAACTCTTCGGTTATAATCCGGATATAGCCTGCGGGTTGAATCATTCACTCACAAAAAACCGATTTGCCATGATGACACAATTCACAAGGCGCCGGTTCGCATTCGTGCGCTTCGGTGCGGCCATCCCCGTGGTGGCCGGGATGATGATGCTTTGCAGCTTTACGACCAAAACCTCCGGATCTTCCGAGCCGGGCACTGCCTCCCGTATCCATATCTCCGCCGACAGGACGGTGACGTTCAACGGGCGTCCCGTATCCATCGACCGACTGGCGGGCTATGTCGCGGCCGAACGCGCCAAACTTTCCGAGTCCGACCGTGCGGACATGCAGGTGCTCCTGACGTCCGACGCATCCGGCAGCCCTGCTGCTGCCGTCGGCAAGACCGTGACCTTCGGTGCCGCGGGGCAACTGGAGGTGCTCCGCTCTGACAGGGCCTATCCGTCGGATGTCCGGACAATGATATTCGCCGGTAACGTACAAGCCCGCTTCCGGGATGGAACGCCCGACCCGGCCTTGAAGGAGGTGCTTACGGAAATACGCTGCGACAGCCTGGTCGTGAACCCTGCCGGCCGGAACTTCGAGTGCTTCGATGCCGGTTTCAGCAATGCGTCCATGCTTTCCTTCGGTAAATGGTATCGTTTCCTGGCCGGCGATTCCGGCCTCGGCTGGAGCCGCGAGATGGAAAATGTTGTGGAAACATCGCTGAATACCGCCCTGATACAGGTATTGCCCGACGGCAATATCCTGCTGAACGGAGGCCCCGTATCCGTTGCCGAGCTGGAGCCGAAACTCGTGGCTTGGCGCGGCGAGCGTTCGCCCGCCGATGTCGGTGCCTGGATTATAGCAGGGAAAGAGGCGAAAATGGGCGTTGTGACCGACATAAAACAAGCTTTGCGTGCTGCCAATATCCTGCGGGTCATGTATAACGGAACCGATGAGCGCATGGTTATGCGCATGCTGCCGCCCCGCTCCGCTTCTTCTCCGGGCGTAAATGTGGTTGCCGACGTGCTGGCGGTCGTGCCCGGCAGTGCCGCGGGGGAAGATAGCTCTACGGTACGGCCTGAGATCCGGGTCAAGGAGCGCAATGTTTTTCTGGTGCTGCTAAACGGGAACGGGAAGATGATGGTCGGGACGGCTGACGCATTGGAGCTCATCGACCCCCGTGAGCTCACGTCGCGCGTCGGGGCGTTTGTACGCAATGTGTCCGACAACTCCGGGCTGGCCGAGAAGGTGGTGACGGAATTCGACCTACCGGGCGGCGGGAAGATGGAATACCCCGTGAGCCAGGGGATCGTATCGTTGCAGACGGCGAGCGACACCCCGTTCGACAGTTATCTCGATGTTCAGAATCGCATTGCGCAGGCATTCGACGATATCCGTACCCACTTGGCGCAGCGGCAGTTCGGGAAGCCTTACGGGGAGCTTTCCGATGCCCAGCGCCAGGTGGTCATGCGGGCCGTTCCGCTGAAGATTTCCGAAGCCGAACCCCACGTTTCCCGATAGTCGAACACCCTGCCGCCGCCCGTTGGCAGTTGGCCGGTGTCCGGTATCCGGCACCCCGGATCGCCGCCTCAGACCGCCGGCAGACCGCTTTCCGTCCTCCGTTATTCCGGATCGCCACCCCAGACCGACGCCAGCCAACGCACGGCTGACAACGGCCGGTTTACCGATTTACCATAAGCGGACACCCCGTACGGAGCCCTTGGCCTTGCGCGGGGTGTTTTGTGCCGCGGTGCGGCCGTGGTTTCGGAATGACTCCTGGGACAGGCGGTTTTTCGGGGTCAGAGCTTCGGATTGTGCAGGTGCCGCTCTTTGTCGCGCGAGGTTTTCTTGGCGAAATTCGCCTCCACTGCCGCCGTGAGGTCTACACCCGTCTGGTTCGCAAGGCATACCAGTACCCATAACACATCGGCCATTTCATCGGCGAGGTTGCATTTCTCCCCCTCCTTGAACGACTGGTCGCCGTATTTGCGTGCCATGATGCGTGCCAGCTCCCCCACCTCTTCGGTGAGCACGGTCATGTTCGTCAACTCGCTGAAGTAGCGCACGCCGTACTGCCTGATCCATGCGTCTACCCGTTGCTGCAATTCACTCAGTTCCATCGTTGCTGATTTTTCCCGAAAGGTACGAAAAAATCCCGCTCCCTGCTATTTCCCGGCTTATTTTACCCGTATCAGGTTCAGCCCGTCGCGCAGGGGGATGATCACGTTTTCGACCCGCGGATCTTCGGAGACCATGCGGTTGAACTCCACCACGGCCTGCGTGTGGCGGTCGCTGCGGGCTATGGGCTGCACGACCTTGCCCGACCAGAGGATGTTGTCCGCGATCAGCACCGAGCCGCTGTGAACCAGGGGGGCGGTGCCGCCGTCCCCCATCAGCATCCGGTAGTAGTCCGGATACTCGCGTTTATCCCCGTCGATGAATACCAGGTCGAATTCCATGCCCAGCGCCGGGGCGATGTCGAGTGCCGAGCCGATGTGCAGCCGGATCTTCGCGCCGTGCGGGCTGCGGTCGAAAAAGGATTGCGCCAGCTCTTCCAGCTCGTCCTCCACCTCGATGGTGTGCAGTTCCCCGCCCTCTTCGAGCCCTGCGGCCATCGAGAGCGCCGAATACCCCGTGAAGGTGCCGATCTCGAGGATGCGCCGTGGCCGGAGCATCCGCACGAGCATCTCCAGCAGGCGCCCCTGTATATGGCCCGACAACATGCGGGGCTGTACGACCCGCAGGTTGGTCTCACGGTCGAGCTCGTGCAGCAACTCCTCTTCGGGCGAGGTGTGGTCGTGGATGTATTGTTCGAGCGCGTCCATTACTGCTTGCAGAACCCTTCCTTGTTGAACTTGTACGACGCTTCGATGGCCTCAGGGGTGTCGGCCGCGAGGGCGAGCAGGCATTCGCAGGTGAATTCCAGTTGTCCGGTGCCGTTGGCCGTTACGACGTTGCCGTCGCGCACGGCCTGCCGCTCCTCGTAGAGCGCTTCGCCCGTATAGTTTGCCCCGCCCCACTTTTGCAGCATTCCGAGGGTGTTGCCCGTGTGCCGGATACCGTTCAGGAAGCCGTGTGCGGCCAGGAACGACGCGGCATTGCAGATGGCGCCGACGACGATCCCGCGCGCAAGCGCTTCGCCGACGAGCGGCACGATCCGTTGCGCCGCCTCCGACTGCCACTGCATACCCCCGACGAGGATCAGCCCTGCGCACGCTTCGGGCAGCGCCGAGGCGTCGCAGTCGGCCGCGGCCCGCAACCCGCCGATCGACCGGACGGGACGGCCGTCGGGTGTCATGTATTTCACGCCGTAGGATGCCGGGCGTCCCGGCATCGTGCCCGCCCGCAGCGCCGGGGCGAGGAATGCCGCCTCCCAGTCTGCGAAATCGTCGAGCAGGACGAATACGATCTCCTTTTCCATATCCCTATTATTTATAGATGAGTCTCGACATGCCGGAGAAAACTTCTTCGGCGACCTCGGTGAGCTGCGCGGCGGTCAGTGCGCGCACCTTGGCGTAGACCTGTTCCATGGTATCCACGTCGTCGTGCGTCAGGAAACTTTTTCCGGCTCCCAGCATGTACCCTTCGTTGCTCTCGCTCGATATGGCCAGCTGTGCGATGAACTGTTTTTTCGCCATCGACAGCTGGCGTGCGGTGAGCGGCGTCGTGCGCAGCCTGTGCAGTTCTCCTTCGATCAGGTCGATGCACTGCGCCGTATTGCCGTTTTCGGAGCTGAAGTAGATCGCCACGATGCCCGAGTCGCTGTACGGCGTGTAGCTGGCTTCGATGTTGTACGACAGCCCGTTCTTCTCGCGTACCACGACGTTGAGCAGTGAGTTGGCGCACGGCCCGCCGAGGATGTTAATCAGCAGTGCCAGCGGCAGCCGCTTTTCCTCGCCGATGCCGTAGGCGCGGTTGCCGATGATGCAGTGCGTCTGGTGCGTGTGCTTCACGACTGTCTTTTCGAAGGCCGCGCAGGGTGCCGGGGCTACCCTGCCGAAGCCGCGTGCCGAAGCCGCCTGCTCGGCGAAATAACGTGCCGCGACGGCTTCGGCGGTTTTGGCCGAGAAGTTCCCGATCGACGAGAATACCATCTGGTCGGTGGTGTGCGTGCGGCCCGTGAAGGCGCGTATCGCCTCCCCGTCGTAGCGTGCGAGCGCATTCTTGCGCCCCAGGATGTTGTGCCCCAGCTCCGACCCTGCGAAGAGCATGTCCTCGAACGTATCGTAGATCAGGTCGGCAGGCGAATCCTTGTAGGTGTTTATCTCGTCCGCGATCACCTCCTTTTCGCGTTCCAGTTCCCGCTCGGGGAAGGTCGAGCGGAAGGCTACGTCGGCGATCAGTTCGGCCGCCCTGGGGAAGTCGCCGCGCAGCGTCGTGGCGTGTATGGTCGTGTCCTCCTTGGTGGTGAAGGCGTTGAGCTCGCCGCCGAGGTTTTCCAGCCGGCAGTTGACCTGCCAGGCACGGCGGCGCTGCGTGCCTTTGAAAAACGCATGTTCGGTCAGATGCGCCAGCCCGTACTGGTCGGGATGCTCGTCGCGGCTGCCGGCGTTGATGACCAGTGCACAGTGCGCCACGTTGCTTTTCACCTGGCGGTGGATGCCCCTGATGCCGTTGGGGAGTCGGTATGTGAAGAATTCCATTGTTGTTGCTTGTCGGGGAATTTCCGCCTTTACAGGGGCGGTGTTCGTTATAATTTCGTACGCAGGCGGAGGTATTTTCCCGTGTAACTCGCCGGGCATTGCTCCAGGTTGCGGGGCGTGCCCTCGAATACGACCCTGCCGCCGCCCGTGCCGGCTTCGGGCCCGAGGTCGACGACCCAGTCGGCGCATTTGATGACGTCCATGTTGTGCTCCACGATGACGATCGTGTGCCCCCGTTCGATCAGGGCGTTGAATGCCGCCAGCAGCTTGTTGATGTCGTGGAAATGCAGCCCCGTCGTCGGCTCGTCGAAGATGAACATCACGCCGCCCTGGGCGCTGTCCTTGGTCAGGAACGATGCCAGCTTCACGCGCTGGCTCTCGCCGCCCGAAAGGGTCGACGACGACTGCCCGAGCTTGATGTAACCCAGCCCCACGTCCTGCAACGGTTTGAGCCGTTCGACGATGCGTTTGCAGGTCGAGTCCTTTCTGTCCTCGCCGAAAAACGCGATGGCGTCGTCGACGGTCATCTCCAGCACGTCGTAGATCGACTTGCCGCGGTATTTCACTTCGAGTATCTCGTCGCGGAAACGCTTGCCGCCGCAGGCCTCGCACACCAGTTCGACGTCGGCCATGAACTGCATCGAGACCTTGATGACCCCCTCGCCCTGGCACTCTTCGCAGCGGCCTCCCGCGATGTTGAACGAGAAGGACGACGCCCCCAGTCCCGTATGCTGGGCGTAGGGCTGGTCGGCGAACAGCTTGCGGATCTCGTCATAGGCCTTGATATAGGTCACGGGGTTCGACCGCGATGACTTGCCGATCGGGTTCTGGTCGATCATCTCGACCGACCTGAGCAACTGCACGTCGCCGCCGATGCCGTCGAAGTCGCCGGGCTTGATGCCCGTGTCGAAGAGCAGGCGCCGCAGCGCCGGGTAAAGGATGCCCTTGGCCAGCGACGACTTGCCGCTGCCGCTCACGCCCGTGATGCAGGTCATGACGCCCAGCGGAATCCGCACGTCGATGTTGCGCAGGTTGTTCTCACGCGCCCCTTCGATGAGGATCGAGTTGCTCCAGCCGCGTTCGGTGGCGGGGGGCGCTATCGCGCGGCGCCCGGTCAGGTAGTCGGCCGTGAGGCTCTTCCTGCTTTTGAGCAGTTGGGGCAGCGTGCCGCTGAAGACCACCTCGCCGCCGTTGTAGCCCGCCTTGGGGCCGATGTCGACGATGTAGTCGGCGGCGCGGATCACCTCCTCCTCGTGCTCCACGACGATCACCGTGTTGCCCAGGTCGCGCAGTTGCTGCAAGACCTTGATCAGGCGGTTCGTGTCGCGCGGGTGCAGGCCGATCGAAGGCTCGTCGAGGATGTAGAGCGACCCCGTGAGGTTGCTGCCCAGCGACGTCGAGAGGTTGATGCGCTGGCTTTCGCCGCCCGATAGGGTCGACGAAAGGCGGTCGAGCGTCAGGTAGCCCAGCCCCACGTCGGCCAGGTATTGCAGGCGGTTGCGGATTTCCACGAGGATTCGCGCCGCGGTCTTCGTGTCGTGCCCGTCCAGTTCCAGCCCGGCGAAGAACGCGATCAGTTCGTCGACCGGCATCACCACCAGGTCGGCGACGGTCTTGCCGCCCACCTTCACGTAGAGCGCCTCCCTGCGCAGGCGGCAGCCGCCGCATTCGGGGCAGGTGGTCTTGCCCGTATAGCGGGCTTTCATTACGCGGAACTGAATCTTGCGGCGTTCCGAGTCGATGTAGGCGAAAAAGTCGTCCAGCCCGTGGAAATATTCGTTGCCGCGCCACAACAGGCGTTTCTGCTCCTGCGTCAGTTCATGGAACGGCGTATGGATCGGAAAATCGAACTTGTAGGCGTTCTCCACCAGCTGCTCCTTCCACTTGCGCATCGTCTCGCCGCGCCAGCAGGCCACGGCGTCCTCGTAGATGGTCTTGCTCTTGTCGGGGATCACCAGGTCTTCGTCGATGCCGATCACCTTGCCGTACCCCTCGCACCGGGGACATGCCCCCAGCGGGTTGTTGAAACTGAAAAGGTGTTCCGAGGGGTGCTCGAACTGGATGCCGTCGGCCTCGAAGCGCGACGAGAACTCCGTGGCGCCCTTGTCGGTGATGACCGTGCAGATCCCCTCGCCGTAGGAGAACGCCCGGGCTACGGAGTCCCGCATGCGGGTCTGCGTATCGTCGTCCGCGGCGATGCGTGCCCGGTCTATGACCACGAGGATCTCCTCCGCCCGGGTCTTTTCGTCGACCTGGGGCAGGATATCCTCGATGAGCCGCGTTTCGCCCTTCGTCCAGACGCGCATCAGGCCGTCGGAGAGCAGCAGCGTGAGTTTCTCGATGATCCCCTGCCCCCTGCCCAGCGTGAGCGGCGCCGCGATCACGACGCGGCCGCCCTCGCCCTGCTGCTGGATGTAGGCCGCCACGTCGTCCACGCTGTAACAGCGCACCTCCTGCCCCGACACGGGCGAAAAAGTGTGCCCGATGCGGGCGTAGAGCAGCTTCAGGTAGTCGTATATTTCGGTCGTGGTACCCACCGTCGAACGGGGATTGCGCGTGTTGACTTTCTGTTCGATGGCGATGGCCGGCGCGATGCCCGTGATGATGTCCACGTCGGGCTTGCTGATCTTCCCGAGGAATTGGCGCGCATAGGCCGAGAGGCTCTCGACATAGCGGCGCTGCCCTTCGGCGAAGATCGTGTCGAAGGCCAGCGTCGATTTTCCCGAGCCCGACAGGCCCGTGACGACGACCAGCTTTTCGTGCGGGATCTCCACCTCGATATTCTTGAGGTTGTGCACCCGCGCACCTTTGATATAGATGGATTTTTCGTGTGCCATTTATTGCTCTTCGGGGACGGATCCCCCGGCTTTTTTCAGTTTTTCAATCAGTTCCGCCGCACGGCTTTCGCGGATGGCGAAGACCATCGTGCACAGGTTGTCGAACTCCTGCGATACGATTTTCGGCTGCTGCTCCTTCACGACGCGCATGATGTTGTTCAGGACGATGTAGGGAAACTCCACGCGGACGGTGCGGTCGACGGTGCGCTCCACGATCCGGGCGGCCCCGATCGCCGCGGCCGCCGACTCCCGGTAGGCTGCGATCAGCCCCGGGACGCCCAGTTTCGTGCCGCCGAAATAGCGGACGACTACCACCAGGCAGTCCGTCAGCGAGTTCGCGAGCAACTGTCCGAGGATCGGCCGCCCGGCCGTCCCCGAAGGCTCCCCGTCGTCATTGGCGCGGAAATGCTCACCCCCGGGCCCGAGCCTCCACGCATAGCAATGGTGTGTGGCGTCGTAGTATCTCTTGCGCAGGGCGTCGAGTATTTCGCGTATCTGTCCCTCGTCCTGCACGGGATAGGCATAGGCGAGGAATTTGCTGCTCCGCTCCCTCGATGCCGCCTCGGCGGGTGCCGCGATCGTCAGATAGCTGTCCCCTGCTTCCACCCTTTAGCGTACTTTCTTGAAGAGGCGCTCCCAGCGGATATTCGACGGGAACGACTTGTTCGCGTCGAGCGACAGCCATACGAACGAAGCCTTGCCGACGATGTGGTCTTCGGGCACGAAGCCCCAGAAGCGCGAGTCGGCCGAGTTGTGGCGGTTGTCGCCCATCATCCAGTAGTAATCCATGCCGAACGTGTAACTGCCGGCCTCGGCGTCGTCGATGTAGATGCGCCCGTCGCGTTCTTCGAGCTCATGCCCTTCGTAGGTTTCGATGATGCGGCGGTACAGAGGCAGGTTTTCGGCCGTGAGCTGCACCGTGGCGCCCTTCTGCGGAATCCAGATCGGCCCGTAGTTGTCCTGGCTCCAGCGCGGCTCCGCCCACTGCGGGAAAACGTCCGTGTTGGGCGTGTAGATATAACGGCGCACGGAGAGCACGTTGCCGAGGGCCTTGACCTTTTCGGCCGCTTCGTCCGTGAGGAACATGTAGTACATCGAACCGTTGCCGGTATATTCCGTGATGCCGAGGTTGTCGAGGGCATATTGCGTCAGGGGCGACGTGACCTGTACGACATACTGGTACTGGATGCCGGGTAACGGCTCCTGCGGCGATCCGTTGACCCACACCTGCCCGTCGCGCACTTCGAGCGAATCGCCCGGGATGGCGACGCAGCGCTTGATGTAATTCTCGCGCTTGTCCACCGGGCGGCTGACGATGGTGTACTTCTCCGTGAGGCGCTTGCGTCCCTCCTCCTTGCCGAACGACTCTTCGTAGCCGCGCAGCACGTCGTAGTAGGTCACGGCCTGGTTCTCGAGCAGTACGGTGTCACCCGCCGGGAAATTGAAGACTACCACGTCGTTGCGTTTGATCCTGCGCAGCCCCTTGAGTCGGTGGTACGGCCACTTGACCGCCTCGGAGAACGATTTTTTCGTCTTCGAAAAGGGCATCGTGTGGTGTACGAACGGGAACGACAGCGGCGTGTTGGGCATCTGCGGACCGTAGGTCACCTTGCTCACGTAGAGGTAGTCGCCGATCAGCAGCGACTTTTCCATCGACGAGGTGGGGATGACGTACATCTGGAAGATGAAGATGTGCACCAGCGACGCCACCACCGTGGCGAAGATGATGGCGTTGACCCATTCGTAGACGGTCTTGTAGGTCTTGCTCCGCTGGCAGAGGCGCACGTTGTGGCACCACACGTAGCGGTAGAAGAACTTCGAAATGTAGAGGTCGAAGATCACCACCAGCCCCAGCAGCATCCATAGGTTGCCCGTCCATACGACGAACCACAGCGTGTAGAGCAGCGAGGCGAGCGTGAAGCCGACCCATTTGTTACGGAAGAATGCCTTGATCTTTCCCATGTCCTAATCTTATCTTATTTCAGCAGGTCGTCCATCGAGTAGACGCCCTGTTTGCCGCAAAGGAACTCGGCGGCTATTACGGCCCCCATTGCTAACGTGCGGCGGTTCTTAATCGTATGTTTCAGCTCGAGAATATCGTCCTCCGACTCGTAGGTCACGGTGTGTATGCCCGGTACCATGCCCTCGCGTACGGAGCCGATCACGACTTGTTCCGGCGTCGCTTCCGCGGGGCTTCCGATGCGGTTCGCGGCGTGTTCGATCCCCGGGGCGTAGTTCACCCACTCCGTCTTGGCGGGCAGGCCGGCGATGACGCCCTCGGCCAGCGTGATGGCCGTACCGCTCGGCGCATCCTTCTTCTGGGTGTGGTGTACCTCCCCGATGCGTACGCCGTAGCCGCCCACGCGGCCGATCATCTCCGCCAGTTGGCGGTTGAGGCGGAACATCAGGTTTACCCCCAGGCAGTAGTTCGAGGCGTAGAACAGCGCCCCGCCCTTCTCGCGGCACAGTTCCTGGAGCTCCGCCAGACGATCCGTCCAGCCCGTCGTGCCGCTCACCACGGGGATGGCGTTCTCGATGCAGGTGCGGATATTGCCGTAGGCGGTCGTGGGCATGGTGAATTCCAGCGCCACGTCCGCCTGTGCGAGGTTGGCGGCGTTCAGGTCGGACGCGTTGTCCGTGTCGATCACGAGCGCTACGCTGTGGCCGCGTTCGAGGAGTATCTTCTCGATCTCGCGCCCCATCTTGCCGTAACCTATGATAGCTGCTTTCATATTTTTCCGGATTATAAAGTCGTGCAAATCCCGTACGGGGGCTGCGGAGCCGGGCGCAGGTGCAGACTTTGCCTGCACGCTGCCGGGGCCGCCTGCCTAAGCGGGAATTTATTGTTCGCAAAGATAATACAAGCTGCGCCGACTGCCAAATTTATTTGGCGGTTGTGGCCGTGCGGTTTATTTTTCGGGGGAATCGGCGCCCGCACGGCATACCTCCGCCCTGCTTCTCCTCCGTCCTTCTCGTCGATTTTGGCACGAAAATGCGAAATACTTCTTTATTTGAGAAATAATTGTTAACTTTCTGCTGCTTTCAGCTTTTAATGTGAAATAGAAACAAGTCGAAATATTTTTATATTGTAAGGGATATGAAAAACGAATCAAAGAAAACACGCACCGAATGCGACCTGCTCGGTTGCGTAGAAGTGCCGGACAACGTATTGTACGGCGTGCAGACCATGCGCGGACTGGAGAATTTCGCCATCAGCAAATTTCGCCTGTGCGAATACCCGCGTTTCATCGAGGGGCTGGCCATCGTCAAACTGGGTGCCGCCATCGCCAACCACGCGATGGGGCTTCTCTCCGACGAACTTTTCGGAGCCATATCGCAGGCCTGCCGCGAAATCATGGCGGGCAGGTTCCACGAGTTTTTCCCCGTGGATATGATTCAGGGCGGCGCGGGCACCACGACCAACATGAACGCCAACGAGGTCATCGCCAACCGTGCGCTGGAGATCATGGGGCACGCGCGCGGCGAATATCAGTACTGCTCGCCCAACGACCACGTCAACTGTTCGCAGTCGACCAACGACACCTACCCTTCGGCCATCCACCTCGGGCTCTACGCCACGCACCTCGAACTGCGCCGGCACCTCGAAGCGCTGATCGCAGCCTTTGCCCGCAAGGGCGACGAGTTCGCCCGCGTGCTCAAGATGGGGCGCACGCAGTTGCAGGACGCCGTACCCATGACCCTCGGGCAGACGTTCCACGGTTTTGCGAGCGTCCTGCGGGGCGAGGTCGACAACCTCGACCACGCGGCGCAGGAATTCCTGTCGATCAACATGGGCGCCACGGCCATCGGCACGGGCATCTGCGCCGAGCCGGGCTATGCCGAGCGCTGTACGGCGGCTATCCGGGAGATCACCGGCTGGGACGTGACGCTGGCCGAAGACCTCGTCGGAGCGACGTCCGATACGGTCTGCATGGTCGGCTACTCCTCGGCGATGAAGCGCATCGCGTCGAAGATGAACAAGATCTGCAACGACCTGCGGCTGCTGTCGTCGGGGCCCCGCTGCGGACTGGGCGAGTTCAACCTCCCGGCACGCCAGCCCGGTTCGTCGATCATGCCCGGCAAGGTCAACCCCGTGATTCCCGAGGTGATGAACCAGATCGCCTTCAAGGTCATCGGCAACGAGTTGTGCGTGACGATGGCCGACGAGGCGGCGCAGATGGAGCTCAACGCCATGGAGCCGGTGATGGCGCAGTGCTGTTTCGAGTCGGCCGAACTGCTGATCAACGGCTTCGACACGCTGCGCATCCGCTGCGTTGACGGCATTACGGCCAACGAGGAGAAGTGCCTGCAATATGTCCGTAACAGCATCGGCGTGGTGACGGCGCTCAACCCGATCATCGGCTACAAGAACTCCACGAAGATCGCCAAGGAGGCGCTGGAAACCGGGCGCGGCGTCTACGAGCTGGTGCTCGAACACGGCATCCTGAACCGCGACGAACTGGACGAGGTGCTCCGCCCCGAGAATATGATTCATCCCGTAAAACTGGACATAAAACCGCGGCGCTAACCGATTTTTTTGTATTTTTGCGCAAACCACTCCGATCGCGATGCGCTATTTTCTGGAACTCAGGTACAACGGGGCCGCCTATTGCGGCTGGCAGCGGCAGCCCGACATGCCGTCGGTGCAGCAGACGCTCGAGCGGGCGCTCGCTACCCTGTTGCGCGAGAAAATCGAGGTGACGGGGGCGGGGCGTACCGATACGGGTGTCAACGCCTCCTATTATGTGGCGCATTTCGATTGTGCGGCCCCCGTGCCCGATCCGGCGCAGACGGTCTACAAACTGAATTTCCTGCTGCCGGGGGACATTGCCGTGGGAAGCATGACGCCCGTGGACGACGGTGCGCACGCCCGTTTCGCGGCGCGCGAGCGCGAATACCGCTACTACATCGAGCCGCGCAAGAACCCTTTTACGCGGGGCACGACGTGGCAGTATTACGTGCCGCTGGATGTCGGGCGGATGAACGAGGCGGCGGCATCGCTGCTGCGCTACGACGATTTTACGTCGTTCGCCAAGCTCAATTCGAACAACAAGACCAACATCTGCCGCGTCATGCACGCGGCATGGACGGTCGACGGGCAGGGCGTGCTCTGCTTTACGATCCGTGCCGACCGTTTCCTGCGCAACATGGTGAGGTCGCTGGTCGGGACGCTGGTCGACGTGGGGCGCGGGCGTTATAGCCCGCAGCAGTTCCGCGAGATCGTTGAAAGCCGCGACTTGTCGCGCTCGAGCGGCGGCGCCCCTGCGCAGGGGCTTTTCCTGAGCGACGTGGTCTATCCGGCGGACGTGTTTGAACGTAAGGTATTTTACTGATTTTAATAAATAAATATTATCGACTATGATTGGGACTGTTATTTGGCTTATCGGTGTCTTCTGCGCAATATGGTGCGTGATGGACATCTTCAAGAAAAACATTTCGACCGCGGGCAAGGTGATCGCTTCGATCGTGGTGCTGCTCACCAGCTGGCTGGGTTTTGCGGTGTATTACTTCTACGCCAAAGACCACTTGCAGGAGTGGTTCAGGTAAAAAACTGAAAGGATTCGAAATGAGGGAGGTTCCGCCAGGAAACCTCCCTCGTTTTTTTGATATTGGGAATTAAATAGCTATATTTGGAAGCCAATTCCAACTTGTATGAAAAAATCCCTGTGGACGCTGTTGGCTGTCGGATGGATGGCCACTTCTTCCGCGACACCTCCGGCGCATCTCATAGATTCGCTGAAATCTGCTTGCCAATCGGAGCCGGATGCCCGCAAACGGGTCGATATCCTGCTGAACCTGAAAGACCTGAACGACTCGTCGGAAGACGAATTGTATTACAGCCGCAAACTGTTCGACGAGGCCGCCGCCGTCGGGGACGGATTTGCCGTCGGGGCGTCGCTGGGGTCGCTCGCTTCGCATTACATCTCTTCGCCCGGTGCCGGGGATTCGCTCGCCCGGGTGCTGGCGCAGGCGGAACCGTTGATGCGGGGCAGCGGCATGGAGGGGCTCGGGGCTTATTACCGCATGGTGGAGCTGGCACGCAGGATACAGGTTGCCGGGGCGGAGGAGTCCGCGCGGCTGTGCCGTGAATATATCGACTCGGTACGGACATTGCCTCCGGGCGATGTGTACGAAGAGGCGTCGCGGCTCTTCCTGAAAGGCATAGCCGCCTTCAGGCTGGTCTCGGCCGAAGGAAACCTGCAGATGGAGCGCGGCCTGCCTTTCTGGAACGACGAACTCGCCCTTCTGGAGCGGATGCGCCCCACGGCACGCCGGAATTTCCATGCCAACCTGATTACCTGCCTGATTGCGGCTTACAGCAGTGTAAAGGATCAAAGCGGGCTGGTGCATGCGGCCGACGGTTACCTTGCGATGCTCGACGATTATTACCGCGATCCGGAGATCGTGCGGCGCAGGCCCTATATTTCCAAGGAGATGTCCTATTTGGTCTGCTATTACACGATGTGTACCTCGCCGCTGCTCGACGAGCGCAATCTGCAGGCGTATTATGAGCGTTACCGCCGTTTCGCGGACTCCGCGGCGGCGGATGCGGGCAACCTGCTGACCAACAGGCAGGGATTCTATACGATCAGCGCAGAGTATTACAACCGCCGGGGCGATTACCCCAGGGCGCTGGCTTACCTCGATTCGCTGACGGTACAGTTGCGTCCGGGCGGTGTTACGTCGCAGTTGGTGACGATATACGCCAACAAGGGCAAGATCCTCGAGCGCATGGGACGCTACAAGGAGGCATGCGGGGTTTATAACGAAGTGGTCGGCCTGCGCGACTCGCTCTCGTCGCACAGGTATGCCGAGAAGGTGGGCGAACTGGAAGTGCAGTACGGACTGGACAAGGCGGAGCGTGATAAAGCATTGCTGTTGGCGCAAAAACGGCAGAACTCGCTCTACTTCGCCCTGACTATCCTGCTGCTGGCCGTCATCGCCGTTGTCTACCTGTGGCGGAACCTGCTGCACATCAAGCACCTGCAGCACAACCTGTCGGTCGAATCGCAGCGCGCGCAGGAGAGCGAGCGGCTCAAGCGGGATTTCATGGGTTCGATGAGCCACGAAATACGTACGCCGCTCAATGCCATAAGCGGTTTTGCCGAGCTGATCGCCGGGGAGGATCTCACGGAGGAGGAACGCCGGGAGTTCGCACAGATCATCCGCGACAATACGCAGCTCTTCACTTCGCTCATCAACGATATGCTCGAAGTGTCGCAGCTGGATAATACGAGTGCCGAAATGCCCCGGAAGCTGCTCGACATCAGCAAGATTATCCGCGCCGAAATGGAACACCTGCCCGTAAAGGAGGGCGTGGAATACCGGCTGGAGCTCGCGGCCCCGGAGATCGTATTCCCGTTGCACCGGAGTTATGTGTCGCTGCTCGTACGCGAGTTGCTGAAGAATGCCGTCAAATTCACCGAACAGGGATCCGTGACGGTCGAATGCGGCCTGACGGGGCCCGATACGCTGACCTTGTCGGTCACCGACACGGGTTGCGGCGTGGAACCCGGGCTGGCGGAAAAGGTTTTCGATCGCTTCTACAAGGGCGATCCCTTTGCGCAGGGGCTGGGATTGGGCTTGAGCCTCTGCCGGCTGATCGTGGAGAAACTGGGCGGTACGATTGTCCTCGACACCTCCTATACCGGGGGCGCACGGTTCGTGGTGACGCTCCGGGATGCCTGACCTGCGGTTTCCGGAACGGGTTTCTGACGTCGTGCGGCGTTTGTGAACCTGCAGCCGGATCGGTGTGTCGCCCTGTGGAAATACCGTTATAACAAAACGCCCCTCGTTACCGGAGGGGCGTTTTGTCTGCCATGCGGGTTAGAGGTGTATCGCCTCCCCCAATGCCGCCTCGGCCGCCTCCATGACCCCTTCGTTCATCGTGGGGTGTGCATGTATCGTGCGGGCGATCCGGTGTGCCGTGGCACCCAGCATCCGAGCCAGCGTCGGCTCGGCGATCATCTCGGTGACGTTCTGTCCGACCATGTGCGCCCCCAGCAGGGTGTCGTCCTCGCCGAAGAGGAGTTTCACGAAGCCGTCGCGGTCGCCCGCGGCGGTCGCCTTGCCCGAAGCCGTGAACGGGAAACGCCCTACCTTATAGGCGACACCCCGCTCCTGCGCCTGCTGCTCGGTCATGCCGACCGAAGCCACCTCGGGCGAGGTGAATACGCACGACGGGATGGCCGAATAATCCACCGGGGCGGGATCGAGGCCGCAGATGGCCTCTACGCAGCAGATGCCCTCGGCCGAGGCCACGTGTGCCAGCGCCGGGCCGCCCACGATGTCGCCGATGGCGTACACGCCCGGGACATTGGTGCGGTAGAATTGGTCGACGAGCACTTTGTCGCGCTCCACGGCGATACCCAGCTCTTCGAGGCCGATCCCCTCAATGTTGGACTTGATCCCCACGGCCGAGAGCACGATGTCCGCCGTCAGGGTTTCGGGGCCCTTTTTGCCCTCGATCTCGACCTCGCAACGCCCTTCGGCGTTGACCCTGACCGATTTCACGGTCGTCGAGGTCATCACCGCCGCCCGCAGTTTGCGGAATGCGCGCTCCATCGCCTTCGATACCTCCTCGTCCTCGAGCGGCATCATGCGGGGCATGTACTCCACCACGGTGACCTTCACGCCCAGCGCGGCGTAGAACCACGCGAACTCGCTGCCGATGGCGCCCGAACCCACGACGACCATTGTTTCGGGCAGCCGGGTGAGCGTCAGCGCCTGGCGCGACGAGATCACGTGCTCGCCGTCGACGGGCATGAACGCCATTTCGCGCGGGCGCGCCCCCGTGGCGAGGATGATATGGTCGGCATCGTAGTGCGTGCCGCCGACGTCGAGCCTGCCTGCCGCCGTCAGGCGCCCGAAGCCCTGTATGAGGTCTATGTTGTTTTTCTTCAGCAGGAAGGCCACGCCCTTGGACATGGTTTCGGCCACGCCGCGCGAGCGCGCCACGATTTTTTCCAGATTGGGATGCACCTCGCCCGTGAGTGAGATCCCGTAATGTTCGGCCGATTTGCAATAAGTGTAGACCTGTGCGCTTTTCAGCAGCGCCTTGGTCGGGATGCAGCCCCAGTTGAGGCAGACGCCTCCCGGTTCCGAACGCTCCACGAGCGCCACCTTTTTACCTAACTGCGCAGCGCGTATCGCCGCTACATAACCGCCCGGGCCGCTGCCCACGATGATGATGTCGTATTTCATGGAGTCTGTGAGGTTTTATTAAGTGATATCTTCATACTCGTTTCATGGAAATCCGTGCGGTTTTAAAGTATATGGCGTTCCCACTCCTGCCATGCACCGTTTCCCTCTCCCGGATCTTTTATCGGGTTGTGAGGCCCGGTATTAACAGTCGAATGCATAATATGACCGGCCTACGCATTTTACGATTTGAGATTCGTCGGCT
The DNA here is from genome assembly GCF_003435745.1 of Alistipes sp. AM16-43. Taxonomy (NCBI): domain Bacteria; kingdom Pseudomonadati; phylum Bacteroidota; class Bacteroidia; order Bacteroidales; family Rikenellaceae; genus Alistipes; species Alistipes sp. AM16-43. The sequence goes on from NZ_QTUQ01000001.1 coordinate 496,113, forward strand.
TTCGACGATAAGAACAAGACTACGCATTTGGATTCGTAGTCGTCCGAAACATCGAAGACGAAGTCCGGCTTTGCGTCGGCATCCAAATCTCCGATCCAGAGAATGAGCGCTTTGGTGTCCCAGAATCCCGGCATGGCGATCAATAATTGCTCGTTTCCCGACCCTGCTTCCGACAGATAGAGTTTGTAGTTTTTTACCGTATCCCACGAACTTTCATCTCCCTCTGGTTGGTCGCCCGTATTGACTCCGCTTGCATGCAGCCGATACTTCCGGCCGTGAAATTCAAATTCCATTTGCTCGCCTGCCGGAACATTGTCCTGTTCCGCTTTCATGGTTTCCACACCGCTTGCTGCAGGTTTTATCCCCTTTATCAGCAGCAAACCGTCTCTGGCGGAACCGACATACGCGACCGAATCCCCAATGCAGTCGTCATAGTAGTTTCCGATCTCTAAATCCGCTTTTTTCAGGTCGAAATAACCAGCGCCGTCCTCATAAAAGTCATACCAAGATTCCGAATACATATGGTCGAAATCCGAGGCTTGCGAACCCCTGTATCCCGCCGGCAGCAAAATGTCGATTTCCGTCTCTTCATCGACGGGTAACCGGGTGTAGTCCTGTTCGAATACCGAATCTGCATGCAGTGAGTCCGGCGTAGGATCGTCGCATGCGCTTATCCGGTTAGCGTTTTCTGCAGGCCGATTTGAGACGGCGTATAAAGATGCAGCGATGAAAACGGTTGTTATTAAAAACAGAGCGACGAGGATCGTGGTTCTCCTGTTTATTTTCTCCTTCATTTTCTCTGTGGAGTTTTAGTCGATGACTTTCAGTACTTCACCGTTATCGGCCGCCACGGCACGCTTCCATTTCTCGTTGTAACCCGGGAACTGGATCTTGTCGGGGATCTGTTTGCCGTTGCCGTTGTCCACGAAATGCGCCGGGCCGCCCTTGCCGTCGAGGTATTCCAGCACGCCCGCATGTTCGCTTTTCACGTTGCCGTCCATGTATTTCACCAGCAGGTACTTGTCGAGCTTCGACCAGCGGTCGAACAACTGCTGCGCCGTGGCGATGCTGAACTCCGAGAGGAATTTGCCGCGGGCCTTGGGCGAGAGCGTCATGGCCTCGGCATCGACGTCGCGCACCAGGCGGAGCGCCTCGTTTTCCCATTTGTCCACGACCTTGCGGATGTCGCCCGCGATCATGTCGTAACGCATGTAGGCGAAGTTCGAAACGCGGTTGAAGAGCCAGAACGCCGACGTCGGCGAATATTCGAGCATCGAACCGTTGCCTTCGCTCAGGCACTCGGGGACGCCCTGCGTGCAGCAGTAGATGGGCGTCAGGCACGACGTGGCCGCATCGTCCACGCCGAACCAGAGGATGCCCATGTTGTCGGGCACGTTGGGGCGTGCCTGTGCCACGAACCAGAAGCCGGTCTGCTGCGTGGCCGTCGCACGTTCGTTGCAGTATTCCACGCCGTCGACCTCGAAATACATCGGCCGCCAGCGGTAGGGGCAGGCGCTGCCCCCGGCGCCTATGTCGGTGGTCATGTCCATCGGCGTGCCTTCGTAGTGGTCGCGCATGCAGTCGAAGACCACCTTGGGCGACACCTTCGTGCGGGGTTTCACCCACAGGGGCATGCGGTTTTCGGCATTGTGCCCCATCGCATAGTCCACGTATTTGTCCATTCCGTCGGCCACCGTGCGGAAGAATGCCCACACGCGGGCCTCGCAGCCTCGCAGCGCGCCGAAATCGGCCGGGGCGTAGGCTTCGCAGAAACTGAAATCCTCGTCCGTGCCGTCGTAGTAACCCATCTCGCGGGCGAACGCCACCACGTCGGGCGAATAGAGGCAGTTCTCGGGGTCGTCCTTCGGGAAGGTCGTGATACGCGCCTGGTTGGCGTGCGCCGAGACATAGCCGTCGGGGATGCGGCGGGCTACCCATACGATGCCCTTGCGGGCGTTGCCGCCCTTGCCGTCGTCCTTGTAGCCCTTGCCGATCAGCTCCATGATCCACGCCTCTTCGGGGTCGACGATCGAGAACGACTCGCCGCTCGAGGCATATCCGTAGGTATTGGCCAGCTCAGCGATCGTGAGGATCGCCTCGCGGGCGGTCTTGGCGCGCTGGAGCGTGATGTAGATCAGCGACCCGTAGTCGATCAGCCCTGTCGAGTCCTCCAGTTCCGGGCGGCCTCCGTAGGTCGTTTCGCCGATGATGAGCGAATGCTCGTTCATGTTGCCGATGGTCGAATAGGTTTCGCCCGCCTGCGGGATGTCCGTCAGGTAGCGTCCCGTGTCCCACTCGTAGACGGGCAGCATGGCCCCGGCCCTGAATTTCCCGCCGGGGGTGTGGTACAGGGCGCCGTAGAGCGCGTGCGAATCGGCGGCATAGGAGACCATGGCCGAGCCGTCGGTCGATGCCCCTTTGGTTACGATGAAATTGGTACAGGCCGCGGCTGCGCCATAGGCGAAGAGGGCTGCCGCCGCGAGGCAATACTGGAGTTTTCTCATAGGTTTTCCGGTTTTGATCCCAAATGTACGAAACAAATCCTAAACGGCAAAACGCAGCGGGTACAATATGTCGCATTTTATTTGGATATTAGGGCTTTATGTCGTATCTTTACGACGTATGCAAGCGCATTGCATTCCGGCGGATACCCCCCCCCGGTGCGGAGGTATGTAATTGTTATATAGTAGGTTATATGAAGAAACTATTGTTTTTATCCTTTTTCGGGCTTTTCCTGCTGGCATGTACCACGGACGAGGGCGATGGTGCGCCGTTCGTCACCGACGTGGTGATGCCCCCGTCATCGCAGCTATTCGCGCCCGGCGACGAGGTGACCGTTGCGGCGCGCGGCTTCGAGGCCGACGACGACATCATGCTGCGGATCGCGTGGCCCCTGTCGCAGGCGGCTCTCCCGGAAGGATATGCCGACGGTGTCTGGGCCGTCGTGACGGAACGTACCGAATCGGACATCACGTTCCTGGCCCCCGGAGGCTACCCCGCCTCTACGACCGAGGTGAAGCTCTTCCGCCGCGGCAAGGCCATGACGCTGGGTAAAATATCCGTATCCGACGGCCGCCCGCCCGAGGAGCCGTCGCTCTACGGCATCACCCAGTACGATTGCGACGAAACCGGGATCGACCGGATCGACCTGACGACGGGCGACCTAACCCGCATTGAGACCTTGGGCGTTTTGCGCCGCATGCACTGCGTGGTGAATACCCCCGGTTCGAACCGTATCTACGGCCTCGCGCCCGGCGGAAATATCGGCGCTGCGGCGTTCTACGACCTCACGATGCGTTACTTCCGGGATTCGGGCTACGACAATGTCGTCGTCGCGGGCACCCTCTCCGATTTCGCCGCCTTCCTGCGCCATGAGGCCGGCCGGCTCGTCCTCATGGAGTTGAATATGACCCGTACCAACGTCGCACCTGTGCCCCCGTCGTGGATGCTGCCTTCGGACATTGCGCCCGAGATGCTGGGCGAAAATCCTTTCGTGACCGTCTACGGCGGTTACCTTCTGCTCGCGGCACACACTGCCCCGGATAGTTATACGCCGCTGGTGCTTACCGGTCGCAGCGGCGAGGGATACGCCGTAAAAACGGGCGATGCCGAACAGGCCGATGCGATGGTGCCGTTCGGAGTGCTGGACAAAGGGCAGGACGGCGAGACCTATTACGCCGTCGGCGGCTATGCCGTGGCGAAGGGCGGTGTGACCGAACTGCGTCTGTATAACCCCGTGTCGATGGAGTTCGACAGGACGCTGGCGGCGGTGCAGGGCACCGTCCGCTCGATCGCCGTCCGCCATGACGGCGGGAAGACCGAGGAGCTGTTCATGCTCTGCGACACCGGCGACGGCGGCAACCGGATCCGGGTCTACGACATGGAGTCCGGCTCGGAGCGGGTCTTGGACGGAGCCGTCCCCTGCTCCGAAATCGTACTGGCCCGATAGCATGTCCGGGATTCCGGACGGATAAAAACGGTATGCAGGCCCGGATTTTTTCCGGGCTTGTTTCGTCTTGTACGAATTTTGCGTATTTTTACACACCAAAACCGAATAGATTATGTCGATAGCATACCAATTGTCCTTCGTGCGCGGCACCCTGCCCGAGTATGTCACGCTGGTCGCCGTGTCGAAGACCCACCCCGCCGGGGCGATCCGCGAGGCCTACGATGCCGGGCACCGCATTTTCGGCGAGAGCCGTCCGCAGGAGCTGCGTGAAAAATACGACGTGCTGCCCAAGGATATCGAGTGGCACATGATCGGCCACCTGCAGACCAACAAGGTGAAGTATATCGCCCCGTTCGTGTCGCTGATCCATTCGGTCGACAGTGCGCGGCTGGCCGAAACCATCCAGCGCGAAGCCGCCAAATGCGGCCGCACGATCGAGATACTGCTCGAAATCCGCGTCGCCGACGAGGAGAGCAAATCGGGCTGGGAGCTGGATGACCTGATGCAGTACCTCCGCACGGCGCCTTTCGCGCAGATGCCGAACATCTGCGTACGCGGCGTGATGGGCATTGCGACCAATACCGACGACGGGGAGGTGATACGCCGCGACTTCAGGGAGCTGAAGCGCTGTTTCGACCTGTTGCAGCCCAATTTCGGGGCGCGGTTCAACATCCTGTCGATGGGCATGTCGCACGACTACCCCATCGCCGTCGAGTGCGGCTCGACGATGGTGCGCGTCGGGTCGCTGATATTCGGGGAGAGGGATTATTCCAAACAATGATGATATGAAGGTAGGATTTATCGGATTCGGAAACATGGCGCAGGCCCTGGCCGCAGGGCTTGCCGCATCGGGGGCTTTGCAGCCCGGGCAGATCGGCGCATGCGCCCGCGACCGGGCGAAGCTGCACCGTAATACGGAACCCCACGGGTTCCTCGCTTTCGACGATGCCGCGGGAGTCGCGGGGTTTGCCGACGTGGTGGTCGTGGCGGTGAAACCGTACCAGGTCGAAGCCGTGCTGGCCCCCGTCAAAGGGATGCTGGCGGGCAAGGTCGTCGTTTCGGTAGCCGCCGGGATGACGTTCGACCGCTACGAGGAGATCCTCGCGCCGGGGACGCATCACCTCAGCACGATTCCCAATACGCCCGTGGCCGTCTGCGAGGGTATCGTCGTCTGCGAACGCCGCCATTCGCTGTCCGAAGCCGAGTGGCAGTCGGTGCAGGCGTTGCTGTCGCACGTGGGGCTCGTGATACCGGTGGATACTGCCCAGCTCGGCATTGCGGGGACGGTCTGCGGTTGCGGCCCGGCTTTCGTGGCGATGTTCATCGAGGCGCTGGCCGACGCCGCCGTCAAGCACGGCATCGTGCGTGCCGATGCCTACCGCATGGCCAGCCAGATGGTCGTCGGTACGGGAAAACTGCAACTCGCCACGGGACAGCATCCCGCCATGATGAAGGATGCCGTCTGTTCGCCCGGCGGTACGACCATCGTCGGTGTGGGGGAGCTGGAGCGCAAGCGTTTCCGGGGAGCCGTGATCGACGCCATCGACGCCATCCAGGATAAGAAATAGGTTCGCCCGGGCGCTGCTTGTTACCAGTAGTTGCTTGTCGCCCGGGAACATGCCGTTTTCCGGAGGCTTCCTGTCGCATAAACGGGCACCAAACCGTTTTACCGTAATTCCGCATTGCTCTCCTCAGGGACGAGTAAAAAAGGCCGAGGCCCCAAAGCCCCGGCCTTTTTCGTCTATGTGTGGGAGCAGCCGTGCCGTATCCCATCGGCACTTCGCCGTCTACCGCACCCGCAGCGAACGTCCGATGCGCAGCGTGGTGGTCGACTTGATGCCGTTCAGGCGGCAGATGTTCGTCACGGTCGTACCGTACTTGCGGGCGATGGCGCCCAGCGTGTCGCCCGACTTGATGCGGTGGTACTTCATGGCTGCCTTTTCGGCCGCCTCCTTCTTGTCCTGCTCTTCGTTGGCGATCTCGTCGTCGAAGTCCTGCCCGGCGTTCGAATAGATGCTGAAGAACGATTTTTTCAGCAGGAAGGTCTCGCGGCACAGCAGTCCGTTCTTGAAGTCGATGAGCCGCTCGGGGTCGAACGACTGCCCGTAATAGCGGGTCTCGAAATGCAGGTGCGGCCCCGTGCTGCGCCCCGTCGAGCCGCCCAGGCCGATGATCTGCCCGGCCTCGACCCACTGGTTGGGTTCGACCATGCGCTCCGAAAGGTGCCCGTAGTAGGTCTCCAGCCCGTTGTCGTGGCGGATGATGACCAGGTTGCCGTAGCCGCCCTTGTTATATTCCGAAATACGCACGCGGCCGCAGAACGTGGCGTAGACCGGGTCGCCCGCCTTGAGCGGCAGGTCGACGCCCTGATGCTGGCGCCGCCGCCGCGGGCCGTATTTGCCGCGCGGGTGCACCGAACCCTGGTAGGGGCAGTGGTAGCTCGTGACCGAGTCCACCAGGTCGATGACCACCGATTTGGGCATCGACGACATGTCCACCTCCTTGTAGGGGAAGAGCGTTGTCGTATCCCAGTATTTCTCGAAGATGGTGCTGTCCTTGGCTATCTCGCGGTTGCGGACGTATTTCCACGTGTTGTTGCTGTAAAGCACCACCTGTATGGCGTCGTTGCCCGAATCGAGCGTGTCGATGGCCACCACGTCGTTGGTGTCGAAAATCGACTCGATCTGCTTGGGCTGGAGCCGCAGGCGCATTGCGACGATGGAGTCTATGGTCGCAGCCTCCCTGGGCGAGAGGGATGCGATGTGCAGCGAATCGGTTTTGCGTTCGGCCTGCGGCGCTGCGGCCGATGCCGAGAGTGCCGCAACGGCGGCCATATAGGTGAGGCAGTATTTTTTCATCTGTATTTTATTGTTGTCGGATAAATTCTTCGGCAGCTTCCAGCGCCTTGTAAAATTCCTCGCCGAAACGGCGCACGATCGGTTCGCGCAACGCCTTGTAGACCGGGATTCCCAGCCTGCGGCCGCATTCGCGCGCCGGGGCGCAGACCGACCAGCGGTGGTAGTTGAGCCCTGCCGTGCCGTTCGAAAACCGCACGACGCGGATCGGATAGAGGTGGCATGAGATCGGTTTGCGGAAGGCGGTCTTGCCCTCCAGCCACGCCTTTTCGATGGCGCAGAGCGTGATGCCGTTCTCCGAGTAGGTGTAGGCGCATTCCGCGTCGCCGACCAGCGGCGTAGTCAGGTCGCCGTCTTCGTCGATGACCATGAAGCCCTGCCGCTCGACGGCCTCGATGCCCTCGGGCGTCATATAGGGCTTGTAGGCCGCATATTCGCGTTCGAGTATGCCGACCTCCTCCGCTTCGAGCGGCGCCCCGGCATTCCCCTCGACGCAGCAGATACCCTTGCACTGCGCGATGTCGCAGGCGAAACATTCGCGCAGCAGGTCTGCGCTCACGATTTTGTCATCGATTTCGATCATTTGCGGCAGGTGTCGGCGATTATCAGGTCGAACATCTCTCCCAGCGACATGCCCATGGCCCGTGCCTGCTTGGGGACGATGCTCCCGGCGCTCATGCCGGGGATGGAGTTGATTTCGATCAGGTAGGGTTTGCCTTCGGGCGTGACGATGAAATCGACGCGTACGACACCCGAGCAGCGGCATGCCCTGTAAGCGATGCGGGTCATGCGGTGCAGTTCCTCCGCAATTTCCGGGGCGATGTCGGCGGGGGTTATCTCGTCCGAATAGCCTTCGGTGTATTTGGCCTGGTAGTCGAAGAAATCCTTTTTCGATACGATCTCCGTGATCGGGAACAGGTATTCCCTGCCTCCGGCCACCATCATGCCGCAGCCCATTTCACGGCCCGCGATGCACTCTTCGATCAGCACCTCGTCGCTTTGGGCGAAGGCCGCCTCGATGGCGGGCAGCACCTCGTCGCGCGTATGGACTTTCGTCACGCCGAACGAGCTGCCGCTGGCGTTGGGCTTGATGAAGAGCGGCAGTCCGAACTCCGCGACCACCCTGTCCGGGTCGGCCGTTTCGCCCTTGCGGAGGAAAATCTCGCGGGCGAGGTTGATGCCCCGTCCCGCTACGGTGCGCTTGGTGGTGATCTTGTCGAAGGTGATGACCGACGAGGTCATCGAGCACGACGAATAAGGGACGCCCATCATGTCGAGGTAGCCTTGCAGCTTGCCGTCCTCGCCGGGTGTGCCGTGGATGATGATCAGGGCGTAGTCGAATGCTTTGCGCTCGCCTTCCACCGTGAGCGAAAAATCGTTCTTGTCGACCTGCCACTCGCGTCCGTCGGGGGCCGTGTAGTGCCAGTCGCGGTGGTGGAGGTCGATGACCGTGATGTCGTATTTCGTATGGTCGAGCGCCGCTTCGATCTGTGCGGCGCTCTGGAGCGCGATCCCCCGTTCGGGCGAATCTCCGCCCGCCATGAGGGCAATCTTCAGGCGTGTCATTGTCAGGGGTTGTATATGTCCTTATATCTGAATTCCAGTATTTCCCGTACCATCTGCGCATACTGCCGCGCCTCGGCGTGGCTGTCGTCTGCTTGCAGTACGCGGTTGAAGTCGTTGAGGGCTGCGCCCCACTCGTTGAGGCGGTAGTGGAGCTTGCCCCGTTCCATATAGAGCGCCGTGTTTTCCGGATCGGCGGCGATCTGTGCCGTCAGGGCCGATTTGCGGGCCGTCGGGTTCCACAGCCCCTTGCGGCGGATATGTTCGGCGACGCCCTTGTCGAGCATCTGCGAGACATCCTCGCCCCGCCCGATGCGTTCGCGGATTTGTGTCGCGGAAAAATCCTGCAGCGGCGCGTCTTCCAGCACCATGATGCGGCCGGGGAACCTGTCTACCCTTTCGCCGCGGCGGGGATAGACGTATACCGGGTATTCGAGGATGCGGTCGTACTCTTTCCAGCCGTCGAGCCGTTCTATCTGGTCGGCGCCCATGAGGATCGAGAACTCCATATCCGCGCCGTGGTTCTCGGCCAGGTAGCGCAGCGTGTCGATCGTATACGACGGCTTGGGCAGCAGGAATTCGACGACCGAGGGTTTTATCCGGTCGGGATAGCGCGACGCCGCGCAGGCCGCCTCGGCCATTTCGAACCGATCCATCTCGGGGGCCAGCTCTTCGGCCTGTTTATAGGGGCTCTGGGGCGAAACGACGAGCACCAGCTCGTCGCACAGTTCTTTTTCCACGGCGTATTCCGCCAGGGCGATGTGCCCTTTATGGATGGGGTTGAACGACCCGAAATAGAGCATGACGCGTTTCATGGCTGCCGTGCGATGAATTGGTCGATGATCGCGGTCGTCTGGCGGATCGCCTCGTCGAGCGAGTCGTTTACGACGACATGGTCGAATTCGGGGGCTTTCGTCAGTTCGAATTCGGCCTTCGCCACACGGCGGTCTATCACTTCCGGGGCGTCCGTGCCGCGGCATACGAGCCTGCGGCGCAGCTCCCCGATCGAGGGCGGCATGACGAATATCGAGCAAGCGTCGTCGCCGAAGATGCGTTTGAGGTTGATCCCCCCGATGACGTCCACGTCGAAGACGATGATGTTGCCCTTGGCCCAGATGCGTTCCACCTCCGAGCGCAGCGTGCCGTAGCAAGTGCCCTGGTAGACCTCTTCCCACTCCACGAAACGGTTTTCCGCGACGGCGCGCATGAACTCTTCGTGCGTCATGAAGTGGTAGTCGCAACCGTGGCGCTCGCAGCCTCGGGGTGCGCGGCTGGTCGCCGATACCGAAAATTCGAACTGCGGGAAACGCTTCAGCAATTCGCGTACGATGGTCGTCTTCCCGGAACCGCTCGGGGCGGAGAATATGATAACCTTGCCCATTATAATATGTTCAGTACCTGTTCTTTGATCTTTTCCAGCTCGTCCTTCATCTTAACTACGAGTATCTGGATGTTCGATTCGTTGGCCTTCGAGCCCATCGTGTTGATTTCGCGGCCCATCTCCTGTGCGATGAAGCCCAGCTTGCGGCCTGCGCCCTCCTCCTGGGCGGCCACCTCGCGGAAATACCTGCAGTGGTTGGCCAGGCGCACCTTCTCCTCGGTGATGTCGAGTTTTTCGAGGTAGAAGATCATCTCCTGCTCCAGCCGGTTGCGGTCGACGTCGACCTGCAGCTTTTCGAGGTTTTCCAGCAGGCGGGCCCTGACCGTCTCCGTGCGGGCCTTTTCGAAAGGCACGACCTCCTGTTTGTAGCCTTCGATCTTGTCCACGCGGCTCAGCAGGTCGGCGATCAGGATCGCGCCTTCCTGCAGGCGGAACGCGTCGAGCTGCGCCACGGCGGCTTCGGTGGCGGCGACCAGCGCCGCGTGTTCCTCGTCGGAGATGCTCTCCGCTTCGGTCGATACGACCTCCGGCAGGCGCATGATGGCCTGCAGGGCGGCGCTGTCCCATCCGATCCCCGCATAGTTGAGTCGGGCGTTTTGCGCCGCGTCGCGCAGTTGCCCGGCATAGGCGGCGAATACCTCTTTATTAATACGCGCCGGGGTCTCCACGGTCTGCGATTCGACGGTCACGAAGACATCGACCTTGCCGCGCTGTACCGTGCGGGTGATGATATTGCGGATTTCGTATTCCGACTGGCGGTAAACGGCCGGAAGCCGCAGCCCGAGGTCGAGCTGTTTGGAGTTGAGCGAGCGGATTTCGACCGTGATCTTCTTATTTTGCAGCGTGGCTTCGCCCTTGCCGAAGCCCGTCATGGATTTTACCATTTGCGGAGGATGTTAAGTTTGGGCAAAAGTAATAAAAACAATTCAAAATGCCGAGCGTTCGGGACGCCGAGTGAAATTTCTTTGAACAAGTTTTGCACAACTGTTGTATTCTCCGGAATATTTTACCTATATTTGTGTTAGTAAACTAACAGGCTGGAGTCCGAAACACTAAATTCACATCCGAATATTATGAAAAAGCACAATTTCAACGCGGGACCCTCGATCCTCGCAGACGAAGTCATCCAGAACGCAGCAAAAGCTATCGTAGATTTCAACGGTTCGGGCCTTTCCCTGCTTTCGATTTCGCACCGGACGAAGGATTTCGAGAACGTGATGGCCGAGGCCGACGCGCTCTTCCGTGAGCTGCTCGGCATCCCCGACAACTACAAGATCTTCTATATCGGCGGCGGTGCCAGCACGTTTTTCTACGAAGTGCCCGCCAACTTCCTGGGCAGGAAGGCCGGCTATGTGAATACCGGTGTCTGGGCCAAGAAGGCCATCAAGGAAGCCAAGCGTTACGGCGAGGTCGAGCTGCTCGCTTCGTCCGAAGACCGCAATTTCACCTACATCCCCAAGGGGTTTGCGATCCCCGCCGACCTGGACTATGTGCATATCACCTCCAACAATACGATCTACGGCACCGAATACCACGAAGACCTCGCCTCGCCCGTGCCCCTGATCGCCGACATGTCGTCGGACATCCTTTCGCGTCCGGTCGACGTCACGAAATACGCCATGATCTACGGCGGTGCGCAGAAGAACCTCGCCCCGGCCGGCGTGGCGTTCGCCATCATCCGCGAGGACATGCTCGACCGTGTCGTGCGCGACCTGCCGACGATGGTTTCGTTCCGCACCCATGTCGAGAACGGCTCGATGTTCAACACGCCCCCCGTATTCCCGATCTACGTGCTCATGGAGACCCTCCGCTGGCTCAAGTCGATCGGCGGCGTACCCGAAATCTACCGACGCAACAAGGAGAAGGCCGCCCTGCTGTATGACGAGATCGACCGCAACCCGCTGTTCCGCGGTACGGTCGACAAGCAGGATCGCTCGCTGATGAACATCTGCTTCGTGATGGCCGACGGCTACGAGGAACTGGCTCCCGAGTTCATGGAATTTACCAAGGGACGCGGTATCGTGGGCATCAAGGGCCACCGCCTGGTGGGCGGCTTCCGCGCATCGTGCTACAACGCTCTACCCATCGAGAGCGTCAGAGTCCTCGTGGAGTGCATGCAGGAGTTCGCCGCCAAACACGCGAAATAACGGACGGCCATGGCGCATTTCTTTACGTTCACCCCGAAGAAAAAGGCGGCCACGGACATCGATTTTATTCATCTGATAGAAAGTACAGGTATGAAAATATTAGTTGCGACCGAAAAGCCTTTTGCCAAGGAGGCTGTCGACGGCATCCGCAGGATCGTCGAGGACGCGGGCTATGAACTGGCCCTGCTTGAAAAATATACCGACAAGGCCCAATTGCTGGCCGCCGTGGCCGATGTCGATGCGCTCATTGTCCGCAGCGACAAGGTGACGGCCGAAGTCATCGGGGCGGCGAAGAACCTCAAAATCGTGGTTCGTGCCGGTGCGGGTTACGACAACGTGGATCTCGCGGCCGCCACGGCGCGCGGTATCGTGGTGATGAATACCCCGGGGCAGAACTCCAACGCCGTGGCCGAGCTGGCGCTCGCCATGATGGTCTTCATGTCGCGCAACCGCTTTACGCCCGGTACGGGTTCGGAGATACAGGGCAAGACCCTCGGCATCCACGCCTACGGCAATGTGGGCAAACTCGTGGGGCGCAAGGGTAAGGCGCTGGGCATGAACGTCATCGCCTACGACCCCTTCATCACGGATGCGGCGGTGTTCGAAGCCGACGGTGTGAAGAAGGTGGATTCCCTCGAAGATTTGTACAGGCAGGCCGACTTCCTGTCGCTGCACATCCCGGCTACGGAGCAAACCCGCGGCTCGATCGGCTACGAACTGCTGATGTCGATGCCCAAGGGTGCCACGCTGGTCAACACCGCCCGCAAGGAGGTGATCGACGAACAGGGTGTCGTGCGTGCGCTGACCGAACGCGAAGACCTGAAATACATTACCGACATCGCTGCCGGGAACCAGGCCGAGCTGGACGAGAAATTCGGCAAGCGGGTGTTTGCCACCGCCAAAAAGATGGGGGCCGAGACCGCCGAGGCCAATATCAACGCGGGTCTGGCCGCAGCCACCCAAATCGTCGATTTTTTCAGGAACGGCAATACGCGGTTCCAGGTGAACAAATAGCGGATAACGGCGCGTGAAAGGCGGGAGCGAAGGCTGCGCCCGCCTTTTTCGCTTTAATACATTAATTCATTATGGTGAAAATCAAACCTTTTTGCGGGATACGTCCCCCGAAACAGTATGCGTCCGAAGTGGCGTCGCGCCCCTACGACGTGTTGAATTCCGCCGAGGCCAAGGCCGAGGCCACCGAACGCTCGTTGCTGCACATCATCAAGCCCGAAATAGATTTCGAGCCTATTGCCGACGAACATTCGCAGGAGGTTTACGACAAGGCGGTCGAGAATTTCCGTGCATGGCGTGAGAAGGGCTGGCTCGAACAGGATCCCGGGGAGTATTATTACATCTATGCGCAGACGATGGACGGCCGCACGCAATACGGACTGACCATGTGCTGCCATTACGAAGACTACCTCTCGGGGGCGATCAAGAAACACGAACTGACGCGTCCCGACAAGGAGGAAGACCGCATGATCCACGTCCGCAACCAGCAGGCCAATATCGAACCGGTGTTCTTCGCCTATCCCGACAACGCCGAGATCGACGCCATCGTGGCCGACGTGGTGAAGAACAACGACCCGGAATACGATTTCACGGCTGCCGACGGCTTCGGCCATAAGCTGTGGGTTATCCGCGACAAGAAGACCAACGACCGTATCACGGAGATTTTCGCGGGCATCCCGGCGCTCTATGTCGCCGACGGGCATCACCGCACAGCCGCCGCGGCGCGCGTGGGACAGGAGTGCCAGGCAAAGAACCCCGGCCATACGGGCAACGAGGAGTATTGCTATTTCCTCGCCGTGACTTTCCCCGCGGGGCAGCTTCGGATCATCGACTACAACCGCGTCGTGAAAGACCTGAACGGCCTGACGCCGGAGCAGTTGCTCGAAAAGCTCGCTGAAAGTTTCACGGTCGAGGACAAGGGCACGGAGGAGTACCGTCCGACGGGGCTGCATAATTTCTCGATGTATCTCGGCGGGCACTGGTACAGCCTGACGGCCAAGCCCGGGACATACGACGACAACGACCCGATCGGTGTGTTGGACGTGACGGTGCTGTCGAACCTCGTGCTGGACAAAATACTGGACATCAAAGACCTGCGCACGTCGAAGCGGATCGACTTCGTGGGCGGAATCCGCGGTCTGGGCGAGCTCAAACGCCGTGTCGACAGCGGCGAGATGAAGGCGGCGTTCGCCCTCTACCCCGTTTCGATGCAACAGCTCATCAACATCGCCGACACGGGTAACATCATGCCCCCGAAGACGACGTGGTTCGAGCCGAAACTCCGCTCGGGCGTGGTGATCCACTCGTTCGAAGAGTAACCGCCCCGCGATGGTCGGGGGCCGGTAAGTCATTCAACCCTCGGGGAACCGCCTGTCCGGCGCGTTTTCGAACCCCTGTCCGAAGGCGGAATAAAATGGCGGAAATATTTTGTACGCAGTGCGTTCGGGCGGGTTATTCCGGGCGCACTGCTTTCATTTATCCGTTTTTCATGATAAGATTTGTTGCATTCGTTTAGAATTTCCGGGATTTTTTCTTATATTTGTAAGGAACTTAACAATACTACGGCTTATGGCTAAAATAAAAGGAACAATCGTTGTCGACAAGGAACGGTGCAAAGGGTGCGGGGTCTGTGTGGCTTCGTGTCCGTGCGACGTGCTGGAATTGTCGGCAGAGGTGAACAGCAAGGGCTATCCCATATCCCGGATGGTGAATCCCGATGCCTGCACGGGGTGTGCTTCGTGCGCGGTGATTTGCCCCGATAGCGTCATCACGGTTTATCGTCAAAAATTCGAGTAGCTATGGCAGAGAAAGAGGTAAAACTGATGAAAGGCAACGAGGTGATAGCCCATGCGGCGATTCGCTACGGTTGCGACGGATATTTCGGGTACCCGATCACTCCCCAGTCGGAAGTGATGGAGACACTGATGGAACTCAAGCCGTGGGAGACCACGGGCATGGTCGTGCTGCAGGCCGAATCGGAGATCTCGTCGATCAACATGGTCTACGGCGGCGCATCGACCGGAAAACGGGTGATGACCTCGTCGTCGAGCCCCGGCATCAGCCTGATGTCCGAGGGGCTGAGCTACCTGGCGGGGGCGGAACTGCCCTGCCTGGTGATCAACTGCCAGCGCGGCGGCCCGGGGCTGGGTACGATCCAGCCTTCGCAGGGCGACTATTTCCAGGCCTGCAAAGGCGGCGGCCACGGCGATTTCCACATGATCGTACTGGCGCCCAATTCGGTGCAGGAGATGCACGACCATGTGGCCGAGGCGTTCGACCTCGCGTTCAAATACCGCAACCCGGCGATGATCCTCGCCGACGGGGCGATCGGTCAGATGATGGAGAAGGTGGTGCTCGCGCCGCAGCGTCCCCGCAAGACCGACGAAGAGATCGCTGCCGAGTGCCGCTCGTGGGCTACCTACGGCAAGCCTGCCGACCGCAAGCGCAATATCGTGACGTCGCTGGAGTTGCAGTCCGAGAAGATGGAGATCATCAACAAGCGCCTGCAGGAGAAATACAAGGCGCTTGAAGAGAACGAGGTGCGTTATGAGGAGATCGGCTGCGACGATGCGGATTACGTGATCGTGGCGTTCGGTTCGTCGGCCCGTATCTGCTCGGCCACGGTCGAGATGGCACGCGCCGAAGGGCTGAAGGTCGGCCTGCTGCGTCCGATCACGCTCTATCCTTTCCCCAAGAAGCCGCTGGCCGAACTGGCCGCGCGCGGTGTCAAAGGCTTCCTTTCCGCCGAGCTCAATGCCGGCCAGATGGTCGAGGACGTGCGGCTGGCCGTGAACGGCGTAGCTCCCGTCGAGCATTTCGGCCGTCAGGGCGGTATGATGTTCGCGCCCGACGAAGTGCTCGCGGCGCTCAAGGAAAAACTGATTAAAAAGTAAAGGCTATGGCAGAGGTTGAAATCAAAAACGAAAACCTGGTTTACGCGAAACCGAAGCTCATTACCGACAACGTCATGCACTACTGCCCCGGCTGCAGTCATGGTACGGTACATAAACTGATCGCCGAGGTCATCGAGGAGATGGGCTTCGCGGAAAAGACCGTAGGCGTTTCGCCCGTGGGCTGCTCCGTATTCGCATACAATTATATCGACATCGACTGGATCGAGGCCGCCCACGGACGCGCCCTGGCCGTAGCTACGGCGGTGAAAAGGCTCTATCCCGGCAACCTGGTCTTCACCTACCAGGGCGACGGCGACCTGTCGGCCATCGGCACGGCGGAGTCGATCCACGCGGCCGCACGCGGCGAGAACGTCGTGGCGATCTATATCAACAACGCCATTTACGGCATGACGGGCGGCCAGATGGCCCCGACTACCTTGCTGGGTATGAAGACCGCGACGACGCCCTACGGCCGTGACCCGCGCCTGAACGGCTATCCCTACAAGATCGCCGAGATGATGGCGCACCTCGACGGTGCCACCTTCATCACGCGCCAGAGCGTGCATACGCCCGCCAACGTGCGCAAGTGTAAGCGTGCGATCCGCAAGGCGTTCGAAAATTCGATGGCCGGCAAGGGCTTTTCGCTCGTGGAGGTCGTTTCGACCTGCAACAGCGGCTGGAAACTCTCGCCCGTGGCCTCGAACGAGTGGCTCGAACAGAACATGCTGCCCTACTATCCGCTGGGCGATATCAAGGACGTAAAATAAGGGATGCTATGAAAGAGACTTTAATTATCGCAGGGTTCGGGGGCCAGGGCGTCCTCTCGATGGGGAAGATACTGGCCTACTCGGGCGTAATGCAGGACTTCGAAGTCACGTGGATGCCCTCGTACGGCCCCGAGATGCGCGGCGGTACGGCCAACGTGACGGTAATCCTTTCGGACAGGAAGATTTCTTCGCCGATCGCCCACGAGTTCGATACGGCCATCATCCTGAACCAGCAGTCGATGGAGAAATTCGAGCCGATGGTCAGGCCCGGCGGCATCCTGATCTACGATACGAACGGTATCACGCGCCATCCCGTGCGCGAGGACATCGAGGTCTATGCGATCGACGCCACGGCCGAATGCGCCCGGATGGGACAGGCCAAGCTGTTCAATACGATGATTCTGGGCGGGTACCTCAAGGTGCGCCCCGTCGTCGAGATGGAGAACGTGATGGTCGGCCTCAAGAAGTCGCTGCCCGAACGTGCGTGGAAGATGCTTCCCGCCAACGAGGAGGCGATCCGCCACGGCGGCGAGATCATCCGCAAGATACGCTGACGGAGCAGGGTTCCGATGGGTTCCCGAAGGAAAGAGCGGCAGGCCATGTGCCTGCCGCTCATGTATTTGACAAGGGACCTCCCGTTTTTCGCGCCCCGTTCCGCCCGACGTGCGTTCCCTAGATTCGTTTCTTAACCTTGTACCTTGTGCCCCGTCCCCTTCTGCCTGTCCGCCGTGTTTTTCCCGTCACCCGCTTTCCAACCCCGTTGGCTGAGCCTGCCCCGTATTCCGGCTTTGGGCCTCCATCGGTGCGATGTCCTTTCCGGACGCCGCGATCGTCCGGGAAAGCCGGGCCCTACCCAAAAGCGCCGTTTGTGTATACGCTTCCGTATTCCCGCGTAAACCAGAGGGTTCCGGATTAGGAATATTCCTGTGAAAACCGTAATTTAGTAGAAAGATCCCCGGTTCGCATCCATCGGCACCGACTTTGCGGGCCCCGGCATAAAACTAATATTTCGGATTATGGAAAAGAACGAACAGCAACTGCCGCGCCTGGGTGAACCCGTCCCGGCATTCGAAGCGATGACAACACAGGGAAAGATCAGCTTTCCCGCCGATTACAAGGGCAAATGGGTGATCCTGTTCAGCCACCCCGCCGACTTTACGCCGATATGCACGTCCGAGGTACTCACGTTCGGCGCCCGTACGGCCGAATTCAGGGCTTTGAACTGCGAACTGATCGGATTGTCGGTCGACAGCCGCAACAGCCATATCGCATGGCTGCGTACGATCCGTGAGAAGATCGAATACCGGGGCATGAAGGATATCAAGGTCGAGTTCCCGATCATCGACGACGTGTCGATGAAGGTGGCGAACCTTTACGGCATGATCCAGCCCGGTGAAAGCCAGACGGCAGCCGTGCGTGCCGTATTCTTCGTCGATCCCGAGGGCAAACTGCGCGCGATGATCTACTATCCGCTGGCTCTGGGACGCAATTTCGAGGAGATAAAGCGTGTCTTGGTGGGTTTGCAGTCCATCGACGCATTCGGGGTCGCCATGCCGGCCGACTGGCGTCCGGGCGACGAGGTGATCGTCCCGATGCAGGGCGAGGATATGGACGACCAGCCCGAAGGGGTAAAATGCTACGACTGGTTCTTCTGCACCCGTCCTCTCCCGAAGGAGGAGATCGAGAAAAAACTCGGCAAAGGCATAGCTATCAAGGGATAGTCCGGTTCCGGCCGGCAATGTAAAAGGGGGGGGAGGCTTTACAAAGCCCCCCCCCTTTTCGTTGAATACGCCGCGCCTCCCGGATCGGAAGCCCAACAGCCGGTTATGCTCCGGGAGCCTGTCGTGTGCCTGCTGACGGCGGTTCCGCGGCCGTCGCTTTCGCTTGGGCGATCCTTCGGCGGTAGAAGGCCCGCAGGTCATCCCATTTGTAGTACGGCGGCCTTGCGGAGGCGAGCGGAAGATACATTTCATGTTCGTTGTGGAGTATCCTGACCAGGATGTCGGCTGTCCCCTCTTTCCGGTAAAAGATCATCTGGATGTTGGCCGCCATCGGTGAAATACGGTAATCGCGCCATGCGTCCGCGATCAGATCCGGATCGGAAACCTCGGCCGTGCAGCCGTCGAAAGCCATCAGGCAGGTCAGAGGCATGAGGTTGCCGTCGTGCCCGAAGCGCAGGTCGGCCGAGGGCACGCCCCGCACGAGCGCACTGTCGGCGCGGGCGATGATCTCTTCGAGCAGCGCCGTCGCATAGCGCAGGGCATATCCCCGGTTGAGCGCCCCGGGGCCTCGCTGGTGGTAGAAACGGTAGTTGACGCACTCCCAGACGGCATACAGTTCTTCGGGGGTGAACAGGTCGCGGAACGTGATTCCGCTGCGGGTGTCTTGTTCGTTTACGGCCAGAGCCCAGAGCTGTTGCATCAGCTCCCGCGGGTCGATGTCCGCCGGAGCTTTCCCGCCTGCGAATAACCTGGCCATCAGGCGCTCCGGATGCATCCGGCTCTCCCGGAACCTCTCTTCGGCCTGTATCCAGCTCTCGCTTTTCAACAGGTTTAGGTACTCCGGGGCGAGCCCGGGGTTTGCCGCCGTGCTGAAAAAGTTCAGGTAGCGGGTCGTGCGGTTGTTGGCCGTCCGCGTGATTTCCAGTTCCGGGTTCATCCTCCGCAGCTGGTCGCAGAATGCCGCCATGCTCAGCACGCAGCGTACCACGACGGTCGATTGTGCGTCGACACGCGCGTTGCCCCGGAAGACCTCCGGGTAGGATTCGAACATCCGTTCCGCGATCCCGTAATGCTGTTCGGCACCCAGCGGCGTGAGGTCGCCCGCCCTGCCCTCGCCGTCCGAACAGGCCCGTTCCACGCGGCGTAAAACATCCTGCCCGAACTCCGACAAGGCGCCCTCGCGGGCGGCCTTGCCGAAAGTTTCCAACACCTCCGTATATTCCGACGCCCTGAGCAGCCAGCGTGAGCCGTGGCGACCGTAGTGGCTGATGTAGAAAGGTTCGTAACCTTCGGGCGCGGGAGTCCGGGCCGGATTGTCGTACGTGTAGGCATAGTATACCCCGCCGGCTTTGTCGGGGTCGGCATAAATCTCCTGGCGGGCGTTCTGTCCGGACAGGGGCCATGCACAGGCCGCCAGGCCGAGGCCGAGCAGCAGTTTCGTAAACCGCATGATCCGTACCGTCATCGGAGGTAGGCTCCGGTTCGTTTCAATTCGCTGCGCAGCTTCGCCACGTCGGCCTGCGACGGTTTCACTCCGTCCCGCAGGGCGATGCGTGCGGCGCGTCCGGCGGCTTCGCCGAGGGCCATGCAGGTCGACATCACGCGTGTCGAGGCCATCGCTTCGTGGGTGAAAGAGGCGCAGCGGCCTGCGACGAGCAGGTTTTCGACCTTTGCGGGCACAAGCACCCGGTACGGGATGTCGTAGCAGTCGCCGCAGTATTCCAGCGTGCAGTCCCCGCCTTTGGGATGGTGCAGGTCGACGGGATAGCTGGCTACGGCAATGGCGTCGTCGAAGTGTCGGCAGGCCAGGATATCCCCGGCCGTGAGGACGTATTTCCCGACCGTGACGCGGCTCTCGCGGATACCCATGAACGGTGCCACCCGATCCATCCACGCGTTTTCGAACCCTGGTACGAACTGCCGGAGGTATTTCCGGATTTGGTAAACCTGCTTCCTGGCTTCGATTTCCCCACGAGTGTAGCTCCCGGGATCGGTCGGGTCTACGCCGTTCACACGCGACATGTTGACCCATATTTCGTCCTCGGACATGCCCGTGATAAGGATCGTGCGGGCCACCGGGAGGTCGATCCCCGCCTCGCGCGCCTTGGCGATCTGGTTGCGAAGCCCCACGGTGATGAACTTCTCGTTGCGGAACGACTCCGCAGGCATGATGTCCATGTCGTAGATGTCCGGGTGCTCTGCGATCGCGTCGCGCAGGCGTTGTGTGGCGACACCGCGCATCGAGAACATCAGCGTCGGGGGCTGCATGCCGCCCTCGGCATCGCCCTTGCGGCACTCGACGCCGGCACGGAAGGCCACATCGGCGTCGCCCGTGCAGTCGATCACGGTGCGGGCGAGGATCGCCTCGCGCCCGGCCTTGCTTTCGATGACCACCCCCTTTACCTCGTTGCCCTCCCTGATGACGTCGGTGCAGAAAACATACATCAGCACCTCGACGCCGGCCTCCTCCATCAACTGCTGTGCGAGGGTCTTGCTCTCCTCCGGGTCGATGATCGTCAGGCTTACGTGGAGCTTGCAGGGTCGGTGTCCGCTCGCGGCGCCCCGCTCCTGCAGCCGGTCGATAAACCGCTGCGGGAGCCCCTCGATGATCTGGTTGCCTTTCTGCCCCAGGAATCCCAGGATCGGGAGCCCGATCGTGAGGTTCCCGCCCAGGTAGCCGCGGCTTTCGATCAGCATGACCTTCAGCCCTTCGCCCGCTGCGGCCTGTGCGGCCATGAGCCCCGCGGGGCCCCCGCCGACGATGAGTATGTCCGCCGATGCGCGTACGGGGATGTCGCGGGCGGGTTCGCGGACGGTCGTAATTTTCTTTTCCATGGTTTCGGTTTTTATTTTTGTACAGCTTGTTTTTCCTGCGGGATTTCAGGGCGTGTCATTTTCCAGAGTATCACGACGGCGATCCAGTGCAGGACGCCCATTACGAGGAAAAGCGACGGCCCCATGGTGCTCAGCAGTTGCCCGACGTAGTAGTTGAAGATCGCTCCGCCCACGGCCCCGAAGCCTGCCGTGATGCCGACTACGCTGGCTACGTTGCGTACAGGGAATGCCTCGGCGATCACCACGCAGATCGTGTAGAGCCAGCTCAGGCACATGATGGCGATCAGGCTGAACGAGGCGATGATGGCCGCGACGTTCCAGTACGGCGGCAGGGCGTTGAAATAGGGCGTGAAGATGCACAGGGGTGCCGCGACGGCCACCAGCGTCATCATGCGCTTGCGCGCGCGCAGCGGATCCATGCCCCTTCGTACCATTTTGTCCGACCATGCCGAGGTCAATACGCCGCCCACGGCGCCGAACAGGAACGGGATCCAGCCGACCCATCCCACCTGTATGAGCGTCAGTCCCGAATCCTCCTGCAGGTAACCGGGCAGCCAGAAGAGACAGAAATACCAGACCGGGTCGCTGACGAAACGGATGAGCAGCACGCCCCACAGCGTGCGCGTCTTCCAGAGCCCGCCCCACGTGAAGGCTTTGCCGTGGTGCCGGTTGGCGGCGCTTTCGCTGAGCGTGACGTCGAGTATCTCTTTGGGCGGGTCGGCGTAGACGGCCATCCAAACGATGGCGATCAGGATGCCGATGGCCCCGGCCAGGACGAAGACGTCGTTCCACGGAAAGATCGTCGAGAGCCATGCGATGACGATCGGGGCCACGACCGTGCCGATCGACCCGCCCGCCGTGCAGAGGCTGTTGGCCGTGGCGCGCTGGCGTTTTTCGAACCAGACGGTCACGGCGACGATCTGCCCGGCAAAAATCGTGGGCTCGGCCAGCCCCAGCAGCCCGCGGAAAAAGGCGAACTGCTCCATATTGGTCGAAAGGCCGCCTCCGATGCAGGCCGCCGACCATGCCAGGATGCCCAGAAACATCACCTTTTTCGGGCCGAACCGGTCGACCAGGATGCCCGATATGGGATACATGACGGCGTAGCATATCAGGAAGATGTTGACGATGAAGGCATAGCCGTCGTCGTTCATCTCGAAGGCCGCTTTGATCGTCGGCTTGAGGATCGAAAGCAACTGGCGGTCGAGGTAATTGCAGATGATGGCGATGAAGATCGTCACCACGATCATCCATTTCCGTTTTTCCGGGTTGTTCAGCAGGTTCATGCGTGTCGTCGGTTGTATGGGTTTGCGTGTCGGTTAGCGTTGCGGGAGCCCTCCCTGGGCTTTGTAGCGTTCGTATCGCTGCATGAGCAGCGGGTGGCGTTCCGTGCGGGGCGTATAGCGCCGTGAAGGGAAGTTGCAGAGCGCCCGCTGCGCCTCTTCCACCGAGCCGTAGCAGCCCGCGATGACCGTGGCGTAGACCACCGAACCCATGGCGCAGGCCTGTTTGCAGTCGATGACCGAGATTTCCCGGCCGGTTACGTCGGCCAGCAGCTGCATGACGAAGGGCGATTTCTGCGATATGCCGCCGATCCCCGTGAGGCGCTCGATCGCCACGCCGTTCGCTGCGAGGTGGTCGAGGATCGCCTTCGTGGCGAACGCCGTCGCTTCGGCCAATGCGTAGTATATTTCGGGCGCCGTCGTCGAGAGCCGCAGCCCCGTGAGCGTCCCGGTCAGCTCCGGTGCGGGGTACGGGTTGCGGCGGCCGTTGAGCCAGTCCGTCGCCAGCGGCATGTCCGCCCGGAGCTCCAGCCGCTCAGCCTCTTCGGCGAGCCTGCCCATGATTTTGTCGCGGCACTCTTCGGCCAGCCGCTGCCGGGCCTGCGCGTCGGGTGCCCCAGGCTGCACGAGCAACTCTTCCAGGGGCCAGCACAGCAGGTTCCTGAACCACGCATAGACATCCCCGAAGGCGGATAACCCGGCTTCGAACCCGACCATGCCGGGTACGATCGAGCTGTCCACCTGTCCGAATATCCCTTCGACGAGGCGTCCGCCCATCTCATCCGAAGGCATCAGCGCCATGTGGCAGGCCGAGGTGCCGAGGTTGAGCACGACCGTGCCGCAGCGGATTCCGGCGCCTACGGCTCCCGCATGGGCGTCGATGTTGCCCACCCCTACTACGACCCCTTCGGGAAGTCCGAGCGTCTGTGCCCACGCGGGCGTGATCGTCCCCGCAGCGTGGTCGCACGTGCGGTTCGTCTTGCTGATGTTGCGCACGATGGGTAGCAACGCGGGGTCGAGTGCTTCGAAAAACGCCTCCGGAGGGAATCCTCCCCAGGCCTCGGCCCACATCTGTTTCGACCCTGCGGCGCAATGGCTGGCGCGTATCGCGGAGGGATTGTCCGCCCCGGTGAGCACGGCGGGTATCCAGTCGCAGAGCTCGACCATGGCATATGCGTCGCGGCGGAGCCGCCGGCTGCCGCGCAGCAGGTGCAGGCATTTGGCCCAGAAGCATTCGGCCGAGTAGTGGTTGCCCGAATGGCGGGCATAATTGATCTCGCTGCGGGCGCACAGGGCGGTGATTTCTTCCGATTCCCGCTGCGCCGTGTGGTCTTTCCACAGGACGAACATCGCGTCCGGATCGTCGGCGTATTCGGGGCGCAGCGCCAGCGGCGTGCACGTGCGGTCTACCAGGCACGGCGTGCTGGCCGTCGTGTCGACCGAAACCGCCCTGATATGCGGCGCCGCGTCGGGCCGTGCGGCCACCACTTCGCCTATCACGTGGCGCAGGCCGTCGAGGTAATCCTGCGGATGCTGGCGGAAGCGTGCCTCCGCCGGAGAGCAGTATTCCTGCCTGCCCCAGCGCGGGTAGCTGAATACCGAGTCGGCGATTGTTTCGCCTGTCGCGGCATCCGCCAGAAGGGCGCGCACGGAATCCGTGCCGTAGTCGATGCCTATGACGTATGTTTCCTTCATGGTTTGTTAGGTGTAGATCGTGTTTTTTTGCGGTTGGTTCCGGCTCCATTCCGGCGGGCCGGTAATGCAAAGGTAAAATTATTTTATTCTTTTTATGTTTATTTTATGCTTTATTATTTCTTTTTTTGTATTATTGTGTGTTTTATAGTTTCTATTTGTTTTTATTATGCTTCCATGTGCATTTCTAAATACCCGTTGGAGGCGTTGCAATTTAAGGAGGATCGGTATGAAACGGATTCTGATCGTGTGTGCCGCGCTGTTGCTGTGCGGCATGGCCGTCGCCCGGGGGCGCGGCGTACACCGCGTGGCGTCGTGCAATATCCGGGTGGCCCTGCCGCAGGATGAGGAGGGCGGAAACGGCTGGTCTGCGCGTAAATATGTTTGCGAGCGGGTGATGAAGCGCTGCAAAGCGGATATCTATTGCCTGCAGGAGGTGACCGTCGGCCAGTACGAGGACATGTGCCGGATGTTCCCGGGGTATTTCGTCTTCGGCTACCCGGGCCCCGAGACGGATGCCCTGCCCGACCGGGAGTACCACGGTATCGCCAAGAACCTCGTGATGTTCTCGAAGAGGCGCTATGAAATGACGGGCGCCGGGGTTTACTGGCTGTCGGACACCCCGCTCGTGGGCGGCTCCTCGTCGTGGGGCACGGCCCGCCCGCGCCATGTCAATTGGGTGCGGCTCAGGGATCGCCGTTCGGGGCGCGAGTTCCGGGTGTTGTCCGTGCACCTCGACCATATTTCGTACGAGGCGCGGCTTGCGCAGGTGCGGGCCGTGGCGGACGAGGCGTCGCAGTATCCGCCCGGCGTGCCGCAGGTGCTGGCCGGGGATTTCAACTCCAGGCCTTCGAACCCCGTTGCCGGGGTGCTTGCGGGTGCCGGCTGGGTCGATGCGTTCGTCGAGGCCAACGGCGAAGATGCGGAGCAGATGTCCTTCCACCGGTTCGAGGGCGATGCCTATGAGCCGAAGAAGGGGACGCCCGGGCGTATCGACTTCATTTTCCTGAAAGGCACGGGTATCCGGGTCGTCTCCTCCGCATTGGTAAAAGACTGTGTCGGCGGCAAGTATCCCAGCGACCACTATTTCCTTACGGCGGATATCGTGATCGAATAGCCGTCGCGGAGGGGCGCATTGCGTATGCTTCGGCTGCGAATCCCCCGGTTCGTGCAGTGGCTTCCGGCAGTTGTTGTCCCGGGATGGTTCGGGCGCATGACATCGTTGTCCCGGAATGAAACTCCCCGGCATACGGTCAGACTCCGGCAGTTGTTGTCCCGGGATTGTTCGGGCGCATGGCGGCCGTTGTCCCGGAATGAATATCCCCGGCTCGTGAATCGAGCCGGGGATATTCATAATGTCTTTGTCGGGGCGGGGTGTCTGCGGCCGGGGCATTGCAGGCTGGCGGGCGTCCCTGCCCCGCGCTTTTATTCCCGGAACCTGTACCGCCCTATGTCGCGCAGGCCGAGCAGCAGTTCGCGTACGGCGAGGCGTTTCTTCCCGGCTATCTGAATCTCCCCGAGGGTGATCCAGCCGTCGGCGCAGGCTACGTGGAGCAGCGTGCGGCCGTCGCTTTCGATGCTGCCGGGTTTTTCGCCGTGGGCGGCGGGTTCGAAAGCGGCCGAATATATCTTGGCCGCTTGCGGCATCTGTGAGCCTTCCCTGTATAGTTCCGTCCAGGCTGCCGGATAGGGCGACAAGCCGCGTACGAAATTCACGATCCTGCGCCCGTCCCACGACCAGTCGATCAGGCAGTCCTCCTTGAAGATTTTGGGCGCCGGGTGCAGCGCCGATTCGTCGACGTGCTGCTGTTCGATGGGGCTGATATCGCCTGCGGCGATCCTGTCGACGGTTTCGGTCACCAGCGACGTGCCCCTGTGCATCAGTTTGTCGTAGAGCGAACCCACGTTGTCTTCGGGCAGGATCGGCACACGAACCTGTCCGATGATGGCGCCTTTGTCGATCTCGTGGTTCAGCAGGAAGGTCGTGACGCCCGTTTCCGTCTCCCCGTTGATGACCGCCCAGTTGATGGGCGCTGCACCGCGGTATTGCGGCAGCAGCGAGGCGTGGAGGTTGAATGTCCCCAGGCGCGGCATGGCCCAGATTACCTCGGGCAGCATCCGGAATGCGATGACGATCCCCAGGTCGGGCCGCAGTGCCTGCATCGCCGCGACGAATTCCGGGGCCCTGAGTTTCTCGGGCTGCAATACCGGCAGCCCCAGTTCGAGTGCGGCCAGTTTCACGTCGCTCCGGTGGAGTTTCTGCCCGCGGCCGGCGGGTTTGTCGGGCGTGGTGACCACGCCCACGACGTTATAGCCCCCGGCGACCAGCGCCCGGAGCGACGGCACGGCGAATTCGGGCGTGCCCATGAATACGATACGCAGTTCTTTCGGGTTCATCGTTGTCTGACGTTTTTCCGGCCTGCATCCCGTCTCCGGGCGCGGCCTGTTTCATCGCACGGGTTTATTGCTTGTCCAGCCCCAGCGTGTGGTGCATACGCTGCTCCTTGGTCTTCAGGTAGCGCAGGTTGTGCTCATTGGGGGCGATGACGATAGGCACGATCTGGTCGATCTTCAGCCCGTAGCCCTCCAGCCCCGCGCGCTTGAGCGGGTTGTTGGTCATCAGCCGCATGTGCTTGATGCCCATTTCGCGGATGATGCTCGCCCCGACGCCGTAGTCGCGTTCGTCGACGCCGAAGCCCAGCCGGACGTTGGCGTCGACCGTGTCGAGCCCTTCGTCCTGGAGCTTGTAAGCTTTGATTTTATTGCAAAGGCCGATGCCGCGTCCCTCCTGCTGGAGGTAGATGATGGCACCCTTGCCCTCCTGTTCGATCATGCGCATCGCCTCGTGCAGCTGGTCGCCGCAGTCGCAGCGGCACGAGCCGAAGATGTCGCCCGTGGCGCATGACGAATGCACGCGTGTCAGCACCGGTTCGTCTTCCGTCCACTCGCCTTTGGTGAGCGCCACGTGTTCCAGCCCGTTGCTCTTCTGCCGGAACGGCGTGATGCGGAAGTCGCCCCATGCGGTCGGCAGGTCGACGGTCTCGCCCTTCTCGACGATGGATTCTTCGCGCAGCCGGTATTCGATGAGCGATGCGATCGAAATGATCTTGAGGCCGAATTTACGGGCGATCTCCGTCAGTTGCGGCAGGCGCGCCATCGTGCCGTCCTCGTTCATGATCTCGATCAGTGCGCCTGCGGGCTGCAGGCCGGCCAGCCGGGCGAGGTCTATCGCGGCCTCGGTGTGCCCCGGACGGCGCAGCACGCCTTTCTGGCGGGCACGCAGCGGGTTGATGTGCCCCGGGCGGCCGAGGTCGGTAGCCCGGGTCGCGGGGTCGGCCAGAGCGCGTATGGTGGCGGCGCGGTCGTGGATCGAGACGCCCGTGGTGCAGCCGTTGCCGAGCAGGTCTACCGTCACGGTGAAGGGCGTGCCCAGCAGCGAAGTGTTGTTCTCTTCCATCATGTTGAGTCCCAGTTCGGCACACCGCTCCTCCGACAGCGGGGCGCAGAGCACGCCGCGTCCCTCCTTGAGCATGAAGTTCACGATTTCGGGCGTGATTTTCTCCGCCGCGACGATGAAGTCGCCTTCGTTTTCGCGGTCTTCGTCATCGACGACGATCACTATCCTGCCGTTGCGGAAATCTTCAATAACCTCTTCTACACTATTCAGAATCGTGCTTTTTGCCATTTCGTTTGAGTTTTATCGCGTTTTTCAATTTATTGATCGCAGGTTGCATGCGCTCGTTCAATGCCTTGAGCCTTCCGGCGTACCAGTCCGTGTCGAGCAGGGCCGAGTCGTTGGTGGCCTTGTAGGTCAGGTATACGGCGATCGGCGTAAGGATGAACGTCGAGAGCCAGATGCCGTACACGGCTTCCCAGCTACCTTCCTTGGCCAGTTTTTCGCCCGAGAGGCTGATGATGTAGTAGATCACGAAGAAGATGATCGACACCACGACCGGAAGTCCCAGGCCGCCCTTGCGGATGATGGCGCCCAGCGGCGCCCCGATCAGGAAGAAGATCATGATCGACACGGGGAGCGATATTTTCTTGTGCCACTCGACCTTGCTGCGGTACAGCTGGTTGAGGGCCTCCTTGGCGGCCGACTCGTCGAACGAGAACATGTTGCGCGAGCTTTTGGCCAGCGTCCGCGCCTGGTCCCAGATCCGTTCCTTGTCGCGGAGTTTGAGTGCCGAGAGGGAGTCCATCGCCACGAGAGTGCCGAAGTTGCTCTTGTCTTTGCGCAGGCTGTCGGGCTGCGGCAGCACGGAGTTGTCGCGTGAGAATATCTGTTCCTTGAGCAGCGGTTCGTACGAACGGGTCGTGGCGTTGTTCACCAGGATTTCCAGCGAGTCGATATCCTGCTGCAGCTCGTTGATGTTCTTGGTCTGGCTGTTCGAAAATTGGTTGGCGTCGCTGCGCTGCATGGCGAAGCCTTCCATGGGGATCGTCTGATCCTGCTTGTCGAAGATGTGGTGGCGCAGCCTGCTCTGGGTGAACCACTGGCTGTTGCGGGTCTGCTCGTACATCTCGCCGTTGAAAAGCGTCACGAGCAGGAACCGCTTGTCGTCCGACAGGCGGATGTAGCCCGAGTCGGCCACGATGGTGTTCATGTTGCCGTCGGCGATGCGGTTGTCGTAGATCAGCACGTCGCGCAGCAGGTGCGTTTCGGGTTCCTGCCGGCTCACGCGGATCGACATGTTGTCGATGCCGTTGAAGAACAGGCCGTCCTGGAATTCGAGGCTCTGTTTCTGCTGGCGGATATCGTAGATGATGCTGTACACCTTCTTGTTGGCATACGGCACGAGGTTGTTGCCGATGAAGAAACTGCCCACGGCGATCACGCTCACCAGGATGATGAGCGGCTTGGTGATGCGGACGAGCGACATGCCGGCCGATTTCATCGCCAGCAGCTCGTAGTTCTCGCCCAGGTTGCCCATGGTCATGATCGCGGCCAGCAGCATGGCCAGCGGCAGCCCCAGCGGGATCATGTTGGCCATGAAATAGGTCATCAGCTCGATGATGATGCCGGCGCTCAACCCCTTTCCGACCAGCTCGTCGATGTAGCGCCACACGATGTTCATCATCAGGACGAACATCACGATGAAGAACGTGAGCACCATCGGCCCCAGGTAGGCTTTCAGTACGAGTTTGTGGATGGTTTTCATGCGGCGGCTCCGGCTTTTTTCTGACGCAAAGGTAATAGTTTTACTATAATAAGCGTAAGGGTGAGGGTAAATATTATGGCCGCCCCGGGCGGAACTTCGAAATTGTAGCTTGCGACCAGTCCGGCCACATTGCCGGCCACGGCGACCAGCGGGGCGCAGAGCGCGATGGTGCGGTAGGATTTGGAGAGGGCGTTGACGATGGCGACGGGCATGGTGAGCAGCGAGATGAGCAGCACGATGCCCATGATGCGGATCGAGAGGACGATCGTGACGGCGACCAGCGCCGCCATGGCGTAGGAGATCACGCGTGTCGGGATGCCGCGGCTGCGGGCGAAGTCGCGGTCGAAAGCCATGTACATCACGGGGCGCAGCCACAGCAGGGCTCCGGCCATGATGGCCGCGGTCAGGATGGCGAGCGCCACGACGTCGCCGTGCGTCACGGTGACGATGCTGCCGAACAGGTAGGCCGAAAGGTCGCCCGAAGTGTAACCCGGCCTGAGGCTCATGAAGAGCGCCCCGACGGCCATGCCCACCGACCAGATGATGCCGATGGCCGAATCCTCGCGGATGCGCCCCCGGCTCCCGGCCCACTCGATGCCCAGCGCCGAAAGCACGGCGAAGACCATCGCCCCGGCTATGGGGTTGGCTCCCGCGTAGAAAGCTATGCCCAGCCCGCCGAACGAGGCGTGCGTGATGCCGCCCGCGAGGAAAACCATCCTCCGGCATACGACGTAGGTGCCTACGACGCCGCACGTTATGCCCGAGAGGACACATGCCGCCAGCGCATTCGACAGGTAGCCGTATTGGATCAGATCGCTGAAAAATTCCATCCTCGTTCTCTTTATTTGCG
Organism: Alistipes sp. AM16-43; assembly: GCF_003435745.1. Lineage (NCBI taxonomy): Bacteria > Pseudomonadati > Bacteroidota > Bacteroidia > Bacteroidales > Rikenellaceae > Alistipes > Alistipes sp. AM16-43. The sequence goes on from NZ_QTUQ01000001.1 coordinate 526,223, forward strand.
CGCAAATTTACGTTTTTTACTTGGATAATTTAGTTCTTGGATATAGAAAAGCATTCGATTTTTTTTATATTTGCGGTTGGATGCCTGCTTGTTTTTTCGGTATCCGCACGATTAACCCCATTTATTTTCAAATTTCTTACATTTATTACATTTATGCGTACATCTTTATTTCTCGGCATGACCGGATTCGCATTCCTGACGACGTTTGGTTTGCAGGGGTGCAGTGATGACGATGGTGGCAATGGCGGCAAAATCCCCCCCCCACGATTAATGTTGAGGTGGGTGATGTAACCCGTACAACCGCATCATTTACAATTACTACGAACGGCGCAGCCGACTATGCTTACGCCGTATTGCCGGCATCGGAAACGATTGCCGATGCAGAGGCTCTCTTCGAAAACGGTACCGTAGCCATGTTCGAAGGTGCCAAAAAGGCCGAGGTCAAAATCGAAGACCTTTCTGGTGACACCGAGTACAAGCTCTATGCCGCCGCACGCAACCTCAACCCTTTCCTTTACAGCGAACTCGTATCCGAGTCGATTGACACGCATGTCGCCTACACCGACATGATTACGCTCGAAAGTGTCAAGACTACTTCTTTCGCCTATCATATCATGAAGCCCGAAGGCGTGGCCAAGTACAAGCACGTCTGCCTTTCCAAGTCCGACTACGATTTCATTGCAAACCTTGTCGGTGCTACCCCGGATTCTTATGCAAGTGCTTTCGGTACGGAAGCGACCGAGGACGAAACTTACGTTTTCGAGACCACTTTTTTCGACACGAGCGGCTATCGTCAGGATATTTACTCCGATATGGAGTTTATCATCATAGCCGGTGAAATCGACGGCGAAGGGCAAGTGGCCAAAGGCGCAGCGAAGACGCTCGTCTTCAAGACCAAAAAAGCCGGTACCGCCCCATATGGTATCGATGTCTCTGTGAGCAATATCGCCTCGATGACAGCCGATATAACCATTAAGCCCGAGGAAGGAATCGAGCGCTTCCGTTATCATGTGAACACGAAGGCGGAGTTCGATTATACCGCTTTTGAGGGCGAGGCTTCCGTTCGCCGTATGATTATCGGCCATTGGGACGATGTTTCGAACGAAAGTTCGGGGGCTATCACTGTCAATGCAAAGGGCCTTAAGCCCAATACCGAGTACCAGGTCGGGATCGTAGGGTTCGATAAGGACATGCGCGAGAAGTTCCTGCTCTACGACTTTACGACGGGCGAACCTACCGGGCCCCTGCCCGAGCTGACTGCCGAGCCCGTAACCGTCGAAACGCCGTGGAACAAAGCGGCCTTCAAGATCAAGACGACCTATACGGTCTCGATGGTGGCCGGAGTTTTCCCGAGGGGATCCATCGAAGACGTTCTCAGCCGTCCCGGTAACGAGGCGCTTACGGCCGGCGATGTCATCGCTGCCAACGGCACTTCGTTAACCCCGGAGCAGGTTGCTGCTGCTATGAGTGGAGAGGGGTTTGTCATCGAGAGCGACGTGCTCACGCCGAATACCGAGTACGAGTTCGGTGTTTATGCGACGAATGAGGAAAGCGTGGGCGTTTCCGTAGTGAAGGATTTCGCGACAGTTTCGTTGCCGCAGTTCGATGGGAATGGCGTGCGTGCGAAACTCCCCGGCAAATACACCGCGACGACCAAGGATCTCGAAGGCAAAACGGTGACCTTCTCCGTTACTATTGCCACGGGTGTGAACGAGGCGACCGAAAAGGCTTACCACGATATGAACCGCCTGGTCGTATTGGGTTTTGCTCCGTGCGGTGTTGAGTATGCGGATCCTGAGAAGTTGCTTGCGAACGGCTGGGTTGCGAACGAAGAGGAAGCCGATGCCGGTTACGGCCCGAAGTGGTTCATCGAATTCAACAGTGACAACACGATTTCGACGAGCGCCCCGAGCGACGGGATGCTGGATTACACGATGGCGAAGTTCAACGGTAAGGAACTCTATTTCCGCGGTTATGCCAAGCGCCCTACCAGCGATCGCTACACGGACACGGCGATAAGTTTCCCTATCGAAGTGGCGGACGATTTGACACTGACGGTTAAGAAAGTGGTCGATGAGTCCGAATTCGGCACCTTTATCTATTATCCCGGTGTGATGTCGGGTACCAGCCAATGGTATGGCGATATGGCTTTTGCGGCATCGGACGAGATCGTCCTGACGCGCGATGCCGACCAGGGCGCCGAGCCGGCAGCCGTGAAGAACGTGCGGCAGGTTAGCCTGCCCGAACGGGTGACCGTGAACCTCGATGCCGCTCCTGTGGCCGACAGCCGTCGTATTGCGGCAGAACGAATGATGCGTTAATCCTTAATAAAATACTTTAGACATGAAGAATTTGTTTGGATGGATGCTGGCGGCACTGCTGGCCTTGACGGTCGGTGTGTCGTGTAGCGACGACGATGATTTGAATGAAGGTGCGGGGATTGCCTCTCCCGCATGGAAGGCTGAGAACCAGGCCGTGATCGAAGGCGAGACGCTCGATTTCGAATTTACCGCCGAAGGCCGGTGGACGGCTGTGAGCTCGGCTGACTGGTGCGAGGTGAAGACTCCCTCGGGTGTGGCAGGCGAATCGCTGCTGAGGTTGAAGGTCGCCAAGAACAACCTTGCCGAGGCGCGTACGGCCACGATCACCGTCCATGTGAAAGGATACGCCGCATCGGCCTCTTTCGTGGTGAAGCAGGCCGAAGGTACAACCGAGCAGGGGGATGGTAAATACCGCTCCGTGAACGAATGGGTAGCGGACTATATGAAGAACTTCTACTTGTGGAATCGTCCGATCGAAAACCTCTTCCTCGATTACAGCCTTAGCTACGACCGCTTTTTCACCTCGATCCTCGACGGCGTAGCTGCCCAGGATGACGTGAACCACGACGACGGCTTCTGGCAGGGGCAGAAACGCATGTACTATTACTCTAATTTGCAAAGCGATGCTCCCGTGTCGCGAGCTCCGGGACAAACGCAGTCCGGGTCGGGTATTTATCTGTTGCAAGCCACCCGCCTCGGTACCGACTATATCGGGTTTGCGGTTATGGCGGTCGTTCCTGGGACGCCGGCTGACGACGCGGGACTCGTGCGCGGCGATTTCATCACGTCGGTCAACGGCGTGGAGGTGACCGATGCCAACTACAAGACGCTGGGCCAGTATGTATACGACGGGTCTGTCGAGATTGCGGTTAGCCAGGTGACCTGGGAAGATAACGGAAGCACTCCTGTGCTCAGCTCGAAAGGCAACATCCAGCTCGGGGCCGCTTCCTTTACCGATCCGGCCATCTACATGGACAAGGTGGTCGGCATCGATGGCACCGAGAAAAAAGTGGGATACCTGCTCTATATGGGCTTTAATATCGACTATGACGATGAGTTGATGGCGGCATTCGAACGTTTCCGCCAGCAGAACGTCACCGACCTGATTCTTGATTTGCGCTACAACAACGGCGGCGATGTGCTTTCGAGCGCCGTGCTCGGTACGCTGGTTGCGGGCAACGACTACAAGGGACAGGTTTATGCACATACCACGTTCAATGAAGACCGCACGGAAGCCGGTGAAGGCGGTGACTACAAGATCGGCGTCAAGGAAACAGTTGAGCGCATATACGAACCGCTCGAAACGGCGCTTCAGCATGCTGTGGGGTTGAAGAAGATATATGTGCTGGTGAGCCAGACGACCGCTTCGGCCAGTGAAATGGTGATCAATGGCCTGCGTGGTCTGGACATCGAGGTCAACCTCATCGGGCAGACCACCAACGGCAAGAACGTAGGTATGGAAGGAGTGATGCGGTCATTCTACAATCATGAGTTCCTGCTCTACCCTGTTACCTTTTACGTTGAGAACGCCAAAGGGTTCCGGGATTATTCGACGGGTTTTGTCCCCGATGTCGAGATTGACGATTCGGCGATCTACCCGGGGGAGTTCGGTACAATGGAAGATCAGCTCGGCTATATTGCGCTGGTGTGGATCAAGAGCGGCAAGAAGCCGGAACTCCAGGCTTCGTCGTTGACACGCGGCGGGGGCAGTCCGATGAAGCCTTTCGGCGACTTGTGGGATATCCGTCCCATACGACCGATGGGCGGTGCCGTCATGCGTCCCCGGACGGACGAGTAGTGTTCCGTTTTTCTTATGCTGCAGAGGCGTCCGTACAGGGCGCCTTTGCTCTATTTATCTCGGTCTGTAATTTTTTTGTTGAAAAGACGCCCCTTTTCGTACGGTTTTCGTAATTTCGCCCAGCAAAACACATATTTTATGCAACAACGCCGAGTCAATTTCCATACCCTGGGTTGCAAACTCAATTTTTCGGAGAGCTCCACCCTTGCCCGGGAGTTCGAAGAGGGCGGTTTCGTCCGCGTGGCACCCGATGCCGAAGCCGATATATGCATCGTCAACAGTTGTTCGGTGACCGAACATGCCGACAAGAAATGCCGTAACCTGATCCGCAAGCTGCACCGCCGCAACCCCGGTGCCATCATCGCCGTCACGGGGTGTTACGCGCAGCTCAAACCGCAGGAGATCGCGGCAATCGAAGGTGTGGATATTGTCTTGGGTAACAACGATAAGGGCGATTTATATAAACGTGTGCTCGAACTTCCGGGCAAAGGCCGTGCGCAGGTTTACAGTTGCGATGCCGATTCGCTCACATCGTTCTTCGCGGCCTTTTCGAGCGGCGACCGTACGCGGGCCTTCCTCAAGGTGCAGGACGGCTGCGATTACAAGTGCGCATACTGTACGATCCACTACGCCCGCGGCGGCAGCCGGAACATGCCGGTCGCCGACCTGGTTGCCGAGGCGCGCCGGATCGCGGCGGCCGGACAGAAGGAGATCGTCCTGACGGGTGTCAACACGGGGGATTTCGGCCGGACGACGGGCGAGAAGTTCATCGACCTGCTGCGGGCGCTGGACGGCGTGGACGGGATCGAGCGTTACCGCATCTCCTCCATCGAACCGAACCTTTTGACGGACGAGATCATCGCCTTCTGCGCCGCTTCGCCGAAATTCCAGCATCATTTCCACATCCCCCTGCAGAGCGGTTCGGACAAGATCCTGGGGCTGATGCGCCGCCGTTATACCACGGCGCGCTTCGCCGACCGGATCGCCGCCGTACGCGCGCTGATGCCCGACGCCTTCATCGGCATCGACGTGATCGTCGGGTTCCCCGGTGAGACGGAGGAGGATTTCCGCACGACCTACGACTTCCTTGCCCGGCTGGAACCGGCCTTTCTGCATATTTTCCCCTTCTCGGAACGTCCCGGCACGCCGGCCGTGGAGATGCCCGGCAAGGTGCAGGCTTCGGTGGCGACGCGCCGCGCGGCCGAGCTGGAGGCGCTGTGCGCGAAGCTGCACGGGGCATTCTGCGCCCGTGCCGTGGGGAGCGAGGATTCCGTGTTGTTCGAAAGCACGCGGCGCGGGGGCATGATGTTCGGCTTTACGGGCAACTACCGCCGGGTGAAGGCTCCCTACGACAAGGCCCGCGTCAACACCGTTTGCCGCGTCAGGCTGGGGGCTATGGACGAATCTCACGACCTGATGGGTGAAATTCGGGATTAAATCATTATATTTGCCACTACAAAATTCATAAGGAGTATGACGGGTTTGCGCAAAAGGGTGACGGTGGGCTTCCTGAGCATCGTATGCCTGTTGTTTTTTTCGGGCATGGTCTCGTTCGTGGAGCTGAGCCATCTGAGCCGTGACACGGGCGAGATCCTCAAGGCCAACATGCGTAATATCGAGCTGGCCAAGGAGATGCTCGACGCCGCGCACGAACAGAACGTGGCGCTGATCCGCCTTTCGGTATTCGGCGACCGCTCGTGCGACAGCCTTTGCCGCCGGAGCCTCGAACGGCTGGAGAATACGCTGCTCGTGGCACAGGACGAGGCGCTCGAAAAGTCGTTCCTCGACTCGCTCGCCTTCGCGACGACCGAGCTGCGCCTGTTGACCGACAACTACCTGGCCTTCGGAACCGCTGCGCCGGAGGTGCCGGGGCTCGTTTTACCCGATTCCGTGGGGGTCAAATGGTATAACGACGAGTACGTGGCGCTCTACGGGCGCCTCACGTCGGCCATCAAGAACTATATGACTTCGACGCAGAGTTCGCTGGCGCCGCGTGCCGAGCAGATGAAGAAGAACGCCTACCGGGCCGTGACGCCCGTGCTGATCTCGCTGGCGGTGATGATCGCCATCGTGCTGATGCTCTATTATTTCATGTCCGTCTACTGTGTCAATCCCATCCTGCGCATGAACAAGGGGCTGGGCGATTACCTTTCGTTCCGCGTGCCGTTCGTCGTCAAGGCCGACTGCAAGGACGAAATGCTGGAGCTCAAAGAGAAGATCGAGACGCTGATCACCATTTCCAAGCAACCGAAAGCCTGATGCGATGCGAGTAGACGTGGTATTGCGATATGTCGGGGTAGTGATGATATTCATCGCGCTGTTCATGCTCCTGTCGGCGGGTATCTCCTACGTCAGCGGCATGGACTCGGCGTTCTACCCGCTGCTCCTGTCGTCGTTGCTCACGGCCCTGCTGGGGGCTTTCCCGCTGATTTTCGTGGAACGCACGGAGCAGATCACCAACAAGGAGGGCTTCTGCGTGGTGGTCGGCTCGTGGCTGGTGGCCTGTGTGGTCGGGACATTCCCCTACCTGATCTGGGGCGGGGAGTTCAGCTTGGTAAACGCCTGGTTCGAAAGCGTCTCGGGCTTTACGACCACCGGGTCGACGATCCTGAACGATGTCGAGGCGCTGCCCCGCGGGTTGCAGTTCTGGCGTTTCTCGACGACCTGGGTCGGAGGTATGGGCGTGGTGATGTTCGCGCTGCTGATCCTGCCCTCGCTGGGCCGCAATAAGCTGACGCTGTCGAATGTAGAGCTCTCGACGCTCGCCAAGGACAATTACCGTTACCGCACGCAGATCATCGTGCAGATACTGCTGGTGGTCTATGTCGGGCTTACGGTGGTTTCGACCCTTCTGCTCAAGATGGCGGGCATGAACTGGTTCGATTCGCTTTGCCATGCCATGTCGGCCTGTGCCACGAGCGGGTTTTCGACCAAGAACGCCAGCGTCGCCTATTTCAACAGCCCGATGATCGACACGATCCTGATCTTCGCGATGGCCACGGCGGGTATTCATTTCGGACTGATCTATGCCACGGTGACGGGCAAGCGCAGCAATATTTTCCGTTCGGAAGTGACGCGCTGGTACCTCGGCATGCTGTTCGCGGGCGGGCTGCTGATCGCCGTCAGCCTCTATGCCGCGGATATCTACCCCGCCTTCACGTCGGCTTTCCGCCACGGACTTTTCCAGTTCGTGTCGGTGGTGACGACGACCGGGTTTGCGACGGCCGATTCCAACCAGTGGACTTCGTTCGCGGTCATCCTGCTGATTTTCGGCTCGATCGTGTGTGCCTGCGCCGGATCTACGGCGGGCGGTATCAAGACCAACCGGCTGGTGCTGGCCATGAAGATGATGCGCACGCGGCTGCGGCAGCAGCAACATCCCAATGCGATCATCCGCATCCGCCTCGACGGCGTTATCCAGGAAACGGAGGCGCTTCATTCGGTCATGATATTCATCGTGGCGTACCTGATGCTGATACTTGCCGGCACGGTCTTCGGGACGATGTTCGGCGTCGACCTGATGACGAGTTTCTCGGGGGCCGTGGCGTCGATCGGCAACGTCGGCCCGGGCTTCGGCGAGGTCGGCTCGATGGACAATTTTTCGGCGCTTCCCGGGGTGTTCAAGCTCTCCAATTCGCTGCTGATGCTGTTGGGGCGTCTGGAAATTTTCGGATTCATACAACTCTTTTTCATTAAATGGTGGAGGTAACCGAGATGGTATTTCGTAAGGTTTATATAGTGTTATGTGCGGCGCTGCTGGCGGCGGGAGACCTCTGTGCGCAGCAGGTTCGCGTGGAACCCCGTATCGCGGGGCTCGAGGGCAACCGGGAGTACATGTCGCTTCTGGAACAGGATGCGCAGTTGCAGATCCGCGAGGACTCGATCGTCAATGCCGTGGAACGCGCCCGGCAACAGTTGCGCGAAGACCCCGCGAACAGGCAGCGCTATTCGCAGGAGATCCTGCAGCTCGAAAGCCGGATATTCGAAGTGCGCAATGCCAAGGGGCGCCTGATCGACAAGATCAACACCATCGAGCAGGAGTGGGTGCTCGCCAACCTGAACGGGGCGGCGCAGCAGCCGGCGGAGCCTGCCGCGGAAAGTCCCGCAGGGGCGATCCCCGACTCGCTCAAGGTGCGCAACCTGGTTTTCAACCCCTATTTCCGCGAGCAGTTGCCCGAGGCCGATTATGCGGCCCTGCGCAGGGCGCAGGGGCTGGAGCTGGACGCCGTGGACTATGTGAACCGCTATTTTGCCAACTACGGGACGATCCGCGAACTGGCCGAGGCCTATGCCGCGGCGCAGACCGAGGCGGATGCGGGCGAGATTTACGACCGCTACAATACGTTGCAGGGCTTCAACCGCGTGCTGGCCGATTCGCTCGCCGAGGCATGGAATTATATCGCCGACAACAAAGGGTATGCCTATGGCTATCTGATGGACAAGCTGGGGCAGGATGCCATCCTGGCGCGTGAGGAGGAGCGGCTTTCCGAGGCTGCCCGGGAACTTTCCGCACTGCGCGGCGAGGTCGCTTCGGATGCCGTGGCCGATTATTTCCTGCGCAAGAAAGTCCTCGTGGGCTACGAGACGGCCGTGGCCGGCCTGTTGGGGCTCACTTCCGCCCGCGACTCGCTGCGCGGCGTGGCTGCGCAGCTGGAGGCCATCGACTTCCGCCTGCCCCGCATCGACGTGGCACAGCGTTATTTCCTCGACTACGACAGCATTGCGTTCTCCGCGACGCCGAAATACAGCTACCAGCACCCGATCCCCGAGTGCAGGGTCTACGAGCACGGGACGATCTACCGCATCCTGCTGGGCACGTTCAATACCAAGCGCGCCGTCTCCACGTTCCGGGGGGCGTATCCGCTCTCCTATCTGGTCGGCGAGGATAAGAAATGGTGTTACTATGCCGGGGGCTTCGCAACCCGGGAGGAGGCCGAGGCCGCGCAAAAACTGTTGAAATCCAAAGGCTTCGTCCGCCCCGAAATCGTGGTGTGGACGGACGGCGCCTACCGCAACCTTTCGCGTGACCCCGAGGCGCAGCAGATTGCCTACCGGGTCGAAATCACCGGTACGGAGGCACTGCCCGACGTTGTCAAGACCGTTATCACCGAGGCGGCCGAGGGGTGCGAACTCTCGCGCGTGGGACAGCAGTTGTTCGTGGTGGGGATGTTCGACGACAAGGCCGTGGCCGACCGCGTGGCCGCCGCAATAATACAGGCAGACCCGTCTTTGGAAATAAAAGTCGCCGAAATTGCGGAATAATTGAATTTATTGCCTATCTTTAGTGCAATGTTCAACAACTCCTTATGACGATGTTCTATATCATACTCCTGATCGTATTGGGACTGCTTTTCCTGGTGGCGGAATTGGTGCTGCTGCCCGGCGTGTCGATCGGCGCCATCCTGGCGCTGGTTTGCTACGGCAGTTCCATCTACCTCGCTTTCCGCGATTACGGCACCGTAGCCGGGGTCGTAGTCATCCTGGCTATCCTCCTGCTTTCGCTCGTCGCCACGATTATCTCCCTGCGCGCCAAGACCTGGCAGCGCTTTTCGCTCAAACAGAAGGTCGACTCGTCGAGTATGCCCGCGACCCCCGACCAGGAATTGCAGGTGGGCGACCGCGGCATGACCCTTTCGCGCCTTTCCCCGATGGGTACGGTCGAGGTCGGCGGCAAGGTCTACGAGGCCAAGTCGCTGACGGCCTATGTCGACCCGCGCCGGGAGGTCGAAGTCGTGGGCTTCGATAATTTCAGCGTCATCGTAAAGACCGTGAAGGAACGGCGGCAGGCATAGCCCGATAATCGGACGACGATGAGATACCTCAGATTCTTTGCATTGCTGGCCGTCGTGGGGATGGCTTGCGATTCCCGGGCGCAGGGAACGAAGGAGGTCTGGCTGGACGAGCTGGATCTCTCGTGCTGCATTCAGGACTGGGGCTTGCCGCAGGCCGACCGCTCGGTGCTGGATACTCCCCTCACGGTGGGCGGCGTCGTTTACGGCCGCGGCGTGGGAACCCATTCGATCAGCCGTATGCTGTTCGGGCTCGGCGGCGATGCCGTCTCCATCGTCGGGGCGGTGGGCGCGGACGATAAAAACCTGTTCGCCGGGAAACACCGGTTTAAAATCCTCGGTGACCGGAAGGTGCTGTGGGACAGCGGTGTGATGCGCAAAGGCGATGCTGCCCGTGCGTTCGACGTCGACTTGTCCGGCCTGGACAAAGTCCTGCTGCTGGTCGAGGAGGCCGGCGACGGGATCATGTACGACCATGCCGACTGGCTGGAGGTGAAGATCACCACGCGCGGGGAGGTGGAGCCCCTGCCCGTCTGGGCCAGGCCGATCTCCAAGGGTAAATATATCCTGACCCCCGCGAGCCCCGAAACGCCGCAGATCAACAATCCGCTCGTATACGGCGCCCGCCCGGGCAATCCCTTCCTGATGCCTGTCATGGCCAGCGGCAAACGCCCGATGGCTTACGGGGCGCAGGGGCTTCCCGAAGGGCTGGAGCTCGATCCCCGTACGGGCCTGATTACGGGCCGTGTGCCCGCCGAAGGGGATTTCAGGGTGCTGCTGACAGCGGAGAATGCCCTCGGGAAAGCCGAACGGGAGGTGTTGCTGAAAATAGGGCCGCAAATCGCCCTGACTCCGCCCATGGGCTGGAACAGCTGGAATTGCTGGGGGTTCTCGGTCGACGACGCGAAGGTGCGCGATGCCGCCCGCGCCATGCACGAAAAACTCCTGGCCTACGGATGGACGTATGTCAATATCGACGACGGATGGCCGGCGGATACGCGTTCGGCCGACGGCAGGCTCCTCCCGAACGAAAAATTCCCGGATTTCAAAGGCCTCAGCGACTACGTCCACTCCCTGGGACTCAAATTCGGCATCTACTCCTCGCCCGGGCCCACGACCTGCGGAAATTATCCGGGGAGCTACCGGCATGAACTCACCGACGCCCGGACTTGGGCCGAATGGGGCGTGGATTACCTCAAACACGACTATTGCGGCTACCTGCAAATCGAAAGGGACTCCGAGGAAAAGACGATCCAAGAACCCTACGTGGTCATGCGCAAGGCGCTGGATCAGATCGACCGGGATATCGTCTACTGCGTGGGCTACGGGGCTCCCAACGTGTGGAACTGGGGCGCCGAAGCCGGCGGCAACCTGTGGCGTACGACCCGCGACATCACCGATGAATGGAACGTGGTGACGGCGATCGGCTGTTTCCAGGACGTTTGCGCGCAGGCCACGGCCCCGGGCAGGTACAACGACCCCGATATGCTGGTGGTCGGCCGGCTGGGACACGGCTGGGGTGCCGATGTCCACGAATCCGAGCTGACCCCCGACGAACAATATGCCCATATTTCGCTGTGGGCCATCCTCTCCGCCCCGCTGCTGATCGGTTGCGACATGCGGGCGATAGACGACTTCACGCTCGGGCTGCTGACCAATTCCGAAGTGATCGCCGTGAACCAGGATCCGCTGGTCGCCCCCGCCGTCAAACGGGTCGTTCCCAACGGGCAGGTGTGGTACAAAAAACTCTGCGACGGTTCGTATGCGCTGGGATTTTTCCAGTTGGATCCCTATTTCGTGCTGTGGGATCAGGACGAGGCGGAAGCCATCCAGGAGCAGAACTATGAATTCGAATTCGACCTGCGGGAACTCGGGATCGGCGGGAAGGCCGAAGTCCGGGACTTGTGGCGGCAGCAAGACCTGGGTACGTGCACGGGCACGCTCCGGGCGCTGGTGCCCTACCACGGGTTTCGCTGGTCAGGATAACGCCCGTGGAGTGAGCTCGGGCCGAAAGGTGTAATTCAAGGATAATTTTCTAACTTAATAGCATTCGATTATGGATTTTCAAGCAGGATTGATCGTATTGATCGTATTCGTGAGCCTTTTTGCGATCTGGCTCATCTTCTATTTCATCCCGGTGGGGCTGTGGTTCTCGGCATTGGTGTCGGGCGTAAGGATCAGCCTGCTGCAACTCATTCTGATGCGCTGGCGCAAGGTGCCGCCCTCGACGATCGTTTCGTCGATGATCGAGAGCACGAAGGCCGGGCTGGAACTCAACCCCAACGAACTCGAGGCGCATTACCTTGCGGGCGGCAATGTCACCAGCGTGGTGCATGCCCTGGTATCGGCACAGAAGGCCAATATCATGCTCGATTTCAAGATGGCTACGGCCATCGACCTGGCGGGCCGCGACGTGTTCGAGGCCGTGCAGATGTCGGTGAACCCCAAGGTCATCAACACGCCTCCCGTGGCTGCCGTGGCCAAGGACGGCATCCAGCTGATCGCCAAGGCGCGCGTCACGGTGCGTGCCAATATCAAGCAGCTGGTCGGCGGTGCCGGTGAGGAGACCGTGCTGGCGCGTGTCGGCGAGGGCATCGTCTCGTCGATCGGTTCGGCCGCATCGCACAAGATCGTGCTCGAAAACCCCGATTCCATTTCGCGCGTCGTGCTCGAAAAGGGCCTCGATGCCGGTACGGCGTTCGAAATCCTCTCGATCGACATCGCGGACATCGACGTGGGCAAGAATATCGGCGCCCAGTTGCAGATGGATCAGGCGCAGGCCGACAAGAACATCGCCCAGGCCAAGGCCGAGGAGCGCCGCGCCATGGCCGTCGCACTCGAGCAGGAGAACAAGGCCAAGGCACAGGACGCCCGCGCAAAGGTGATCCTGGCCGAAGCCGAGGTGCCGCTGGCTATGGCCGAAGCGTTCCGCAACGGTAACCTGGGGATCATGGACTACTATAAGATGAAGAACATCATGGCCGACACGTCGATGCGCGAGACGATCGCCCGGCCGGAGAAAAAATAACCAGTTCGGGGATTTTTCGGGGGTACGGTCGAAACCGTACCCCTTTTTTCGTATATTAGATGCCGAATAGAGTTGTATCATTGCAACATCCCGGAACCGGAAGCCCGTTCCCCGGGGTGTGGTTTGAAAAGCAGATTGCCATGAAGAGATTTTTCCTATTGCTGTTTCTCGGTGCGTGCCCGGCTATGTCGGCGCAGGTGCGCTTCTCGGACTATTTCCTCGAAGAGACGATGCGCTTCGACTATTACCACAGCGGCGACAGCCGCTCGGAAGAGTATTTCTTCGACGCCCTGAAGGCCGAACCCTACTGGGCGGGCTCGCACGTGTCGCTCCTCGATACGACGGGCTACGGGAACCAGTTTTTCCGCATCGTCGACCGCGCTTCCGAACGGGAGATCTATTCGCGCGGCTTCTGTACGCTCTTCAACGAGTGGCAGAGCACGGCCGAGGCCGACAGCGTGCGCCGTTCCTATCCCGAGTCGGTCGTATTCCCCTATCCCAGGCGCCCGTGCCGCATCGAGATCTTCGGCCGCAATGCCGGGGGGCACTTCGAAAAGCGGTTCAGCCAGAATATCGACCCCGCATCCTGCTTCGTCGCGCAGTTCACGCCCCGCTACGAGACTTTCGAGGTGGCATATAACGGCAACCCCGCACATCGTGTCGACATCGTGCTGCTGCCCGAGGGGTATGGCGCCGGGGAGCGGGCGAAATTCGAAGCGGCCTGCCGTGAATTCGCACGCGAATTTTTCAGTTATTCGCCTTTCAGGGAATACGCTTCGCGGTTCAATATCCGCGCCGTGTGGGCGCCGTCCGCCGATTCGGGCGTGACGATCCCCGGCGAGCGCGTGTGGCGCAACACGGCCTGCGGGGCCTCTTTCTATACGTTCGGCTCGGAGCGCTACCAGATGGTCGACGACTTCCAGCGCCTGCGCGACATCGCGGCGCATGTCCCTTATGACTATATCTATGTGTTGTCCAACACCCAGAAATACGGGGGTGGCGGTATCTTCAACTTCTATGGCATCAGCGCCGCACACCACCCTACGCGCACCGGGAAGATTTACGTCCACGAATTCGGGCACCTGCTGCTGGGGCTGGGCGACGAGTATGTCGGCACGACCTCCTACGACGACATGTATGCCCGGGACATCGAGCCGTGGGAGGCGAACCTGACAACGCTCGTCGGGTTCGAGGACAAGTTCTGGAAAGCGATGGTGCCGGCCGGGACGCCCGTTCCGACGCCCGACACCCCTGAGTACGAGGGGGTCGTAGGGGTTTTCGAGGGCGGCGGTTATGCTGCGAAGGGGGTCTATCGCCCGTGGCGGAACTGCCTGATGAACAACCTGCACCGGACGGACGAGTTTTGTCCCGTTTGTACGAAAGCCATCTGCGATTACATCGAGTTTTTGTGTAGGTAAACTTTGCAATGTGTTGTAATACAAGAGGGACGCGTGTGCGTCCCTCTTTCCGTGTGCAGCAGGCCCGTTACCCCTGCCGGCACAGCTCTGCCGTCGTTCCGGTTGCGCGGTGCCGTGCTGCCTGTCGCAGTGCCGTGCGGCGATCTCTCAGTATACCTCTTCGGGCAGGGTTTCGCCGACGGGTTCGCCTGCCAGGTCGTCCTTCCACTTGATCGAGGCGTGGGTGCCGTCGCAATAGGGTTTGTTGGCCGACTGCCCGCAGCGGCATGCCACGACGCGGTTCCGGATCTCGTAGGTCTGCCCGCCCTCGCGCCGCATGGGTATCCCGCCCCGTATCCACAGCCCTCCGCTGGCGCCGATCGTGATGTCCTCGATCAGCCCCAGGCTCGGTTCGAAACGGAACTCGAAGGGTTTCATCGTCTCCTTGTCCCACGCCATCAGACGGCCGCTGGGGCACATCGAGGCCTCGCGGATGGCCAGCTTGCGGGCTTCGGGATCGTCGGATGTCTCGGTCAGTGTCCACGCATCGCCGTGCGGGTGGCAGAAACGTGCGAAGACGCAGTATTTCTCGTTGTCCGTCATCTGGAGCGTGCCCCCGTCGATCACCTCGGCCCCGTCGAGCAGGGCGTCCGGACGTGCCGTGAGGCGGGGATCCCAGTCTGCCTTCTCGTGCGAACCGTCGCAATAGGGCTTGCGGTGCGATGCGCCGCAGCGGCAGATCGCCGTGGGTTCCGCCTCGGTCGAAAAAAGCCTGCCCTGCTGGAAATACCAGCTTTCGTTGGACTCGTTGGGCATGATGAACTGTTCGGCCAGCGGCGGCCTTCCGTAGACCAGGTAAGGGCCCTCTTCGGTCACCGTGATGCTGAAACGCTCCCCGGCGGGCGAACTTCCCGTTTCAATTTTCAATTTGGACATACTATTTGCATTTATAATTCGTTAGGGAGTAGGCGGCAATAATTATTCCCAAATGAATAATTTGGGATGTCCTTGTAGGATTTATCCCGCTTTTTGGTATCTTTGCAAAGATTTTTTTAACTGAATTTCGGTAAATTTGAGTAATATGAGAGGATTCGTAAGGCTGATGGCTGTGGTCGTGACTGCGGCGGTTTTCGTCGTGGCATGCAGCAAGGATAAGGATTCGGGCAAGATCACGCTCGATTCCCCGGCGGTGTTCTTTGCGCAGGCCGGAGGGTCGGCTACGGTCGGTTTCACGGCACAGAACATCAAGACACTGTCCGCGACGAGCAAACCCACCGGTTGGGACGAGGCGGTCGTTGACCTGGCAGGCGCGACGATCTCCGTCAAGGCTCCTTCGGCCGAGGACATCGAGAGCGGGGATGCCGTCAAGACCGGCTCGTTCTCCTTTACGGGTTATACCCCCGGCGGGACGCTCGTTTCGGCGACGCTCTTCGCCGGTATCGTGACGACGAAGGACATCAGCGCCGAGGTGGCCAACAGTTACATCGTCACGGAACCCGAAACGAACTACCTGATCGACGCCACGCGCAAGGGCGACGGTTCCCAGCTGGCTACTTCTTATGTGAACGTCGTATGGCAGACCGCATCGGGATTCGTGCAGTATGCCGACTTCGAGGACGGCAAGGCGTCGTTCTACATCGGTGCCGACAGCGACGACGCCACCAAGATCAAGCAGGGCAACGCCGTGATCGGGGCTTATGATGCTGACGGCGAACTTATCTGGAGCTGGCATATCTGGGCGACTGATTACGACCCCGATGCGGAGGGCGGTACGGTCGATTTCAACGGCTATACGCTGATGAACCGCAACCTCGGAGCCCAGGCCAACGACAATTCGACGACGGACAAGATACTCGCTTCCTACGGGTTATATTACCAGTGGGGACGCAAAGACCCGTTCATCGGGCCGAATACCTATCAGGGTTCGGAGGGCTCGGGTGCCCCGATGTACAGCGGAAGCGGCAGCCGCGTCTACCTGAAAATGACCGAGTCGAGCGCCGAGACCGGTACGATGGAATATGCCATCCGGAACCCGCTCGTCTTTATTACGGGTGTGGCAGACACGGATAACGACTGGCTTTGGAGCGGACGTTCCGACCAGTTGTGGTCGGCGGACGACAATGTGGCCGACAAGAGCGTTAACGACCCCTGCCCCTACGGCTGGCGCGTGGCTCCCTCGGGCGCGTTCGACAACCTGGCGATCGTCGGAACCCCGGCCGTGGGCGACGAGGCGAAATACGGCTGGACGCTGACCGACGGAAACGCCGAATCGTTTTTCATCGGTGCCGGACGCCGCCGCTACGACAACGGCAAGATCCTGAATATCTACAATCCGCTGCCCAAGGTGCGTTCCGACGCCATGGAGGCGCAACCCTGGGAAGGCCTTTACTGGACGACTGCTGTCTCTGATGACAACATGCAGGCTGCGGCGCTCCATTTCTGGTTCGAGAAACTCGACACCTCGGCCAGCATTGATGATTCGGCGCCCTATGCCCGTGCCAACGGCCTTCAGGTGCGTTGTGTGAAGCAGCAGGGCAAGTAAATACCATCCGATACGACAGGGGGGGGGGGGGGCAACACGGCG